>MFYT01000017.1 GCA_001789205.1 Candidatus Raymondbacteria bacterium RIFOXYA2_FULL_49_16 | reverse complement strand
AAGAGTCTGTGGTGGTTGCGCCGCGCGGAAAGACCACAAAGGTTTGGCCGTAATGGTGTTTAAGTCTGATGGCGCCATGGGTCTGGGCAATAAGCGCAATCAGAATAACAAGTGCTGCAAAATATCTGGACATGCTAGCCCCCTTTAATAATTTTCAAATGTATTGACCTATCGTATCAATACTATCCTATGCGTATAAAACGTATTTCCATATTTTAGTCTTACCATATAGGTACCGCTGGCCGCGTCCGCACCCCTCATGTTCCGTCCATCCCAGGACACAGACATATTCCCGCTGGAAACAAGCCCTTGTGTAAGGACCTTGACTAATGCGCCCTTTGTGTCATATACCGCGAGCGTCATGTTTTCAAGTTTCTTTTGTTTTATGGAAAAACTGATCACTGTTAATGGATTAAAGGGATTGGGAATGTTTGTCATGACGCATACACCATCATTTTTATCATTCCCCAACTCTTTGATTTGGGATACAAGGGGGTTCTGCTCCAGGTCTGTAAGTAATACACCGCCCGCGACCTCCATAACAATACAGTGACTTGGGTCTTTGACAAAAGCCGTTGGATAGGTTACTTCATAGTCGATGATGCCGTTAGATGACGCGATTTCCTCCGCCGACACATATGATATCACACTGTCAATCGTTGTCTCGTTCGAATTATAGATATGTTTTATAATAAGATCGTTCAGGTAATCCTGGTCAAGGTGGTTTATATAATAGTGCATATACAGCTCGCATTCACGGAACTGGGTAAGCTGAATTTCCTGTCCTTTGCACTGAATATACCCCTTGTTTCCCGGAGTGGAAATCGGGTCGCGCTCAAAATTTATCGCTTGCGCCCAGTGGCCAAAACCATATTCCGTGAGCGTGCTCTGCATTGTGGCAAGCGCTGTATGCATGGGCGAAGGTGCGGTTGTAGTTACCGCCAGATTATGCATGCTATTCCCGGTAAGAATATCAAGCGTATTTGTGGCATAAGGTATAAAGTTCTCCTGGCGTCTTAGGCGGTTGATGGTAAAATAGCCGCTGGCGGACACAACAGACCCTGTTGCCGGGCCAGTCAGTTCCATGGTAATATAATCACCGCTGTCGCTGCTGTTTGTTTTACCGCCATTCCGCATATTATCGGTTCCCAGCCAGGTAAATCCCGATACGTCAACCACATGTTTGTTAAACCCCGCACTGGTACGCCAATCAGGAAGCAACGTAAGGGTCTCATCATTGTCGTACAGGTACAGCCTACAGTTATTTGTTCCTTGTCTGAGTGTTGGCAGCGCCCCGGGGTTGAGTTGTCCAATGGTGACCACTTTAAGCGCGGTTATCTTCCCGGTCCCCGAAACCTTTAGCAGATAATCATACCTCTGCTGCGCATGGAGCGAATCAGTATAGTCCGCCCAGGTGACACCCAGATCATACGACACCTGGGTTGTTAAAGAACCAGTGCTGGTCATTGAGACATTTGAGCTATAGATTACATAGGGCGACCGTATGGCCCAGGTAACAGAGCCGTTGTCCAGGGTAACGCCATCCGCTACCAGGGTTGCGTTTGATTGTTCATAAATACCGTCAAGGAAATCGGCGTATACGTCGCCAAGGGTGGGCTCATAGGTGATCCGGGAATTGCCGCATGCTTTCGGGGTCCTGGTCATGTCCATATCCGTATTTGGATGAAAATAGGTATTGTCCAGCGGGTTGTAGAATCGCTCTATCTTTTCGCCTATGCGCAAAGCAAAGCTCATGTCCGCTCCGCCGCCCCGCATGGACCCGAAAAACAGATATTCGGGCCGTGCCAGCGCGCCTTGGATAAAGGTACCCCATCCTACTGAATCAATATACACGGAGCGCTGGGGCGCGGCCATATAGGCGGTGGTATTGGTGGTGGCAAAGTCGAGTCCATAGGTATTGCCCGAGGCATTGGCGGTCCACCAGCCCTCGTCCCAGTCAAACCAGTGCCATCCATCATTATAATATACATCGCATACCCGGTGCGCGTTCCATTTTAATGACCACTGCCGTGCCTCATATCCTAGCATGGTATAATAATTACAGGAAACCTCGCCAATAAACATGCAGTATCCATATCCGAAACAGTTGAAAAATTTCATGGGATCATATATGTGAGCATATTGCAGCCCTTCCGGAAATGGCGCCTCTTTATAGTTTTTGCCGTCGTGGGCAAAGTATTCGTTTTTTCTTGCATATAGACAATCGCCGCCCCAATCGCTTAAAAACCCGTCATATTTATTGCATCTTGCCTCTCCTACGCAGATGGAATCATGCCAGGTCTTTAAGAATTGATCCGGATTTTGCCGGTCAAAAGCGGGAAAATCCGGGAAGTGGTCGTGGGTCTGCGTTGATTTTGTAATGCTCCAGAAATTCAGGTCATGATCAACAACGATCCAGGGATTACGCAACCGCCCAGGTGTCTGACTGACAAGCAAGAGAGCGGCAAGCAAAACAAGTAGTCGCATAGTACCTCCGGATGTCATGGATAAAAAACAATCATTATTTAAGCAGTGTAACTTGTTTGGTTATGGCCTGTTTCCCTTTGACTGCCCTGACAATGTAGGTCCCCGATGACATCTTCCCGGCATCCCATACGCACGAATGCACGGAGGATCCGGCATGGCTGAAGGAAGACGTCAAGTCTTTGACCATCTCTCCTTTAATGTTATAAATCTTGAGTGACATGGCAACAGCCCCGCCATTGTTCACGGTAATAGTAGTTACCGGGTTGAATGGGTTAGGACCTGCTGCAAGCGCAAACATCTGGTGTTCATTGGCGCTATTCTCTTCGATGCTGGTTTGAGGGGCGGGCAACTCGAACGGCATGGGCGTGGTTACGCCAAAATAGTCCTGTTCGATCGCACTGAGCTCTTCCCACAGCAGCGTGGTCTCCATGTTTGAAAAATACCCTGCTGCCTGGTGCTGGGGAGGCAATGCCGCGGGAATGGAGCTTGAATCGTACAGGTGCACTGTGACTTTACCGCCCACGGGAACCACGGCGTTGAAAAGCGTGTCACTGCCCCGCACCACTTTTACCGGCTGGCTGATATTGGAGACAAGGGAATCGTTCAGCAAGAAATCAAATCCGGATATATGGTCGTCAGCATGCTCTATTTCAATGGTGTTCACGGCCTTGTGCGCGGTGATCTTGAATGAAACACCGAGCATGTAGAGGTCCTTGCCGAATGTAGAATAGTTTCTGTTTAGGAGCCCATTTACCCAGAAGGCGCGCGTATATTTAATGTTGTCGATAAGGTGGGTCACTGTCTGGGGATAGGGGTAGAGACGGTAGTTGTCGAAAAAATCGGTCATGATCTGGTATTTTTCCTCTTCAACCAGGACGCTCTGTTCATGATATCCGACCCATGAACGCCATTCAACAATGCCGCCTGCGGTTGATAATTCCTGATACACAGCCTGGTTGTTCGCTATAAAGGGGTCTGTTGTTCCGCACATGAGAAGAATAGGGATGTTCTGCAGATACCGGATGTATTGCCAGGTATCGTATCTGATGGGCTCCCTGATGCCGGAAGAGAGGGGTACATAGGCGGCGAAGTTGTGGGGGGCCCGGGCGGCGTTTTGTATGCCACCGAGAGCGCCGTCTGAATGTGAAACAATGTATGTGCCAAATGGGTCCACATGCAGGTCCTTGGCAATGTCCATGAAGATCTCTTTCGGGTCTTGAGTCGCATCCCACACAAAAATATATGACGAACGGTCCACTGCCGCTGGGTCTGGTTCACATTGCAGGCCGCCCATGACCGGAAAGGCTTGTGATGGCGTATAGGAACCGGGTACGGCGAACTGGTAATGGATCACATAATTACCTGTTGGTGAAATAAACGCAGTGCCGATGTAGGACCCGGGAAGGGAGAGCGCCGGATCAACACCTTTTTCCAGGGCACTCACAAATAATTCCAAATACGATGAAAGATTGTTTGCCGCCCGGAAATGGTGTAGAAACGAACTCATTCTATCAACATTGTTGAAGGATTGGTAGATAAGCAGGACCTTTTCCTGCAGTCGAGGAAGGTATTTTTGCACAAAAAAATCGTTGCTGTCGAGCAAGTTTATTCTGGGCGTATATTCGTACGCCAATTCCTTCCAGAGGGTGTCTGAAAGGTTTTGGGGAATCGCGGTGTCCATCTTGGTTATGAGCGTTTGGGGAATGGTCAGGTTTTCAGCCTGCACCGGAACCAGCGATATTCCAACAACAAAAAGAACAACGAACAAGCTGACGATGACAGGAGTTTTCATTGTATTCATGGTAGACCTCATGGTTATTTGATTACGATGCATTTTTTCATTGCCTTGAAATCACCGGCAACAAGCCGGTAGTAGTAGACGCCTGAACCCAGGCCTCGGGCATCCCAAGTCACTGAATGGGATCCAGCCTGTTGCTGGGTATTGACCAGCGAGGTCACCAGCCCGCCTTTGATATCGTAGACCTGCAGCGTCACGTGGCTGGGCGATGTGAGGGAGAAATTGATGCTTGTGGATGGGTTGAATGGGTTTGGCGTGTTCTGCGAAAGCGAATTGACCAGTACTTTTACACATGACGCGTCTGCCACGCTGGTGTTGCTGCAATCCTGGGTTGCAGCGTAGTTCGGTGATTTTCCATTCAGCAAAGTATTGATGGCCCCAGTGGCGCCGCAAATCCTGTTGTACTGGATCTCGAATCCGGAGGTAATTGATAATAAATTGGACGGTAACCCTGCGAGTGTCAAGTGATTGAAATTGAGATAAAACCTGGTGCTGGGCCGCCAGGCAATCAGGGAATCAGGGAGCCAGCTGATCTGGTTTGAGTCAGCGAATATGGTCAGGTACGTGTTCGACAGTTTTCCAAGCGAGGCGGGGATCGTGGAGAGACTATTTCCGCGCACGTCGACAAACCGTAAGCCGGTCATTTTGTATCCGATGCTGTCGGGCAGGACGGTCAAGTTGTTGTGGTGAAAATCCATGGTTACTACTTTGACAAGATTCAGAAATGGAGCGGGAAGACTAGTTATGTTGTTCGCCGCGCAATGGATTCCCGACAAATTGACGGCAAGGGAGATTGAATCGGGGAGCGCGGTCAGTTCGTTGAAGGAAACATCGAGAGAGTTCAGGATGGACCGCATGATGGACCCGGGAAGACTGGTCAGTTTGTTGTTGCGCACGGAGATCCGGTTTGCATTGATATCAGGCGGCAGGGAGGTCAGTAAGTTGTTGTTGAGCTGGAGGTCGAAGGTGCGCGAGCCGATTCTTGATGACAGAGAGGTGAGAAGATTGTCGGAAAGATACACCCGCGACATGTTTCCGAGGCGGGCGCATGAGGCGGGAATGTCGGTCAGTTTGTTGTTGGTCGCTTCGAGAATGGTAAGGCCCGAGAGTCTGCCGAACGAGTCGGGAAGTGCGGTCAGCTGGTTGTTATCGATGTAGAGTTCGGCAAGTGCGGCCAGGTTGCATAATTCAGCCGGCAGACTGGCAAGATTGTTGTGCATTAACTGGAGGTTCATGATTTTTACAAGGCCGCCGATCCCGGGGGGAAGGCTGGCAAGATCGTTCCACTCAAGAAAGAGGGTGTCGAGCATAACCAAACCGCCAATGGTTGATGGCAGGCTGGCAATGCTGTTTACTTCAGCGTCGAACCGCGTTAGGCTTGCGCAATTGCCAATGGTTGCTGGCAGCGCGGTAATCATGTTGTGGTCTATGTTGAGCCGTTTGAGCAAGGTGAAATTGCCTATTGCCTGGGGCAGTGAGGCAAGCTCGTTTACCGAAACGTCGAGAAGGTCTGACAATGCCGTAAGGCTGCCCATGGATTCCGGAAGGCTTGTGATTTCATTGTTACTCAGATTGAGTGATTTCAGCATGGTCAATGCGCTGATTCCAGATGGCACAGATGTAATGTAATTGTTTGCCAGGTTCAGAAGTTCCAGGTTTATCAGGTTGAGCACCTGAGGGGGGAATTGTGACAGGCCAATCCCGGCTGCCCAGAATCTTATCATACCCGTACGATTGCCTATATATGAGGGTATGGAGTCAAGGGGATTGTTGCTTATGTCCAATTCAATCAAATTGGCAAGGTTTGCAAAAGTGGCGGGGAGCGCGGGTAGCCTTGATCCAATCCGGTATTTGGAAAAGTCGTTTATTCTGCCGTTTGCCGCGTAGGTATTCAGCAGGCTGTCGCTCCAAAAAGAAACGGTTTTATGGCGCAAGCTGTCGCCGTAATAGATATCACCGGCGCCGTTGATATGGGCCTGTTTAGTATTGTCCCAGTAGTGTTTCGGATCGAGGTAGAGATATTTCAAATTGGCCAGGTTACCCATTGTGGAAGGAAGGCTGGTCAGCTGGTGGCCGCCAAGATCGAGTTTTTCAAGGGCTGTCAGGTTGCCGATTTCCGCAGGCAGCCAGGTAATGGAACGATACATGAACCAGCCGGTCCAAACCGAGTAGGTGGGTATTGAATAGTAGATGGTCTCTCCTCTGAGTTTGAGCTCGACGATTCTATTGCCGCTCACGTTACTCACTTCCTCAACAGTGAAGCTGTTCCACCCGTTTGAATCGAGTATTGCCTGCACAATAAGCGAGTCGCTGGAATAGTTTTGCGCAAAGACCAGCGATGCAAGCGCCAGAAAAACAAGTACGCAGTTCTTCATACTATAGGCCCTCCTTTAAGTAAGATTATATTTCTGTTTATAATATAACGCCTTCTTCCAAGATATGGCTGCCCCGGATCTGCATTAATTTTATCTTTTCCCCAAGCAGTTCAAGTTCTTTCTGTTTTTGTATATATATTTTTTCATCATTGGCCTGGTTTGCCTGCTCATAAAGGGTTTTATATTCGTTTATCAAATCTTTCAGAAAATTCATACAATACTCCCTTGAGAAAACAGTTTTGTTTACTGCTATTGATATGCAAAAACCATACCATAGTTAAGCGCTTTGAATTTAAATAAGAAACGTTTTTATTATTATTCTTTAATGGTGTAATGCATGCTTATATATTATATAAACATGTGCATTAGTTTTTTTGTTGATATACTATACTTAGATTGGTTCTGGTGAAGAAAGCTCCACAATGCCAACAACATCTCCCAGACTGTCGAACACTGGGGTAAGGACCGTGATTGTCCGTGTTGGATGTCCTGGTGGCGCAACAATTATCCTGCCAGATGCCAAACATTCAGCCATTTCTCCCTCGGGATTACGGCGTTCTTCACCATGTTGCCAGTATCGGTTCAGGTTACCATTCTGGACAGCCATGGTAATGAGGTTGTCGGCCCCCCTGACCCGTACCCAAAGTGACGCGCAACAGGGGAAGTCCACCAACCGTTGCAGGCGCAGGAGCGTTTTTTTCATTTGAACAAAAGCGCCAAATTCTACGTCGTAGTAATCAGCGGAAAGGTGGATATATTCGAGATCTGGATTAGCCATATGGTTGCATGCCTGATCAGTGATAATACTGTTGGCGAGTTCGCCGTCCACTATGACACTGGCTATCCGCGCCAGTTCCTGGAGGGCTTTTGTCATTCTGCGGGTTTTGGCATTGGATTTGGCAGGCATCAGCGCACCTCCTCAGGAATGGCCCGTTGGCGGATCTCCATCCACCACGACGGGTCTGCTGTTTTTTGTTCGATTGCATTAGGCTCGTGCTCAGCGCCAAGCTTGCGACTGTCCCATTCCTCTGGAGGCAATTCCAGCGCAGCGCGCGGCGGCTTGGACCAGAGTTGCAGCGGGATGGCGCGGGCCAGTTCTTCACGAACAGCATCTATGCGACCAGAGGCGCGCACTGCCTGGTCTAGAAGATCAATATCCTGTATGCCATTACGCATGATTTTCATTCTAGTCGAGGGGATGGGACCTGCCAGGCCAAAACGCTCGCCGGGATAGACCATCCCAGTACCGGCCCCATTACAGGCAAACCAGGGATCCTTTCCTGGGTCAGTGGCCAGCCAGTGGTTATAGCCATGCAGGCCGCAGGCCCAGGTGGTGTAGAGACTTTCGAGCACTTGGTTGCTTATCCATTGGATCTGTGGGGTGCCGCCATACCACCAGACAGTGTCGCCACGGGCAATAATTTGGCGGATTTCCTGAGGATACCAGCGCCAAAATCCTCCCAGTACCCAGAAGGTCACCACGTTGGCAAGCCGTTCAAACTGGAATTTCTGCTGCCAGCTGGAGTCTGCGCGAAAGACCCACTTAACAGGAGAATTCGCCGTGGCCTTTTTTAGGAGCTGGCCCATCTCCAAGAAGCGGTCGTCGTCCTTGGCGAACTTGGTTTCATCGCCATCCCACTCAAAGCCGCGGAAGCGCTTTTTGTGAAAGAAGAACATTTCCATCTGAGTCCGGGTCCATCCCTTTGCGCGCAGGTGCGCGTCGAGTTCCGCCACGCAATTGGTGAATTCCACTTCGTAGCCAGGTTGGCCCCACCAGAGATAGGAGGCGGGCCAGTTCGGGCCAATGGGCGCGTACATTCCTTGCACCGGGAGTGCGGGCCGTCTGGGCCGTGGAGCGCCTGGCGCTGCCTTCAGAAAAACGCTTCCGTCGAAAAGCGGGCCAAAGTGCTGGTCGAACATCTCCCAATCTTCAAGGTGTTTTTGGCGGCCGTTGCCAACCACGCGCGGGCTGTAGATGATATCAAACGACCCGGAGTGGGAACCTCCGCGGCTGCGGAATATGGCGCGGTGCTCGTGGATAAGGCGGTGGTAGTTATGGAAAAGACCTATGACATTTTTCCACATGCGGGCGCCTTTGCCGGTGCGTGCGAAGGTACTGGGGTATTGTTCCCGCAGTTTTTCCCACCCGTATGATTTGAGATAAACCGTGACGCAGGGGTTTTCGGGTATATCCATGGCCAGCACTTCCACGGCCACTGGCAGTTTTATCGTCTGACCGCCGGTAATGAGCTCTATTTTACCCGTAATGGTTCCGGGTTTGGCGTCAGGGGGCACAAAGAGGTCTACCCAATACTCCTGGACAGACTGCCCGTTAATTTTGTTATCAGGGTCGGGAATTGCGCCGTTGGCTTCAGTGCCATGAACCGGGATAAGCGCATCGGGCCAGTAATCCGGCTGCTTCTCTTTTTGATCTGCCATACGGTGATACCAGGCCTTGAAAAGGTCTGTCTCCAGATTCTTGCCTATCGAAGCGTTGAGCCTGTATTCGCCAGTACCCTGGATCAGTATCCGGAAAGAGACATACCCATTGCGCGCAGCACGCAGGCGCACTGTCCCAGAATTATCGGTCACTGAAAGGAGTGCCGCAGAAACGTCTGCAGGCTTAAGTTTGCCAAAAGGATCATGGGCACACCACTCGTGAACAGCAGTCAGCTGAAAGCTAGATGCGGACATTTGGCCCTCCTGTAAGTTGCTTTTAAATCTTTCATAAAAAGTTTCACAATAAAACTTATGGTACTATAATCTATAACATTATAGGTTTAATATGCAAAAACTATACCGAGAACAACTACTTTGAATTTAAATAAGTAATGCTGTTGTTATTATTATCAGATAGCTGAATGTATTGGTACGTATCGTATAAATATGTACACTATATCTATTATTATTTATATTGTTTGTTCGATCAAAACTTTGGTCAAGAGGTGCAACTATGACCATCAAGGAATTTACAGAAAATCAGTTCACATCTCTTCTTAATGGTTCTTTCAATGCCCTGTGTGCGGTTGACAATGATTCTAGAATAATCTGGATATCGGACAATTTCACCCGGACTTTGGGATATGTCCTTGGCGACCTGCAAGGGAAACCGTTCAAATCGATCATTGATGTCATTAATGAAACCGCGACAGGCATCAGGTGCCGTATGGTTCCCAAGCCGGGTTTTATCGCTTTTCCCGTGGATTCCTCGCAGAAGGAGGGTATCCACGCATTGATCAAGCGAGGGCAAAAGCACGATGATTTTTCAGTATTTTCCATTGAATTGCTTCCTTTTTCCGTGGAAAGCATCCACCAATTTTACGAAAAAGACCTGTTTGCGATCCTGGATGAACGCTTGAATTTGGAGGATTTCGGGAGAAGGTTTCACCGCAAGCTCATGTCCATCTTCGGAGAAAAGCGTTTTCGCGGGACGAATTTGAGCGAATGCCTGGTCCAAGAGGATTTTAAGGAATGGGGAAGGGTGAGAAGGGAATTCCTGGCGCATGTTTCTGATCTGGAGGCGAAAAATAATGCGCCATGGGGACTGAAGGTCGATTCTCAAAAAGACGGTTTTGAGCAGTTTTTCCATACGCAAGACCCGTCATGGGAGATTCAGAAAAATAGCGTCCGTTTGGTACGTCAGGGAAAAACAGGAGACACGAATTACCTTGTCTGCCCGGATTCTTTTGATTTTTTTCAGACCGACTATAAAATAGAATACAGCTTCTCCGAAGGATTTGGGGGCGTTTTTTTATGCGGCATCGATAACCCGGTCCTTTCGCCCGATGAAAATGGATACTTGATAAACTTCAATAACAACAGGGCGATCCTGAAACGGAACGCCAACATACTCTATGGCAAGGAGCTGGAGGAAAGACCCCGTGAGGTCGCTATTGTCAAGACCGGTCCGATCATCACCATTGCCGTGAACGGCAGGGATGTCCTGCGCCATATAGATGACATTCCATTTTACAGCGACCATGCGCCCCTCAACAGGTTCGGTCTGTGCGCTCCCGGAAAAGTGACCTATCTGTCATTCACGATGCGCACCCGGTCGAGTGTGTTTAATTATGACGCGTTGAAGGGATTCCGGAAGCTGGTGCGGTTCAGGAACGACGAGGGCAACCAGTATGAATTGCAGATTGTTCCCGGGCTGTATATCAACGTGATGAAAAAATTTCTGCTCATGCGCGAGCTGGGCGAGGTTGCCAGGGCTGAGGAACGCATGGCCGTGTATAAAAAGGACCGGGACCGGGCGCTGATACGGCTCGCGAACACGGAACGGGGCTTTCATGGTCTCATCGGCAACTCCCCGGCAATCGAGAACATCATCAGCACCATCAAGACCGTGGCATCGTCGGGCGCCTCGGTCCTGATCACCGGCGAGACAGGCACGGGCAAGGACCTTGTCGCCAAGGCGATCCATCTGGAAAGCGGCCGCAAGGGGCCCTTTGTGAAAATCGATTGCGCGTCGTTGCCGCCAACGCTCATCGAAAGCGAGCTGTTCGGGTACGAAAAAGGCGCTTTTACCGGCGCGGACCGCAGGCAGATTGGCAAGTTCGAACTTGCCCACCGCGGCACCGTGTTCCTCGATGAGATAGGCAACCTGACCGTTGATATCCAGACCAAACTGCTCCGCTTCCTGCAGGACCGCCAGCTCGAGCGGATCGGCGGCAAGACAACGCTGAAAGTCGACGTGCGCATTGTTTCAGCAACGAATACCGACCTTGAGGAGGCGGTCGCGCAGGGCACATTCAGGGCCGACCTGTATTACCGGATCAAGGTCGTGCATATTCCGGTGCTGCCGCTACGGGAACGGCTGATGGACATATATCCTATTGTGAATCATCTCATCGTCTCCCTGGCCAAACAGAACGATACCCTCATTCCCACGATAAACAACAACGTGTTTCCAGCGCTCATGAACTATGCCTGGCCCGGTAATGTGCGCGAGCTCAAGAACGCGATCGAGAACGCCCTTATCATCAACCGCCAGGGCATATTAACGGCTGAACACTTTCCCTCGTTCTTGGCAAAAACAGCGGGTATGGCAATAGGCGGGACGCCTGTGGTCCGTACACGGGCCATGACTGCCGGAGGAGCGGGGGCTGGCGCTGTGCGTGCGGTCGCGGGGTCGTACCGGGACAGCGAAACGTTCCGGAGGGTGTATGATGAATTGTACGGCAAACCGCATAAAATAGCGCTCCACTTCGGCTGCTCGTACAATACTGTCAAACGCTACATATCGTCTTTCGGCTTGCAGGACTCCCTGCAAAGCAGAGTGGAAAAAGCGCTCAAACAGCTTCAACGGACAGAGTTCACCATAAACGATTTCATGAGGCGCATGAAGATCTCAAAGGCCACTGGCTGGAAATATCTTGATGTATTATTAAACCAGGGAAAAATACTGAAACAGGCAAAAGGACGGGCCGTGTTTTTTCAGGTGCTTGAAAAAACAAACCAATGATCTCTATATGTGCGACATGGCGCGGTACTGCGTTGGCGAAAAGCCGGTCAGACGATAGAATTGCCGGCAGAAATGCGCCGGGTCGCACCAGCCTGATGCATAGGCGATTTCCTTGATCTTCAATGGCGTGCGCATAAGAAGGTCCTTTGCCCTGTTCAGTTTTGCCTCAAGCAGGAACTGTTTGGGCGTTATCCCCATTGATTCGGTAAACGTACGCGAAAAATGCGACCGCGTAATGCCGGCCCTTTTGGCCATGGCGTCCACGTTCTTCAGCGAGTCGATATTGGCATTCACCCAATCAGCGATTTTTCCGTACCTAGCTGCGGGATTTCCTCTATACCGCTGATCGACCCTTGCTGAGATCTCGTACAGGATGCGGAGCGCGATGTGCGCGCGGTCCATTGCGCCGGAGACGCCCGGATACGCTGACATGGTTGCCAGTCTCTTGAAAAGCAGAAGAGGCGGAGCGCCGATCCTGCGCACAAGGACCCTGTTCAAATGCAAACCCCTCATAAAATCGGCCGCTGTTGCCCCGTCAATTGTCAACCACCATTTTTCCCAGCTTTTTACCTGTTTAACAGTGCCATACGAATGCGGAACACCTGGAGGCAGTATAAACACATACTCTTTTTTCAGGATGTAGCGTGTTGCGCCAGCCTTCAATTCCCCCCTGCCGGCAGTGGTCCACATGATTATAAAAAAATCAGCGCCTGATGGCCGTTCCGCGGAAAAGGGAAAAAGGTCGTTTTTAACGCCTACGCTCCTGACATCAAGCGGCCACGCAGGGCCCCCTGCGCGCTGCCAGAACCTGTTGATCGATGATTCCTTCATATTTCAGTAATAACAGCACAAAAACACAATAAATACTACATCCAGCCTCTTGTAATAATAAAAATAATAGAGTATAATATTAATATCAAGGAAAACAGGTACATTCAATATACAGGGAACAAATAATCAATAAAAAGAAAGGTCAACCATGAATGCGCGTGAACGGTTCAACGAAACCCTCCTTTTTGGCAAACCGGATAAAATACCCTTTCAGCCCGGTCATCCGCGCGAATCAACGCTCAAGACATGGCATGCGCAGGGGCTTCCGGAAAATGCCGATTATTATGAACAGGTCTGTACAGAGACCGGCATTGATCCGGAACTTCCAAAAATTCCGTATGCAGATCCCGGGGTTTCTTTTAAAATGATGCCGGAATACGAGGAAAAGGTTTTGGAGCACAAGCACGGCCATTATATTGTCCGCGACTGGATGGGCGCCATTGTCGAGATCAGCGACCAGTTCGATGCCACGTATCTGCGCACGGCAAGGGACTTTGTCACTCGCAGGTGGATCAAATGTCCGGTGGAGACGCGCGGCGACTGGGAGGAGATGAAAAAACGGTACGATCCCGCGACTTCAGGGAGATTCCCCGCTGATTTTGAAGATCGGTGCAGGCTGTTGCGGAACAGGGACTATGTCGTAGACCTTCCTATAAACGGTCCATTCTGGCAATTGCGCGAATGGCTCGGGTTTGAAGGCCTGTGTATGCTTTTAATCGACGATCCTGAGTGGATACGGGAAATGATCAGCTTCTGGTCAGATTTCATTTCATTGACACTGAAGCCTCTGATCACCATGGTGGAACTGGATTCAGTGCATATTAGCGAAGACATGGCGTATAAAAGCCATCCCATGATCGGGCCCGACATGACCCGGGAGTTCCTGCTGCCCGTATACCAGAGATGGACACGAGAAATAAAAGCGTCGGGCTGTCAGATAGTATCAATGGATTCAGATGGGTATATTGAGGATCTCATACCTGTCTGGATAGAGGGCGGAATCAACGCGTGCGATCCTCTTGAGGTGGCAGCCGGTTGCGATATACGGGCGTTCAGGAAAAAGTTCGGGAAGAACATGGCGTATCGCGGCGGTGTGGATAAGCGGTGCATGGCAAAGGCCGGGGATGAGATCCGATGGGAGATTGAACGGATCAAACCGGTAATTCTGGATGGCGGGTATATTCCCGGGTGCGACCACGGGGTGCCGCCTGATGTGTCGTGGCCGGATTTTGTGGATTATTCGGCGCTTCTTGCAGAGGCATGCGGGTGGCGGTAGATAATTTTCTGAATTGACGCGGAAAATGAAAATACATATATTATTTGCATAATGATCAGGCAGCTGTTCAACAGAGGTTGGGCAGTGTAGCCGGGCCGGATATGCCGGCAGCGGATGGTACAAGGCGCCCCGTGGGACATACGGTTCCACGGGGCTTTATTATTTGGGTCTTATGGATACAAATCAACTAAAATTCCGGGTTGCGCTTATTTCAGTGGCGTCAAACACTCTATTGGTTGGCGTTAAACTTATGATAGGCCTTTCCATCGGCTCGGTTGCGGTCATTTCCGAGGCGGCCCACTCGGCCATGGACCTTGTGGCGGCGTTCATTGCTTTTCTGGCCGTGCGCGCATCGGGAAAACCAGCGGACAGCGACCATCCCTTTGGCCATGGCAAATTCGAGAACATTTCGGGCGCCATAGAAGCATTGCTCATTTTTGGCGCGGCGATATGGATTATCTGGGAGGCTATTGGCAAGCTCCTCCATCCTTCAGCCCTTGAGGCGCCAGCGCTCGGTGCGGCGGTCATGGCGCTTTCAGCCGTGGTTAATATCGCGGTCTCGTCCCTGCTTTTCCGTGTGGGCAAGGCCACGGATTCCATAGCCCTGAAGGCCGATGCCTGGCACCTGCGCACTGATGTGTACACCTCGCTGGGCGTTATGGCCGGCATGGCGGTTCTCTGGTGTCACGATCGCTGGTTTCCTGGCATAGATCTCCACTGGGTCGATCCTGTGGCCGCCATGCTGGTGGCTTTGCTTATCCTCAGGGCCGCCTGGGAACTTACACTGCAATCGGTCCGCGACCTCCTCGATGTGCGGCTGCCCCCGGACGAGGAAGAACGCATAAAGGAGGTTTTGCGCCAGCGCCATCCCGAACTCATGGGATATCACAAATTTAAAACGCGCAAGTCGGGAGCAACGCGCTTTGTCGAGTTTCACGCGCTGGTAGCGCCCGATATGCCGGTCAATGAGTCGCACCGGATCAATCATGATATCGCGGAGGAGATACGCGCCCTTTTTCCTGGCACGCATGTCATGGTCCATATCGAGCCATGCGAGAAAAACTGCGATCCCACCTGCCTCGAAACCTGTTTGAGGAAACCGGCGGATTGAATTTTTTATATTCTAAGCCGGCATAGCCGGAACCAAGATTAATGAATTTATGAAAGAATAGCGTTCACTTTCCGATAAAGGGGTTATCACAGAC
>MFYT01000016.1 GCA_001789205.1 Candidatus Raymondbacteria bacterium RIFOXYA2_FULL_49_16 | reverse complement strand
CCGCCAATGAGAAAACCATTGTCTGGCGTCTGGCGTATGGTACGGCCACATTCAGAAGTGGTGTCGCTGCCAATGGCTTTTTCCCATACCAGGTCTCCCTGCACATCGAGCCGGACAAGGTAGATATCGGTATAATCATTGGTCTGCCCTGTCATGATGAACCCATTGTCGTTTGTCTGGCGGACGCAATATGCACCGTCGTTGACTTCACTGCCACCGAATGTTTTTGTCCATAACGTGTCTCCTGCGGCGTTTGTACGGACCACGTACACATCAGACCCGCCGGCGCCGAATGAATATGTAGCGCCGCACATGATATATCCGCTGTCGTTTGTCTGTTCAATCCATCGCACCCAATCGTTCCTTGGCCCGCCGCATGTTTTTGACCATAGCACATTGCCGTTTGCATCCAATTTTACATAATAGGCTTCGCTGTTATTATTAGAGAACGCATATCCGGCAGTGATAAAACCATGGTCAAATGTTTCCTGGACAGCATAAAGGACTTCGAGGCGGCCATAGGATGTATCGCCTGCTATTTTCTCCCAGACCACTGCGCCCAGAGAATCGGTTTTAATCACGTATCCATCTGCCCGGCTGCTGGCCGGATCTTCGGAAACACCGGCAATAATGAAGCCGCGGTCAAAAGTTTCCCGTATGCAGTTGCCGACCTCGTCCCTTCCCCGGTCGTCATATCTCTGCGTCCACAGGATTTTCCCCGCAGAGTCGGTACGGACAATATATAAATCACCGTTGCAATGTGAGCAGCAGCAATGGCCGGTCATTGCATAACCGTGGTCGCTGGTTTCGCATATACTGTGCGACCGGATGCCGGACTGGTCGCCCGACTTGGAAAGCAGACTATCCTTTGCGATTTCCTTTGTCCAATCAACAGCTGGTTCCTGTGCAGGGCACCAGAATGAAAACATGAAAAGGAATGATATGATATATGTAATACATTTCATGTGCGCCCCTTATTTCAGCAGTGTCACGGTTTTTGTCAGTGTACGGCCATCTATTTTTGCACATATGACATAGAGGCCGCTCGGAAGGTTTGAAGCATTCCAAAGATATCCGGCAGGCTGTCGGCAGGCAGCGGCTGGCAGCGCCTGCACAAACTGTCCCTGAACAGTATAAATGGCAATACGCAGTTTCCGGCTGTCTGTTATTCGCTTAGCGCTGATCATTATGCGTGTGCTTGGATTAAATGGATTGGGACAGGCAGAAAGCACTGGCGTTCCTGTACTTTTCCCATCCACGCGCTGTCCGGTCCCGGACGCGGCAGTCGTATCGATCCGGAACACATGAATGACCGGCTGCGGTTCACCCGTGGTCCTGACCATTGTCTGGGCAACATACAACCGGCCGTGTTCGCGGTCATATGCCATTCCGCCGGGTGAGAAATAATTGTCTTCCATATTAAGATTTCCGCCTCTTGGGCCTATTTTTTCTCCAATAAAACAGAAATCCAGGTTTTTCCTGGCATACCACCGTATGTCCCACTCATCCCTGGAACCTTGAACAACCTCGGAAAGGTCGGCCGGATCGTAAAAAAGGAGCGTGGGGTACATGCCTGCCCCGAACGGCCCGCTGAAATAACTGAAATCGAGACTGTAATTCTGTGTACAGAACATGACGACCGCAGACCGTTGGCCATAGGTTAGCCACGCACCGGACTTATACCAGCTGCATACCGTGAAACCCTTATCGGATTTTCCCGTGAAATGCATGAGCGGAGTGCCATCGATTGTGTCGCCAGCCAGGGGAGGATTGCCGTTTTCCCATGGCGCGCAGGCGAAAAGGTTGGGGCCTTCGGCACCCCAGTTGCGCATGCGGCCGCACGCGAGGGTTTTTCCCGGGACATTTTGGTCGGCCCACTCTTTGGGTATCTCGAACATGTAATGCCCAATGTCCCATTGCGAATAAGTTCCCAGGCGCCAGAACCCCGCAGTATTTGGATTGGAAAGAGTGACATCGAGCCAGGCCATGTGCACCTGATTGTGAAGGGCGCCATAATCATTGCCGACATTTGCGTATAATTTTCCCGAGCCCTGCTGACCTTGGGCGGCAAGATAAAGAAGTCCCCATACACCAATTCTTTGGTAATCAGGAAGCCCGGTGAATGGATTTGCAAAAGGCTGTAATGGAGAAGTCCTGGGGAGATCAGTATAATTTTTTGCAGCTGAAAAACCTGGAACAGGAATGCTTACTTCGGTTATGTAATCGCCGGATGCATGGCCTGAACCGAACAATGAACCAGGGTATCCATCATCCGGTCCGCTGGGGTCGCCATTTGGATAATAGGCAAAGGCATTACCGCCGTATCCGAACCGGCCGTAGTCATCGACCTTAGGTCCGGCATTGAGCGAAAACGCCCCTTCGTAAACTAAATACTCGGGAAATATCGCTTTGGTACGGTTCTGCTGGGCATACCCAGCCATGGGAAACATCATCACTAAAAGTAATGATAGTAATCGCATACCCCCCCCTTTTTTTTCTTTTATTTCATCAGCATGACTTTTTTCGACAATATCCTGTTCCCCATCGTCGCCTTGATGACATAGACCCCGCTTGGCTGGTTTGAAGCGTCCCAAACAAAAAAATTACGAATTACGAATTTGGAATTACGAATCGAATTGGATAAATCAGAAACCAATTCCCCTTTAATGTTGAATATTTTAATTTCAGGATTCGTAATTCGTAATTTGAAATTCGTAATTGTTATTTCCGTAGCTGGATTAAACGGATTGGGCGCAACTGCAATGGCCATGCCATCGCCCTTTAATGATTGGGCTGTTACCTCTGAAACCGGAACAACAGGAGCCATGATGAAACGGCTGCCGCCGGTGTTCTGGTCGCCTGATTTCACCAGGAAGCCCGGGAAGGTGACAAGCCCGTATTCATCAGCGGCAATGGTATCGATCTGATAGATCATGACAGTGTCATTGACAGCCGTATTCTTTACAATGTAATCTTGTCCAGGGATTACCTTGAAATTCTGAAGCCTTCTGGGCGTTATGTCGGCAGTATCATCACCAACAGGATCCATATAGTCAGACTTCCACGATGCCAGGACAATCTCGTATCTGTTGAGTTCATCAATCTGCTCCTGCACGCCGCCTGCCTTATAATGGGGCGTGCTCCATATAAAATGATTATTCAAGGGGAAATCAATCTCTTCCGGGACATCAGGAAAGGGAAGATCCGTGTTGCTCGCCACATTGGAAAACGCGGGGAAGGAGTTGTTTTTCCGTATTGTGGTCAATTGCGGAAGCGCCGAGGCTATTACATCGCACCCGCCATGGCCATATGCGCCCCGCACGCCCCCATTAAATCCCCGCCTACTTTTTTCCAAGTTGGTAAAATAATTCCGTCCCTGTGAAGGCCAGTCAACGGTTGAATCCTTTGCTCCAAAACCATAGGCGATCCACGGCATGTCATCGCCGGGGCTCAACAGAAGTTTTTCTTCCTGATTAAACCAATCATTGACGGTCATGCCTTTGAATTTCCCGTTCAGCCATTCGCTGCGCCATCCAGTAAAAGCGACCGTCATGGCAGTATCGTCGTAGGCGCCCCATAACTTACTGAAATAGCCGCGATGATCATATACCCCCTCGTCAAAATAGTCCGTGGCGCCGGAATAGGAAAATGAATAAGCGAAGAAATCGGGATAATTATACGCAAACTGCAAGGTACCGCCGGAACCATTGGAATTCCCCTTGAGAAAAATGCGATTGGTATCGATCCGCGCTGAAAAATAAGCGTCCTCGAAAATAAGATACTTCAGAAAATTCATCACCCGCGCCTGCGTAAAATTCACTGTGGGGCCTGCGTCCACAACATTACCCAAGCGGTAATTATACGTCTGGCTAAAGCCAAACCAGTATGTGTTGTCGCCTTCAGGAATCACTTTTATATCGATATACCTGTTCGCCATATTATCTAGTATGGAATCATTTATGCCCCCAAGGTCCTGTGTGCCACCATTCAGGTACAATGCAAGATTACAGCCTCCTGAAGTTGAATTATAACGTCTGTTTACTCCTACCCAGTATGGAAAGGCAAATTCCTGGTACCGATAGGACAAATTAAATGTGTCAACATCGATATACTGCAAATAGATGCGTGCAGTCTTATAGTTCGACTGCCAGATTAAGAGAGGAGCGGGGTCTGCAACGGTTTCCGCAACAGGTCCTGCACTGTTGCCGCTATCCACGCTTTTATCCTCAATACCGCCTGTAACAGCGGTTACGGTATAGTAATAGGTCCCGTTTACATGAGTGGTCAACACGATCATGTTCTTACCTTCCGGCAGCTGCTCCGTATTGCCTGTCGCGGCCGGATCCAGCGGTTCCGTTACGTTTCTTGAGAAGACGCAGGGGGGCGTTAAATTTGAAAACGTGGAAATCTGCGAAAGATGGTCCAGTATGTCATTATGAGCGGATCCCTGCGCAACTTCAAACCTTTTGTTTTCCAATGTCAGATCAGCGGTTGTCATCGGGGACGTGCTGCGGTAAATAATGTATTTTTCACCGCCAGCCGCTTCATCCCAGGTAAGGAATGCCTGCCCTGAACGGAAAAATACATCAAAATTAGAGGGCACTGCGCCGGAAACAAGCGTCATTATGGAAAAAACCAAGAAGATCAAATAAGATAGTTTCATTCTTCTCCTCCTTATTTTTGCAGCAAAAGTTTTTTCGAGAGCGTTCTGCCGTCTAAATAAATCCTCGCGATATATAATCCTGAGGGATTCTTGCCAGCATTCCACAAAAAGTGCACCCATCCCTGATGTCCGGAATTTGCGACAGGCAACAGTATTTCAATGAGCCTTCCCCTAAAATCATAAATATGCATGGATTGTCTGTTGGCAATCGTGTTTCTGGTACCAATAACCGTGATAGAAGTGGTTGGGTTGAACGGGTTTGGAACTGCTTCTATCCAGGCGTTACGGAAACCACAAGGTGCGGCCTCGGATTCGGTAACGGGTATGTCGGGGGCCACGATGAGCCGGCATCCACCCGTATCACGGCTTCCGGCACGCACATATAAATTGGGAATAGTAATCAGACCGAAGCTATCGGCCGTCATAGTACCTGATTGGTAAATGACAGTTGTGTCATGAACAGTAGTGTTCTTATAATGATAGTCAGCGTAGGGAGTGGCCGCGAAACGTTGAAGCCTGCGCAGAGTGACGTCCGCTGTATCGTCGCCTATCATGGGTTCATATCCCGCGCGGTATGAAGCGATCACCATATCAAAGCGGTTGGTTTCATCCGTATGGCCGAATACGCCTCCAACTTGATAATGTTCCACAGCCCAGATGAAGTGGCGGTTCATGGTGTAATTGGAATCGAGCGGTTCCTCGGGTAATGGGAGCAACATGCTTTTTCGGGTGTTGTTAAACGCGGGAAACGCCTCGTTTTTTCGTATCGCCTTATCGCTTAGCATCCAGTTACCGTCGCCTTCACAAAAATGGCCTGATGCGCCGCTGAGTTGGCCGCTCCAACCGCGGCGGGTCGCTTCAAGACCGTTATAATAATTTCTTCCTTGTTGGGGCCAGTTGACTGATCCATCCTGTCCGCCTGAACAGATGCCGAGGTATGGGAGCTCCACGTCTTCGGTATTAGGGATATAGAAGTTTTCAAGGTTGAGCCATTGGTGGCAGGCCATGCCGCCGAAACGGGTTTCCGCCCATTCGGAGCGCCAGCCGGTAAAATGGACTTTAATATTGTCATTATCTCCGGTTCCCCAGCTTGCCCGGCAGTTGGTATACCAGGTCCAGCCTGTTTCAAGATAATTGGTCGGCGGGACTTTCGCCTGGCCCGAAGCAAAGAAGTCCGGATAATTCTGAATCATCATAAGCGTTCCGCCGCCGCCCATGGAACCGCCCTCCACGGTGATCCAGTTCGTATCAATCCGGGAAGCGTAATACGGTTCAACGTAGATCATCCACTTGAAAAACGCCATGATCCTGGCCTGTACAAAATTATATACAGGCCCTGTTGTCACTGCTGCGTCACTGGCGCCATACGCAGCTTTGGATGTGTCGTACGTGAAGGTTTTGCTCCAGCCGAACCACCAGTTCCCATTCTCGTGTGGATTTACTGATATACCATTATTGTTATATATCGCATAATTCCATCCCCGGATTACACCGGAATACCCATCGAGTTTAAGGTGCAGGTTCCCCCTGTCCGTGGTGGAGTTATAGTTCTTTTTGACGCCTACCCAATAGGGCCACGCGTAGGTGCCTGCCTGCGTGGGATTGAAAGAATCCACGTCAGTATACTGCAGATAGAGCCGGGCGCACATGGTGTCTGACTGCCAGATAAGCACTGGTTCCGGATCAGCTACGGTCTCGGCAATGGGACCTATGTTATTGCCATTGTTTAATGTTTTATCCTCAACGCCGCCAGTAACCGCGGTCACCGCGTAATAGTAGTTTCCAGAAGTATGAGTTGTAAAAACCATCATGCCTGTTCCCGCAGGCACTTCCGTGGCCAGGCCTGAAGTTGAAGGATTGAGCGGTGTGATGACATTGCGGGAAAAATCCGGCAGGGGAATACAACCATAGGTATCAAAAAAGCTCCCCGCGCCAGTATATAGTTCAAGTTGTTTGTTGCCTGCCGAGCCCTGCAGGACTTTTATACGTACATTGCCCGATGTTAAATAACCGGCGGTAATGGGAGATGTTGAACTGTAAATAATATATTGATTGGCGCCTGTTACTTCGCTCCAGGTCAGAAAAACCTGGCCTGAGCGCACCATGGCAGTGAGATTTGCGGGTGTTTCCGGGAAAACAATGGTACATACAATTAATAATGAAAAAAACAGCGCCTGAAGTCTTCTCATAACATACCCCTTGTTAATTTAATACAACTAATTCCTTATAAAACAAATATATACCAATTTATTGATAAAAACAATGTAAGATATTATAATATTTACTGGTAAATATTAAAGTCCTATGAAACCCATACAAAACAGGATAATCCGGCAGATTTTCTCTGATTCCCATTTTGGTCATATGCTTATTGGATCCAATGGGACCATTGCGGCGGTTTCGGACAACCTGCAACGGCTGACCAAAGTTGAACATGATATCTGTGGAAAAAAACTGGACGCTGTGTTCATGCCCATAGCAAAATACAACCACGACTGCTTGGACCAAGCATTTTTTACAAAACACCCAACATGTCCCGCCAACCTTTATATAACACGTACACAGGAAAAGAAAACAGAAAACCCGGCCTCTGTGCTGTCCCGGGGAATTTTTTATATCTCCTATGGAAATCCGGTGACAATACAAAAAACACCCTATCTGCTCCTGACCCTTGTGCCCCATGGCATAACCCTGGAATCGCCGGTTGTCCAATGGCTTATCGGTCTGTTCCGTCAGGCAAAGCAGCCAATCGTGGTTCTTAATGACCAATTGAAAATTTACTCGTATAATGCGCAATTTTTGTCTTTATTAAACCTGTTCGATGATTCAAAGGTCATGGGCGCGCCTATTATCGATTTTCTTGATGAAGGATGCAGGAATCCAAACCCTTTTATTTCGGACTTTGCCGGAGTTCCTAGTACTTCTCCGAGGACCAGGAAGCGCTGGAAAGATATCGTTTCCATTGTGCCTGAAAACAGCACTAAGGGGTCCCGTTTCCTTGTTAAAAATCCGGGAATACGGATAAACAGGTCTGGCCCTTCTCTCCTACTACGCTCAACCAGGTTACGGTCTCCTCATCAGCCATACTGTGTAATCTCAAAGGCCATTAATTTTCCCAACCAGGACCTTTCCATAGAGATCAACGGCAGCGTGGAAAAGGGCAGCGACATTACCTTGGCCCTGGGCCGCCCCTTTTTCGGAACAGAGCGCCGTCATTTCGACCACGGATACCATGTGGATTGTTCATTCGATGAAACCGTGCGAAGCCATTTTTACCGTAATTCCTCTCCTATGGTACGGGCCGAGACGGATGGGGTCAACGAATCTTCGTTTCTGCTTGCCATAAGACGTATTGGTCCTGTCTTTTCCGTTACAATCAACGGAAAAGAGGGTATCCGGTACGTTGATCCGAATCCGGTATTCGGTTTCCTGGCGTCCCACTTGTATATGTATGTGTGGAAAGGGAGTATACGCATAAAGACCCTTACGATAAAAGGGCGTCCCTCAGCGTATGACTTTGAGAAGGAAAGCAAGCGGCAGCGTTTTGTTTCATTCAGTACAGTACCGGGAAAATTGTTCCAGTTTGTCCTGGATCCCATTTGCTGCATCAACGAACCGGGATATGCGCTCAGTTTTTCACCTGTTCCAGTACTGCCGTTCAAGGACGTTCAAAACACGCTGGTTAGGTCCATGGAAGAGGTCAGGGACTATATTCAGCAGAATTATTTCAGAAAAATCAATTTTAAAAGTCTGGCGGAAAAGTGCGGCATCAGTTATGTTCACTTCATAAATAAATTCAGGGAATATTTCGGGAAAACGCCAAAAGCGTATCAGATCGAAGGAAGGCTCGCGGAATCGCGCTCTCTGCTAAAAGCGGGCCGGTTTAAGATCCGGGAAATCGCGGAAATGGTTGGGATCGAGGATGAAGTGAATTTTCATCATCTGTTCAGGAAACATTTCGGAACAAGTCCGGCGCTATGGGCCAAAAAGGAGCGTGATCACAAAACACAGGTATAAGCATGCTCTCGGTGCATGGTGGTGTCAGGTCCTGAAAAGGAATCACATGCCAGTTATTTCATGAGACAGATACGGCTGCTGATTGCTCTGCCCTCAGCAAAAACTTCGACGATGTACACACCGCTGGGTTGGCCAGTGGCATTCCACGTCACAAGCCCTTCGCGAACCCCTTGCTGCGCGTAGACTACAATACCATTCACTGAAAAAATACGGATAGCTGCATTACGGTTTTGATTACGGAACCGGATTGTGGCAGAGGGATTAAATGGATTGGGAGAAACAGTCATTCCATCCGTCACTAGTTTAACGTTTTTCTCCCGGCCTGAAGACAGTACCACTGCGACGCTATCAACAGGGCTGTATGCTGCAGTATTCAAGTCGCAACTTACGCGCCAAAAATACTGGGTATAATTCAGGTTCGACAATGGCGTAAAAGTCGTATCGCTCACATCAAGGGATACTCCTGGCGAAAGAAATATTCTGGATGTGTCTATCTGGATACGGTACTGGATCGCGCGCGTTACCAGGCCCCACCTGAATAGGGGCCGACGCTCTAAGGTCTCAGAACCGTTGAATGCATACAGGAACGGAATTGTATCAGGCGTTATATAAAAGCTGCCCGTTCCGGAGAAGGCCGCATTAAGATCTGATTTCACTTTCCAGTAAATCATGCCGGATGGAAGATTTGACAAGGGCTGAAACAGTGTATCGGCAACGGAAATCGATACTTCAGGGCTGCTGAAAACACTGTCCGTATCAACGAGAACCTGGTATGAAGCTGCTTCTGCCACGGCGTGCCACCGCAGTACCGGCCGCCGGACCTGCGTTGGATTTGGCGTATAAGGAACCAAGATGGGAATGGTTGAGTCCTGGATGACAAACGAGCTAGTTGCGCTGTAAAGCATACTCTGATCGCTCTTAACATGCCAGTAGATAGTGTCAATGGGCAGATTAACCAATTGTTGAAAGAACGTATCGCTTGTCGAGATTGTTGTAAGCGGTGAGCCAAACGCTTGGGAGATGTCGATTTGAATCGTGTATGTAAGCGCTCCAGGAACAGCATACCACTGGAACAACGGTTTCTGTTCCAATGTCGGGGTCTGAATGGCGATAATTTCCGGCGCCGTGCCCTGATAGGCGTTGAATTGAGTCCTGATTTCCTCGGTAGTGAGGCACCGGTTGTAGATACGAACTTCATCAATGATGCCGTTGAAATACCCGCCAAGCCCGGGCCTTGCGCCTATCTTCGTCGGGCCGGGCGCGGTATTCAAGGAAGTTATAATTGACTTTCCAATGCTGTCTCCATCAAGATACAGCACCTGGAAAGTACCGCTGTTTGTCAATGCAACATGGTGCCAGCCATCGATTCCAATACTGGTTAACGTGCGTTCGGAACAGGTACTTGACTGAAAATAATGTCCGGTAATTCTGCGGGACGGATATCCAGTGCAGGAACCGTCTTCGTTCCGTACGTCGATAACCCAGGCCCTTCGAGCAGCGCCGTCACCGCCAATGTTGATCAGACTTGCCCAGAGCAACTGGCTGTTCTCGTCAACAGCGGTTTTAAACCATAGCATGGCGGTCCTAGGTTCATTGCTATCAACTCCCAGATCGCGGACCAGGACAGAATCATCCACTCCGTCGAAATTCAAGGCACTCCCTCCTGAAAAACCGGAAACCCAGGTGGCTCCGCAAATTTTACCATGGTTCCCATTGCCGCTGCCATCGCGGACAGTGTCCCCTGTATTCTCATTAAAATTCCAGGATGCTACCAGGCTGTCTTCGGCATGAATCCGGCTGGCACCCGCCAGCAGGCAAAAAATAGTGATACATAGTATTGGGTTATTCATTACCAAGCCTCCCCTTTTTCAGACATGCTCATTGTTCTTAACCTTAAGTATAATCATTATTATTTACTATGTCAATACTATTTCCTTGCCTATAGTTTCACTTGCGTTACCGCCTGTACGTTTGCATTGCGCCCTTTAAGGCTATCCGTTTCAGGCGGATCAGGTCGCTTTGATATGCGCCGTTTCCAGCGCATATCAGGCCTCTTGCTACTCGGCTGACAGGTTTTGCCGAGATTGGGACTTGCACCCAACTGGATTCAAAGAACGTTAATCCGAACACTCATTTCAGCAATATCATTGTCTTGATGAGGGTCATCCCGCCAATATATACCCTGGCCATATATATACCGCTCGGAAAAGCCGAAGCATCCCATACAATGCCAGATTGCAGCTGGTAGCTGGAAACACGCAGTCTTTGAACCATTTTGCCACTGGCATTATATATGCATAGTGTTGGATTTTCACTGGCAGCGGCCCGCCTGTTTACCGTTATCTTTACAGCAGGGTTAAACGGATTTGGCCACACACCCATCACAACATCATTATGTTCCCTTTCAAATCCAAAAAAAACACTTGTAGCGGCAGAATAATCGTCCACCATTGCCGTACCATCAACGGTAAATGAATCCATAAGCTCATGGTCTCCAACAACCGGCACCGAACGCGCCCTGTGATGGATCATTCCTTCATCACTGACATCAACAATAGACAAAATACTCACGGTATTCGTATCTTCCGCGCAATTACGATAGGCAAGTAAAGAAGGGTTGGGAGCTTGGCTGTTACTCCCGGAATCGCATGCTAATGGCCAGACAGGACTGCCAGCATGACAAAAGATCATATGTTCCGGCTGCTGGGTATCGCTGACAGACTCAGCACCATCTTCAGAATCCTTAATTTTAACCCACTTTGTTCTCGCATAGAAATGAGTATGGCCATTATACCATAGCACTCCCTTTCTGGATTGATACACCGGACCGTAACGGTAATTCTCCTCTCTGTTATAATGGGACAACGCGATTATCATCGGCCGAATCTGACCATGATTCATACGGAGGTCTATCTTTTCCTCCCACCATTCCCTGAGAACGCTTCCGTTCCACGCCCCATTATCAAGGGTCTGACCGCCGTCATTTATCGAAAAAGAGATGTTGCCATAGTCCAAAAAGTAGTTTCTGGCAATTTGCATTCCGGATGTTATCACCTGATTGTTCCACCCGTAAGTAGCCGTGTCATTATACAGAGTTGCGGGAATGTGCGGAAAAAAGTCGACCCAGTGCTGTCCCTTTGAGTCATGATTTCCCCGTATTGGGACAAGAATCGAATTGGCGAACGCTTTTGGAAATATCCTGAAAAGGCTGTCAAGATTCTGACACCTTTCCTCGCCATCGCACTCTGAGTCTTTGTCTCGAGTGAGATCTCCTACTATTATAAAAAGGTCTGGATTAATTTCATATACATATTTAAAAAACCGTTCAGCTGCTGGCCCCATATACTGTGTGTCTCCGAAAATCACCATTGTAAACGGCTGGCCCGGTCCAGGATCAAGGTGAAAACTTCCCGTGTCGCTTTTGTCACCGTCCACGTCAAGATACCATTGATACCTGCCACCGGGATTAAGACCCGTCAGATGAACATAATTGGTGCCTGTCGCCGTTTGATTGAACCCCGAATTTATTATACCGTAATACATAGTTCCCTCTCCTCCTTTCCAATGGATAAAAAGAGCGGTTTGGGTATTGTCCGTATCAAGATACATATATGGCGGCACATCAATGGCGGAAAAAACATTTAAACCAATTAAAAGGATAAAAAATAGATGGGTTTTTATGAAAATTCTCCAAGTATAGTATCTATAAGTATTTTGAGAAACTGGGCCGACACCGAGGTTGGAGGGAACGGCATCGACCCAGTCCAATAGACGATACTATATACATGGTCATCGTATCAGCATAATACTGCGGTTGACCGTTCGTGGGCCTATCTTTGCCCTGACAATGTAGACGCCATTTGGACAGTTTGCCGCGGACCAGGTATACCTCGCATCATGTATTTTGTCCGGCGTATTATGTTTTGCCGTGGAAACATCGTGTGGAATTCCGATACGCCGTCCTGCAATATCAAATATTTGCACAACCATATCGCTTGGTATGTTCATGGAACGCGAACCCACACCCTGTACGGCAATGATTATACTCGCGCTAAATGGATTCGGCGACACGGTTATCGCTATGTCTTTGCGCATATCATTGCCGTCTATTCGCGCTGAGGCCTCATGTATCTTCCATACATGTACAATGGGCAAATCGCCTTCAATACTGCGCTCGAACGAATACAGGAGACCGTTTGCCTGATCGTATCCTGTCCCGTAAAGAAAACTGGACTGGGGATCCTGATCGTACATGTATTCAGATACATCCAACCGGGCGTAATACTGGGGCCCATACGATGGAATCAGCCCCTGGGCCACTTTAGCCAGATCATCGGGGTCATAAAAATACACGCAGGCCCGGGGAAAATCCGCATACCAGCTGCGCTGGCCGGTATTAGTGTCCAGGCAATGATACACGGAATCGAAATCCATGTACATCCACTTGCACGAATCCGGCAAACCATGTCCACCTTCATTCATAAAAACTTTATACCCTTCCGAGGTCTTGGGAAACCCGTAATAACTCTCTCCTGCATCCTTGGAGCCAAAAAAAAGGATTGCGGATCGGTCCCCATGGTTCACCCACGCGCCGCCGCTCCAGCAGTCTCTTTTCTGCCGGTCGCGAACAGCCTGGTAGCTGGGGTCTGAAGAGACGCCATAACGCAATAATATTTTATTTTCCAGAATTGTACCTGGCGCTGGCGGATTTCCATGGCTCAATGGCGCGCATGCAATAATACTTGGACCAGATCCAACACCGTAAGCCGTGGAGCCGCCGTTTACAGCGCCACCCAAAGCCAAGACCATGCCTGGGCAATACTTATCGGCCCATTCCACGGGTATCTGCATGGTTGTATTGGTTCCTTCGAATGCGCTTAGACCGCTCAAGCGCCACATGCCCGATGGGTTGTGGCTGGAAAGTGTGAGGTCGCATGCACCATGCGACCATTCTTCCTGGGAAGTGTAGCTTAGCCAGCCTCCAAAATACAGCTTTCCTATTGATTGATCGCCTTGGGGGGGCAGGTATCCGATGGTCCAAAGTGCATTGGGAAAAGGACCGCTATCCATGGATATTGTGCCTTCAACCACACAGACTGGAACCTGAAGTGATGTTGCCCTGTTCAAGACAGCCAGATTTTCTTCCGGGGAAATTACAGGCACGGGAATGGAAAGTTCTCCCACTGACTGGCCGTTTATATTTGCACAACCAAAAAGCGAGCCTGGATAACCATCGTTTGGTCCCTCCGAGTCCCCTTCCGGAAAATAAGTGATCCCAGATCCTCCATATTGCCACGATTCATGTCCTGAACCCTGGGGAACTTTAAAAGCTCCTTTATACTCAAGCTGAGCAGGTCTGATTACACTATCCGGCAGATTTTCAATTTGCCAGGATATGGATGTATTAGCAGGAAATTGGGAAAAACTCAAGGAAAATATTTCTAAAATAATTAGAAGAATGAAAACCGTATGGTTATTCATAAAAAACCTCCTGGTATGATCATTTCATCATTGTGATCTTTCTGACAAGAGAGCTGTTTTTTGCCTTGAGCCTGACAACGTACATGCCCGATGCGAGCGTTGCGCCTGCTTTGTCTGTGCCGGTCCACACAAAACGGTTGTCCGCACCTGTTCGTACTGTGCCGAAGTCTTTAACGCACCTTCCGCGAGCGTCGAATACGGCGAGCGAGACCTCATTTCCGGCAATGCGCGCGGGCACAAAGCACCTGATGACTGCGTCCGGGTTGAAGGGATTGGGCCACACGCCTAAAAGCGGCAAGTCCAATGCCTGCGCATTGGCAAGACGGGCTTCCGGACCAAGCGTTCCCAGCAGGGAATCAAGCTGGTTGTTGTGGATCAGGATGGTGCCGCCATTGTCGCTAAAGGTGACGGATGTGCTGATTACATTTGAAATGCCCGAACTGTTATTGTTCTCGTCATAGGCCTCCACGGCCATGTAATATGTACCGCTGGAAAGGAAATAGGATCCAAAGGTGAATTCAACGCTCTGGCCAGCCGGAACCGGTGCAGGCAAAGTGCGTACAATAGTCGGGCTTGTTGCAACATCTCCTGAATTACCCGATATTCTCAAGACATAGCGCGTGCAGGTCCCTGTGCTGCCATCGTCGCCGGGCGCGGAAAAGCGCAAGGTGATCAGGTTATAGTCCCTTTTGACCAGTTGGACTGAATCAGCATTTGCCCAGTATATTCCCAGTCCGAAAAATTCAGAGGTCGGGTCGTTTGACACAAGCTCGAGCCCTGAAATGGGCCCAGGTGCGACAACATCCTCAGGAATTGATCCTGCCCCTGCCTTAATCGTGAGGGTGGTGAGTGTCGCGGTCTTTGTACAGGTGGCCGCGCCCTGGTGAAAATAATAATTCGGTATGGTTACAATGCCGTCAGGGGAACCGGGCCGCGCAGCCTGCGCTGTTGCCGTACCCATGTCAATGCCATTGCGGTACCAATGATACTGCTGGCCGGGCGATACGGTGAAATTTTGGACACGCCGCGGGGAGATGTCAACCGTAAATGCGCCGGGAAAGCCCATGTATGGGCATTGCTGTGTGTTGTCATACCTTGGGTCAGGAGTATAATTGCTCTCAAAAGGATACATGACAGGGGTATATTTTACGCGCACACTCAGGGATTCAGCGCGATCAATGGTGGTTGCGGGGTCCCATGTTACACGCTGGTTCATGCCGCCCTTTGGAAAGCGGTAATCCCTGCTTGCCTGTATTTCGTCCACCGTGGAATTGTG
>MFYT01000015.1:93880-115134 GCA_001789205.1 Candidatus Raymondbacteria bacterium RIFOXYA2_FULL_49_16 | reverse complement strand
TATTGATCAACTGGCGCTTTACACGAAAAAAAGCGCGAGAAAAATTTAAATACAAAAAGTGTAAAAATTAAGTGGTCGTGGCACTAGTAATACCGTCAGATAAATAATTCTCATACATGTTCCCTTCGTGTATGTCCGCGCCGCGCACAGGTCATTGCGCGTTCCGTTCAATACATCCAATAAGTAAATCCAAGATCCAAAGAAAGATACCGGCTGACATTGTCGAGGGGCGCCTGCAACCATCCAGAAGCACTCTCGCGTATCTTCTGGACAATATCATAGCCCATGCAAATCCCGACAAGATCTTTGTTACTGGCACCATCATGTTTTGAAATTGCAGCACCCCCATAAAGATTGCCGTAAAATTTGAAAATGGCCTCCACCTTTCCAATACTATACCGGTCCAGGTGTCCTTTCGAGTATTTCCTGTAGTCTGTCGCCAATAGATAGGGCGCCCTCACCAATTCAGGTGTTCTTTTCCATTGCCGTATTCCTCCCCTGACAAACACAGGAAGACGGGGAAACCGCTCTTTCAGTATGAAAAATCCGACTCCGGCGCAGTTGCCGACCTCGTCGCTGATTGAAAATTCCCATTTTTTGCTTTTTGCCAAAGCATCTAACACTTCGATCCCGGACATGGTCAGCAATGCGCCGCCTGCGGCAAAGGCGGACGACCGCGCATTGAAATACCGGCAAAACACAAAATGATTGGCGTGGGAGAGCGATGCGGCGGCCAGAAAATGCCACATGTCATCTTCATGAAACGGCTCTCCTTCGCCTATTCGTGAAAACGGGTTTCCCCATTCAAAACCACCTTTCCACCAAATCTGATAGGCCACATAAACCGCCCCACCATATCCTGCGCCCAGAATACCAAGGCCTTTGATCTTCTCTTTTACATCGGGGGCTGTTTGTCGCGGTGGTTCGGCATAGTGTATAACCTCCTGGGCCCGGTTGTCCATAAACCAGCCTGGGATCACAACCATACACAAAACAACGGCCGTTGAGGATTTCATTGACGCTCCTACTCAACCACAAAATGGACCCTTCTATTGGCCGCCCATGCCTCAACCGTGTGTTCGTTTATTTTCGGTTTTTCCTCGCCATAACTGACAACATGCAATGATTTTTCCAGAAATCCCACTGGAATCAGATACTCCTTTACCGACTGGGCCCGTTTTTCACCCAACGCAAGGTTGTATTCCTCGCTGCCCCTGTCATCGCAATGACCCTCAAGAATAAATTTGACCATTTTGCCCCGTTTTTGGAGCACGTCGTTCAACAGTTCTATGTTTTTCTTCAATTTGTCCCTGCCTGAGGCCGGTATGACATAGCTGTCGAACTCAAACGGAATATCTTCGATGGCACGGAGGATACGTTTGAGATATTGTAATTCCTCCTTTGTCATATCAGCGGCTTTTACCGGTTCCAGGGCTTTGGGGGCTTCAATATCTCCGCTTGTTTTCTGGGCCACTTTTGCCGAAGAACACGACAACGACCATAGAACCGCACAGACAAAGCCAAGCAACAGGACTGCGAATACAGAAATACGCATTACATTCTCCTTTTTGAATTGTATTTAATTACGCTCAATATCCTTCCGGTCAAAATTCATCAGGTAAAAAAATGGAAGCCGATATTTCAATGCCGGAAAAATAGTCTAAAACACCTAACACTCAAAAAACCAGCCATTGCATCACCCTTTCATGCGGTTATCGCTGCAAAAAGCCAGGCGATCAGTTTTCGTGGATCGACCGGCTTTGTTATATAAAGATAGGCCCCCATATCCTCCGCCTTTTGCCGGTATTCCCTGCCTGAAAAAGCGCTCAGGATCACCACCGGAATTCCTGCTGTTATCGGATTCTCTTTCAACTGCCGAAACACGCCCCATCCATCCAATGCGGGCATGCGTATGTCAAGGACAATGGCTGAGGGGTTCTGATCCTCTGCCAGTACAAGCCCTTCATAGCCGGTTTGGGCAGCAAAGACCGTGAACCCTGAAGCTTCAAGGGTGAGTCTTAAAATATCGAGGGCCTTTTCCTCGTCATCAATAAGCAAAACCGTTTTTTCTGAGACCATGGTTTTCACTCCCTGTAATCGGTGCCATTCTCGAACACAAGCGCCCGGACAGCTTTGTTGATCAGTGAACCTAGATACTCCTGCGGGTCTGGTTTGCGCTCCAACTCGTCGTGGGATATTGAAAAAAACAGCGTGTCCGCTGAACCGCTACACCCTGCCTTCAGTATCTCGTAGCTGGATTTTGCCGTATTATACCGTACAACCAATTTCATGCTGTCCTTTCATTGCACAGCAAGAAACGCAATATCAAAGCCAATGTGGTGCAATAAAATGCTGCGGGGATAACGCGAAACAAGGCAGGAAGTTAGCGGTGAAGCCGGATATCCGGATGATTGGGATTAGGTTTACCTATCTGACAAAAACGTCAGGTCGATGTGCCCAATTTGTTACTTTTCCTTGAGACCAGACTGTTCGGCCCTGTATCTGAAGGCCCGGTAGGTAAGCCCCAGCAGACGGGCAGCCTCTGTCATATTGCCCCCAGCCTTGTCATAGGCAATGGAATACAATTTTTGCTCCCATTCCTTGTAATTGATGCCTGAATCGGGTATGTCCCAGGGAGAACCGCTCTGGACATGCTGCGGTCTTTTTTTCAATTCATTTGGCAAGTCCTGCAGCGTGACAACAGTCCCATGCGATAACACCGCGATCCGTTCTATGACCGCCTCGAGCTCGCGCACATTGCCCGGCCACTCATACTCCAGAAGGTGAAGCATGGCTTCTTCCTCCACTGTTTCTTTGCGGCCGAATTTTTCGAAAAAATGGTTGATAAGCCCTGGAATATCGTCCTTTCGTTCGCGCAGCGGCGGTATAAATATCGGGACAATGTTCAGCCGGTAAAAAAGGTCTTTGCGAAACGCGCCTTTGGCAATGGCGTCCTCAAGGTTCTTGTTTGTCGCGGCAATGATCCGGATCGCCACTGGGATTGTTTCCGTGCCGCCCACACGCCGTATCTCCTTTTCCTGCAATACCCTGAGCAGTTTTGCCTGGGTATTCAGCGACATATCAGCGACCTCGTCCAGAAACAAGGTGCTTCCCGAGGCTGCTTCGACAACGCCGATCTTACGCGCCACTGCCCCGGTAAACGATCCCTTCTCGTGTCCGAAAAGCTCCGAATCGAGCAGGGTCTCGGGAAAGGCCGCGCAATTAATGCTGTGCATCCGTTTGTTTCCATAGGGGCTTTTCAAATGGATCAATCGCGCAATGCACTCTTTTCCCGTGCCGGTCTCTCCGGTGATAAAAACCGTTGAATCAGTAGGCGCTACCCTGCCTATGGTATCAAAAATCTGCCGCATGCCCGCTGATTCAGCCACCAGGTTTGAACCGATCTCTTCCTCAAGCTCTTTTTGGAAATGGTTCCGGTCCAGTTTGAGAATATATTTCTGCCGTGCTTTTTCAATAAGAAAAAGCAGTTTCTCGGGTGTTATAGGCTTTGTCAGATAGTCGTATGCGCCAAGTTGAATCGCCTTAATGGCTGTTTCAATGGTCCCAAAAGCTGTTGCCATGATTATTTCAGGAAAATTGGCGGTCCGGCCGCTACCTTCAACAAGCCCCATGCCACTCTCGCCGGGCATTTTGAGGTCAGTGACAACCACCTCAGGATGTTTAGCTTCGATTTGCTGCCGTGCTTCAGCCACTGATGACGCGTGGAATACGGTATGCCCTTCAGCAGCAAGGATGTTTGCCAGAATGGTGCGTTGGTTCTCTTGGTCGTCAACAAGCAGGACTGCGGCCATTTAGCCCTCCTCAAGGGGAATAGCAATAGTGAAGCGGGCGCCGCCTTCGGGCCGGTTGTCCGCATTAATAGTTCCGTTGTGCTCCTCAACGATCCTCTTTACCAAGGCAAGGCCCAGTCCAACACCAAGGGCTTTCTCGGAAAAATAGGGTTCAAATACCTGTCCGAATATTTCCGGATTTAAACCAGGGCCATTGTCAGTCAGGACAAGGACCGCGCAGGGTCTAGGATCGCTCGTGCGCGAAACAGACAAGGCGATCTGTCCCCCATCACTGACCGCGGCAATTGCGTTGAGGATCAGGTTGAGCAGGACCAGACGCAGTTGTTCGTTGTCCGCAAACAGCTCAAGCTGTTGGTCGCCCTGATAGTCAAAGGAGAGGCTTTTCGCGGTAATCTGCTGCCTCACCAGCACCATGATCTGTTCATAAAGGCCAAACACTCTGAACCGCGTCTTTTTCAACGTCGCCTTGCCCATGGAGAGAAAATTGCTTATCATCTGGTTTAGGTGTTCCACCTCAGACTTCAGGGAGGCGACCAGCTCATCGAACTTTTTCCGCTGCTCCTGCTGTTGCGGCACAAACTGCGTTCCCAGGTAGTGCGCGGTAAGCATGATAAGGTTCAGGGGATTGCGTATCTCGTGCGCAAGGAACGACGAAAGCTCGGCAAGTATGGCCTTCCTTTCAAATGAATGCAGCTTGTTTTCCAGGGATTTCTGTTCCGCGAGCCTCTGCGTCATAACGCTGAAAGCAGCCCCAAGCTGGCCTATCTCGTCTCTCTCAACCGGCTTGATGTCCACTGAAAGGTCGCCTGACGCGACCTTTTCCGCCGCACGCATCAGGTTCTGCAAAGGACGGTTCAATCTTTTTAAAATAATAAGGGAAGAACCAAATCCAATGATAAGAATAATAATGGTGATAATGGTGTTTTTATAATACAGCATCTCCAATGGATACCTGATGTCCCGGAGAATGACCGTTGTTCGGACCAGGCCGGTGATCCGTTTGTCGCGTATGATGGGGACCGTTATTTCAAACGGACTGAACCGCCCCAGCGTGTCCACGGGGTCTTCCTTTTCATTGATCACCACTTCCATGCTGCTCAGCGGATGCGATTGCCCCACAAGGGAGGGATTGGTGCTGGCGACCACTTTCTGGTCCTTGTTTACAATGGTCACCTCACTCACGGCCTCGTTCTTTTTCAGCTCCTGGATAAGCTGTTCGACCTTTTCCATCTGGTTTTCGGGAATTGACGAAAGACGCTGCGCTGAAATCTGTATGATGCGCGAAAAATCCCTCCGGTTCAGGTCCGCCTGTTCAATAAGAAGCTTTTTGGACTGCAAGGTAAAAAGCAGCATCAGGGCCGACGTAAGCAGCGCAAAGGCCAAAAACACAAGAAGCAGTTTTGTCTGGAATCGCATGTATTTAATTCTGGTTGTGTTAATATACTAATTTGACTATTTTACTTTCAGTATGAACATTGTCTTGGAAGAGCCCCGGAAGGTTAAATCCTTCCTGGCCATTGTTGGCGGCCTTGCCCTTGTCGCCTTTCTTGGCATCACCGACTATCTCACGGGCGCTGAGCTCTCGTTCTCCATTTTCTACCTTATCCCCATTACCCTTGTTACCCTCTTCTCAAACAGGATGCCGGGGCTGGTGATCGCCTGCGTATCAGCGGGCGCCTGGCTGGGGGCCGATCTGCAAGCAGGACACGAATACTCGCACTTCCTGATTCCCTATTGGAACGCCGCGGTACGGTTGGGATACTTCATCTCCCATACGCTTATCCTCTCGAGCCTGCTCAAGACAATCCATCGCGAAAAGGAAAAATCTTTGCTCGATCCACTGACCAACGCGGCAAACTGGCGGTATTTTGAAGAGTATTCACGCCGCGAGCTGGAGCGCGAACGCAGGGAAAAGAAGCCCATTACCATTGCCTATTTTGACCTTGACAATTTTAAACAAGTGAACGACACCCTGGGCCACGATGTTGGCGACGAACTGCTCCGCACTGTTGCGCAGCTCATCCAGACCGCGCTGCGGCCAGGCGACATGCTTGCGCGCGTGGGCGGCGACGAATTCGTCATTCTGCTCGCTGCCACCGGGTACGAAGGGGCGCAGACAGCGCTTGGCCGCATCCGCGAGATGGTCCTTGCTGAAATGAAATCGCGCGGCTGGCCGGTCTCGCTCAGCATTGGCGCAATCGCCTTTTCCGTGCTGCCGTCCTCCATAGGCCCCATGATAAAACGGGCCGATGAACTTATGTACACCATAAAGCACAGCGGAAAAAATAACCTGAAAATTGAGCAGTGGCCCCCGCAGTAAGTCAGCCTGCATATCATTCCTTTCACCCAGGGCATAATCCCTTAGGCTGCCTTTCATGAACAGTGGTACCTCTTGTATTCGTTTCTTCCGGAACATTGCGGCCATTGTTATTGCCATAATTGGCCTTGCCCTTGTTGCACTCTGGTTTGGCCTGGCATACGGTACTTCATTTGTTACGCCCTTTGTTGAAACAAAACTCCAAAAAGTCATTGGTCATACAATCAGTATTGGGTCAATAAACACAAATGTTGTTTCTACGATTACCGCGAAAAGCATACGCATTTCCAGCCTTGATTCGATCCACGAGGAACATCCCGTGGTTTCACTGGGCCGTATAACCATGACCTACAGCCTTCTGGACCTGGTAAAAAAGGGCCGTCAGTTCATTACCGCATGCACAATGGACAGTCTCCTGGTTTACTTAGACCGGGACAGTGCTGGAATTTTTAACCTGGCTCTTTTAAACAACACTAAAGATTCCACAGCTGCGCCGGACACATCAGAAATCACCATCCCGATCCAACGCCTGGATATACGTCATTCGTTTTTGGTATTTAAGGACAGCGCCATGACAGGAATCAGCGTATCTCTCGCCAATGCGGATATCCACGCACGCCAAATTACAACAGGCGGTTTTTCGGGCGGTATCACCGCCGACACTTGCAGAATAACCTACAAAGAATCGCTGCTCCTTTTTAAAAAGATAGATCTGCAATGGGCTTGGATCGCGCCAAACCTTGAAATCCCCTCGTTCTCCTTTGTGTACAACGAATTGGCCGTGTCCGGGGCCGGCGCATTCAGGTATCGGGAAAAAACAGTGAACATTGACACGATCGTAATACAATCCACCGACGGCGCCCTTTACGGCGCAGCATCTGTTCGATTTGACACCAGTCAATTATTCTCCATGTCGCTCTATGCCGATAACGCGGCCCTTTCGGGCTTGCGCGGTTTCTGGAAGTCATACCCGCCGCGCCTGCGCGGAAACATGCAGGGCCGTGTTACCGCACGCGGCAGCCTGCACAATCCCGGATCGTGGGACCTGCGCGGTACTCTTGGCCTGCATCACCTGGCGTATGGAGGCAAAGCCATTCCAGCCGTGGCTGCAACAGTGTCAATACTGCACGATACGCTGCATTTCAGTCTTTCACAAAACATGTCGGCCATAACAGCCGCAATACCCTTTAGGGACAACCAGCTGCGCGGCAGCTTCTCAGCGTCGCTGTTCAAAATAGATAACCTCGCAAAACTGGCTGGCGTCGAATTTCTGGAAGGCGATCTCAATCTGACAGGCGATCTTGCGGGAACAACCTCTTCGCCCGTAATACGCGCCAGGGCCTGGACACGCGACCTCTCTTTTTACAACGCGCATGCGGACAGTCTGGCGGGTATCATCGAATACAGGAACAACAGAGTGTGGATTACTGACGCTCGCTTTTCAAGCACCTTGAATGACATCGACTCAGCACGGCCGATATTTGGCTTGCCGAAAATCGCCGAAGCACTCGCATTTGAAGGAGTCTTGCATGGCCCAATCGACTCATTGTCGGGCGCTGTCTCCCTGTATCTGGTAAAACCCGCGTTTAAGGACATTGGTGCGGACAATGGCTCGCTTTTCCTCACCTTCCAGAGCACGTCAGTATCTCTCCATTCCGTACTACTGCAGCGCGGGCCCTTGCTGTTGTGCGCACAAGGCGCTATACGCGTGCCAGAGCTTGTGGGGGCATATACGTTGCGCGCGTTTGGAATATCCAATCACTATATGCAACACGAACTCATGGATATGGTTGAGGCTGATACGCTGGAATGTGCGCCAGTTGGATTTTCGTCCTACGGGTCAGTACATACGTCGTTTGATTTATCAGACGAACAGGCCATCAGCGTAACTCTGCGGACAAACAACCTGGTACTCGACAGTCTCGGCCTTTTTTTCCACGCTCTTCCCCCAATGGGAGGCACATGCAGTGTGGATGTATCGCTGTCAGGGGCGCAAAACAACCCCCGCGGAGAAGTTGCGTTCTCGCTTCGTCATCCACGCATGAATGCCATACATCTTGATTCCGTGGTCGGGTCATTTGTGCTGGAAAATGGTGTTGTGACCGTCCACGACCTTGGCATCCACGATTCAGGGTCATACCTCAAAGGCGAGGCACTGCTTCCATTCACCATTGACCAGACATCCGGCTTTTCCATAGTGCAAACCGCGCCTTTCCGGGGTTCCATTCTGGCCGAAAAGTATGACATGGCCCTCATTGGGCCATTGCTGCCGGAAAAGCCCATTCTTGCCGGAACCCTTTCGTGCTCTGTGTCCTGGAATGGCACTCTTGCGCAACCCAACCCAACAGGCGAAGTCTCTATCACTTCCGGCTCCGTAGGTGCGCTGGACAAAGCTCCTCTGGTCCGCGACCTGCAGGCCTCCATCACCATTGCCGATTCAATGATCGTTGTGCGCCGATTCAGCGGTAGTATCAAAGAGGTGCCTTTTGCCGTTCAGGGTGAAATAGTCCATGATGCATGGTCAGCGATGACCATTGACCTGAAAGCCACCATGGCTCAAGTAAGCAAAATAACTTGCACTGGATTTATTGCTACGGATTCAATGCACCTGCTTACACAGATAAAAAACATGGCCCTCGCCCCGCTTGTGCCGCTGCTCCCAAACATCGGCCAACTATCCGGAACAGCGGACACCCGATTGGCTGTTACGGGAAATCCGGCTTCACCGCAGATACAGGGCTTTGTCCGCATACGCGATCTGTTCTGGCTTCCCTTTTGGACAACCACACCGTTTGAGAATGGCCTTTGTGTTCTTTCTTTTGACAAGCAAACGGCAAGCCTCGACACCTTTCAGATGACTCAGGGAACAGGTTCCGTGAGTATTGCAGGCACCATATCGCATGCCAATGGCAGGCTCGATAGCGCAGCCATCCATGCCAGCCTCAAAGACATCGGCATCGCGCTCCCCGAAGTAGTGACTCTGTCTGTCCAGAGCGGAGATATGGCATTTAACGGCGACGTAAAAGCATACGCCCTGACCGGGTCTCTTGTCTTTGGAAAATCCCGCGTGGTCCAGGACATTGATATTAAATCCATTGTTCCCTTTCTGTCTACAATTGAAAAACCCGCAAAACCTAGGCCCGCATGGATGGAGACCATACGCCTTTCCATCCGCGTCTCCGGTACAAACGACATCTGGATTGACAACAACCTTGCGCGCGTACGGACAGACCCCGAGTTGACCATTATCGGCAACCCGGTACGGCCAAACATAAACGGCCGCTTATCAGCCGAGGAAGGCGCTATATTCTTTCTTGACAGAAAATTTCTTTTAGACCGCTGCCGCATCGATTTTTTAAATCCGATCCGTCCGGTACCCATCGTTGACCTGGCCGCGACAACCCATGTCAACAACTATCAATCACTCGATGTCACCTCATATGCCATCACTTTTTCTGCCAGAGGACCGCTCGACAGCGTGGTCACCGAATTGACGGCAGACCCGTATTTGGACAAGCCGAACATTGTTTCACTGCTGGTCCTGGGGGTCACGCGCGATCAGATAACCGGCAAAGACGCCAAAGCAGGCGGGGCCCTTCTGGAACGTGCCGGTTTTGTCTCCACGCAGAAAATCTCAGCATATTTATCAAAAAATGTCGGTTCGCACGTGGGGCTCGACGAACTTGCCATTGAAGGCAACCTTTTCAACTTTGGCCGCGACTGGAACCCGGCGTTGCTCGCGTCAAAAAAAATATCTAAAAAATTTGAAATTACCCTTAAAACAAAAGTCGGCCACCTGAACGAGAACAGCGTGCGGCTTGCATACCGGCTGTCGGACCATTTCTCGCTCGAAGGTGAAACTGACCAAGAGGGAACAGGCGGTCTTGACCTTAAATATGGCATACGGTTTGAATAATGAATAATCGAACCCTTCTGGTATGTATCACGGCGCTTTTTTGCGTATGTGCGGCCAATGCCAAAGCGCCGCAATCCCGGCTCAAAGTGCTGTCTCTTGCTTTCTCGGGAAACAGTTCTTTTTCGGACAAACAGTTGCAGCGTACAATGGTCACCCGGCAGTCAAAACTTTTCTTTTCTCAATATTTTCATCAAGCCTTATTTAACCATGACCTGGAAAATGTAACGCTGTATTACAAGGAGAATGGATTCCTGGACGTACATATTTCCGATACATCTGTCGCAATCGATTCAGCTGCCCGCAAGGTCTCAATCAGGATCGCCATTGTCGAAGGCGCCCTGTATCATGTCCGTTCGGCCGGCATTTCCGGTAACTCCATATATCCGGACAGTACGCTGTTGCGCCTGGCGGCTGTTGGTCCAGGAGATATTTTCAGGAAAAATACTATCCGGGACTCCCTGGCGAACATCACTAACCTGTACACGGAAAACGGCTATCTTGATGCGCGCGTGGAACCGGTTTTCTCTGTTGATATCGGATCCCATTCGGTGGACGTCAGCATAGTAATTGATGAGGGTGCCCAATTTCACTTGTCTCAGACGATATACAAAGGTCTGAAACGGACAAAACTTTCTGTTGTTGAACGTGAACTTGTTCTTGATCGAGAAAAACCCATTGCCGTTTCACAGCTCCTCCGCTCCCAGCGGCAGCTCTATCTGACCGGCCTCTTCCAGGCTGTGTACATCCATCCTGTTCCGGCCGCATCCGGCGATTCGTCAATGAAAGACATTCTCATAGAGTTGCGGGAGGAAAAGGCCATTACGTTAAACATGTCAGCCGGATACGGTACTGAGGAAAAAGCCAGGGTACGGTTTGAAGTGACCCATGATAATATTGCGGGAACTGCCCGGAAAATAGGGTGCGCTGCAAAACTAAGCGTTCTGCAGCAGGAAATTGAGGCCTCCTTTACCGACCCATGGGCCTTTGGCATCCATTTGCGCACCGATGTAAGCGCATATGTCGGCTTTTTGGAAGAGCCCGGATATAATCTTTTTCGCAGGGGCGGCAAGCTTGTTTTTGGACAGGCCCTGGGCGACAACCTTACCCTGTCGCTAACAACAAAATATGAAAACGCGGACCTGAGCAATATCCGGGTGAGCGCAATTCCCGATACCCTGACCGCAAATGTCAGAAGCATAATGCCGGCAATTACGTATGATACGCGCGACAATCTATTCAACGCAAGAAGCGGCGTGTACCTGGGATGGACCAATGAGCTGGCTGGCGCGGTATTTAATGGAACGAATAATTTTGTACGAAGTATTGTATCAGGTAAATACTTTCATTCATTGCGACCGCCGACAGTGCTGGCAACAGCCTTAGAAGCCGGCTGGATAGGTTCCTATGGAAATTCCAAAGAGATTCCTCCGAACGAACGATTGTATACGGGTGGCATTAACTCCATCCGCGGGTTTGCCTACCAATCCGTGGGGCCTATTGACAATAATGGCGTGCCGCTCGGAGGCATGTTCAAGGTGGTCTGGAATCTTGTTGAAATACGGCAGGTGATATATAAAATGGTTGGCATGGCCCTGTTTTTTGACGCGGGAAATGTATGGGCAAATGCCGGTGATTTCTCTTTTGGCAGTCTCAGATTTTCACCGGGAATCGGCCTGCGGGTCAATACACCCATTGGCATTGTCAGGTCTGATTTCGCCATTAACCCGGTCCCTCAAAACACGGAATCGTGGTATAACATCGGTTTTAACGTGGGACAGGCCTTTTAACAGCATTATTAAATAAAGGGTTCCAGTAATATGATTAAAATTCTTCTCTTCTCCTTTTTATCCTTCCTGGTCATTATATGTCCTGTTTTGGAAAGCACTGATAATACTTGTCTTACTCTATTATCTTTGACATAACGTGGTAAAAATTGCATATTTTCTATATATAACGTCATGTATGGAGGCATGCCGATCCAAGACAAAGCCATCAAATAGCTAAACAAAAGGAAAAGGAATGAAAGACTGCCTATTTTGTAAAATCGCGGCCAAAGAAATACCATGCCACAAAGTGTGGGAAAGCAAAACACATCTTGCATTTTTGACCATTTTCCCAAACACCCCTGGTTTTACCGTTGTAATCCCGAAAAAACATTATTCTTCCTATGCATTTGACCTGAAAGAATCAGTATTGACAAAACTGGTCCTTGCTGCCAAAAAAGTCGGTAAGCTTATTGATAAGAAACTGCCTGGGGTTGGCAGAACAGGTTTGATTTTTGAAGGATTTGGCGTAGACCATGTTCACGCAAAGTTGTTTCCCATGCACGGAACAGCCAAATTAAAAAAAAGGAAGCCCATTATATCAAAACAAACAAAGTTTTTTCATGCCTATGAGGGCTATATTTCATCCCATGACTGTAAACGCGCTCCAGATTATCAATTAGCAAAAATCGCGTCAAAAATCCGTGGCAAGACAATTAAAAATGCCAAATGAAAGTATCAATAAAAGTGAGGAGAATATCATGCGTGAAGTAACCGAGAAACCTGAACTGGTGGCCTATTGCGGCCTCTATTGCGGTGCATGCGGCGCGTATCTAAAAGAACGCTGCAAAGGCTGCCACGAAAACACAAAGGCGACCTGGTGCAAAATACGGCTCTGCTGCATCGAAAAAAACTACACCACATGCGCTGACTGCGGTGAATTTAAAAACCCCAAGGCGTGCAAAAAGGTCAACAATCTGATGTCAAAGATCTTCGCGCTTATTTTCAAATCAGACAGGGCCGCGTGCATAGCCCAGGTCAAAGAGCTTGGCCTGCTGGGTCATGCGAAAAAAATGGCTGCTGCGCGAACACAGACGATAAAAAAGAAATAACTTGGGAAACACCAGATGAATTCCACCCTTATCGCGGGGACCTGCATTGTCACGTGCGCGCTCATTTCATATTCGATTGCGGTCATTACCGAACAAAGAAAAATGGCCATTGGCCGCTTCGGTCTGTTCTTTTTTACCCTAGGCGTGCTGCTCGATATAACCGCGACAATTTTCATGATCATTGGTTCCAAGAACATTCCCATAACCTTTCACGGCGTTCTTGGGTATTCGGCGCTCACGGGAATGCTCATCGACGCAATTCTGATGTGGCGGACCTGGCTGCGTACCGCGCCCATGGCGAAAAAGCTTCACCTGTTCACGCGTATCGCCTATGCGTGGTGGGTGGTGGCTTATTTTGCGGGTGGCTTTATTGCCATGACAAAGGCAGTGTAAAAAACTTCATCTACATATCAATATATTTATTGTAACGCCTCACGCTTCCAGGAAAGGCGCGCGCAAGCGCGCTGAACCATTTGTCAACGACCTCGGGCTCTGGCAGTTTCTGCATTTTCGGCAAAATGCAGGTATGAAAAACGCAGTCAATGGGCTTCGGGCCAATTTGCTTGCTGGAATGTTTCGAGTGCAGAATGCAATGCCTGGGTTTTGTGTCCCCTTGCGGCCAGTTCGTAATCTTTTCGCTTAAAAAAACGCACCCCTTGCTCATCCAGGGATTGAATTCAAATAACTGGGCGCGCATGGCATAATAATCATTGTCCCCGGGAATTGAAATAAGGTCGTTGCACGCTGAAACTATCTTTGGATGAAAAAAAAGAATGGCGTTTTTACCGTTCTTTTCACTCCATTCCCAGATATCGAAGTAGGTATCAACAAAATCCCTGAACGCCAAGCCGTGTTTAAACGTGAAATCTTTTCGTCTAAGTTTTCCCTTCTTATAAAAATTATATATTAAAACAACGTTTTCCAAAAGGGCGAAACCAGGCATACCACAGCACGGGGATGAACAACAAACACAATCCTGGCTGGAAATGCCGTTTGCATGATAATCCTCAAGAATTCTGACAACACACTCTGGAAATATTTTTTTCATGGAAAAAATATACTTTTAATAACAGTGTCTGCGCCAAGGGCACTGCGTAAGAGAATGTAAAACAACCTTTTGATTTTCAACCAGCTTGCCTGGCGCTGCCGGATATATGCATTTGATATATCAAAATGTGATTTCTGAGAACGAGTCATGCTTTTCTCCCTTGAAAAATAGTAACTTCTTGTGCTGGCATCTCAGTTGCTTTGATTAAGGTAAAATTAATGACGCAGAAGAAGAAATTATTTCTATTGACAATAAATTGTCTTTTGGTTATATTATAACCAACGGTCAGTAAATAACCAACAGTACAGTATTTATGGGAATTACTGAAAGAAAACAACGAGAAAAAGAGCAGCGCGCTGAACAGATTATTTCAGCTGCAGAGAATTTATTTATCGACAATGGTTTAGCAAAAACAACCATGGATGATATCGCAAAAGAATGCGAACTTTCAAAGGCAACCCTCTATCTATATTATAAAAGCAAAGAAGAGTTGGTCATTGAAATTGTGAAACGAGCGCTCGATAATCTATACGAACATTTGTCAGCTGCCGCTGCGGTCAACCTTTCAGGCTCAGACCGACTCAGGGTTGTTGGCCGTTCTTATCTTGAATTCTATCGAGAACATCCGTGGTATTTTAAAATGATCAATGGCATGGGTGAATTCGGTACGCACCAAACTGAAGGTGACCCGCACCTGGACATGAAAAACAACATCCTCTCGGACATTGCAAGCCGCAACTACCAGATTTGGGATGTGTGCGTGGAGTGCGTGAAAAAAGGCATAGACTCAGGCGAATTCAAACCAACAGTTGATCCAGTTGCAACAGCCGTGGGGCTCTATGCCTCATCAAACGGCGTTATCCTTATGCTCGATCACATCAAACAGCACGAACGGTATTTTCAGGACAAGCCCAACCCCTTCCCCATCCCTGTGGGAAAAATCGATGACATTTATATCAAAATCTGGGAATATACCATTGATTCTATTGTCACAACGCCTGAAAATCCGGAGCAGAAGCGGGCAATGTGGCAGACGTCAACCGATGAAAGGAGCGTATCGTGAACATCATTGAACTCAAAAATGTGATCAAAGACTACCCCCTTGGCGAGACTACGGTCCATGCCCTGCGCGGGATCGACCTTGCGGTTGAGAAAGGCAACCTGCTTTCCATCATGGGCCCCTCGGGCAGCGGAAAGACCACCCTGCTCAATATAATAGGGTGCATTGATTTTGCCACCACAGGCACAATTGCCGTGGGCGGTACTGAGATCCACGAACTCAAGGACAGCGCAATAACCGACATACGGCTGCACAAGATCGGGTTTATCTTCCAAACGTTCAACCTTATACCAGTGCTCAATGCGACAGAGAATGTCGAATTCCCGCTATTGCTCATGAAAAAGTATTCCAAAACCGAAGTGCGTAAAAAGGCGCTTGAACTCATCGACAAGGTGGGGTTGACGGAATACAGCCACCATAGGCCCGCGGAACTTTCGGGCGGCCAGCGCCAGCGCGTTGCCATTGCACGCGCATTGGTCACCAATCCGGACATTGTGCTTGCCGATGAACCCACGGCAAACCTCGATTCCGTGACCGGCGCGCAAATTCTTGAGACCATGATGGAGATGAACCGCGTGTCGCAGACCACCTTCATCTTCTCCACGCATGACGAGCATGTGCTCAAATACGCCAGGGCCGTTGTCAAGATACGGGACGGCCTCATTGTGAAGGAAGGCTGACCCATGGACCTTATATTCAAAATAGCCTGGCGCAATATCATGCGCCACAAAGGCAAAAGCTTGGTCATTGGCGCAATCCTCTTCATGGGCGCCTTTCTCATGACCGCGGGCAATGGCGTGGTCTCGGGCATGGAGCAGGGACTCAAGACCAGCGTGGTCAAGGGCTTTACCGGCGACATCATTATCATGGCCAAGAAGCAGAAGGATGACAACGTGCTCATGGGCATGATGGCCAAGGCGGTTGAACCTATCTACAATTTCAAGGAGATCAGGCCCGTGCTCGAGGGCCAGCCATACATCTCCGGCTTTCTGCCAGCGGGCAAGAACATGGCCATTGTGCTCAACGAGGACGGCGGGACCCCGGGAAACGCCTTTGTCATCGGCGTGGACTTCGACAAGTACAAGGAGATGTTCCCGGACAATTTCAAGGTCATCGAGGGCAATCCGCCCCGGCCGCACGAACAGGGCGCCATGGTGCCTTCCGGCGCGCGCCAGCAGTTTTATGATTTCACCAGCATCTGGTTTATTCCCGAGAGCACATCGCTCGACACCGCGAATTTGACTGACGATGCGCGCGCCAACAGGAACGACCTTTCGATCAAGCAAAACGCGGTCCTCATGGGGTTCAATGCGGACAATTCGACCAACGACATCCGCCTGCCTGTGCGCGGGATCATGAAATACAGGTCACTGAACAAGATCTGGGGCCACTTTGTGCTCATGGACATCGAGTCGTACCGAAACTGTCTGGGCTATATAGCGGCCTCGGACAAGGTCGATTCAATTGCGCCGGAAAAAAAAGAGCTGCTTGGCATGGAGGACGAAAACCTCGATGCGCTCTTTTCCGACGCCACAATCATGGTGGCCAATAAAAAATCATCGTTTAACGAGGCTGACCTGAAGCACCGGAAATCAGCCTCTCCCGCTTTAAAAACTGTCGATCTTGAGACCGGAGCTTATAATCTCATTTTTGTGAAACTTAAGCCCGGCGCTGACAGGGCAAAGGCGCTTGTTGAACTCAACAAGGCGCTGGAACCTGTAAACGCGCGTGCGGTCACATGGGAAAAAGGCCTTGGCCCTGTGGGCAGCATGACCATACTGATCAAGACCGCGCTCTTTGTCTTTGTCATGATCCTCTTCTTTGTGGCCATCATTATCATTGTGAACACGCTCTCAATGGCAGCGCTTGAGCGGACTTCGGAGATCGGTATGATGCGCGCCGTAGGGGCACGTAAAGGGTTCATCAGCAAAATGTTCTTTGCCGAGACCGCCATGCTTTCCTTTGTCTTTGGCGGCGCTGGCATTCTGGTAGGCGCCGTCGCGGTGAAGATAACCTCCCTGTTCGCGATTACCTCGGACAATGACATGGTCCAGCTGCTTTTTGGCGGCGACACCTTCCATCCCATGCTGACCGGAGTGGATATCTTCCTCTCCATTTTCCAGCTCGCGCTGGTCACCTGCATCGCAGTTATATACCCCCTCAAGGTCGCGCGCGGCATTACCCCGCTCGACGCGATATCACGGGACTAGGAGCGCACCATGAAATTAATCTTATCAATTGCACTCAGGAATCTACTGCGCCAGAAACGGCGGAATATCCTTCTGGGCATTGCCATCGCCTTTGGCACGTTCATCCTCATCCTCACCAATTCGTTCTCGCACGGCATCACAGACACCATGTTCAAACGGATCGTGGCCATCACCTACGGCAACGTGAACATCAGCGCGACCGAGAACGGTAATTTCGAGCGCCAGATCGTGCACGAGGGCGACCGGATCAAACGCATCATCAGGGAAAACAATCCCGAGGTGACCGCTGTGCAAGAGGCCATAGGCGTTTTCGGCCAGGCCATTGGTAACGGACGGTCCGACATCGTGATGATCGTAGGCGTCAACATCCATGACACCCTCGCGCCCGAGGACCAAAAGAACATGGAGGAGAACTTCGCAATGGTCGAGGGCCGCTTCGAGGATCTCGAGGCGCCCGGCATCGCCAATCCGCTCATCATCTCAAAGGAAAAAGCCGAATACTTGAATCTCAAAATGGGTGACGTGGTCAAGGCCCGGTTCAGAGACATCAACGGCCAGAACCAGGCGGCATCGTTCACCGTAGTGGGTGTGTTCCAGCCCACCAATTTCTTCATGTCCATGCCCGTGTTCGTTGACCAGAAAATCGTCAAGCGGCTGGCGGGGTACAAGCCCTACGAAGCTGGCCAACTGATGATAAACGTCAAGGACCCAGTGAAGGACGCGGTCATTGTCGCGGACCGCCTGCAAAAGCTCCTAAAACCCGGACCCGCGGCCATAGGCTGCACCATAGGATGCAAGGTCGGCCCTGCCCCTGCTCTGGTCCTGCCCTTCAAGTCAGACACTGTATCGCTCAAACTCTGCAGGAAAGAGTTGCCTCTTGTTATGGGAGCGCCCGACACGGGCTACTCGCGTACAGGCGCAGTCATCAGCAAGACCATGGCGCGTGAGAGCGGCCTTTCTCTCGGCGATACCTGCGTTGTCAGGTATTCGTCCAAATACGATGCCGAGGAAGGCAGACTCAAGTTCATAGTCAAAGGCATACGCGGGGACTCGGTGCTCGATAGCCGGATCATCCTTGTGAACGAACGGGACTTCTACAAGGCATATTACGGCAACCTGCCCGCGTTTCTGCCGGACAGTCTGCGTACCTTGCTGCCAGACAGCTCGTTCAAGGTCCTTGACGCCATCCCGGGCGAATGGACGCTTCTGCGCCGCATATCGTCATCCGAAGACCTGATGAAGCTGTACAAGGAGATCAGTAAAAACAAGTGGCGGTCGACCCAGGTCTCGGTCTCGACCATGTACGAGGGTGCCAGCGCCATCATCAAACTGGAGTACGCGCTCAACCTCATCACCCTTGTCTGCGTCATGGTGCTCTTTTGCATAATATTGATCGGCGTGATCAACACCCTGCGCATGACAATACGCGAGCGCACCCGCGAAATAGGGACTATACGCGCCATCGGCATGCAGAAAAAGGACGTGCGTAACACCTTCATCGCCGAGACCGTGTTCCTGGCCATCTTCGCTTCTGCCGCAGGCACGGTACTGGCGTTTATCGGCATGCGCCTGCTTTCGCTCATCAACATCAACGCAGGCGACAATCCAATGGCCATGCTGCTGGTGAGCGGCCACCTGGTGTTCGTACCCACGGTGATCGCGGTCATTGGATACAACGCGCTCATCTGGGCCATTGCCGGAGCAACAGCATTTTTTCCCTCGCGCAAGGCAGCCAATATGTCTGCCTGCGAAGCCCTAAGACACTATGAGTAAGAGAACCCTCACCCCCTTTCCCCCTTTCCCCCTTTCCCTTGTAAAGACAAGGGAGAGGGGGCGGGGGGAGTGGGTTCCTAAATAAAAAGGACCCTACCATGAAAACCATCATCCTGCCCCTCATCCTCGCAGCCGCGGCCTTCAGCATGCCGTCCATACACGACGTACTGAAAAAAATGGAGGACATCTACAAAATGACCTCTGATGCAAAAGCGCGCGTACAAATGACCCAGCAGAAAAAAGACGAGGGAGTCAAAAACTTCGATATTCTTTGGTATCGCCGCGACCGGGACAACGCCTTTCTCATGGTCATGACAGCGCCCGAAAACGAAAAAGGAAATGGCTATCTGCGCGTTGATGACAATTTCTGGATGTACCGCCGCAACACACGTACCTTCCAGCACGTCAACAGAGACGAGTCCATTGGCGGATCTGACGCCCATGGCGAGGATTTTGAAAACAGAAAGCTTACCGAGATGTACACGGCAGCCAAGGACTCATCCGGGAGTGAGGCCATATCCGAGGAAATGCTGGGAAAAATTCCCGTGTACAAGTTGGAAATCAAGGGCATTGTGAACGACGTGGACTATCCCAAACAGATCATGTGGGTGCGCCGCGACAACTTCCTGATGCTCAAAGAGGAATCATACTCATCCTCAAACACGCTTATGCAGACAGCCTATTTCATCAACTACACGCAGATCGACGGCCGCTACGTGTGTGTCAAACAGATGTTCATCGACGAATTCGAAAAGGGTAACAAGACCATTGTGGAGATATCGAATATTGCAACACAGGAGCTGGATGATAAAATATTTACCAAGGCATATTTAGAGAATTTGAGCAAATAAATATCATGAAAATAATTCCCATATCATTCATCATGGCGATTATATTCCTGTGCACAATAAGCGCATGGCCCCAAGACATCGATGAATCCGCAATGTTCGACGACACTGCAACCGTGACCCAGACACCGCTCAATAATAGCGAAGCCATCACAAACGCTGACGAGCAAAAGGCCGTTGGCTTTTCCGGGGAAGTTACCAGCGCGGGCATGGTCTCATTTCCGCGCGATTCGTGGGACACACCGCGCCTTTCCGCCTATATGGTGGCCAACCTGCTACTCGACGCGCGTCTTCCCGGCGGCGCAAAAAGCTTTTTAAACACAGAGGCGCGCTATACGCCTGCCTCTGATTCCGCGGAGTTTTATATCAGGGAACTCTTTATCGATGCAAACCTGAACAACCTGGCCTATTTCCGGGCAGGCAAGCAGGTACTGCAATGGGGGCGGTGCTATTTCTGGAACCCCACGGATCTCATCAATGTTGAACGCGTGAGTTTTATTAAAAAAATTGGTTACCGCGAAGGCGCCTATGGTCTCAAAATGCACGTTCCCTATGGCACGCGCGCCAATCTCTATGGCTTTTGGGACGTACGCAACGCGGATTCCCTGCTCGAATCATCGGGCTCAATCAAATTTGAAGTAGTGGCAAGCGGTACGGAAATGGCAATTGCCGCGTGGAACAAAAAAGGAAAAAAACCGGTTTTGGGATTGGATTTCTCGTCAAGGCTGTTGACCATTGACATTTCCGGTGAAATGAGCGTTTTCAGGCGCGACAACGAGATGGTAATGCGGGAAAACAACGGCGTTCTGAGCCTTGAAAAAGGTCCCAAAGAATGGGCGCCCCGTGCAGCCCTAGGCCTTTCGCACGCTTTTGACTTCAACGGCATACCAGACAGGATTATGGTAGTTGCCGAAGGCTATTATAACGGCGCAGGGAACAACAGTCGGATATTCGAGGACACAACCCATTACCGGTGGCAGGGGGACGAACAGAGCATTGCCGCAGTAAGCCCCATCCCTCTTCCCGACTCTTTAACCAATTCGTTGCCGCCCATTGTGCTGCAAGGGGTGACAAAACTGGAATACTTTCTTATGAATAACCTCTATAGGCCAAATGAGCACGCCTATTGGTATGCGTCGCTCTTCACCAGTTTCGGCAGGTTCATAACCAGCAGTATGACATTAAGCGCAAACGCAATCTGCAATATTGAAGAAAGCAGCTTTGTGATTTCAGAAGCGCTTACCTATACCACATTGAACAATTTTTCGCTGGGAGTAACCCTAATCCAGAACCTGGGTCCGGACAAGACCGAATACACGTACTTCAGCGATCCATTGATGGTGCAGGTAACCGCAGGAATTGTGTTCTGATCCCCCCGACAGCAACCAACTCCTG
>MFYT01000015.1:0-93865 GCA_001789205.1 Candidatus Raymondbacteria bacterium RIFOXYA2_FULL_49_16 | reverse complement strand
GGGGGGGGGGGGGATCACTTCGAAATCTTTTCCATCCCGTGCATATACGGCCGCAACACCTGCGGCACCGTGATTGACCCGTCCTCGTTTTGGTAGTTTTCGAGAATGGCCACGATAATACGCGCAGTGGCAAGGCCCGATCCGTTGAGCGTATGCACAAACTGCACCTTGCCCTCTTTGTTCCTGTAGCGGATATTGGCGCGTCGCGCCTGAAAATCCTCAAAATTGCTGCACGATGATACTTCAAGCCACCGTTTTTCTCCCTGCGCATAGACTTCGAGATCGTAACACTTGGCAGCGGCAAAACTCATGTCTCCCCTGCACAACAGAAGAACTCGATAGGGAAGCCCAAGACCCGTGAGCAGCGCCTCAGCATTGACCACCAGCTTCTCGTGCTCCTCGTAGCTTTTTTCAGGCTCCGTAAACTTGACCATCTCCACCTTGTTGAATTCGTGCACGCGCAAAAACCCGCGCGTGTCCTTGCCCCAGCTGCCAGCCTCGCGCCGGAAACAAGCTGAGTACGCGGTCATGTTTATGGGCAGGTCTTTTCCATTGAGCACCTCGTCCCGGTAGATATTAGTGACCGGCACTTCAGCCGTGGGAATAAGAAAAAGATCGTCCTCGTTCACATAATACATCTGGTCGCGCGATTTGGGCAGCTGGCCCGTGCCCTCGGCGCAATCGGGAGTGACCATGAAAGGCGGAAATATCTCCGTATAGCCAGCCGCTGTGTTGGTGTCGAGGAAATAGTTGATAAGCGCCCGTTCGAGCAGTGCACCAGCGCCCTTGTACACCACAAAGCCGCTTCCCGCGATTTTTGCGCCTCGCTTGAAATCAAGAATATCAAGCGTCTCACTCAGCTCCACGTGGTTCTTCGCCTCAAAGGGCAGTTGTGTCACCTCGCCCGAAGTGCGCACCACAACATTGCCGGCCGCGCTTGCTCCCTGCGGCGCTGATTCGTGGGGCATATTGGGAATGGCGAGCAGGTGTCCGCGAAGCTCTTTTTCAACATTGGTCTGCCGCAGATCAAGTTCTTTTATCCGGTCAGCGTTTTCCTTCATGCGCGCCTGGATTGTGTCGGTGTTTTTGCCTTCGCGCTTGGCTTGGCCTATTTCCTTTGAGCCCTTGTTGCGTTCGGCCTTAAGCGTCTCTACCTCAGCGATGATACGCTTGCGTTCGTCGTCAAGCGCACATACCGCGTCGATGTCCGCCTTCTCGTTCTTTTCAGCAACGGCCTTTTTGACAAGGTCCGGGTTTTCCCTCACGCGTTTAAGGTCGAGCACCGTTTGTCCTCCAGAAAAAGTATGATGCTGTCGAGACAGAGCATGCCGTGCGGGGTAAGCCTGATCCGTTTTAGGTTCTGCTGCGCGAATCCCCGCCTTAAAAGCACGCTCGTTTTCTCGGCGCTGATCAGGTCGCTCTGTGAAATCCCCTCCTGGGTGCGCAATCCCAGCATAATCTGTTCAAGCCTGCCCTCCTCGTCGCTTACCTGATGGTCAAAGGAACGGGTCAGGGGATTGGCAATGAACGATTCGACCGTATCAGGCCCTGCCCAGCGCTGCAGGCCCACGCGCGAATGCGCCGCGGGCCCAAAACCAATATAATCGGTACCGCGCCAACAGTTGAGATTGTGCACAGACTCGAAGCCGGGCCGCGCGTAGTTGGAGATTTCGTAGTGACCATATCCTTTTTCCGAGAGCATCATGTGGGCGGTCAGGAACATGGCCTCAAACATTTCATCGTGGATGCGTGTAAACTCACCCTTGTCGAGACGTTCTTGCAGGGGGGTGCCTTGTTCGACTGTGAGACCGTAAACCGAAAGGTGCGGTACCTTGAGCGACAGGGCCAGTGTAAGGTTCTGCTTGAATCGCGCCATGGTCTGTCCTGGCATGCCGAACATGAGATCAAGGTTAATGTTCGAAAAACCGGCCTTTGCAAGAAGTTCGATGGCTCTGAAAATATCGGCGGCCGTATGAAGGCGGTTGAGAAAACGCAGATCATCGTCGTTAAAGGACTGGGCGCCCAGGCTTACCCTGTTTATTCCCGCCCGTTTCCACGCCTGCGCCTTTTCGAGCGTCACGGAAGTGGGGTTGCATTCAATGGTTGTTTCCGCGTCAGAGGCGACAGCATAGTATCTCCGGACCATGTGTACCATTTTCTCGATCTGCTCAGGGGCAAGGAGCGATGGCGTGCCGCCGCCAATGTAGAGTGTATCAGCGGGCCTGCGCTTAAATCCCGGGGTGCCGGCGGCCATTTGTTTTTTCAGCGCGCGTAAAAAAAAAGGCGCCAGCGCAATAGCGTCCGTGGAATAGAAATCACAGTATCCGCATTTTCGCGCGCAAAAAGGAACGTGGATATAAAGGCCATAATGATCGCTTGACAGATAGGATTGACGTCTGAATATGCCGGTCAGCGCTGTAAGAATGCTCATAGAGGAACAATCAGTCGAATACGGTGTCTGGATTTTTCACATCCCGGTACACCGTAAGGTATTGGTCGGTGCTCGATACATCGAGGATGTCGATGACTACCTGGCTAGGATTTATGATGCCGAACATGCCCGCCGCGGCGTCGAGTTTGCGCTTCATATTGACAAGAAGTCCCAGGCCAACGGAATCGAGAAAATCCACGCCCGAGAGGTTAAAGGCCATTTTCGTGTGGCCAATAGCGAGCGCCGCTTCAAAGGCCTTGCGCACGGCAAGCACATGGTGGGCTGTAAAGGGGCCGCTGATGGTGAGTAGATAGTAGGTCCCCCGTTCCTCTGGTTTCAGTACAAAAGGTGAATCGGCCATGGCGCCTCCTCAGCCGAAAATGGTATCGAGGTCCTCAATACCAAGATAAATGGGGAAATACTTGTCCGTGTGTGAGACCTCAAAAACATCGGACACGACCTTACTTGGGTTGATAATACCGAACATGCCTTCGGTTTCGTCAAGTTTCCGCTTGATATTGACCAGAAGGCCAATGCCCACGGAATCGATGAACTCAACCTGGGAGAGATCAATTGCCATGCGTGAATGCCCTATGGAGACCGATTGTTCAAAGGCGGTGCGGAGCTTTAGCACGTTGTTTGCCGTAAGGTAGCCGCCCACTTTCACGAGACTGTACATACCATGCTCTTCGGTTTCAACGATACATTCTTTTTTTTCCATGCCTCAGGACCCTGGTTTGTGGTATATTAATACAATAAATATAATATATTACGCACACAGGACAAGCAGGCTGTGGCAGAGCTGTTGAACGCTTCTATTCAAAGACTTTTCCCTTCACAAAATCTCCCCAGGTGTTTTCGAACCACGACTCTTCGTCTGGCACGGGTCTGCGCGGAGTAAAAGCATTATCAAACGATCCGGTCGCGGAGTTCCAGACTGTTTCGAGCATCGTATCCCTGAACGAGGGGTCCTCGGGTTTGCACTTCCATTCTTCAAGCATGCCCGGAAGCACGGGCACGCCGTTTTTGTCCATGACCATGTACGACCCGCGCGACCCGCCGCCAGCGCGCAGATATTCGCGCACTGCTTCGAGATACGCCACATGCGAAAGCACAAGGTGGCGGTTTTTCATTGCCTCAGGGATCTCGCTGATATGCCGGACCGTCATGGCTGAGACCTGCCGGAGTTGTTCGTACGCAGCGCCAATGGCTTTTTCGCACGCGCTGATATCGCGTATATGTGAACCAGCATCTGTCATGCGTTGCTGAAACTCTGCGCGGAACGGCCCGACAGTGCTCTGCTTTGCCGTCTTTTTTAGATCGACCAGTGCCGCAAAAAGGGCGTCCACTTTTTTTGCAGCGCATGTTTTAAACGCTGATTGTGAGAGCGTTGCTTTTCCATATACATGGGCAATGCGCTGGGCTGCGCGGAGCGATCCCACTTGGCCCGAATTGAGCGCTGACCCGCCTGGCCGGTACACGCCGTGCGAACCATTGACCTCGCCAATGGGAAATAAGTGGCGTATGTTTGATTCCCACCAGATATCGCCCAGCAGACCGCCATTGTTGTGCTGCGCGCACACCGCGACTTCGAGCGGCTCCTTTTCAATATTGATATTGTGCTTTTTGTATAGGTCAATGGCCATGGGATTCATCTTTTTAAGGCGTTCTATAGGCGTACCAAAAAGTGCGTTTGACTTTTCAAGATATTGGTACGCCTCGGGTTCGAGCTGGTCGAACCTGAAGGGTTCGAGCCCGTCACCGCCCCGCGGGTTTTTCCTAAAATCCATGCACACTCGCCGGCCTTTGACCACGGTCTCAATGTAGACCAGGACATCGACAAGAGATGAGCCGTAGTCCTGGATTTTGCGCGGATCAAAAGGCCACTGGTATCCCTTGAGAAATACATCGGTTGCCAGTTTTCCCATGGTTTTGAAGTAGGGATTCAAAAACTCTTTTTCATCCCCGCCATTGGCGTCGGTTGAGATATAGCGCGGAATGACCTGCTGGTAGGTGCCGGAAACGTTCCACCTGAATTTGATGGATGCCAGGCCATATTGCGATTCCGTGAGATTGACCGCTTTTGCGCCAACCTCGAGCGCAAGGCCAATGGCGCCCGTATGCACCACTGGATAGACGCTGGTCTTATAGATGCCGCCTGGTCCGCCGCAACCAAAGACCACGTTTTCAGCGTGAAAAAGCGTGAGGCCAAACGTGGGGGACGAGAGTTTATTCTTGTCAAGAGCGACAATACCGCATGCGCGTTTTTTATCGGCAATAATGCCGATGACTTCGTATTCGTCGTAGACCGTGATGTTGTTCCGTTTGATCTGCACAAGCAGTTTCTGGACCATTTCGTACGAAGTCCAGGGACCGCACGAGGTGGCGCGCTGCCGTGGGTCGTGGTCGGTCTTGTAGCCCACAAACCCGCCCAACCTGTTGTGCGGAAAGGGCACGCCGATATTTACCAGCCGGTAAAAGCCCTGGGCCGAAAGCACTGATTCAATGAGCGCCAGGTCGCCGTGCATGGACCCGCCGTTGTAGAGAGACTTTGCCATCTCGTGCGGGCAGTCGCCCTCAGTGCCATAGACCGAGAGCTTGTAGTAGGTCTGCTTGTCGGAGCCGGTGTTGTTCGAGGTGCCGCCGCCGACCCGCTCAGTAACAATGGCCATGTCCGTGACACCCAAATTGTAGAGATGGTCCGCGCAACTCAAAGAAGCCGCGCCGCTGCCCACAACCACGGTGTTAAGCGAGATGACCGGTATTGTTTTGCCCTGGATTTTTATACTGCTTTTTTTCATGGTTACAGCCTCCGTAAGTGAAATCCGCCGTCCACATTGATCACTTCGCCAGTGGAATAGGGCAGATATCCCAATGCGCACGCAACCACGGCCTTGGCAATATCGTTGGGAAAGCCCCACCGTTTAATGGGAAGAATGCCCTGGTTGTTAATGAGATTGTCGTATTTTTCCGTCACAGCTGAGGTCATGTCTGTTTTTATGATGCCCGGCCGTATTTCGTACACATTGATCCCAAATTCCGAGAGTCTGTCGGCCCACAGTTTTGTGGCCATGCTCACACCAGCCTTGGAGATGCAGTAGTCGCCACGCGCCACGGAGCTGGTGTACGAGGACATTGAGGCAATGTTTATGACCATGGGCGTGCGAGCGCTGTCGGTCTTTTTCTGGTCAATCATCCATTTGGCTGCCAGCTGGGTGAGAAAATAAGGGCCTTTGAGATTTATAGTAATGAGCCGGTCAAAGCTCTCCTCTCCCGCTTCCAGGATATCAGCGCGCACCTTGGGCGCAACACCCGCATTGTTCACCAGGAGATCGAGCCTTCCCAGGCCGGATTTCACGGCTTCGATGATCGCCTGCCGCGACTCGGCCTTGCTGATGTCACCTTGCGCATAGACAACCCGTGCGCCGCTTTTCTTCATTGCCTCCACGCCTTCGCGGGCGTCTGTTTCAGCCAGCATGTCCGCTATGGCAATGTCAAAGCCGTTTTGTGCAAGCGCCTCGGCAATGCCGCGGCCAATGCCGCGCGCCGCGCCAGTGATGAGTGCTGATGGTTTCATTATTTATTCTCCTCTTTTAGTTAATCCCAAATACAATTTTCAAGTGCAACACGCGTAATAATGCGTAATAATATAGTTGCTAATTAGGTTTATTGTCACGAGCAATATTTTATTGTTTTCCATTATATTAAGATCGTTTTTTCTGGTCATTGACTTGTTTCTTATTTATAGTTTTCAAACGACATCATTAGAGCCTCTACAACAAGCGATCCGCTATCTGCCAATGGTTTCCTATGCCGCCTTTTTGATCTTTTGCATGCAGCTTTCTCGCATTAAAGTCTCTTTGGGTGTATCGAATCCCAGGCACTTCATCGGTCTATCATTGATCATATCCTGGACACGCCTTATTGTTGTCCGCCGTAACCGCCGAATATCAGCCGTTCGGGGCAGGTAACGACGAACAATTTCGTTAATATGTTCATTTGTACCTCGCTGCCATGGTGCATAAGGCTGGGCAAAATACACATCGATATCAACTTTTTTTGAAAACGACTCATGTTCGGCAAACTCCAAGCCATTATCAAATGTCATGGAACGCCGTGCTTCTTCCGGAAGATTCTTAAAAAGAGAGACCATCGTCACGCGTCGTGCAGTTGCGGTTCGATCCTCAGGGCGACCAAGTAATAGATAGCGGCTTTTCCGTTCTGTATGCGTGGCAAGCACTTGCGAGTGTCCACGATACATGAGACTGTCGCCTTCCCAGTGACCAAACTCTTCCCGTTTTTCGACCGCCTTAGGACGCTTGCTGATATCAATACGGTTCAGAATTTTACCTTTGTGATGTTTGCGTCCATGCTTTTTCCGACGAATCCGGTGGCTTCGAGGTAGATACTGTCGTAAGTTTTTCTTCCGTCCATTGGCCTTTCTCTGAGCTGCTTTTCTGCCAGCAGTATCCGGAAGATAAACATCCAGTTTTTTATACCGGTTCCGGTTCAGTTCTCGGCTGAGGGTAGAAATGTTTCGCTTCAACTTATCCGCCATCTTTCTAAGAGGCAGGCCAAGTTGCTGGTAATCAAAGAGCTTTTCTCGCTCGTCTTCGGTCAGCTGTTTATATGTATTTTGCTTCATAGGCAACACTAAGATAGCTTCTTAGTGTTGCACTTCTAAATTGAACTCGGGTATCGAAAAAATAATCAAGCGCCATCTGGAAGGCTTCTTTGGGCTGGTTGCACACAATACAGGCTGCGTTTCTTAATTTGTTTCACAAGCAACACGTCTCCGCAAACCGGGTGCATTCTTCCTCTGTATCGTCCACAAACAACATACTGGGAAAATTGGCGTATTTATCGGACAATGGGCTAAAACAGATTTGCGAAGGACACATGAGAAACCCGCGGGTTTTTATTCCTTCATTTTTCATGCTGAAAAAAAATGTAACAGCATGATAAGTATTCCTTTTTAAAATACGATTTTCCTTTCCCTTTTTCCACTATTTTTATCCTTTTGGACGCCACAATTCGTTCATTCAAGGGACTTTCTGCGGGAAACCGCGCGATAACCGCCGTTATTTAATGAGCGTGATCGTTTTAGTCCGCGCCTGTTTCCCGACTCTCGCTTTGACAATGTATATTCCCGATGGCTGGGACGATGCGTCCCATGTGGCGTGGCCGTTGAACATTCGCGTGGTTAAATCCTTGACCATCCGGCCGGAAATATCGTAAATACGCATTTGTACAACACCCTCAACCTCGGCCACGGAAATTGTAACAGCCGGATTGAACGGGTTCGGCGTTGCCGAGAGCGTCATGCCCTTCTGCGCCCCGGCTGCCGCGACCCCGTGTCCCGGGTCCTCAATGTCGACTGTGTAATACTTTGATTTTATCCCATGCACGGCCAGGGAAATAGAATCAAGTATCTCCCACATAGGCCTGTACATGCTGCCGGTTTGCTGGCCGCCCGCCTTGAGCGTCACCGAGATCCGGGCCAACGGCATGGCGTTGTAGAGCGTGTCCGCTCCCTTTACCACAATCACCGGCTGTCCCATGTCGAGTAGCGAGTCGCTCAAGGAAAAATCAAAGGCCGTGACATTGGAGTTTGCCGTGTCAATTGTGATGGTATTGCCGTTCACCGACACACCATAATTGGTATTGATGACACCGCCGCTATTCATGACACGCGCGTTGACCCAGAAGCTCCGTGTGTACGACAGAAGCTCGGCATTGTGTTTTATTACTTTTGGAAAGGGATTGAGCGTATGGCTGTCGCAAAACGCGGTGAGCAGCACAAGACTGTCGCGGAAAGGTATGGTCGCATCGTGGCCTGCGGAAGGGCCGGTTGTGGTAATAATCTGTTCAACCGGGCAGCCGTTCGCGAGCATGAAGCGGTAAGTCGAGTCCGTGTAGTAGCTGTCGCCCGAACCGTGCATAAGGCGGCATGGCAGGTTGATAAGATTGGCAAGATTTCCGAATATGCTCGCGTGGTTGGTGGGATTGATGTCGTTATGCGCAGGGACCATTGCCGCGAACCAGTCCTGGTACCGCCAGCCAATGCGCAAGCACTGCTGCGCGCCGAACGAAAAGCCTGTCTGATAGATACGGAGCGGGTTGAGGGGAATGTCCTGGGCCAGGTCCATGAGCATGGCCTTGAGTTTCGCCTCGTACTTGGTGTCGTCGAACTGGTAGCCCACCTTGAGGTTCCTGACCAGGCTGTATGGCGTTGCTTTGAGCGCAGTGTCAGGGTCGTCCTGGTGCGAGATGATCAAGGGCGTGTAGTACGAGCTGCGCGAGGTGACAAGATCGTATTTTCCCAGCATGTTGTAGCTGTCAAGCCAGAAGACCTTTGCCATGAGCCTGCCGGGGATCGAAAACGCGCTTTGGCCCGCCTTGAGCCGTGAGATGTAATAACTTTCATCGCTGCTAAGCGCGCTGATGCAGGCCTGGGCGGTAAAGTCCGAGGACGAATACGCGCTGCGCGCGTGATCGAGATTGTATTCCTTATACAAGTAGATAACGTTGTGCTGGAGCTGCGGCAGGTACTTCTGAACAAACCTGTTCGTCAGGTTAAGCGAGCTGTCTATCTGGTACTGGAACGAGTCGATAAGCGCCAGTATCTGCTGGTCAAGTGTGGTGAGTGGCGCATTGGCGATTTTTGCTCCGAGATTTACCGGTACCCATGCCGAGGGCTGGACCGTCTGGCCGGACGCCCCGGCGAAAATAAAAAGCGCCGCTACGCAGCAGGAGCGCAGAACAGGGAAAACAGTGCGATGTGTCATTGATACTCCTTCGTTTATTCCAACGGATATGATGAAGCGTTTTATTTCATGAGCGTAACGGGTTTTGTCAACACTTGTTTCCCGATCCGCGCTTTAACAATGTAAATTCCGGATGGCTGGGACGACGCGTCCCACGTGGCGCGGCCGTTGGACATTCGCGTGGTTAAATCCGTGACCATCCGGCCGGAAATATCGTAAATCATAACCCGCAGGGGCGCAATGCATCGCACCCCTGCAGAAATCATAACGGCCGGATTAAACGGATTTGGATACACATGCAACCGCATCATTTCCCCATCCAAGACCGCATGTTCAACCTGCGATCCATTGGACGGCGGATACGGTTGGCCCCATCCTGAGGGAACATCGGGAGATGAGCCAAACACCACCCTGCTGATGGAATCAACCTCTTCCCATAGGGGCAGCCGTTCGCGGTATGGATTCCGTATTTGCGCACCCGACCTGACAGTCACTGCGAGAGTATCGCTGGCAGCACCGGTATAAAGCGTATCTGTGCCGTAAACGACTGTTACGTTTTGCCCCATATTCACCAGATGATCGTTCAGGTATAGGATGAAGCCTGTGATGGGTGTATCCGCCTGTACAATTTCAATGAGGTTATTGGCCTGTGCAAATACCCTGAAGACAGCGTCAGTGCCGCACACCACATTGTATGACGTGATGGCTTCCACCCAGAAAGCGCGCGGCCACTTGGTACATTCCACGATATGATGCACTTCCTTGGGATAGGGGTGCATAGTATATTGGTCGAAGAAATCCGTCACCAGACTCAAGTCTTGCCTGTAGGGCACGTCAACATCGTGGCCTCCGGGGAAATGGAACGAATCAACCGGATTGCCTGCGGTGTACATGGCATTATACACGGCAATGCCGCAGCTAAGAAACGCATCGTTTACTGCATGGCCGATGTGCGTGGGCACGTTCTGCATGTACATGCAGTCTTCGAAAAAATAATCGTCAGACGTACAGAGGTCAGCGTCGAGGGGAACAATGGCCGCGAACCAGTGCACATTGTTCCACGCCATGTTGTAAGTGGTCTTGCCGCCAAAGGAATAACCCGTGCTATAGATTCGGAAGGGGCTGATGTGCACCACCTTGGAAACATCGATAAGCACAGCGCGCGTTTTTGCGTCAGACCGTACCAGTTTGAACTCGTCGGGCACTTGATAGTTGCGAATGAGTACATAGGGCGTCTGTTTTACCAGAGTCTCGCTGGGCGAATCCTTATGCGACACCATGAGGGGTGCTGGTGTTGATGGATTGTACCCATTTGGAATAATCAGATCGTACTTAACGATCACTGGTTCGTACTTTTCAGTCGTGTTGTTGAAATAAAAGCTGTCTATCCACGTTGCGCGCGCAAGCAGCATGCCCGCTATCCCGGCAGCAGGATCTTGTCCGGCCTGCAGGCGGGTGAGCATGCGGTTCATGTCGGATTTGAGAGTACCATAGGCGCTGTTGAAGCTGAAATCATTTGCAACGTACCGCGTCTTGCTCCGGTTGTACTCCTTGTACATGATCAGCACTTTCTCTTTCAACAAGAATGTGCGCGCCGCTACAGTGGCATTCGAGGTGTCAAGACCGGCAATGGCATTCTGATAATAGGTGATGTCCGTTACAATCTGGTTGTCGTAGGAAGTGGCAGCGGCCTGGTTGAGCTTTGCCGCAAGATCAGCCGGCACCCAAGCGGGCGTTGTGCCCTGCGCGCAGGCAAGCTGGAACAGCATACACGCAAGCATCACCAGGGATCGAAACGCTATTCGACGCGACATTCTGACTCCTCTGTTTATACATATATCCTTCGGGCAATTCATTTAATTACACTGACGCGTCCCCTGAGAAGATATTGGCCAATCTTTACCTGGAGCATATATATCCCGCTGGGAAGGAGCGAAGCGTCCCAATCCAAACCAGCCGCCAGCTGACAACCAGTGGCCGCCAGTCTTTGGACCAGTTTTCCGTGGACATTAAAAACCATGATATCCGCCTTGTCCAGGCCTTTGACGTCCAATGCTGCATTGAGTATTATTTTTGCCGTTGGGTTGAACGGGTTGGGGTGAATGGAAATCAGGGACCCTGTTGTCTGTTCCGGCAATACGGTTTCCATGCGGGCCGGCGATTCTGTTACATGATAGGCGTGAATAGCCGGTTTTGTACCAAGAGCACGGGTAACATACACATACATAATCCGGGTCTGCGGATCAAAGCAGGCGCCGGACGTCGAATGATAAGTTGCGGTATTGCTCACCGGATATGGCCAGTTAATTTTGACAAACGAAGACGGTTGTACGCTTCCTAAAGCCCTGTTACCTAACGCCGCCTCTCCTAAATCCTTGAAATCATAAAAATACCAGTTGTCCTCATAATGGGCGTCATTGATAAGACCGCCCCAGTCGTATCCGATCCTGCCAATATTATGCTTCACAAAAGCAACATACCCTTTTTTATCAGGAAGATCGATAAACACTCCCGCGGCGCATGAACTCCCGTACGTAAATTTCCCATCCCAGGGGCTGGGGGGCTGATAACCCCAGATAGAGGTATTGGCGCCAAAATAGTTGCCGTTCCTGTTGGCTGCCTCAGGATATATATATCTGAGTACTTCGACCAGGTCGAGGGTGTCCTGGAACATATCCGGCTTTTGTATGGCCGCAATCGCGGGCCCGCTGCTTGCCGGCTGACAAATGCTGAAATATCCTCCAAATCCCAATGCCATGGTCCTGCCACCAGTGTAGGCGTCTGCAAATGTTTTCGGAATGCTCGTGACCCCTCTCCAGTACGCCTTCCAGACCGGCAGCCGTGGCATGGGCAAATACCAGTACTTCAGATTTGTCACAGAGTCATTTGCAAGCCTGGTTGCGGCAAGCATGGGAAAACCACCACCTGCATAATACGAGTTATAGTGGGTCCAGTAAAGAATATTGGCGCTGTCGTCCCACCAAAAGCCGCCGTTTGATGTTATGTTCTCTCCTGAAACCGCGCTGTCCCAGGCAATGGTGGCCCATTGTTTGACAAGAGGGGCTGTATTTAAACCGGAGTAGTCATTATTCTCTATTTTTACCAGTTGCGGCATTTCCACTTCATACAAACAATGGGTATAGGTGCCCGTATTCAGGAAAAATCTTTTTGTACTATCGGGCATGGTGCGCAGCGCAAGCCCGCTCGCTACATACACATCTTCGTAACCAGTGATAGTTGGCAGCTTGAAAGAACCAATATATTCAAAATCCGAGGAGTCGAGGAGCGAGTCCTTGTGTGGCGGCGGCGGGGGGGGCGTTTCCAACCGCTGTTGCACGTATATGCTCTCAGCCGGTACAATCTCCCCAAAAAACTGTTTGGCGATATTGTCATAACACTGCCATGCAAAGGCGTATTTTCCAGGAGTGGAAGGCGCCCTTAGATTAGATGTGTAATTTAAGGTGTCTCCTGGGGTAACAAGGTACGCACTATGCTTGATGAGAATAAAATATGAACCCCATGTGTAATTGTTGGCTGGATTCTGGGAACACATCAGAATGGTCATGTCCCCTGACGGCCAGGCAGTGTCTCCGGTATTTCTCATGCAAATCGTGGCCGGGAAGATCTCGTCCGTGGTCAGGGTTTCAGGGATGACACATCTGACGAATTGCGCGTCATAAACAGCTTGAACAGGCCTGCCGGACAACAACAGGAACATGCAGACGTAGATAAGTGAAACCACCGTGAGACCTACTGATCTCTTTTTCATACCCCCCCCTTGTATGTGTCCTTATTTCATGAGTGTCATCTGTGTGGTATACACGCGGCCATTCACTGTTGCCCTAACAACATAGACACCCGATGGCTGGGCAGATGCGTCCCAAGTGACCAGACCATTGACCATTCGCTTGGTTAAATCCGTGACCATGCGGCCGGAAATATCGTATACATGCGTTTGTACAATACTACCAACCACTCCCAGGGAAATCGTAACAGCCGGATTGAATGGATTGGGCCATGCGGACAAAACCGGTCCTGTGTGCGACGCGGCCAAGACCGCCTCTTCCACCTGTGTGTTTGTGCCGAACGTGGTGCGCCGGATATTGTCAATCTGCTGCCAGAGAAGCAAGACGATATTCGCGTGGATATTTGTGGGCCCGGTTTGCAGAGAGATTGATGTGCGGAACATGGGCATGGCATTGTAGACCGTGTCACCTGCACAGACCACCACGAGCGGGGCGGTCATATCTATCAGGTCGCTGGATAGATAGAAATCAAAACCCTGGACCTTGGCGGCGTTTTTAAGAAGCCTGATTTCAATAAGATGAGTATCAATAACTTCGACCTCGTACCGCGCGTCAATCATCCCTTCGTCAGCCATGGCGTGCATATTGGTCCAATAGGCGCGTGAATACCGTTTATGCTCGACCGTGTGTCTGATTTTTTTCGGAAAAGGGTTCATGGTAATAGTGTCGCAGAAAGCAACAAGTGAATCTATATGATCTTCAAAAATCCAGTCAGCAGTATGGCCATTCCCATCATTGACCCATTGCACCGGGCAGCCATTCAGCAGCATGTAGTGGAACGTGGTGTCCTCAAAATAGCCGTCAGCCGGGCTATGCACAATGAGCGTGGGTATAGTGATTAAATCCATGAGCGCTTCCCACTGGACCGGGAAATTCGCCATGAGAAGATCATGATGCGGGGCAATAATACCAGCATACCAGTCCGGATACCTGATGCCCAGCTTGAGGGATTGCTGCCCGCCCTTTGAAAACCCCGTGGCAAAAAGGCGCAGGGGATCGATATTGAAATCATATGCCATATCGAGCAGGATCGCTTTGTTTTTCGCCTGTTCCTTGGTGTCATTGTTCTGGTAACCCTTTTTCATGCAACAGGCGAGAATATAGGGAGTGTTTTTGATCTGTGCAATATCGGGGTTGCCCTGGGTGGATAGGATAAGAGGCCACGACAACTGCGCATTGTATGCCGTTGGCACGATCGCATCGTACCGTCCCATGATTTCCCATTCAGGAAGCCAGTAGGTCTTTGGCCGCCAAGCACCCTTCATGGCCAAATCGGGATTTATGCCCTGGGCCAGCCGGGTGAGATAGAAACCCATGTCCTGCTGGAGCCAGTCGAGGCATTCGGTAACCGAAAAGTCTGGGGATTCGTATTGACTGCGCGAATGGTTCTGGTTGTATTCGCGGTAGAGAATGAAAACGTTCTCCTTGAGCGCGGGCAGACAACGCTTCACAATGTCGAGCTCCTGATCGAGCGTATCGATTCCCTTCTGATAGGCGTCGATATACGTCCGTATCTGGGCGTCTGTGGCCGTGACAGCGTTCTGCGATATTTTTGTGCCAAGGTTCGAGGGAACCCACGAAGATGGCGTAATTGTTTGCGCAGCAATACACGCGCAAAACACCGCACAGATGAACATGGAAAGACTAATCGTTTTTCTCATAGAATGCCCCCTTTTATGTGATTTGTTCAACAACAACCATGCCTGCAGCGCTCTTCATTTTGGCCGCAAGATCGGCAAGTAGAAGCTCATGGTTTTTTATTTCAGCCTGAGAGAGGTTTTTAACGTTTTTCCTGCTCAATCTGAGAAACTGTTCTCTGAGTTTTTTTATTTCATTTCCATTTATTAGCATCTGTGTCCTTTGTGACAATAAAAATGCAACAATCAGGCCAAAGGACAAGGCATTGATTTTAAATATTATAGAAAACAGGAGAAAGAAATAAAACACTTGAGAATAATAATAAAAACGAAGTAACTGTTTGAAAACAAATGAAATAATTATAAATGGCTATAATAATAGAAACTATGGCTGGAATAGACCCGAAAACCACCAACTAAAACCAGGCAAGGGCCTCATTCCCTGCAGGAACATGCTGCTGTCTGTTTCTGTTCTGCGCAGCTTAAGGACAAAAAGTGGCTTTTCCTCTGTAAGAAATATGTATTTTTTTTAAAAAATATCACAGGAGATCTTGCCATGGTCATCGAATACGTGTCTTTGGAAAAATGCAGGTCATTTGGTCGCGCTGTTGCCTCGGTATGCAGGGAGCGGCTCTATCTTGCCACTACCACCGGCTTTTCTTTGCAACAGACTGAACAGTTCGTGAAAAGAATCATCAAAAACCAGGAATCCCAGTTCTATGCTATTGAGCATGATGAGGTGATTGGCTGGTGCGACATTCTTCCAAGGGAACAGGAGCTGCTCGCGCATACCGGGGTGCTGGGCATGGGTATTGTCGAAGGATTCAGACACAAAGGCATTGGAACAGAACTTCTGAACAGAACTATTTCCCACGCGCGGGAACGCGGCCTCGAAAGAATAGAGCTAGAGGTCTTTGCAAGCAACACCGCGGCAATACGACTGTACGAGAAGACCGGCTTTGTGAAAGAAGGGGTGAAAAAGAAGGGGAAAAAGCTGGACAACAAGTTCGAAGATATCGTTATCATGGGCCTGGTATAACACAATTTTGAATTGAATTTCCCTCTGAAAGAAGCTATTTTATATAATGAAAAATGATTTCCTGCGGCAAGGGGCCCACAGCCCTGACTCCAAGGGTAGAACAGTGAAAAAATCCCGATGCTGTTGCAGGAAATTGTGGAACAGTATCGGGATTTTTATTTGTATTCACAAAGGAGGATGCAATGGAAAAGAGGCTGGGATTTGTCGGCATCATCATTGACGACCGCAAGGAAGCAGCGCCAAAGGTGAACAAAGTGCTCACCGAGTACGGGGACGCCATACTCGCGCGCATGGGACTGCCGCATGTGAAGCGCGACCACAGCGTTATTACGATTATCGTGGACATGACCACGGACGAAGTGGGCGAACTGACCGGCAGACTGGGCGCCATTCCCCATGTTTCGGTAAAATCGGCGCTGGGAAAGAGCGCATGAACTATCGTACGGAAAAAGACCTGCTTGGCGAACTAAACGTTCCCGCGGACGCATACTACGGCATTCACGCGCAGCGTGCCGTGGTAAATTTCAGTTTGACCGGCGAAAAGACAGCCCCCGCGCTTATCAAAGCCCTTGCCATGGTAAAAAAAGCCTGCTGCAGGGCAAACAGCGACCTGGGGTTTCTGGAACAGGGAATTACCCATGCCATTGAGCAAGCGTGCGACAGGATTATTGCCGGTGATTTCGCAGACCAGTTTCCCGTGGATGCTTTGCAAGGCGGCGCAGGTACATCAACGAACATGAATGTTAACGAAGTGATCGCCAATCTGGCTATCGAATCCCTTGGCCGCGGTAAAGGTGATTACGCCATGGTTCATCCGTTGGCGCATGTGAACATGCATCAGTCGACAAACGACACCTATCCCACGGCCTTGAAGGTGGCCCTCATATACGGCGTCCGTTCATTGAGCGCCGCAATCGCCGGGTTACAGGGGGCTGTGCAGGAAAAGGAAAAAGCCTTTGCCGATATTGTGAAAATGGGCAGGACCGAACTCCAGGATGCTGTGCCCATGACGCTTGGCGCTGAGTTTTCCGCCTATGCCGACGCTCTTGCACGCGACCGGTGGCGCACCTTCAAATGCGAGGAACGCCTCAGGTTCGTGAACATCGGCGGCACCGCCGTTGGCACTGGCCTGACCGCGCCGCAGAGCTACATTTTCCTGGTCATTGAAAAGCTACGTGAAATAACCGGCCTTGGTCTTTCGCGCGGGGAGAATGCGGTTGATCAGACCGCGAACGCTGATTGTCTGGTCGAGGTGTCGGCCATTCTCAAAGCCCATGCCTGCACATTAATAAAAATGGCCAACGACCTGCGCCTCTCCCATTATCTGGGAGAAATACAATTGCCGCCTGTACAGCAGGGATCCTCAATCATGCCGGGAAAAATTAATCCGGTGATAACAGAGGCAGCCATGCAGGCTGGCATGAAGGTCATTGCAAACGACGCGCTGGTGTCCGACGCCATAACGCGCAGCACGGGCCAGATCGTGGAGTTTTTACCTCTTGCAGCGCATGCGCTGCTCGGCTCCATCGACCTCTTGACACGGACAAACAGTATGGTCGCCTCCCATGTTGCGGGCATTACCGCTGACAGCGCTAGCTGCGGCGCGGCCATAAAAAAGAGCCCCTCAATAGTGACCGCGTTTCTGCCCGCTATCGGATACGAACGGGCGCAGGAACTGGTGCGGGAATTTCACGCCGCAAACCGGAGTGATTTCTATACGTTTCTTGAGGAAAAACTTGGCAAAGAGCTGGTTGAAAAGACCCTCTCCGCAGCCACCTTGACCGCACTGGGGTATAAATTGTCTGAACCAATGGGTATTAAATGAACACCACACCAAAATCCCTTCGTCTGCACATTGGCATATTCGGCCGCACCAATGTGGGAAAATCGAGTTTCCTCAATATGGTCGCGGGCCAGGACGTTGCCATCACCTCTCCCCTGCCCGGCACAACCACTGATGTGGTGGAAAAGCCCATGGAACTTCTGCCAATCGGTCCGGTGGTCTTTCTCGATACCGGGGGAATAAACGACGTAACCGTGCTTGCAGACCAGCGGATAAAAAAAACCGCCGGGATATTCGACCGGTCTGAGATCGTTGTGCTGGTAACAACGCCCGGCATTTGGACGGAACACGAGGACCATATTGCCCAGGAAGCGCAAAAACGCAAACTGCCCGTCCTTGTTGCCGTGAACAAGATCGACATGGAATCGCCCGCCCAGGCCTGGGTCGATAAAATCAAAGACGTTTCCCCGCATATTGTCCTGTGTTCCAGCGTTGATGAGGAAAACAACGAGCGCTATAGAACGCTGGTCAGAGAAGCGCTGATCAGCCTTTGCCCGCAAGAATTCCTCCACCCCTTGCCCCTTATCGGCGACCTGCTGTTGCCGGGAGGCGTTGTTGTACTCATTGTTCCCATTGATCTGCAGGCCCCCGCGGGCAGGCTCATCCTGCCCCAGGTACAGACCATCCGCGACGCCCTTGATGCGGACGCAATGGCCCTGGTGGTAAAAGAACGCGAATACACACAGGCCCTTGCGTCGTTGAAACAAAAGCCCAGCTTGGTTGTCTGCGACTCACAGGTGGTTATGAAAATGGTCGCGGACACGCCCGCTGACGTCCCCTGCACCACCTTCTCGACCCTTTTCATGCGCTACAAAGGCGACCTTGTCCAGGCAGTGCGCGCCGCAGCGCTTATCGATACGCTCGTACCGGGCGACAAGGTGCTTATTGCCGAGTCGTGCAGCCACCACCCACTGCAGGACGATATCGGCAGGGTGAAAATTCCGCGCTGGCTGCGCCAATACACAGGTAAGGACCTTGTTATTGACACCTGCGCTGGACGGGACTTCCCTGACAATCTAAAGACCTATAAACTGGTCATTCACTGCGGTGCATGCATGCTCACACGCAGGGAAATGCTCGCGCGGATTGCGCGGACAACCGAGGCGGGCGTACCCATGACCAATTATGGAGTGGCCATCTCTCTGCTCCAGGGGGTTTTACCGAGGGTGCTTTCGCCTTTTCCCGCGGCCCTCGACGCATTGAAACGCGAAAAAAAGAAAGGATAACCTATGGCAACCATGACCGCTGATTTCATCAACGACGCGGCATTGCATCATGCACTGGAACAGAACACGAATCCAGACGCTAAACGCATCCGCGATATTATCGCAAAAGCGCGGTCCATCCAGACGCTGACACTCGACGAGACCGCAACGCTCTTGAACGTTACTGATCCCGCGCTATGGAACGAGATGAGCATCGCCGGAGGGGAAATAAAAAAGAGCGTTTACGACAACCGTATAGTCACCTTTGCTCCTTTGTATATGAGCAATAAGTGCGTAAACAACTGCAGCTACTGTGGTTTCCGGACCAGCAACAGCGCAACAGTCCGCAGGCAACTTACCCTGGAAGAGATAAAGAATGAGACAGCTGTATTGGCTGGAACGATCGGCCATAAAAGGCTCGTTGTCGTATACGGTGAACATCCGGATTCGAATGTATCGTATATCGCAGATACAATTAAAACCATTTATGACATTAAAGTGCAGGCGTGCAAAGGCATTGGCCGGATACGGCGCGTGAATGTAAACGCAGCGCCAATGTCCGTCGATGATTTGAAAATACTTAAAGAGACTGGGCTGGGCACGTTTCAGGTCTTTCAGGAAACATATCACCATGAAACATATAAGAAGGTTCATACATCCGGAAAAAAGGCCGATTACGGCTGGCGTCTTTCAGCAATGCACCGGGCCATGGAGGCTGGCGTGGACGATGTGGGGCTGGGCGTTTTGTTTGGACTGTACGACTGGCGCTTTGAAGTGCTGGGTCTGGTTGCGCACGCGCGTGAACTTGAGCGAGCCTTTGGCATTGGGCCACATACCATCTCCTTCCCGCGCCTAGAACCTGCGGCAAACACACCTTTTAACGAGAACCTGAAATACAAAGTAAGTGACGAGGATTTTAAAAAGCTTATTACCGTGATCCGGCTCTCCGTTCCCTACACAGGTATGATCGTGACTGCACGGGAAAATGCCGCCATACGGCGCGACGTGATTGCCCTGGGATGCACTCAAACCGATGCCTCTTCGCGAATAGGCATTGGCGCCTACAGCGACCGCTATAATGAGCAGGAAGCAAAACGGCAGCAATTTCTGCTTGGTGACACGCGTTCACTTGATGAACTTGTACGAGAACTATCTGACAGGGGCTATATTACTTCATTCTGCACTGCAGGGTACCGGTGCGGCCGCACGGGCGCGTGCATCATGGACCTGCTGCGCACTGGGGCGGAAGGAAAATTCTGCAAGCTCAACGCTGTCCTTACATTCAGGGAATGGCTCGATGATTTTGCAAGTCCTGAGACCAAAGCAGCGGGCGAAGTTGTACTTCAGAAGGAATTAAATGAGATAAAAGTGAAACTGCCCAAGGTCTATCCCACGGTAAAAGAGTATTATGACAGGATCTGCACCGGGGAACGGGATTTGTATGTATGATCCCCCCAAAGCGCTTTCTGCAGGCATACCCCCCTTAGTAAGGGGGGTAATCCAGAACAGAAGCATGCTGGGGGGATCATGACCAGCAACGAAATCTTCGATCTTCTCTCCGCCCGGTCTCCCGCTGACATTGAATCCCTGCGCACACAGGCCTACCAGGTCATGGTCGACCATGTGGGCTCAGAGGTTTACTTCAGAGGGCTTGTTGAATTTTCAAACGAGTGCATATTCGACTGCTCGTACTGCGGCATCAGAAAAAGCAATACTGCTGTTGAACGGTACTGCCTGTCAAAGGATGAAATAATTGAGACAGCCCTCTGGTGCGCACGCCAGGGATATGGTTCCATTGTGTTACAGTCGGGCCAGCAAAGCAACCGGGAATTCATTGAACTGATCGTTGGCGGTGTTCAGCAAATCAAACAGAGATCACGATCATCTGTCCTGCCGCACGGCCTTGGCATAACTTTGAGCGTTGGCGAACAGTCAAAAGAAACATACCGGCGCTTTTTTGACGCAGGCGCTCACCGGTATCTGCTGCGCGTGGAAACGACTGCCAAAGAACTGTTTGAGAAATTTCATGGTCCGGAAAAGACATTGCAACGCCGCGTCACATGCCTTGAAACCATGAAAAAAACCGGGTTTCAGGTGGGAACAGGCGTCATGATCGGCCTGCCGGGCCAGACGCTCAACGATCTGGCAAATGACATTCTCTTTTTCAAGGACATTGACGCTGATATGATCGGTATGGGGCCATACCTTGTGCATCATGAAACCCCCATGAATGGGTACAGAGATGAAATAGCAGAAAGAAAAAATGAAATATTCCAGTTGTCTCTGAATATGATCGCAGCAACACGCATTGCGTTAAAAGACGTGAACATTGCCGCGACAACAGCATTGCAGACTATTGACCAAAAGGGTCGTGAGATGGGGCTGATGTACGGGGCAAATGTGATCATGCCGCAGGCCACCCCGCGGCATGTCAGAAACAAATATCTGTTGTACGATGGAAAACCGTGTGTCGATGAGTCGGCAGCAGACTGCGCCGCATGTCTGGAACAAAGGATCGCCGCAACAGGCCGGGCAATTGCCTGGAACAGCTGGGGCGATCCCTGCCATTTTTTTACAAGGACCGGGAATCAGGATTAAAAAATATTGCCTGGTGTTAAGGAAGCCGCCCGTAGCCCGTAGGGGCATTATGCTGCAACCAGATGGATAAATGATGCATAATGCTACGGGGGGTGCGGGGAACGATCATATAAACCATCATAAAATTGATCCGCATACACCGGAAAAACCAATTATCCGGGACACTGGGAAATATGACAGGATTGCCGCATACATCAAGAACAACAGGCCGGAATTGGAATTGAAACACGGGGTGGTTTATGAATTGGGCGGGGTTGTCGACGAATAAAAAAATATATGAGTTCATTGACAACACTTCCAGGCAAAAAGTATTATCACCATTGACTATCTAATATTGCCGAAGTATTCTCCCGCTGGAGGACCCATGCATCCGGCCATCAACAAAACAATACCCCGCAGGCATGATCACGTGGAATTGGGTGTGTATGAAATCATGCCAGACCATATTCACGGGATAATTACGATTGTCCGGTACCCTGATCCGGACGGAAAAAAACAGATACCAGCCCGCCATCATACCACCCCCCGCAGGGGCATTATGCAACATTTGTTTATTGGGTTGCAGCATAATGCCCCTACGGGGGGTGCGGGGAACGATCATATAAACCATCATAAAATTGATCCGCATACACCGGAAAAACCAATTATCCGGGACACTGGGAAATATGACAGGATTGCCGCATACATCAAGAACAACAGGCCGGAATTGGAATTGAAACACGGGGTGGTTTATGAATTGGGCGGGGTTGTCGACGAATAAAAAAATATATGAGTTCATTGACAACACTTCCAGGCAAAAAGTATTATCACCATTGACTATCTAATATTGCCGAAGTATTCTCCCGCTGGAGGACCCATGCATCCGGCCATCAACAAAACAATACCCCGCAGGCATGATCACGTGGAATTGGGTGTGTATGAAATCATGCCAGACCATATTCACGGGATAATTACGATTGTCCGGTACCCTGATCCGGACGGAAAAAAACAGATACCAGCCCGCCATCATACCACCCCCCGCAGGGGCATTATGCAACATTTGTTTATTGGGTTGCAGCATAATGCCCCTACGGGGGGTGCGGGGAACGATCATATAAACCATCATAAAATTGATCCGCATACACCGGAAAAACCAATTATCCGGGACACTGGGAAATATGACAGGATTGCCGCATACATCAAGAACAACTCAAGAGGCTCAAGAACATGTCCCTCGACAAAATCGGCGCATCAGCCCCCGGCCTGCGCAGGGAATTGATGAAAGACTTCCGGATGCTGATGAAACGGAAACACAAGATGTTTCCCGACAACAAAAGGATCGTCGTGAATTTCAAGATAAAGGAACGGCGCGACTACAGGAACATCTTTGTGCTGTCCTCTCCTTCGTCAGATCAGATGAAGGAGATCCTGGCAAAATATAATAAGCCCGTAAAATGAGACCATTGAATTCGCGGCCCGGATCGGCTGCTAATGAAGGATTTACTTATGGCGGTTACTGTTGCGCTTGATGGGAACAAAAGGCTCCTCTGGCAGTTCTCCCCCGATGGTCTGGAACTCGTTTCCGGTTTCAAGGTCTGCGAAAACCCCTTCTGCATGTGCAGGGAAATGACAGTGTCATTCATCAAGGATGGGCGCCAGGGCCCCCTGATTCCGGATTTGAGTCTCGATTTGGACCTGGACAATATCGTCAAAAATACCGGGGGCGGCGAGAGAGGCCCATCCATCAACTCCAGAATAAACGGGGAACTTGACGCTGACGGCCTGAATTTGCTGAAAAACGTCTTTCGCGTGACAAAGGCGCTGCAAGATGGGAATTATAATCCGGAAACAGGCCCTTTCCCGGAATTCGACGTCGAGGAAATCGAACTTGGAAGCCAGTGCACGTTGTACCGGGACATCTTTCCCTGGAACCCCTGGCTGCAAATTTCAATTGAAAATAAAACCTATGCCATTGATGACTCCTACTGCTTCAGGCCATGGTGTCCCTGCACATCAGGGTTCCTGTTTCTTACTCCCATTGTGGACGGTAAAAAGGTGAAAAAACCGCAATATCCTTCTTTCATGTATGATTACCGCTCGTGTTCATGGTCAAAACCGCACGGATGGAAGGGTTATCCCTTTACGCCGGAAACCGCCGTTGCCCGGATGGCGGAACAAATACCCGATATTGCGTATATCCTGAAAAAACGGCACGAACGGCTGAAAACAATGTATGAACGATACCGCGAGATAAACGGCGTTGACAGGCGATTTCCCCTGGAAAATACCACCTTACCCGGCGCAACACCGGCATCTGTTATCAACACTCCGGCCCCGGGACGCAACGACCCTTGTCCCTGCGGGAGCGGGAAAAAATACAAGAAATGCTGCGGATGAAACAGAGGGTATTATGACAAAACCCAAACTCTCGGAAATCGCGGAGAGCATGGATTGCCAGAGCGAGGAAATAACCGCCTTTCTCAATCGTAAGACCGGTGAAATTGAGATGGTTACCGGCGAAGAACTAAGGGCCGAAGAAGATGGCGAGAATGCCGGGGAAAAGTATGAGGGAGAGGATTGGCTGCCGCTACCCTCAAAATATGACATTCACGATTATGAAATAATGGAAAGTTTCTGCGCAACCATAAACGATCCAACGGCCCGGAACAGCCTCATAGGCGCCATTAAAGGCCGGGGAGCTTTCCAGAAGTTCCGCCGCATGTGTGAACATTACGGTCTTATGGATAAATGGTATGGGCATAAAAACGGTCGGTATCTCGAAATTGCCAGGGAATGGTGCAAGGCGAATCAGGTAGAGTATCAGGAATAAAAGGTAATACCATGTCCAGTGATTTTAAACATAATCGCCGTTCCTGCCGTCTGCATGAATGGGACTATCGAACGCCGGGGTCATATTTTATTACCATCAAAACAGGCGATGGGACGCACTGTTTCAATAATCCTCGATTGAAAGCCATTGCAGAAAAATATTGGAAAACAATACCTCGCAGGCATGATCACGTGGAATTGGGTGTGTATGAAATCATGCCAGACCATATTCACGGGATAATTACGATTGTCCGATACCCGGATCCTGACGGAAAAAAACAGATTCCAGCCCGCCGTAACCGTAGGGGCATTATGCTGCAATCAAATAGACAAATGTTGCATAATGCCCCTACGGGGGGTGCGGGGAACGATCATTTAAACCATCATAAAATTGATCCGCATAAACCGGAAAAACCAATTAAAATATCCGATTATCGGGTGCCTGGTTCCATTGGATCAATAATCCAGGGATTCAAAACCGTCACACAAAGGGTCATTCGGTACAATGACAAATACCACGCATTTGAATGGCAGCGGGATTATCATGATCATATCATCCGGGACGCCGGGGAATATGACAGGATTGCCGCATACATCAGGAACAACAGGCTGGAATGGGAATTGAAACACGGGGCCATGACACCACCCTCGTAGGGGTATTGTGCTGCACTTAACTGAACAAATAATGCATAATGCCCCAACGGGGGGTGTTTCAGCCGATGGATAAAATAGCATGATTATCAGGTTCTCACAAAAACTTGCCGACAAAATCAAAGAACCGGGCCTTTCGCCTGCGCCAATGGCGGAAAACCCCTTTCTCGACTGGCATGCGCATCTTTTCATCCACCAGCGCGCCCAGTATATCCTTGTCACTAACAGCCAGTCGCTTTTTTCCGTGTTTTTCTTCGGAAAAGGGGTGTCGGATTTCAATTGGTTCTATAAAAGAATGAGCGAAACGCTGGGTGAAGTGTTGCATGATATGGGAGCGGATCTCATTTATCAAAGGGCCATTATTCCCAATACCGGGCAGATTCACCTTGCCAAATCGCAGGATAAAAAGGTGATAAGCTCAATGAATGAACTGGTCTTTGCGGCAAAAGATTGGCTGGATGATGGGGATGTGAGTCCGTATGATCTGGCATTCAAGGTGAACGAGATGGTTTTATCATGAGACATCCCAGCCCAAACAGGGCACTTCTCGAAAAAATGACATGGTCGGACATCGAATCGTGGGCCGGTGGCAAGATCGTAAACCGTGGAAAGTCGCTCCACTATTCCGGAGCTGTAAAAAGCCTGGCGCTTGCCGAAAGCGGCGAATTGATCGCCGAGGTGCAGGGAACCCATCTGTATGTCACGAAGGTTTCAATGAACGAGGGAAATCTTGCCTCCGTCTGTACCTGCCCCTTTGGCGTCTCGTGCAAACACGCTGTGGCGGCCTTGCTGGCTTACCTTCAACGCATAAAGAAGAAGGAAGAGGTCGAGACAGCGGCTCCGGACGATTACCGGCTTGTGGCAATTGAGAATAACGAAGATTACGATGCTGATCAAGACAAAGAGAATGAAGATGATTTCTACAGGGAGACGCCGCAACTGCAGCGCGGAGCATCTCAGAAACAGCCGTTGAAAATCCCTGATTTGTTGCAGAACAAAAGTAAAAAGCAGTTGCTGGAAATACTCGGGAAAGCTATAAAGAACAATCCCGAATTACTGTCGGAGCTGCAGCATCAGGAGGAAGTAAAAAAGACGCCGGGACCTGCGCTTGTCAAGAAAGTCCGCAGGGAACTCGCGTACGCGTGCAGCGAGCCGGGCTGGTGGAATCCATGGAAGAACGAAGGACACATACCCGACTTTTCCCGGGTTGTTCAAGGCCTTGCTGCGCTACGAAAAAAAGGCCATGCTGATGAAGCGGTGGAACTTGGCAAGGCGATATGGAAAGAAGGGAATGCCATCATCGAGCAATCAAACGATGAGGGTGAGACCGCCTCCGGCATTGCTTGTGCCATGGACGAGGTTTTTCAGAGCCTTGGAAAATGCGATCTGCCAAACATCGATAAAATGGAAATGGCGGCAACCTATGAACTGACGGACGAATACGGTTTATGCGAAGGCTTACAGGAATTCTGGAAGCGGAAATTCAGCATAAAAGAATGGAGCGGCCTTGCTGACCGGCTTCTGGCACGGCTTGAAAAGGCCGCGCAGGCCCCCAAGGACAAGAACTGGGGCCTCTTCTACAGGCGCTCACGCATTTTAAATATTATCATACGCGCCCTTGAAAATGCAGAACGTTACGACGAAATGCTCGCCCTGTGTAAAAATGAGGCCGAAAAAGCCGGTGATTACGACAGGCTGGTGGATCTCCTTGCATCCAGAAAGGAATACGACAAGGCCGAAGAATGGATAAAAAAGGGGCTTGCCCATGAAAAGGACAACACCTATGGGCATGGCGGCCATCTATGGGACAAGCTATTGGAGATAAGAAAAATAAAGAAGGATTGGCCATACATAGCCGCGCTCCACGCACAGTCATTCTTCTGTTTTCCAAACCTGGATGGATACTTGAAACTGAAAACCGCGGGTGATAAGTTCGGTGCATGGGATACAATGCGTCCGTTTGTGATGCGTTTCCTTGAAACCGGCAAAAAACCAGGGGCTAACGATACGGACTGGAATTTACCGGTTACGGGCATCCGCTCTGCAGAACCATCAAACAGTAAACCGCCATTTTCAGATGTACTCCTGAATATCGCCATAACGGAAAAAGAGCCCGCACAGGTTTTAGAATGGTATGAAGTGTGGCACGGGAATGAAAAAAAGTATTATCAATACGATATGCATAACCAGGCAGCCGAAGCAATGAGTTCAGCGTATCCGGATAAGGCGGTTGAACTATGGAAAAAGCTCGGTGAAAGCCTGGTAGTGGATGCCAATGTGGGCAATTACACCAATGCGGCAAAATATTTCCGGAAAGCGCGGCGGGTGATGGTGGGACTGGGGCGCACTACAGAATGGGACGCGTACCTGGAAACAATCAAGGCGGCGAACAAGAGAAAGATACGGCTGATCGAGATTCTGAGCCATCTTTCGGAGAAGCCGATTGTGGAAGAGTGAGAGGAAAAAGATGAGTTTAATTGCGTATATAAGGGTAGACGATAAAACAGAGGCTTATTGAGTATAATAAGTCCGAAAAAAGCGTTTCTTTCATCAATGAAACCGACTGGGAATATTGCCTGAGGATGTATGGAAAAAGCAATTGCGCATATTAAAAGTGATAATGGTGAGACAGCTTTTCATTTGCTCGAAGATCATTTAATCGGCACTTCAAGACTGGTTGACCAGTTTTGTTTAAATAACGACTGGCGGCCTTGGATAAAAACAGGGGCTCTTTTGCACGACCTCGGGAAATATTCCAACGCTTTCCAGGAATATATCCGCCAAAGCCATGAGTGGGAAGAAGGTGAAATTGAAAATCGTCCAGGTAGAGTGGAACATGCCATCATAGGGGCACTACATCTTTGGCAAAAAAACCCGGAAAATACTCTTTCCAAGCTGCTGCCATATCTCGTTGCAGGACACCATACCGGTCTGACTGATTGGAACTACACTGAAAGCGGCCAAAAAAAACTGGACTTCAAACTTGAACAAGCGACACAAAAAGGATTACTGGATTGGATCAAGGATAAAAATATCCCTAAGGAAGTCATTGAAGCTCCTGTTCCCCAGAAACTACCACAGAATATTAAAACAGAGAACTGCCATATTTGGCTCCGTATGCTTTTTTCCTGCCTTGTAGATGCCGATTACCTTGATACAGAATCCTTTATGCAACCGACCAATTCTATACACCGCAGCAATTATCCGACACTTAATGATCTTAAAAAACTTTTTGATTCATTCATGGATACGAAGTTTTCAAATGCACCCGAAACAACCGTAAATCGTATCCGGACAGATGTTCTGCTTGACTGTCGTGCAGCCGCCAAGTTACAACCAGGTCTTTTTTCCCTGACCGTACCTACCGGGGGTGGCAAAACCCTTTCAGGCACCGCTTTTGCCCTTGACCACGCATTAAACTTCGGTAAAAAACGGTTAATTTATGTCATCCCATATACCAGTATAATTGAGCAAACCGCTGCTATTTTCCGCTCAATTTTTGGTGAAGAAAATGTAATTGAACACCATAGCAATACGGATATTGATGCAGAGACCCCAAAATCACGCCTCGCTGCCGAAAATTGGGATGCGCCAATAATTGTAACCACTAATGTCCAGTTTTTCGAGTCACTTTTTGCTTCACGCACAAGCCGGTGCCGCAAACTGCACAACATAATGGATTCAGTCGTAATTTTAGATGAAGCCCAGATGTTGCCACCCGATCTTCTTGATCCCATCCTGAATATAATCCGTGGGCTATCTACGCTCTGTGGTGTTTCATTTGTCCTATCAACAGCGACACAACCAGCGCTTAATAAAAGCGACATACTACCCAGCGGACTTGAGGGTGTGCGCGAAATTATCAGGGATACGACAACAATATATAAAAACCTGAATCGGGTTCAAATCATTTTACCGATCAAGGAACAGATGCCGGAGTCTTGCGAATCATTGGCAGAAAAGCTGTGCAAACATGAACAAGTCCTTTGTATTGTAAGCACACGTCGGTTTGCATGGGATCTTCACAAAACAATGCCCTCGGGCACACTCCATCTTTCCGCCCTGATGTGTGGACACCATCGTTCAGAGGTGATTGCAGAAATAAAAAACCGTTTGACTGCAAAAAAACCTGTACGGGTTATAAGCACTCAAGTAATCGAAGCAGGAGTTGATATCGATTTTCCAGTAGTTTATCGTGCCCTTGCTGGTCTTGATTCTATTGCGCAGGCTGCGGGACGCTGCAATCGGGAAGGACGAATGGATACCGGGATTGTCCATGTTTTTCTACCCCCCAAACAAGCGCCTTTGGGGTTATTAAGAAAAGGCGAGGATAAAACCAGAGAAATGTTAGCCTGTGGTATTCAAGACTTTTTATCGCCGGACACATTCCACAAATATTTTCAACTTTTCTATTCGGGTCTTAATTCCTTAGATAAACATAACATCAAAGATCTGCTATGGAAACGCAGCGATGTCGGGCTGGGCATTTTTCAATTCAGAACGGCCGCCACCCTATTCCAGATGATCGAAGATGGCGCTTCATACACAGTTTATGTCCAATATGGTGATTCACAAAAATTAATCAATTCTCTCCGGTTTGGCGGTCCGTCCAGAGAAGTCATGCGCAAACTGCAACGGTTTGCGGTTCAGGTACCACCACGTCTCGCAAGCGGGTTATTGGTCCTGGGTTTTTTAGAACAACTTGAACATGGTTTCCTTATTACTCGAATCCCGGAAATATACACCCAAGAAACCGGATTGCAAATATTCGGAAAAGAATATGGAACAGAAGAACTCATAATATGATGGAGGCGATATGAAGGGATTTTGTCTTGAAGTCTGGGGTGATTACGCCTGCTTTACCCGGCCAGAAATGAAGGTCGAGCGGGTAAGTTACGATGTAATAACACCTTCTGCCGCACGGGCAATATTCGAAGCTATTCTTTGGAAACCGGCCATTCGGTGGCAGGTGGATAAAATTGAGATTCTTAAACCAATAAAATGGACCAATGTACGAAGGAATGAAGTTGGCAAAGTCGCTTCACCACGGAATAAAGAAAGCATTTTTATTGAGGATGAACGACAGCAGCGGGCGGCCCTAATTCTCAAGGATGTGGCCTACCGTCTGCATGCACACTTTGAAATGACCGATAAAAAGGGTTCTGAAGATACAGAGGCCAAATTCGCTGCCATGTTCGAACGGCGTGCAGAAAATGGTCAATGTTTCCATAGGCCCTATTTTGGAACCCGTGAGTTTGCAGTTGATTTTAAACTTGTTCAACCAGATCAGAGCCAACCAAAAGCTATTTCAGAAGACAGGGATTTGGGTTGGATGGTCTATGATATCCGGCATGATAATTCCAAAGATGAAAGTCATGTCCATAGCTGCACGGATAAATGCAGCCCACGGATTTACAGGCCTGTCATGAAACAGGGCATCATTCTGGTGCCGGATTGGAAAAGTGAGGAGGTACGAGGATGATACTCAATGCTCTAATGGAATATTATCAAAGAAAAGAATTGCCCCCCATTGGTTTTGATAACCAAGAAATTCCTTTCATTATTGTGATAGATGGATCCGGTAAGTTCATCAACCTTGAGGATACCAGAGAAAATCAAGGTATTCGACCCCGAGCAAAACAATTCAAAATACCTATGGGTAAAGAACGATCTGGTAAAAATGCCTGGCAGACTGCTAATATTATGTGGGATCACATTGGTTATGTACTTGGGCATCCCAAAGAAGACACCTCGGAAGCAAAAGAACGTGCAAACAATCAACACAAATCGTTCGTTTCAGAAACAGAGAAAGTTGTAACTGCGTTTCCAAAAGAGATAGAATTCTCAGCCGTATTAACTTTTATCAATAGTGAAAGTTTTCCACAGATTATTAGTCACCCCAACTGGCAAGAGGCAATCAGAATCCCCGGTTGCAATATAAGCTTTCGCGTGGCAGGGAATAGCAAAACGGTTGGTGAAAACCCATTATTGTTTGAGTATGTTCAAGCATCAGTGATGACAGAAACATTAAATGATGATAAAAGCCCTACCACAGAGTATTTCTCCCATTGTATTCTCACCGGAAATCATTCAAAAATAGCACGTCTCCAACCTACTTCACCCTTACCATCAAAAAAGAGCAAAAGTAATGCAAAAATAGTCTCTTTCCAAAAAAACTGTGGCTACGATTCATACGGGAAGGAACAGAGCTATAATGCGCCGATATCCATTCCTGCAGCTGGTGCATATGGGATGGCGTTAAACCATTTGCTCGGATCAAGGCAAAGGTTACCAATCGGCGAAGACACAATCTTGTTCTGGTCAAAAAAACCTGATGATCTTGAAAATCAACTTCTCGACATCTTCGGTGAACCCCAGAAAGACGACACAAATCGCAATACGGAAGCTGTTCATAATCTCTACCAGTCCGTGAAAACGGGCTCATTCAGCACAAACGATCGAGATAAAAACTTGTTCTACATTCTTGGTCTTACTCCGAACGCAGCCCGTATATCTGTCCGTTTTTGGCAAGTTTTGACTGTTCGGGAACTGGCGGATAATATCAAACAGCATTTTGATGACTTTACCTTGGAAGGTTCACAAAGACATAACGAGTACCCTTCTTTACAAGGTCTATTAAAAGCTATAACCAGGACGAGTGGAAAACATCCATACGGAAACTATGAAGATATTGCACCAAATTTGAGTGGTGACACACTGAATGCAATCCTGAAAAACCTTCCGTATCCAGATACACTATTTGGTCATGCATTACGAAGAATAAAAGCCGAAGGAAGCATCCCACCACATGGTGATAAACAGCATGGTTCCAGATTATGGATCGATCAACTTCGGTTTACTATTATCAAGGCTTGTATAAATCGAAAGATCCGATATTCAAACCCAACCATAAAGGAGGAGCTCAAAATGGCACTCGATGAATCGAATAAAAATTCCGGTTATAGGCTTGGCCGCCTATTTGCCGTGCTGGAAAAAATCCAAGCAGAATCGCACCCCGGGCTGAACGCTACAATCCGAGATCGGTATTACGGCGCAGCATCAGGAACGCCTGTAACGGTTTTTTCTATCCTCATGAGAATGAAAAACCATCATGTGGCAAAACTTGAAAACAAAGGACGCGCCGTTAACTTTGAAAAAATGATCACCGAAATTATGGACGGTATCACCGACTTTCCGGCTCATCTCACATTGGACGACCAAGGTCGTTTCTCAATTGGCTACTATCACCAAACCCAGAAATTTTACCAAAAAACCTCAAAAGAAGGAGAAGAATAATGAGTTCCGTTGCTAATCGTTACGATTTCGTGCTGCTGTTCGATGTTAAGGACGGCAACCCCAATGGTGACCCCGATGCAGGTAATATGCCCAGGGTGGACGCTGAAACTGGCATGGGGCTTGTGACAGATGTTTGTCTTAAACGAAAAGTCAGAAACTTTGTACAGATGATAAAAGAGGGAAAAAAACCATTCGATATTTTTATTAAGGAAAAGGCCATTCTAAACAATCTTATCGATCAAGCACATGAGCAGGAAAAGGTAAAAATTAAAGAAAAAGGGAGCGAGAAAACAGAAGAGGCACGTAAATGGATGTGCGAGAACTTTTTTGATATTAGAACTTTTGGTGCCGTTATGAGCACTGGAAAGAATGCTGGTCAGGTTCGTGGGCCGGTGCAGTTAACATTCGGTCGGTCTATTGAGCGTGTTGTTACTTCGGAACATTCAATCACACGCATGGCCGTTGCAACGGTGGCAGAATCAGAAAAACAGTCTGGCGATAATAGAACAATGGGCCGTAAATTCACTATCCCATATGGTCTCTACCTTTCCCATGGTTTTATATCGGCTCCTCTTGCAAAACAGACCGGTTTTTCTGAAGAGGATCTCAAACTTCTGTGGGATGCACTTAAGACCATGTTCGATCATGATCGTTCTGCCGCGCGTGGTCTTATGGGGACCAGAAAACTGATAGTTTTCAAACATGGGTCTGAATTCGGAAATGCCCCTGCGCAAAACCTATTCGACCTTGTAAAAGTAGAGCGTGCCACGGACCCAGCCAAACCCGCCCGCGAATTCACCGACTACAAGGTGACCCTGGAAAAGGCCAAGGTTCCACAGGGCGTGGAATTGTTGGAAATGCTGTAAAACGCGCCCTTACCCGGCGATTTCTATGGCGCGTTCGAGTTGTTTGACAATTTTAGGATGAAGCACGGCACCCGCATGGAACGGAACAACCATGCGGATGTTGTTCTTAAAATATATTCGATGGCTGCCTCTGCTTCGCAGAAGCTCAAAACCGCTTTTTAACAGGAGCTTCTCTGCCTCAGAGGCGGTAATGCGTGGAGACTTAGGCAACCGAAACCTCAAGATTAGAGGTCATGATCTCACGATGGACAAGAGCGCTTCTCTCCCTGGGGGACAGGGTCTCAAGATAAAGGGACATAGCCTCCCTGATGTTTTTCATGGTCTCATCAAGAGTCTTGCCTTGGGTGCAACATCCATCAAGCTCAGGGCAATAAGCATAATACCCAAATTCATCTTTTTCGATAATCGTATTCAGATTATATGTCTTCATAAGTTTTCTCCAGCTAAGGGTCTTTAATAATATTACAATTATCCATGAATACTATCAAGCAAAGAAACTTATTCCAGGAATCTGAACTACTTCCAATTTCCGCGCTCCAGCACATTCAGTTCTGCGAGCGTCAATGCGCCCTTATCCACATTGAAAGAATCTGGGCAGAGAACCGCCTTACTGTCGAGGGCCATCTGCTCCACGAAAAAGTGCATGATGCCGGGGATGAAACACGCCCAGGCATCACAATCGCCCGTGGCCTTTCAATACGCAGTTGCAAATTGGGACTTATCGGCAAGGCTGATGCCGTCGAATTCCACAAACAGGCCAATGGCGCACAACAGCCCTATCCGATCGAGTACAAACGCGGAAAACCGAAAATAGACGATTGCGACCTTGTCCAGCTTTGCGCACAAGCCCTTTGCCTTGAAGAAATGCTGAACATCACCATTCCCCAAGGGGCGATCTACTACGGCAAAACCCACCGCAGGCTTGAAGTGGTGTTTTCTGAAGCTTTAAGGCAGGAAACCGAGTCGGCGGCAAGGCAACTTCATGCCCTGATGAAAAAAGGAACCACGCCCACCGCGGTTAAGACCCTAAAATGTGAGAAATGTTCCCTTGTGGAATATTGCCTGCCCGACACGGCCGGAGGGAATAAATCGGCCATCGAATACGTGAAAGAAATATCGAAATAAACATGGAAAAATCAAACTCCGAACTCCATCACAGACGGTCAATTCGGCTCAAGGGATACGACTATTCGCGTCCGGGAACCTATTATATCACCATCTGTACGCAAAACACGCCATGCGTCCTTGCATGCGCACCGAACGGGCAAATGAAATTGACCACGATCGGCAAAATTGTGCATCAATATTGGATGGAAATACCCAACCATTACCCCAATGCATCCCTGGATGAATTTGTGGTTATGCCGAACCATATACATGGCATCCTGGTTTTGCACGATGGCAATAAATTCAATGCCGGCACGCCCAATGATGAAAATACCAAACATATCCATTCACCCGTAGGGGTTCAAAATTTTGAACCCCTACAAACGCCCGGAAATGGGCATCGTCCCGGACCCCAAACCAAACACGAATACCAACATATTATACCCAAATCCGTGGGATCAATCATCCGCGCATACAAATCCGCCGTGACCCTGTGGTGCAGGAAAAACGGCCACCATGATTTCTCATGGCAGCGCAATTTCTACGAACACATTGTCCGCAACGACATTTCCCTGTTTTTCATCAGGAACTATATCAGAACAAATCCTTTGGAATTAATGGAAAAGGTCATCCACAAGACCTTGGAAATACCAGAATGAGAAAACTCCTCAACACACTCTACGTCACCACCCAGGGCGCGTACCTGAACAAGGAGGGCGAGACAGTCTGTGTCAATGTGGACCGCGAAGTGCGATTGCGTGTGCCCATCCACACGGTCGGCGCCATAGTCTGTTTCGGTAATGTTTCATGCAGTCCATTCCTCATGGGTTTCTGCGGGGAACGGAATGTGGGGCTTTGTTTCCTCTCTGAGAATGGCCATTTCCTGGCGCGGGTCGAAGGTCCGGTTTCCGGCAATGTACTGCTCCGCAGAGAACAATATCGTAGGGCAGACGATGAAAAATCATGCGTAGTTATGGCAAGGGCATGCGTTATTGGAAAACTCTCCAATGCACGTACGGTTTTGCTTCGCGCGATTCGCGACCACCAAGGCAAACCCGGCATGGAGACCGTGGGCAAGGTCGCGGAGTACCTTAAGCACCACATTGAAGCTCTTGAACGCCAGGACAACCTTGAAAGCATCCGCGGGCTTGAAGGAGACGCGGCAAACGCCTATTTCGGAGTCTTTGACAGTCTCATAATCGCGCAGAAAGATTCCTTCTTCTTTCATGAGCGGTCACGCAGGCCGCCAAAAGACAACGTGAACGCCCTGCTATCATTTCTGTACACTCTTCTCGTCCACGATGTTGTATCAGCGTTGGAATCCGTAGGGCTGGATCCAGCTGTCGGTTTCCTCCATAAGGACAGGCCTGGCAGGCCCAGCCTTGCACTGGACATCATGGAGGAGCTTCGGCCGCTGCTTGCCGACCGGCTTGCGCTGTCTCTCATAAACTTACAGCAAATAACCGGCAAGGGTTTTAAAACAACAGAATCCGGCGGCGTGATGATGAGCGATGAGACACGGAAGAAGGTGATAGTAGCGTACCAGGAACGGAAAAAAGAGGAAATTATGCATCCATACATAGAGGAGAAGGTCGAGATAGGATTGCTTCCTTTTGTGCAGGCCCTTCTTCTCGCGCGGCACATTCGGGGCGATATGGACGGATATCCACCCTTTTTCTGGAAATAGCCATGATGGTGCTTGTCAGTTACGATGTAAAGACGGATACGGCCAAAGGGAGGAAACGACTCCGGCGGGTGGCGAAAGTATGCGAAAATTACGGCCAGCGCGTTCAGTTCTCTGTGTTTGAATGTGTTGTCGATTCAGCCCAGTGGGCAGCGATAAAAGCGCAATTATTACATGAAATAAATCCCAAGGAAGACAGCTTGAGATTTTATTTTCTCGGTAATAATTACAACCATCGTATTGAACACGAAGGCGCAAAGGAAGTTATAGACCAGGAGGGGCCGCTAATTGTTTAGCGCGAACCTAAAGCGAACATGTTGTTCCAGTGCAGTGCGCGAAAAGCGTAATTTGTTCTTTGACATTGCGTTCCCTTGAATGGGGGCGCTAAAGGGTATTATTTTTTTGTCTGTTCGGTATAGGTTCGCGGAAACGGTCTTGCAACTGGTTGATTTTTATTTTGTTATTGTAGGTACTGTCGCGCCCCGCACGGGGCGCGTGGATTGAAACAATTCCTATGCTCAAAGCCGAAGGGATACGCGTGTCGCGCCCCGCACGGGGCGCGTGGATTGAAACAGCATGGTGCCGGAAAAGCGCATGATAGTGCGTCAAGTCGCGCCCCGCACGGGGCGCGTGGATTGAAACCGGCCTCAGTGGCGACGTGTCCGGCCTCAGAGGCGTCGCGCCCCGCACGGGGCGCGTGGATTGAAACCAATTGATACCAAAGCCAATGTCTTTAATGTTTGGTCGCGCCCCGCACGGGGCGCGTGGATTGAAACTGAAATAGGAGGTTTATGTGTACTCAATAAAAAAAGGTCGCGCCCCGCACGGGGCGCGTGGATTGAAACAGTTTTTGTGGTATAAACAACTGGTACTATTGTGCTGTCGCGCCCCGCACGGGGCGCGTGGATTGAAACGTTATCAACGGCCAGGCTATCAGCGGATCATCTTGGGTCGCGCCCCGCACGGGGCGCGTGGATTGAAACACTCGTCAGAGCATGCGGGTGTATTGCCTTATCGGATGTCGCGCCCCGCACGGGGCGCGTGGATTGAAACCAACCGTGTATCGGCATGGACAGATCAGGCATCAGGTCGCGCCCCGCACGGGGCGCGTGGATTGAAACTCTATTTTCCGTTGAAACAGAATCATAAATTATAACGTCGCGCCCCGCACGGGGCGCGTGGATTGAAACAAGCTACCGATGGATATAAACCAGTTAAGACCGCCAGTCGCGCCCCGCACGGGGCGCGTGGATTGAAACCATCCGCGCTATTGGGCAGCAGCACTGGTTCATGGTCGCGCCCCGCACGGGGCGCGTGGATTGAAACCCGTGATGTTACAACTGCTTTCCCCTGTGCCGGTAGTCGCGCCCCGCACGGGGCGCGTGGATTGAAACCCAAAAATAGGCATATCCGGCGATGTTATTGCAGTCGCGCCCCGCACGGGGCGCGTGGATTGAAACACCGCAACCGCATGAATACAGCGACCCGCTTAAGTCGCGCCCCGCACGGGGCGCGTGGATTGAAACTGGCGATAGATGTTTGATGACATTATACAACGCTGCAGTCGCGCCCCGCACGGGGCGCGTGGATTGAAACAGATATTGACTCATCAATAGATTTACCCAACGATCCGGTCGCGCCCCGCACGGGGCGCGTGGATTGAAACCTGCGAGATACGTGTAATGGTAACTACAAATCAGGAAGTCGCGCCCCGCACGGGGCGCGTGGATTGAAACAGCTCGGTATGGTTGAGAGTTACACAATTCTGGTCGCGCCCCGCACGGGGCGCGTGGATTGAAACCTTTATTTGCTCCCGCTCCAGATCCTGCTCCCGCTCGTCGCGCCCCGCACGGGGCGCGTGGATTGAAACTACATCCTTGCGGAAAAATTTATTAGTGATTTTAGTCGCGCCCCGCACGGGGCGCGTGGATTGAAACGCATGGGAGCGCTGGAACGTGATATGACAGAGTATGTCGCGCCCCGCACGGGGCGCGTGGATTGAAACCACCATAGCCAGGGAATGTCGTTGCCGCATACGGAGTCGCGCCCCGCACGGGGCGCGTGGATTGAAACTCAGCGGCGGCCAGTGGTACGACAGACAATACCGGTCGCGCCCCGCACGGGGCGCGTGGATTGAAACTGTTCCTCTATCTGGTTCAATCGAAACTGGATGGGGGTCGCGCCCCGCACGGGGCGCGTGGATTGAAACCCGGAATTTGTTAAGAAGTGGACGGCTATTGGATGTCGCGCCCCGCACGGGGCGCGTGGATTGAAACAACAACAGGGGAGGGGGAAGTCCGACACTGACAATGTCGCGCCCCGCACGGGGCGCGTGGATTGAAACCGAAGCCCCGCGCAGTCTGCACGGCCTTTTCCGTACGTCGCGCCCCGCACGGGGCGCGTGGATTGAAACACCCTCTCTTCGGGCAAAAACATTTTCAAGAACGGAATTTCAACTGTCGCCAGTTGAAGCCAAACATCGCCGATCAATCCTTGCGAGCCGAATTCACCATCATGCCTGATCATACGTATGGGATATTGGTCATTAACGGCAATGAAATTCAACATACCTCTGGTATCAGGATAGCGCCTTCTGAACCGCGCTCAGCAGCACTTCAGGTTTCACCGGCTTTTCAAGAACAGCTTTGACCGGCAGCCAGTCAGCGTCAGGCTCGAACTTGAAGGGAAGGTTCTTCGCCTTGCGCACGCCCGTGATCATAATGACCGGGATGGCCTTGGTTGCCGCGTCGTCCTTAAGCTTGCGCGCGGTCTCAAACCCTTCACTGTCAGTCGCCATCATGACGTCGAGTAGTATGAGATCGGGTTTTTCCGTCTTGGCTTTCTGGTATCCTTCCTCGCCGTTCCCGGCACTGACCGTTGCATACCCTTTTGCCTCGAGGAGCGTCGCCGTCGCCTCGACAAAATCAGCATCATCGTCAACCAGTAGAATCTTTTTTGCCATAAAATCCTCCTTATGAATTAGACTGTTTCCTTACGTATCTGAGCAAGCACCTTCACCGCTTTCTTCGGGGTAATATCTCCATAGATTTTGTCGCCGACCATCATGACCGGCGCCAAACCGCATGCGCCAATGCACCGCGTTTCCTGGAGTGTAAAAATACCATCTTCAGTGGTTTCACCGATAGTGATTCTCAGCTCTTCTTTGATCGCGTCCAGCACGAGTTTTGCACCTTTTACATAGCAGGCGGTGCCCATGCATACCGAGACAGGGTGTTTGCCCACAGGTTTGAGGTTGAAAAAATGGTAAAACGTTGCCACACCCCAGATGTGGGCCGTGGGAATGTTCATTGCGTGGGCTATGTAGTCCATGGCCTCGCGGGGAAGATAGCCAAAAAGTTGCTGTGCCTTGTGCAGCACTGCAATGACATAGGAATGGCTGTTTGTTTTATGGGCTGTCTCGGCCATGAAAGCGTCGAGTTCTGAAAGTTTAGTCGCATCCAGGTTCATAAAACTCCTTTTCCTATTTGACCGTGCTTTCGATTGGGAGAATGCCCTGCGGCAGCTTGGGCGCGTAGTGGGTGTGCAGAAGGTCGTGGGCGCGCTGCGAGAGCGGGCTTCCCAGGTATTCCTTGTACATGCGCTGCACATCAGGGTTGTCGAGGCTGCGGCGTATGGTCTTGGCCCGGTCAATCGAATAAAGGGCCTCGGCCCGTTTTTTCAGGATATTCTCATCGAGCGGCATGGAATTGACGCCCGCATAAGGCTGGCCGCCGCCGCCAATGCACCCGCCGGGACAGCCCATGATCTCGATGAAGTGGTAGCGCTGCGGGTTTTTGCGCACAATATCCAGCAATTCGCTCGCATTGCCCAGGCCGTGGGCCACAGCGACCCGTATTTCATCCTTGTCCATGGTGATTTTGCCTTCACGGATGCCGGAAAATCCCCTGAGAGCACCTATTTCAATGTCGACCAGCGTCTCGCCCGTATACATTTCGTATGCCGTGCGGATGGCCGATTCCATGACCCCGCCCGTGACCCCGAAGATAGCGCCGCCGCCGGACGAGAGGCCCAGGGGCAGGTCAAAGGATTCGGGATGGATGTTTATAAAATCAATGCCAGCGGATTTGACCATCCAGGCAAGCTCGCGTGTGGTAATAACCATGTCGACCGCGGCCATGTTGTTCACCCTCAATTCGGGCCGCTCTGCCTCGTATTTTTTTGCCGTGCAGCACATGCAGCCAACCGAGAGTATCTTTGCGGGATCTATCTTCATCTTTTCCGCAAAATAGGTCTTGACGAGCGTGCCCATCATGACCATAGGCGATTTGCACGACGAGATGTTCGGTATAAAATCGGGATGGAACTGCTCCATCATTTTCATCCACGCGCTCGAGCAACTGGTGATAAGAGGCAGCCGGTCCTTGTTCTGAAACCGTTCGAGAAATTCGCTCGCTTCCTCCATAATAGTAAGATCAGCCGAAAATTGGGTGTCAAAGACATAATCAAAACCTAGTCTGCGCAGGGCAGCGGCTGTCTGGCCTTCCATGTTGCGGCCGGGTTCGAGGGCAAATGCCTCGCCGATTGCCGCGCGCACCGATGGCGCAACCTGCACTACTTTAATAATGGAGGGATCGTTGAGCTTTTCGAAAAGTTCCTGCGTGCAGTTTTTCTCCACAAAAGCGGCCGTGGGACAGACATTGATGCACTGGCCGCAGGTACTGCACACGCTTTCGGCAAAAGGCAGGTTGTAGGCGGGCATGACCACTGTCTGAAACCCGCGAAAGGCGTGCGACAGTGCATTCACCCCCTGTACCTCGGAACAGATGCGAAGACAGCGCTGGCACAGGATGCACTTGTTGGGATCACGGATTACCGAAGCGGACGAGAGATCTTTTTCATAATGCTTCTTCTCACCTTTGAAGTGACGATTGCGGATACCCATGGACGCGGCCAGACGCTGAAGCTCGCAGTTGCTGTCGCGTTCGCACGTATGGCAGTCGTCGGGATGGTTGTCGAGGATAAGTTCGACAATATCGCGCCGCGCGCGCCGTATCTCCTGGGTGTTGGTGTGTATCTTCATGCCTTCGGAAACAGGGAAGGCGCACGAGGCCACATAGTTCTTCGCGCCTTCGACCTCGACAATGCATACACGGCACGCGCCTTCGATGGACAAGCGGGGATGGTAACAGAGCCGGGGAATATGAAAACCGTGTTCGTCAGCGGCCTGCATGATTGTCTGGCCATGGCGCGCCGCGTATGGTTTGCCGTCAATGATGATATTGACTGTTGTGGTGTCCATTGTACCTCGTTACGATTTGGTTATTGCCTCGAACTTGCAGGTGACGAAACAGTTGTTGCATTTGATGCACGCTTTCTGGTCAATGACATGCAGCGTTTTCTGTGTCCCTGAAATTGCGTTCACCGGGCACGCCTTGCGGCACGCGCCACACCCGGTGCAGGCATCGGTGATGGCATAGCTGAGCATGGCCTGGCACACGCCCGCACGGCATCGTTTGTGCTGAATGTGTTCCTCGTACTCCTCCCGGAAATGGCGCAGGGTTGAAAGCACCGCGTTGGGCGCCGACTGGCCCAAGCCGCACAGGGACGCCCTTTTTATAAGCGCGCCCAGCCGTTCGAGCCGCACAATGTCCTCGGCGGTCCCCGAACCCTCGGTGATGCGGGTAAGTATTTCGAGCATGCGTTTGGTGCCTTCCCTGCAGGGCGTGCACTTGCCGCACGATTCGTCCTGTGTAAACTCAAGAAAATAACGCGCGATATTGACCATGCAGCTGGTCTCGTCCATGACGATCATGCCTCCTGATCCCATAAAGGCGCCCGCCTGGGTAAGGGACTCGTAGTCGATCTGCGTATCAAGGTACTGTTCGGGCAAACAGCCGCCCGAGGGGCCGCCGATCTGGACCGCCTTGAACCTGCGGCCGTCGGGAACCCCGCCGCCTATGTCAAAGACGATTTGGCGGATGGTGGTGCCCATGGGCACCTCGATAAGACCCGTGTTGTTGACCCTGCCTGCAAGCGCGAAGACCTTTGTTCCTTTGCTGGTTTTGGTGCCCAGCGTGGCAAACCAGTCGGCTCCATCGAGGATAATGACAGGGACATTGGCCCAGGTTTCCACATTGTTGATGAGCGTGGGCTTGCCAAAAAGGCCCGAGGCCGAAGGATAGGGCGGCCGGGGCCGGGGCATGCCGCGGTGGCCTTCGATGGAATGCATAAGCGCGGTCTCTTCACCGCAGACAAAGGCGCCCGCGCCAAGGCGGATTTCAATGTCAAAAGAAAAGGCCGTACCCAGAATATTCTGTCCTAAAAGGCCGGCCGCACGCGCAGCGGCAATGGCGCGTTCGAGGCGTTTGATGGCAAGAGGATATTCGGCACGGATGTAGATGATGCCGTTTCGCGCACCCACCGCGTATCCGCCGATAATAATGCCTTCAATGACCGTGTGGGGGTCGCCCTCAATGGCGCTGCGATCCATAAACGCGCCTGGATCGCCCTCGTCAGCGTTGCAGATAACATACTTCACATCGCTCTTCTCGCGCGCGGTCAACTCCCACTTCACGCCAGTGGCAAAACCGGCCCCGCCTCTGCCACGCAGTCCCGACTTCTTCATCTCGGCAATGACCTCCCAGGGCGTCATGACTGAAAGCACCTTGGCAAGCGCTTCGTAGCCTCGCACGCACAGGTAATCGTCGATGCTTTCGGGGTCTATGACTCCGCAGTTGCGCAGGGCAATACGCATTTGCTTGCCGAAAAAATTGACATCGCCAAAGACCCGGTAGAACTTGTTGAACAGGTGATCCTCGTCAATGATAAAATCCAAGACCGGCCGGTTATTGAAGAGGTGCTCCTCAACGATTCTGACGACTGCCTCCTCGGTCAATCTGCCATACATCGCATATCCGGGATTGACAATAAGGATTGGCCCCTTCTGGCACATGCCCAGGCACCCGGACACGAGTATCCGGACCTTGTCGGAAAGATGCAGCCGGGCCAGCTCCCTCTCTAGGGTCTCGCGCATAGTGCGCGACGCCTTCTGCATGCACGTTGGCCCGTCGCAAAGGGTGAGATAGTAACGGTATCCTGTGGTGTTCTCCGCCATGCGTTCACCTTTTGCTAAATGGTCCATTCCGTAATAATTTCGCCTTTTTTCAAATGGCGCTCCACAATTTCCTGCGCGCGCTTGGCAGTCACCTTGCCGTATTTGACCGGCATTCTGTCGTTTTCGATCACCTCAACCGTGGGCTCAAGGTTGCAGCGGCCAACACATCCCTTCTGGGACAGATACACGTTAGTGAGCCCTTGCTCAATCGCCGTCTTGAAGACATCCCATGCCTCCTTGGACCCGGCCGCTATCTCGCAGGTCGCCATGCCCACATAGACCCGCTTGGTCGAAAGATATCCCTTGCTGATCACGCGGTTGATCGCCTCTGCACGCTTTTTCTTGATGAGTTCGAGCGGTGTGGCCATACGCCTCCTTGGTACGCGCGCTGTTACACGCGCTCCCGTTTAATATACTCGGTGTGCAATAAATGATGCGACGTTTTACCCAGGGGCATATTGAGAAATTCGCCATATATCTGCTTTATCTTGGGATTATCGTGCGATTTGCGCAGCTTTTTCCCTTCATCTTCCTTGTATATGGCCTCAATACGTTTCTTCCGTTTCTCGTTGTCCGTAAGGCGTGGCTGGCCGCCGCCGCCAATGCAACCGCCCGGACAGGTCATGACCTCGACAAAATGATAAATCTCGCCGTTTTTAATCTCCTCAATAATACGCTTGGCATTGCCGAGCGCATGCACCACGGCCACTTTGAGCACAACCCCCTCAAGGAACGAATATTCGGGAAGGGTCCCGGTAATGGTCATCGCCGCCTTTTTAATTCCCTCCAGACCGGCAAGGGGCGTCACATGCAGCTCCTCAAAGGGCAGATTGCGGCCGGTGATCACCTCGTACGCGGTCCGGAGCGCAGCCTCCATGACGCCGCCGGTGTTGGCGAAAATATCAGCAGCGCCAGTGGATGTGCCAAGAATGCGGTCATAATCCTCATCGGGCAAAGCATTGAAATCAATGCCCGCCTGGCGGATCATGCGCCCAAGTTCGCGCGTGGTAAGCACTGCGTCAATGTCAACAAACCCGGAATCGTCCATCTCAGGCCGCTGCGCCTCGAACTTCTTGGCCACACAGGGCATAATCGACACCACATACACGTTCTTGGGGTCTTTTCCCGCCTTTTTCGCCCAGTAGGTTTTTGCAATGGCGCCAAACATCTGCTGCGGCGACTTGCAGGTCGAAAGGTTGGGAATAAACTCGGGATAATAGGTCTCAGCAAACTTAATCCAGCCCGGGGAGCAGGAGGTGAACTGGGGCAGGGCAACAGGTTGTTTATCACGCACCGCGGTGGTGAGCCTCTTAAGCAGTTCCATACCCTCTTCGATGATGGTAAGGTCTGCGGTAAAATTCGTGTCAAAAATAACATCAAACCCCATGCGCCGCAGTGCGGCCACCATTTTTCCCGTGACCAGGGTGCCGGGAGGATTGCCAAAGCATTCTCCCAGAGCTGCGCGCACAGCAGGCGCGGTTTGCACCACCACTGTTTTGGACGGATGCTCGATTGCCGCCCACACGCGTTCAATGTGGCTGTTTTCGACAATGGCGCCCACAGGGCACACGGCAGCGCACTGGCCGCACTGCACGCACGACACATCGGCAAGGTCGCTGTTAAAGGCCGGACCAATCACGGTCTTGAAACCGCGGAACTGCGGAAAGAGCGCGCCCACGGCCTGCACCTGCGTGCAGACAGTAACGCACCTGCGGCATTTGATGCACTTGCCGTTGTCGCGCACCAGAGCTGGTGTGCTCGCGTCAACCTCGTTACGTCCCTTGACTCCCTGGTAGGTTATATCCGTGATGCCCAGATCGAATGCCACGGACTGCAGCTCGCAGTCGTTGTTGCGGTTGCAGGTCTGGCAGTTGCCGTCATGTTCTGAAAGAAGCATCTCCACAACCATGCGCCGCGCTTCGCGCACGCGTTTGGTGTTGGTATATACCTTCATGCCTTCCATAACAGGCATGACGCACGAGGCCACCAGTGTCTTTGCTCCTTCGACCTCGACCAGACAGACCCGGCATGCGCCTATTGACTGCACGCCCTCAAGATGGCAGAGCGTGGGTATTTTAATACCCGCCTGTGCGGCTGCGGCGAGAATGGTGGTCCCCTCGGGGACCTCTACTGAAATCGCGTTTATCGTCAGTTTCATGTGTGTCTCCTTGTTGTGCGCCGCCTTAAACGGCTGCGCATTCCTCACGAAAGTCGCAGCGCAGGCACCGTTTTGCCTCGCGTACCGCTGCCTGCTCGCTCAACACGCACTCGATCTCGTCGAAATTGTCGCGCCGCCTGTTCACTGGTATGAGCTTGACCTCTGCCCGCGCATACATGACCGGGTCTGCCGCCGGATCAAATTTGGTATCAACCGTCTGCGGCCCGCGCCAGAACGAATGGTCTTCCCCGGTGAGCAAACGGTCCATGCCAACCGCAGCGCGCTCGCCCGCGCCAATGGCCTCGATGACCGAGGCTGGACCAGTGACCGCGTCGCCGCCGGCAAAGAGCCAGTCAACCGATGTGGCGCCCGTGACCGGGTCCGCTGCCACAAAGCCGTTCTTTGTCAGAGTCGCATCCGCGTCTGCGAGCATCTCCTTTGCGTTGAGCGACTGACCAATTGCAGGCACTACCATGTCAGCTTCAACGACAAATTCCTCGCCGGCCTTTTCCTGCGGCCTTCGCCTGCCGCTGGCGTCGAATGGTCCCAGCTCCATGTGGGTACAGCGCACACCAACGGCCTTTCCATCCTTTACCACAATCTCGCGCGGCGCAGCAAGAAGCTCAATGCGCACACCTTCGTGCAAGGCCTCGTTGATCTCCTCCTGATATGCGGGCATCTCCTCACGCGTGCGGCGATAGAGAATGGTGACTGTCTCAGCGCCCAGGCGCACGGCAGTGCGCGCAACATCAATTGCCGCGTTGCCGCCGCCAATGACCGCGACCCGCGTTCCCACCTTGGCTGTGCCTGTAAGATTGTATTCGCGTAAGAATTTGAGCGCGTCAACAACACCCGCAACATTGTCGCCCGGTATGCCGAGTTGTGACCCTGCGGGCGCACCCACGCCAACAAAGACAGCCTCAAACCCCTTGTTCCGCAGTTCCTTGAGCGTAAAGTCCTTTCCAAGACGCGATCCGGTCTCAATACGCACGCCCATACCCTGGATCATGCGCACCTCTTTGGCCAATATGTCGCGTGGAAGCCGGTACTCGGGAATGGTCTGCACCAGCATGCCTCCCGCCTCTTTCTCCGCCTCAAAAATAACAGGGCGGTATCCCATGCGCGCGAGGAAATAGGCGCACGAAAGGCCCGAGGGGCCTGCGCCAATAATCGCTATTTTGCGCTTTGCAAATTCAGGATTGGTGCGCACTTCGGGAAGCACTGGTTTTTTCTCCTGCTCAACCATAAAACGCTTGATTGCGCGAATAGAAAGCGGCGTGTCGAGTTTTGCCCTGCGGCACTTGCCCTCGCACGGGTGGAAGCAGACTGCGGCGCACACAGCCGCGAGCGGGTTTCGTTCCCGGTGCAGGCGCAACGCCTCGCTATACCGCTTCTCGCCAATAAGCGACACAAACCCGGGTACATAGACGCCCGCAGGGCAGGCGTTGGTACAGGGCGCGGTGACTAATGCCGGGCAGATTCCCGCCGGGCATTTTTTATCCCGGATATGGGCCACATATTCGTCCCTGAAATGCCGGATCGTTGATAATACCGGGTTTGGCGCAGTTTGCCCAAGACCGCACAGGGCCGAGTCTTTGATTTGCGTGCCCAGCGAAATAAGCCGGTCAATGTCCGCCATTTCACCCTTGCCCTCGCAGATGCGGTCAAGGATTTCCAACATACGCTTGGTGCCCACGCGGCACGGAACGCACTTGCCGCACGATTCGTCCTGCACAAAATCAAGGAAATAACGGGCAACATCGACCATGCAGGTGTCCTCGTCCATGACAATAAGGCCGCCCGAACCCATGATGGCGCCAAGCTCGGCAAGCGACTCGTAGTCCACGGGCACATTGAGATGCTGGCGCGGTATGCAGCCGCCCGAAGGGCCGCCGATCTGAGCTGCCTTGAATTTTTTGCCGTCCGGAATGCCGCCGCCAATATCGTAGATAATCTCACCCAGCGGCGTCCCAATGGGAATTTCAACAAGGCCGGTGTTGTTTACGGCCCCTGCGAGGGCAAATACCTTGGTGCCTTTGCTTTTATCGGTACCAAATGAGGCGTACCATTCAGCGCCCCGCATCATGATTGCGGGTATGGCCGCGTATGTTTCCACATTATTGAGAACGCTTGGCCTGCCCCACAGCCCCTTGTTTGCCGGGAATGGAGGACGCGGCCTTGGTTCACCGCGGTTGCCTTCGATGGAGGTCATGAGCGCGGTCTCCTCACCGCACACAAACGCGCCCGAGCCCATGCGGATCTCAAGATCAAACGAGAACCCTGTCCCAAGAATATTTTTCCCCAGAAGCCCGTATTCGCGCGCAGCATCTATCGCCTTTCCCAGGCGTTCGACTGCAAGCGGGTATTCAGCACGAACATACACAAAACCCTGTGCTGCTCCCACGGCATAGGCGCCAATGGCCATTGCCTCAATAACGCTATGCGGGTCGCCTTCAAGCACGCTGCGGTCCATGAAGGCGCCGGGGTCGCCTTCGTCGCCATTGCACAGGACATATTTCACGTCGCCTGCTGCTTTGCGGGTCAGGCTCCATTTCATCCAGGTGGGAAAACCAGCGCCGCCCCTGCCGCGCAGGCCGCTCTTCTTTACCACGTCGATCACGTCCTCGGGTTTCATGGCAGTGAGCGCTTTTGCGAGTGCCAGATAACCGTCCCGGGCAATGTAATCGTCGATGCACAGGGGATCAATGACTCCGCAGTTGCGCAGCACAATTTTGGTCTGTTTGTTTAAAAATTCAATGTCTTTGAAATACGGCACAGGCGCCATGCTCGCGGATTTCTTGTGCACCAGCCGTTCGACGATCTTCCCTTTTTTCAGGTGCTCCTTGGCGATAGCGGCCGCGTCCTCGGGCTTCAGGTTCTCATAGAATACCGCCTCTGGATACACAACAACCACCGGCCCCACGGCGCAGGGACCCAGGCACCCGGTCCTAAAAATCATGACCTCAGTTTCAAGACCAAGCTTTGCAACATGCTCTTTGAGTTCTTTTTCAAATTCGAGCGCGCCCGAGGCAATACAGCCGCCTCCGGTACATACGAGAACATAATGTTTTATCGGCCCCGACAGGACTGCTCCTTCTGTTGTGCGCTGGGCAACACTTCCCCTGGCCCGTTCGTGCAGCGCTGAGAGTTCAGCTGCTGATGCGATGCGTTTTACAGCGGCCATTATTTGCCCCCTTTCTTCTGGGTCTTCACCTTTGCCGGTTTCTTTTCCTTGCGGTACTGGTCAATAATTTCTCCCACACGCGCGGCCTTTACCCGCTGGTGTATGTCATCGTCGATCATGACAGCGGGTGCAAGGCCGCAGGCGCCAAAACAACGCGCCACTTCAAGTGAAAACATGCGGTCCTCGGTCGTTTGTCCCACGTCAATGCCCAGGTGCTTGCGGAACGATTCCAGAACCTGTTTGCCGCCGCGCACATAACAGGCCGTGCCCAGGCAAACGCGGACCAGGTGCTTGCCGCGCGGCATTGTTGAAAAAAATGAATAAAAACCCACAACACCGGCCACCTCGCTATAGGGTTTGCCCAGCGTGAGCGCGATCTTTTTCAGTGCGGCTTTTGGCAGGTAGCCAAACATGGTCTGGGCTATCTGCAACACCGGAATAAGCGCCCCTTCTTTTGAACGGTTTTGCGCAAGGACATCGTCGAGTTGCAGCAGCAACTGCTCCTCTGACACTTCCCCGCAGCATGCGCAGGTCTTGACGTCGCTCATGTCTTTCGCTCCTTTGTATGGTATATTATTATGCCTGTATGTTCTTCTTTACCGTAAAAATAAAAGAATTTCCTTTTTCTCCAGCCTCCACGCGAATGGCGCCGCCGTGTTTCTCGACAATTTCCTTTGTAATAAAAAGCCCAATACCTGTACCATGCACCTTGCGGCCCTCGGGTGTTGCGGCAAGCCGGGAAAACCGTTTGAAAAGCCGTTCTTTGTCGTCGCCGGTAAGGGGCCTGCCGTCATTGTACACGGTCACCTCGGCCATACCGCCCAGATCGCGCGAGGAAATGGCGATGCGGCCGTCCTTTATGCCGTATTTTATCGCATTGAGCACCAGGTTGTTGACCACTATCTGAAGCAGCGATGCGTCGGCCGTCAGGACCAGGCCAGGATCAACGCTGTTATCGATGATCATGCCCTTATCGTACGCTTGCCGTCCAAAGGCGTCAACCGCTGCGTCAATAATATCGTTTTTCAATTTGACTTCAGCGGGAAAAAGAGAAAGTTCCGCCTTTTCAATCCGGCTTAAGTTCAGAAAATTCTTCACCGTGGCATCGAAATAGTCGAGGTTACGCGCAATGGAATTGAGCGCCTTTTTCTGCTTGAAATTGAGCATGCCTAGAAACCCGTCGCGCAGCGAATAGGCGTTAAGCACCGTGGAAGCGAGGATGCCTTTGAGTTCGTGGGCGACCATGCCAATGAGGTCAAGATAGCTCTTGTTTAGTGTTTCGAGCTTTTCGTTGGTCACGTGTAAAGAGTCGTCGCGCTCCTTGAGGCGCTGCGCCATAGTGTCAAAGGCCGACAGCAGCCGGGTCACCTCGCGCACCCGTGTTGCGCCCGAGGTGCGCCACCCGAGTTTTCCCTGCGAAAGCTGTTCAGTCGCCGTGACGAGGTCAATAAGGGGCCTGGACACGGCGCGCGAAAGAATAATGGAAAGAATGGTGGCGAGAAGCGTTGCTCCTGCGATAATGCACAGCACAATAAAGAAATAGTTCCGACGCATATCAGTGTACGGTTTTTCAAGTACGCCCACGTAGAGCATGCCGATGATAGCGCCCCGGATATCGCGCAGGGGTTCGTACGAAGTGAGGTACCAGTCAGTGACAACAAAGGCGCGGTCGATCCAGGTTTTTCCCTGCTCAACCACGTTGCGGTACACGACCTCGGAAACACGGGTTCCCACGGCCCGGTCGCCTTCTCGCGTAAGCACATTGGTGGCAATGCGGATGTCGTTGAGAAAAATGGTGACCGTTCCAAGGGGTTTGGACTGGTAGGTCTTGTCTTCGTAAACAATGTCGTGGATGCGGTCGACCAGGCCGAAATACCGGTTGATTATTCTGCCGCCGTAGAGCACATGATCAACCCGTCCTGCGCTGTTAAAAAACGGCTTGGCGTATTCGATGGCCATGGCGCGGGTGAGTATCGTATCAGCGGTGGGCCGGGCGCGGGGCGTTTTTTTGAGGGTAATACGCGATTGGTCAAAAAGCGCATGATTCATGGAGATCAGTTCCGCTTCGCCTATAATGCGCAGTCCGCCAGTCGCGTTGCCCTTTATGGCCTCACGTACAATCTCGCTTTGCACTGAATCGAACTTGTCCTGGCCCGTGACATACAGATAATCGAGACCTATAATCTCCTTGATCTCGCCGATGTTTCCCGCGACAGAGACAAGGGCAAAAGCCCGGTCTATGGACTCGATTTCGCCGTTGAGCACTGAACGCGCCGTGGACAAGGTGTTTTTCACCTGCGTCTGGGCGCTTTCAACGACATAATGGTTAATGACATAGTAACCCATAAAAACTTTGAAAAGGCCAAGAATGGCGATGACCGCGAGAAAGGAGAAGAGTATGTTGGTGCGGAGCGACCGGTTTTTCATGCCGCCACCCCTTCGGTTTTTTCATTCGCATTGACGAAATAGATGACATTTTCCAATTCGTGTTCGAGTGTTACGCTATTGACCACACAGCCAGCCGGGCATTTGAGCTGGATTGGGGCGAAGTTGAGCACTCCGCGTATGCCCGCGGCCACCATAAGATCGAGCACATGCTGCGCCGCTATCTCGGGTACCCCGAGGATGCCAATCTTAATCTGGTGCTCCTGGACAAACGGCTGTAGTCTATCAAGTGGCAGGACTTCGATGTTGTTGATCCGCTTGTTGTATTTCGCAGGATCAATGTCAAAGGCCGCCAGGATTGAGATCCCCTCCTTGGAAAAGCCTTTGTAGCGGACTAGTGCCGCGCCCATGTTGCCAAAACCCGCCAGCACCACTTTCTGGAGCTCATTTTTTCCTAGTATCTCGTTCAGTTGTTCAATGAGGCAATCAATGGAATAACCGCCGCGTTTGCTGCCGTAAATGCCAAAAAGGGAAAAGTCTTTGCGGACCTGGGAAGAAGTGGAACCAACTGCATCGGCAAGGTAATTGGAGAAAATCTTGGAAAAACCCAATCCCTTGAACCGGTTGAGGGCATTCCGGTAGCGCGACATTCGCTGGATGCAATTTTTATTAGTATGCATTGGGCACCCGCTTGCACCAATTATCACAAAAGCTATAGTAAATATAAATTTTATACTGTGACGTGTCAATAGATTTGTGATGTTTTTCACATTAAAAGCGTGTTTATAAATTTTTTCTATGTTTTAATGTGAAATAAAGCATGTTAATTCACAATAATTATTATGTTTTGACTATAATAGCATGATATATCAACAACTTCACTGCCAAAACATGTATTACCGCTGAAAAGGTACCCGTACTATTTGTATGAAAAATTTAGCTTAATTGATTGATACGTAACGCTTTGTATCAATTATATTATACTTAATTAAGCAGTGGCCCTCTCACCAATGTTTTTTCACTTCAAGCCTTATTGTATGATATTGATATGAATCATTGCAAAAAAAACAGTAAGCAATATAGGGTCTACTCACCCAGGCATATTTTACCGTGACTGAAAAACCGCGGCTTATTATTTTACCGATAGTTCCGTCAAAGGTCATTGTCCCAAGGCCCTCATACGTATAATAAAAATCCTGGAATCCCGCGAGCAGGTTGCCGGACGGGTCAAGATAATACCCGCGGTAGGACCCGCTTGAATAAACCGGGAAAGAAACCTTGGAACCCAATTCATTAAGGAATGCATCGGTACCCTGCCAGGTTTTTACGAAAGTAAGGATCGCGCTGAAAACCTTTTCCTTAATCGGGGTTATATATGGGAAAAAAGCATAGACCAGGCCACCGCTGCCGGTATCGGCTACCGGCAGATATAAGTCATGGCGCGAATCCCTGCTTGTATACAATCCCCCTACATACAAAACAGGCAGGATGGGGCCGAAAAAATAACCCGATATCTGCCTTATCCGGTTCGAGGGAATTGGATCGGTCTCAGCGTTGATGAAATTGAACACGGGATTGAGTACTTCATAGAAAACAGAAAAGAAATTCGTGTCAACAAGGAATGGCCTGTAATCAGACCTGTTTACGGACGCATATTCATTGTCACTGATTGCCGCGTGGACTTCCCACCCTTTGAACCCGATGCCTAGATCATAATCCAATGTCCGCTTATTCAGGCCGATCCTCACGGTAAAAGGATTGTCGTCAGCCGGACCGGAACGGAAGCCCGCTGATGCCATCAGCGACAAGCGCTGGTTGAACAGGCGCACGGTCATTGGCAGGGATCCTGACAGGAATGAACGGTCCTTACCTGATGATGTCCACATGCCGAACGCAAAGTCCGGGTTTGCGGAAAAGACCGGGCGCCGGAACCTGTAGCAGAGTTCCGCTTCCACGGTTTCATCATCAAACGGCATTACACCATTGACCTTTTCATGCATCTCCGACAGCGTCCGGATGGCTTTGCATTCCAATATACCCGTAGAGAGGCTGATATCGCCTGCTGAAAGGGAGAACCCTTTCCTGCCAAACCCCCAGTCATCGAAAACATATTCCCCGCTCCCGGTAACAATCAGTGCATGTGGCACTGCGGAAAACCATGACAAGGCCAATGAAATAAACAGAAAACGGATTGCGCCAGGTTGCCGGACAATTACCATGCGACCGCCTTGTGTGCGGTCATTCCCTTACTTGTCCGCAGCACCAGCACATAAACCCCTGCGGAAAGACGTTGGTTGAGCGGCATGACAGAACTTCCCGCGAAAGAACCGCTATTTTCAGAATGTGCGACAATTCTTCCATTCACATCATATACCTGCACTGTTAATGGTGAACGCGGAGCGTTTGCTACCCATACGCCGCTGTTGCCTGACAGGTACGGAGTAGGATTGGAATTCCCGGAAGAAAATCTCGCTTGTTCTGTGGTCACGGGAGGCAGTATCTTCATGAGCAGCCGCATCTGGCCGGCAGCGTTGTCCATCCAACACAAGGTGTCACCGGCTAACGTAGGATGCGCCTGATACCCTGGAGCAACCACAAGCGGAGTCTCGTTCCCGCCAGGAATATCATAACTATAAATATCGGCGTTTGTCTGATCCGTACTCCCTGCATTCCGATAGTCTTCCCAGACGATCCGGTTGCTGTCAATGAAAATATTACCCTGATACCCTGGTGCGGTGCATGCCGCGTGGGTGGTATTTGTACTGGTATTATAATAGTATATGTCGCCGTTCTTCGGATCCGTACCTGCGTTCCGGTAGTCTTCCCAGACAACATACGCGCCGTCGAGTCGCGGATTATCCTTATGTGCCGCATACGCGGCGATCTCCCTGGTCTCGGCAGTGGCTATGGTATGAAGGAACAGCCTGCCGTACGATTCTGTATAATCTATCCATGCGATGGTCTGGCCGTCGGTACAGGGGTGAGACTGGTAAGCATGAGAATTGGTAAGGCGGATTTCCTGGCTGGACCCCAGATTATAATAATAGATTTCCGAATTAACGCTGTCGATGGTTGCAGGGTCATAGAACCGGTAATCGATCCACGTCACAATCGAGCCCCCAACCCAGACCATCTCTTTCCAGGATGAATTCGTGATAAGCTGGCGTGATACCCCCGAAGAGATGTTTTTATGGTACAGGTAACTCGTGCCCCCTCCGGCATACCCGCCGGTCCCGCCCGAGGATAGATACGGAACATACGCCAGATCGGTTCCTGAGAATCCATAGGACAGATAGTATGGATATGATCTGCCGTCCGTTGGATAGAGCACTGTTTTCTGTTTGGAGGGGATGTCGACCACCGCCACTTCGGACCAGAAGGTCGATGCGGTTACATAATGATAATCCATATATACCATTTTATTTCCTGAAACAATGCCCCAGGTATCTGTTGAGACAGAGGCCAGCGCCTCATCGCCCCTGGCCGGATTCGGGGCCAGCACGAAGCACAGCATGATGAAAACCAGCCTGATCATGGGAGTTCTCCTTTTTTATTCGTTGTGATATTCAGTTTTTGCACCATATTTTTCCTGTCCAACGCCGAGTACACGGTACTGTCCGAAGATATGCCCAGGTCGACCGGAATGCCTGTCGGCGTAACACCTATTGGCGTGTCAAACAACACCAGGCCTTTAATGGCAGGGAAATTGCCTACGGCCAGAGAATGAAACATGTCCCGGTACCAGTTGTTCTTGTTACCGCCGCTTGCCGCACACCCGGCCTCGGCAACGATGATCGGTTTTTCATATCCCTTTACAGCGTCGTAGAGGATCTTGGTCACGGTATAGAAATCCATCCAGAAACCTTCTTCGGACAAGGAGCCGAAGTTGAATATATCGAGCCCTATCCAGTCAACATAGTCGTTCCCGGGATAACAGGCAGTGTCCTGCGGAGTATAGGGATTCCATACAAACGCCACATTGCGCGCACCTTCCTCCCGGAAGATCCGGTGCACGCGCTTCCAGAACGCCTTGTATGTTTCCGGGCTGTTTCCATAGGTCACGCTCCAGGAATACCAGGGATTGGACATCTCGTGGCCAATCCTGAGGAAAAACGGCCTGCCATACACAACAGCCGCGCGCGCCCAGGCGCGAACATACCCGTCAAAGGCGCCTTGCGCGATGATGGCGAGGGAAGAATCAGGTTTCTGACCCGAGTATTGTTTGAAGGCAGACACCCAGGGCTCCCAAGTTATCAGAGGGACAAAACCGCCCTTGTCCAGGTTCTCATTGACGTCTGCCTGGAATTCAAATTCCCGCCCGTCGCCCCATGCCTGGTAATATGATACTATGGACATCTTGACACCCAGACTCTCCTGCATCATATACAACTTATCAAACTGGTATGGCAATTCCGGACGGTACAGGCCCAGGCTGAAATGGGTGAGACCCGCCAATTCCTGCTGGTCCTTGACAAGATTTTTAGTCACCACCTGGTGGAACAACTCCAATCCCAGCTTTTCAAGATTCCTGACTCCGGATACATACAAAGCAACCAGCATTGCAGCAAGAACCAGCGCAACAAAGACGGCTTTTAAGGTTTTCATTGAGCACGCTCCAAATGGCCGCGAAGCCCCCACACAATCACTGGTGTCAGCGAAATTGCATTCATGAGCGCGAACGCCATCATGAGCTGGGTGCCGTGGTCTATCCGATGATAATACATGAACGGGTATGCAATTGCCGCCAGGGACAAAACGACGGCTGCCATATGCGGAATCAGAAGCGACAGGCTTGTCCGGTGCGCCCCGGTCTTTGGCGTGGGCAGATAGGGAACTTTCCTGCCTGCCAGGGCATAGAATAAGCTGATCGTGTAAATATGCCACGTGCCTTTCTCAAGGAACATGGAGCGCCAGGGAAACCCGTGCTCACCTTTATCAGAATACCAGCGTTGCACAAACAGATTGATAATGAACGAGAACAGGATATACGGGGCAATATGCAGAAAAAAACCGCTCAGCGGCATTTCAACGGCATACACCTGGAAAAAGAGGAACAAAATGGGCGTTATTATGGTTAGGAACGCGGCAAAACCGTTCAGGTAAAAGCTGCCTGCAAAAAAATAGTATACCTTTTCCTGTATATTGAATTTTTGAAACAGCCGGGGATATTCGTGAAAGAACAGGTTGAACATGCCCGTTGCCCATTTCAATTGCTGCTTGAAAAATGTCTGCAGGTCTTCGGGGACCAGGCCGCAGGAGGCGCGGTACGGAAGATACCGGCTTTTCCATCCTGCAGCGTGAACGCGCATGGAAGTGCACGCGTCCTCGGCAAGGTCAACCGCATGGCCACCGATGGAATCGAGCGCGGCCCTCCGGAACAGACAGTTCGCACCGATCGCAATGGACATTCCCAGGCCATCAAGCGCCATCATGAGGGGGCCGTAAAACCCGAATGTCTGTTCTGCGGCAGCGTGCGCAACAACGGTTCTCTCCTGATTATAGTAGGCCTGGACCACCTGCACGAATCCAACCTTGTCATCCGTGAAACAGGGCAGGGCACGGTCCAGAAAATCCGGTTTCGGAATATGATCGGGATCCAGGATAAGGACATACTCGCCCTGCGCGTATTGTGTGAGGCAGTGGTTTATTTTTCCCGCCTTTGCACCGCCCACACCTTGACAATTAACATGGGTAATGCCCAGACCGCCGCACAAGGCTTTCAAAGCAGGGTCGTTCCCGCCATCAAGAAGAAAGGTGCTGTGGGGATAGGTGATATTTTGAATGGCGCGAAGCGTGGCCTCGAACATGGAATACGGTTCTCCCGGCATGGCTGTTGTCATGATATCGACCGACAACCCCGTTGGCGCCTGCCTGAAGACAGGAATGTTTACGAATTGAAAGAAGATCCAGCTAACAATGGAACGGCCAACCCCGCGGAATATCGCATAGCTAAGAATGATGAACAGGATGATGTTCTTCCTATGCCCTCCCAGAAACCAGTAATCAGCGTAATACAGCGCTGATTCTATTCCTGCGATCACCAGAATAACAAGCAGGATCCGGTCGCGCAGGCGCACCTGCACAGTGGTTGTACCCATATCGCATATGGTAGAACCCCGGGTCATTTGACCCATAAAAGCTTTTCCAGGCTGAGTTTTGCGCGTTTATCATTCGGATCTAGGAGCAGGATATTTTTATAGGCTGCCTTGGCATCCTGATATTTTCCTTCCCATTCAAGGACAAGGCCTTTAAGCTGGAGCGCCTCTTTGGTGCGATCCAGGATCGGAGAGCGCAAAACCGTGCGCGTATTCACCTCGATAAGACTGTCCAAATCGTGCCGTGCCGCGCTGAAGTCGCTTTGCCACGAACGGACCTCGGCCCGTCTGATCACTGCCGACATGCGCACGTCCTGGGGCGCGGCAGTATTTGCCGCAACCTGCGAGAATAAAATAGTGGCTTCCTCGAAATGCTTCATCCATGATAAAACCTGCGCCTTGCGCATGGCGCCTGTCCACATTTGTTTGTCAACCATCATGAGGCTGTCGTACAGGGCTACAGCTTCGGGGAGCTTCCCCCGCATTTCCAGATACATGCCCGCTATTTTCAGGAAATTCACGGTCCTTCTGTTTTTAACGCGGCCGAAATGTTTTTCCGCCCCTTTGAAATTCTTCTTCCAGAGCATCGATTCGGCAAGAGCCAGGAGTACGTCATCTGCGGTCGAGTACCCGTTATCGGACATGCCAAGATATTTAATGGCTGAATCAGCGTTGAACAATGCATGGAAAGCGCGGCCCTTGAGCAGTACAACGCTGGAGTCCTGGCTGCATGCGGCGAGAATCAGGAGCGCACCTTCACAGTTGTTGATGCGTATGGCTTCCTCTGCTTTTCTTACGCAGGAAGTCTGGTCCGCGCCTGCGGCAAACAGCACGCATGACCAGAAGAACAGAACCAGCGCCATCCTATGCATGCGCACTCTGCCCTTTTTGCCTGAAAGCGATGGTTTTAGCCAAGCCCTGTTCCAGACTGGTGCTGGCCTGCCATTTCAATTCCCGTAATGCCTTGGTGCTGTTCAGACAATATTCCCATGATTCTTTTTCACGGTAGGGTACTGCACCAAGTTTGATCACTCCGTACGCGTTCGCGACCCTTTCCGCGATCTGGGCCGCCTCTTTCAGGGTGGGTGCGTTTCCCGTGCCGATATTGAATATCCCTGACAACTCATTGTGCCCAAGGACGGTCTTAACAGCCAGAATAAAATCCTCGATAAAAACAAAGTCACGCGTCTGTTCGCCCTTGGTCATGGGAAAGTCCCTGCCGGCCAGAAGGGCCGAGATCAGCGACGGAATGAACATTTGACCGGTTTGTGAAAGTCCGTACAGGATGCCGATCCGGAAAATCACTGAGGGTACGTTGTATTTATTCCCGTAGAACCTGATCAATTGCTCGCACATGAGCTTTGAGAGGGCGTAAAAGTCCCCTGGATTGGTGAGCATGTCCTCGCGAAAAGGCCCTTTCTGATTCCCGTACACCAGGGCAGTTGAAGGAAAAATGAAACGCGCTTTGTTGTTTTTCGCTGCCTCCAACAGGAGGAATGTTGCTTGAATATTAGAATTCATTATCGCGAAATACGTATTCATATCAGTGGCCTGAGACAGCACAGCAGCCAAATGGATTACACAATCGAAAGGACGGTCTTGGTGAAGACGGTTTACAAACACGCGGTCTGACAAATCCCCTTTCAGGTACATTACAGACGACATTGTGTCCGTCTCTGCAATCAGTGAATCATGAATATCCGTGGCAAAAACTTCCAGATTTGATTCCTGCAGCAGCGCAGGTATCAGATGCCGCCCCACAAAGCCGTTCGCACCGGTCACCAGAACTACTGTGCCCATACCGCCCCCTTTTTCTTTGCATCTTCAATATACAGAGCAAGATCTTTCTGGGTATTGACATTGTTTTTTTCGTAATAAGAACGGTACCATAACGCGGTCTGTTCAAGCGCCCTGTCAAAGGTCCAGACCGGCACCCAGCCTAATATACTCCGGGCTTTGGCGCAGTCGAGCGTAAGGGTCCGGGCTTCGTGCGGCTGTTGTCCGCTGGATTCGACCTGGTACGTTACCGAAGGCCAATGGATCCTCAGGTGCCTGATCACCTCTTCAACGGGCAGAACATCGTCCGCAGGCGGCCCGAAATTGAATGCTGTGGCGCACTCGCTCTTAGCCTCAAGCAGTTTCTGGCACAGAAGCAGGTAACCGCTCAAGCATTCGAGAACGTGCTGCCAGGGACGGGTAGCACGGGGATTGCGGATGACCAATGGTTGGCCGCAGCCTGCGGCCCGCGCAGCATCGGGAACCAGGCGGTCTTTTGCCCAGTCGCCGCCGCCGATGACATTTCCCGCCCGCGCCACCGCAAGAAGCACATGATGCGAGGAACCGTATGCCGCACGATTAAAAAAAGAGTCGCGATAGCTACCAAGCAGGATGTCCGCGCACGCCTTTGACGAGCTGTAGGGGTCAAATCCGCCCAGGGGATCGATTTCCCGGTATCCCCACCACCATTCCCGGTTGACGTAGACCTTGTCCGTGGTAATAGCAACGAGTGCGCGCACTGATGGACAGGCACGGCACGCCTCGCACACATGCAGCGTCCCAATGACATTCGATGCGTATGTCCCCACCGGATCAGCGTATGAGGTGCGCACAATCGGTTGCGCGGCCAGATGAAACACGATTTCGGGTTGAAATGCACAGATAACCTTTGATAAAAGAATTGCATCGCGAAGATCGCCGATAGTAGATCCGGTATGCAGGTCCAGACAATTAAAGTGGGCCGGTTCGGTCGGAGGCGGGAGAGAATATCCCATGACTTGCGCTCCCATTTTCTCGAGCCAGAAACAAAGCCAGGAACCCTTGAACCCAGTATGGCCGGTGACAAGCACCTTTTTTCCGTCATAGATGCCATTGAAAAGTTGACTCATGCTGTTTCCCTCGCGCTGACTTTGCAAATTGTCATGACCACAGTTTCCAGGGGGCCTTGTTCTCGTTCCATATTTTATTGAGTTCCTGGTAGTCCTTGAACGTATCCATGCCGTGCCAGAATCCGTCCCATGGGAACATGGAGATGCTGCGGCTTCGCACAAGACGCTTGAAGGGAAGGTCTTCGAGTACGGTTGAATCATTGTCAATATGGTCAAATATCTGCTGGTTAAAGACGAAAAAACCGCCATTGATGCGCCCGGGTAATACTGGTTTTTCGCGAAACGAAGTGATCTTCCCATTGCCCTCTGATTCGACAATGCCAAAGGTTGTGGGCAGATGAACCCCGGTGAGCGAGGCTACCCCGCCGGCCTCCAGATGAAAACTGAACAATTTGCCGATATCCACGTCGGAAAGGCCGTCGCCATACGTCGCGAAAAAGAGCCCTTCTTTGATATATTTTTTTATTCTGAGGATCCGGCCTCCGGTCATTGTGTCTTCACCTGTCAGCGCAAAGGTTATTTCCCAGTCATCAACATCCCTGTCCTTTCTGACCTCGTCATTGAACGAACGGTGGTTCTTATCCTTAATCGTCATGGTGAAATCATGCGTCCGGCTTTGATAATTCTCGAAGTAATCGATGATCGTGTCACCCCGGTATCCGAGGCACAGGATGAATTTTCTGATCCCATAAAAAGAGTACATTTTCATGATATGCCATACTATTGGCTTGCCGCCGATATCAATAAGGGGTTTGGGAATGCCTTCGGCAACGCCGCGGATCCGTGTGCCCTGGCCGCCGCATAGAATCACGGCTTTGTATTCAGAAAGTCTTGTTTCTCCGTTCATATGTGCTCCTCCTGGTCTCTTATAATGTGCCGTAGCAAAATGAGCCCCATGCGACACACGGGTCCCACGGGGCTATAGATTGATCCTTATTCTCTCTTTATTTCCTGAGCATCAACTTCCGCACCACCGTCTGATTGCCTGACCGGTACTGCACAAAGTACACACCGCTGGGCACCTTGGCAGTGTTCCAAACAGCCACATGCTGCCCCTGCTGCCGGGTTCCATCAGCAAGCATTGTGACCAGTTTGCCATCAATGCCGTACACGGCAAGATGTATTGACTGCATGCCGCTTGTGGCAAACGAAACCGTTGCGGAACCATTGAAGGGATTGGGATACACGGAAAGGAGGTTTGCTGTTTCAGGCCCTGAAGCACCTTCGGGCAGAGTGGCAATCGTATCGGTCACAAGGAACATCGATACGTCCGAGGAATCAGCGGCAATCTGCCTCTGGGTCTGCTTTGTAAAAAAACCGCTGCCCGAGACAGTGACTGTATAGGTCAGCGCTAAAGCCGGGACCAGAAGCGAATAATTCCCGTCGATCCCGGTTATGGCACTATACCTGTTTTCCGTTCCCGTTCTCTGGACAAAAAGAACCTGGGCGCTCTCTATGGGTGCGCCGCCTGTTGAATCAGCTGTTATGGCTCCTGTTACAACCCAGCTATCGGAGGTGTCCATTTGCACAAGGGTAAAATCGATCGTGTCGGCGGGTATTAACGATGACAGCATAATGCTCCCGTTTGATTTGGGCATGTATCCCGCAGCCGAGACGCTTACGGTATATTTGATGCCAAACGCCAGGCTGTCGAAATAATATCTGCCATTGCTTCCGGTCCTTGCTGAATCGATCAGAATGCCTGAATAACCTGTGCCCTGGCTGAGTAGTACCAGCGCATTCTCCAGGGCTGTGCTGCTGAGCGAATCTTCAACCACGCCCGCAATGCTGCCGGAATCCCCAACAGGCACCACACTGGTATCGCCTGGCACAAGAAGAAAATCAACAGTGTCCCTTTGCCCTGCCGTAAGCATGAGATAGGTTGCAGAAGCTGCGGCATATCCAGTCAAATTAATACTGATGGTATATTTATTGTTCCGTCCGGTAACAACGCTATCAAATATATAGTTGCCCGATGCATCAGTGCGCACCGAATCGAGGATGCTGCCGCTTATAAGATATTTGCTTAAAATGACACGCGCCCCCGCCAGAGCAGTTCCCGTGGCAGAATCAGCCACTGTTCCGGTAAAAACGCCGGTGGTATCGGGTTGTGGCGCGCCCCAGATGCTGGCAGCGATAGCTAAGACCATTAAAAGAGATACTTTTCGTGTGTTCCGCATACAAACCCTTCCTGGTTAAATGTTATCTGACACTTTTTTATTCAATATACTATTTTAACACACTATAATATAATATTTTAAAAAAATTAATTATTATTTTATATTATTTTTTTATACACTAACGATCTACAAAAACAAAAACAAAGCCAAAACCAATCAATATAGATAAGACATTGATTATAAGATATAAAACTGTTGCCATTGCCTAAGACAAAGGCAATTGATGGACTATTCACCAACCTTTGTAAAACAGTGGTGAAAAAATCATCAACGATGAATAAAATATTGTTAGAAAATTTAAAATTATTATTATAACACACTGTAATAAAGCGATAAAATGAATAATAACCATTGACTTTCTTGATAATTTTGAGTATTTCATACAAATGGATCGTCCGGATATTTTCACATACATCGATTACCGGCATTATCTGGTCGATGTATTCAATTTCATGAAGTCGTCTATGCGCCGCTTTTCTTTGCGTTCCTTTGCAAAAATGGCCCGCTCCACATCACCCAACTTTCTGCAGCTTATCAGGGACCGCAAACTCAACATCCAGTCCGAAGGGGTTCTTGCCTTTGCCGAATCCCTTGGCCTTACAAAAAAAGAGACTGAACATTTTATTACAATGGCAGCATTCGACCATGCAAAAACGCATGAAGAAAAAGACCGCGCTTTCCGCAGTATGATCGCAACACGGGAATACCGCTCAGTTCAAGTGCTCGAAAAGAGCCAGTACGAGTACTTCACCCATTGGTATTTGCCGGTCATCAGGGAACTCGTCACCAGCAGCGAATATCCCGGCGATCCCGCCTGGCTGTCCCGAAGGATAGTGCCTGCGATCTCGGTCAGCAAGGTCCGCAAAGGCATTGCTCTTCTGGAGCGGTTGAACCTCATTTCCAGGGACGAAACGCAGGGCCGGTGGATCCAGACAAAGACGGCAATCAGCACACCCTCGGAAGTTGTCTCAATGGCCCTGGTAAACTACCATTGCCGCGTCATAGCCCTTGCGGGCGAATCCCTGGAACGGTTTAGCGCTGATTCGCGGGACATCAGATCCGTAACCCTGGGAATCCCGAGATCAGCATACGGTGAGATCAAGCAACGCATGGAAGCTTTCTGGAAGGATTTGCTCGCCTATGCAGACACGCAAGCCAACGCTGAAACGGTGTATCAGGTCAATATGCAGCTTTTCCCGCTCACGGGAGACCCAAAGGAGCGCCGCCAATGAAAGCACAGCCTCTTTTCCGTATGCTCCTGCCGATGGCCATTACCTGCAGCATCATGCTGCAGGGATGTTCCGGCTCGCCCCCCTCTGATGTCGCGGGCGGGTCCGGCGCCGGCAATCCTAATGGCCTGGCCGCGCTTTCCATCGTGATCGATACAACGCCAAACGTTCTGTATAAGACCGTAACCGCCGACCACGCTGGTGTGATGGGAGACAGCGGCCGGCAGAACATGGGTTTTGCAGACTCTTCGGGCCTGATGTTTACGGCTGAAACCGCGCTGATCATTGTCAAAGCCATCCATTTTCTTGTTGATAGCGGGCAGAATCCCGCGCAACTGGTCCAGGCGTCTGGCCTGCAACTTCAAGCGGATTCAACGGGAATCATTGTGGAGGGACCGTTCATCTTTGACGCTTTTACCGGTGCATGCGCACCCGGGACCGACTCCCTGCGGCTCCCGGAAGCGCGGTATAGTGGAATACAGCTTGATTTTCAAAACGAACAGCACGGTCTTGCTTCAGGCCAGGCAGGAAATATCCATATTACCGGTCTGTTCGTGTATCAGAATGATACAAATTCCTTTGTATTCAATCTTTCTGAAAATCAGGCAGCAGCGTACTTTTTTGATATTGATCCGGTCACTGTTTCGCGTACAAAACCGGCCAGCATGACCCTTGCGCTTCATTCCGGCCAATGGGCCGGTGGCATTGATATAAAAACGTGCCTTGACAATGGTTACATTTCTCTCATGGGAGACGGCAGTCTTGTTATCGACAGTACCAGCGGCCGCGGACCGTGCCAGCCGGTCGAGGCTTCCATCAGGCGGAATATCATTCTTTCAGGATCTTTACGAAAAGAAATGTGATACGGTTGTTTGGAAACTCGATCGTTAGCCTGGACGCTTTTCCTAGAACAAAATCATTGCTTTGACAACACCGTCTTTGTAGCCATCGACAAAATCAAATCCCTTTTGAGCGTCTTTAAAGGCAAACCTGTGGGTGACCATATAGCCGGGTTTTATCTTGCCCTGCGCAATATATTTTAGGGCCTTCTCGGTACAGTGGTTCTGCCGCCGTACATTGAGAATGGCTATTTCCTTGCGCCGTGCCTTATCAATCGTAAAGGAAAGCCGGTCAAACTCAGGAATGCCCACCATGACTACTGTACCGCCGGGCCGTAAAAGATCAACGGCCTGGTCAAAACTCTCCTGCTCTCCAGCGCACTCAAACACCGCGTCGAGTCCCAAAGGGTCCTTGCGTAAAATTGCCGGGACAATACCGGCCTTGTGCGGATTGCCGCTCCACAATGCCCCTGCTTTCTTGGCAATGGCGCACCGATAGTCACGTATATCGGTCATATATACCGCCTTGGCGCCTTCTGTGTGCGCAGCGGCAAGTACCGAAAGACCTATTGGCCCGCTACCCAAAACCGCAATGCGCGACCCTTTTTTAAGTTTGGCCAATTGGAACGCGTACAACCCAATAGAGAGCGGCTCAACAAGGGCGGCTTCTTCAAATGTCATTGATTTGGGAATCGGCAAACAGCACTCTTCAGGCATAACGAGATACTCGCACAAACTTCCCTCAGCCTGCCCCGGACAACCTAAAAACCCTAGGTTCCGGCAGGTGTTTTCCCTGCCCATATGGCATTGGTCGCACGCATGACAGGGCATTGCGGGCTCAACAGCCACCCGCATGCCGGGTTTCACCTTTTTGACCTTTTTGCCGATTGCGCAAACAACTGCGGAGCACTCATGACCAACGATAAAAGGATAACGCACTATCTGGGAGCCAACGCGTCCAGTCCGGTAATAATGGACATCTGATCCGCAGATGCCGACAGCCGCGATTTTAAGGAGTGCCTGGTTGGGTTTGGTGATGATTGGGTCGGGAATATCGCGCAATGCCATGCGCCGGATACCGGTAAGCGCAAACGCCTTCATGCAAAGACCTCCCTTATTTTTCTATCCGAACCATGTCTTTGATTGAAAAGGGCTGCGTCTTTTCAATACTCTCGGCGCGGGAAAAATGGGACGCTTGTACAAAAGTGATCCTGATGCGGCCGATGAATTTGTCGGACACGCCGAGTACTTCGCCCGTATCAGGGTCCTTAATCGTGTCTCCCGGCGCGTAGACCGGGTAAAAATCTCCCACTGTCACTTGGTCATCGGAGCCCGCATTGATGTAAATGTCCGCGTCCTTGATATCAACGATGCGTGCGTTTTTAACCAGTTTCCGCGCGTCGTTCTTTCTATAGACCGGCGCGGGCAGCCGCTGAATAGCGGAATGCATTTTATCGCAGAACTCTCGCATAAGACCGCCAGCAATGCTCTTTTCAAAAATCTCGGAACCAAACGGTTCGGTATTCAATTTCAGAAACATCTCTTCGTCGTCCGAGAGCTTGCCCAGATTAATCGCCGTAAGGGTCTCTTTCTTCTCCGCTTCAATCACTTCCTTGAATAACGCGCCGTTCTCATCGCGGTTGAAAACGCTCATAGACGCCTTGATGTGCGCAAGATAGTTTTTCAGGCCGCCGTATTTTCCCTCGCCCATCACGCGTTTGCGTACCAGAAAATCAGAGATCGTTGCGTCAATAATAAAATCAATGTTGAATTTACGCGCAATGCGCTGCTTGCCCGCGGGCGTGTTCAGGTCCGATGGCGTTATTTTGCTCGCCTTAATAAAGGCAAAAATGGTGTCAAAAGGCACCACGGTATAGGTCTTGCGCAAGTCGGCCTCGACATAGCGCGGCACGTCGAGCGAAAGATCCCAGTTGCCCTGGTACGAAGAACTGTTTGTAAATGGCAGCAGCCCCAACGTGGTCGCGGCGCTGGCGCAAAGCGAACAAACAGCCAAAACAAAAAAGGCCGCCAGACTATTTCTAGATGTCATACGTTTTCCTTTTCAGGATAGTCCGGGCTTTGCAGATTTGCGCCCGGACCGATGAGGACCCTGTGCCTCCGGGAAGCGAACGGGCCGCGATGCTGGTATGATAGCAGAACGAGAATGTCCCGGGTACTCGGGGGGAATACTTCCGCAGATCGGCATGCGTGAGTGTTTCGAGCGGCACGCCTTTCTGCGCGCAGTCGCGCACAATGCGGCCCACAATAGCGTGCGCCTCGCGGAAGGGCGTCTTATTTTTCGTAAGCGCGTCGGCAAGATCCGTGGCCAAAAGGTCGGCAGAGAGCATGGCCGCGACTCGCTCCGGATTGACCGTCAGGGTGTCTAAAACGCCGGTGAAAATTTCAAGGCACCCGTCGAGCGTATCAATGGTATCGAAAAGCGGTTCCTTGTCTTCCTGCATGTCTTTGTTGTAAGTGAGCGGCAGGCCCTTCATGACCGTCAGCAGCGTTACCAGGTTGCCATAGACACGGCCGGTCTTCCCCCGCACCAATTCAAGAGAATCGGGGTTCTTCTTGTTGGGCATCATGCTGCTGCCCGTGGCATAAGCGTCCGCAAGCTCGAAAAAGCCGTATCCCGGCGAGGAGAAGATGACGAGGTCCTCGGCAAAACGCGACAGGTGCATTGCAGTAATGGCCGCGCACGACATGAACTCGAGCATATAATCCCGGTCGCTTACCGCGTCAATGCTGTTGTCGCTCATTGCGCTAAACCCGAGGGCCCGCGCAAGAAAGGCGCGGTCAATGGGGTAGGCGCTGCCAGCCAGCGCCCCGGATCCCAAGGGCAGCACGTCGACAGTGACCAAGCACTGTGAAAAGCGGCGCAGGTCGCGTTCGAGCATAAAGAACCAGCTTAAAAAATAGTGCGCCATGAGCACAGGCTGCGCTTTTTGAAGATGGGTAAATGCGGGCATAATGACCGTGGTTGTCTTTTCAGCCCGTGTCAGTACGGCCCGCATAAGTGTCCGCAGGGCCGCGTCCAGAGAGTATATCTCTTTTTTAAGATAGAGCCGCGTATCGAGCGCGATCTGGCTGTTGCGCGACCTGCCCGTATGGAGCTTTTTTCCCGGCGTGCCAATACGCTCTGACAAGATGCGCTCGATGGCCATATGAATGTCCTCGTCAGCCGCCGTAAACCTGAGCGCGGCCGGATGCGAACGCATTTTATCAAGGCCCCGGACAATGGCCGCGGCCTCGTTTTTTGAAAGCAAACCGGCCTTTGCCAGGGCCCGGGCATAGGCCACGCTGCCCGCGATGTCCTCGGCAATAAGACGTTTGTCGAACCCGAGCGACCGGTTGAACCGTTCCATGGCCGGCGCATTTTTTTGAGAAAAGCGTCCTTCCCACATTTTCATGCAATACCCCGCATGTTGAGCTGGATGGTCTTTGACCCATTCCATTCATTCTCTTCTATTGTAAATGCACAGGTGTGCCGGTCCCCCGGTTCGCAAAGGTCGAGGAGACGGTGCCCCATTTTAAAGGCAATGGCGTCCAGGGCCGTGGTGCCGCTCCCGGCCCTGAATTTCAGGTGGTTTACTCCCACGATCCGCGGTTCGCCCGCGCATCGCAGGTTTTCCGCGTAGAAAACAGGCCGCCGGTTGCGCGGCCCAAAAGGCTGGAAGCGCTTGAGCCAGTTGACCGTCTCCCAGGTAATGTCGTCAGTATCGTGTATGCGGGCGTCAGTGGTAATAGCAGGGACAAAATCGCCGGGGGAAAGCGAATCGCCGGCGCTCCGGTTGAGCGCCTCGCGCAGGGCGGTGATGTTCTCTGTCCGCATTGAAAGCCCGGCCGCGTGCTCGTGCCCTCCGAACGATTCGAGCAGGCCGCTGCAGGCCTGAAGCGCCTTTTGCACATGGAAATTGGGGATGCTGCGTGCGGACCCGCGGGCAATCCCGTTTTCGATATTGAGAACACAGGCGGGCCTGCAATATTTCTCGACAATGCGGCTGGCTACAATGCCGATAACGCCCGGATGCCAATTCTCGGAGGCCACAACGATAAAAAAGGTGGTGGCCAGATCGTACTCGCTATTAATGCGGGCAAAACACTCCTCGGTTATTTTTTGGTCAATGGCTCGGCGTTCCTCGTTGTTTTTCTTTAGGGTTGCCGCTATGGCCACGGCGCGGGCCGGGCTGCGGGTGATAAAAAGTTCCACGCACTCGCGAGGATCGCCCATGCGGCCCACGGCGTTGATGAGCGGCGCGATCTGGAAGACCACTTCGCGCGTGCCAATGGGCTTACTATAGAGTCCCGTGGCCGCAAGCAGCGCCTTGATCCCCTCGTTCGAGCTCCTTTTGAGCCCCTCGAACCCATACCTCACAAAGATCCGGTTCTCGCCCGAAAGCGGCACAATATCGGCCGCTGTGCCGATGGAGACCAGATCGAAGTGCTCCTGCAGGCACTGCGCGGCTTCGGCACCGCCAGCATAGCGGCTGTAGACCGCCTGCGCAAGCTTGAGGGCCACGCCCACACCGGACAGATCCTTGTCAGGATACGCGCACCCCTCCACCTTCGGATTGATGATGGCAAAGGCCTGCGGTAGTGTCTCGCCGGGCAGATGGTGGTCGGTAATGATCGCGTCAATGCCCGCTTGGCGTATTGCCTCGATTTCCGCGACCGACGTTATACCGCAGTCGACCGTGATAAGCAGGGTCGCTCCCGTTGCCCGCACCTTTTCTATGCCCGAAAGCGAGAGGCCATACCCGTCGACAAGCCGGTTGGGAATAAAGAAGACCACTGCGGCGGAAATGCCCGATAACACCCGGTACAGCAGCGAGATCGCGGTTATGCCGTCGACATCATAGTCGCCGTAGAGGCAGATGCGTTCGTTGTTCCGGATGGCCGCGTCAATGCGGTTTACGGCGCTCTCCATGCCCGCGAAAAGAAACGGCGAATGGAGCTGGTCGGGCCTCGGGTCCAGGAACACGTCGATAAGTTCCTGCGAAATCAATCCCCGCCTGCACAGCACCTCGGCCACGCAGCGGGGCATGCCATAGGCCCGGGTAAGCGCGCTCACCTGCGTATCATCGGAAGGCGGCGGGGGAAGTATTTTCGACTGTACGGGATCACTCTGCACGTTTTTAAACATAGTTAAACAGCCAATCCCACGGAAAGTATGAAGAACACACGTTGCAGGGTGTTCCAATAATAGGCGCGTTTGTACTGCGCGGTAGCGATGAACGACACCTCGGGCGTAAGCGGCAGTTCCACACCTGCAATACCGCCGATCCCGCTGGTAAAGAAGATATTGGAATCCATATGCCGCCCTTCGCTATAGAGCGAAACGATTGACAGATGAAGCGACGGGCCCAGGCCGCAGAAAACGCGGACATGACGCCGCGAAAACCGCGGCGTCATGAGCGCCGACATGAAGGAGATGCTGACATCCCGGTTTATTTGTTCGTCAACAAACAGCCGTAGCGGATCCTCGCTGTAACTCCAATACTGAAACAGGGGTATGAGATGAATAAAGGAGAGACCGGTGAGAATATCGCCGCTGAGGCCCAGTCCGAATGTATAGGCGCGAGGCTCCTGGGTGTCTTTGCCATATTGCTGTTTGACAAATGACAGAAACCCTGTCACCCCGTAGTTGCCTACGTGAGCGTTGAGCATCTGGAGTTCGCGGGCAACGGTATCGATGCGCGCAATGTCCGCCGAATCCTCGGCATCGTAGTATTGACAAAACCCTGGAACAGCGCAGAGCAGCAGAAGAAGCGGTAAAAAATGTATTTTCATTGTATCAAATATAATTAATTGAACCGCTAACTTTCATTACGGGGAACAGGTCAATGAAAACAAGCCAGGGAAGCATGGGACGCATATTTATAATCAGACTCGAAGATGGCGACCGCATGCCCGCCGCGCTCGAGGAATTTGCGCAAAAAAACAGCGTGCAAAGGGGCATGGCCATTCTGGTGGGCGGGGTGAAGGACGGAGGCGTCATTGTCACGGGTCCCTGGGACGGAAACGTCCTGCCTGTGGATCCTATGCTCCATACCCTTGCAGGGATCCATGAGATCGCGGGCGTGGGCACGCTCGCGCCCGATGAAACCGGTGCGCCAAGGCTCCACATGCACGCAGTGTTGGGCAGAGAAGGTAAGGCTTCGGCCGGATGCATACGTCCGGGCATCGAGATATGGAAACTGGGGGAAATTGTGCTGCTTGAGATAACAGGGACAGAAGCACGGAGAGTACAAGACAGGGAAACTGGTTTTTCTATGCTCGAACCCTGAAAAAGTGGCGTCTGGCGCCTTTTTATCCCTTTTTCGCCTTCTTTTTGGTCTTTGTAGCACTAAGTGTCTTTTTTGGCGCCTTTTTAAACACCGCCTTTGCCGCATTGCCGACCAGCCTGCATGAGACAGCGTCCAGGCATCCTGACGCAGCTCCGCCAATCAGGGGGATTCCCTTTACCAGATTCACCAGCCCTTTCTGGCTTGCCTTGGTCAGCAGGCGCATGCCTATTCGCTTGTTGATCTCGACCAGCAGTCGCGCGGGCAACTGAACGGCCGCGTTGCGGCCGGTCTGCAGGGCGATCTTGGTCCCAACTCCCTTGAGCGCCTCCTTCATGCTGTTTCCTAACAGGCAAAGCAAAATGAAGGTCTTTACTTTTTTCGCAGCGGGATTATACCCCCTGAGAATGGCAATGGCGCTGACCATGCGCGCCTGCACCACCCACGAGGCCGCGAGGCCCGCGGGAAGAGAAATGGGCAGGGCCAAAAAGCCGCCCAGACCTGTCAGAAATCCCGTAGTGAAGTTCTTGGCCATTTCCCATTTTATAAGGGTGTTTATCCGGTCTTCGTCAGAGGCGAACCGGGCATCGTTCAGGTATTTTTTCGCAAGGCCCGCCGCGCTTTCGAGCGGTCCCACGCCCTTGAGACCATACGTGATGATTGTATCGGCCACTGCACGGGCTTTGGATTCCGCGATCTGCAATTTTTCCATTAGTGTTCCTTTGCTGCTTTTACGATTACTCATGTGAGATGGCCGCCACTTTGTCCCGTTCCTGGTTGAACTTCACCCATTCGTCCTGGGCGTCCTTTTTTTGGTCAAAACGGAACTTGTTGTATTTGCCATTCTTTTGAATATCGATCTGCTGTCCCTTTACAATAGAGACCCAGTCCATAAGCGACACTTCAAAGGGGCCAGGGATCTCCTGCGGGCCCCCTATTTCTTTGCGCCCCTCTGTTTCCACGGCAATGCCCTGTTTTTCATATTCATTCTTGAGCTCCTCGCCCGGTCCCACATCCACCTTGCCGTCGTAGACCTTCACGCTGGTCGTTGAATCGTCGGGATTGTTGTTCATGGCAAAGACCGTTCCCCTGATCGCTGCGGTCGCGGTGCCAGAGGTGACCTCGAATTCAGCGCCGCGCTGCGACAGTTTTTTGATATTGGCCCACACCTTGCCCTTGTTGACCCCGGCCATGACCTTGTTGTCCGCCGGACAATTTATGGTGATCTCCGATTGTTCGGAAATACGGACAACGCTACCATTGGAAAGCGTAATCTCTACGACCTCGGCCTTGGCAGTCTGAAAGGCGTCACCGTTGCTCACGGCCTGGTTCATGCGCGCGGGTTTCCATACCGCGGTCCCCGCCTTCTTGATATTCACCGCTCCCACCATATACGACACGGCACCCACCTTTTCGGACAGCGCGAAAACAACGGCCGCCGCGCAAAGCAAACTGAATATTCCCGCACACAACGTTTTTTTCATAGCTTCGCCCCTTTTAGAAAAATGTGATCTCTTCGAGAAAACGGGTGGTAAAGACGCCCGACTGGAAAACGGGATTTGCCAGGATCTTCCTGTGCAGTGGGATGGTAGTGGCGACTCCCTCGAGCACGAATTCGTCAAGCACGCGCTGCATGCGCTTTATAGTCTCGGCGCGGGTGGGCGCCCGGCAGATAAGCTTGGCGATCATGGAATCGTAATACGGCGGAATCACGTATCCTGCGTACACGTGCTTATCAATACGCACGCCCGGGCCGCCCGGTGTGTAGATGTGCTGGATGGTGCCCGGCGAGGGCCTGAAATTGTGCGCCGGGTCCTCGGCGTTGATGCGGCACTCAATGGCATGACCCGAGGTGTGCAGGTCCTTCTGCGAGAAGGAAAGCTTTTCACCCGATGCGATGAGAATCTGCTCCCTGACAAGATCGGTATCGGTGACCATCTCCGTGACCGGGTGCTCGACTTGTATCCGCGTGTTCATCTCCATGAAATAGAAACTCCCGTCCTCGTCGAGCAGGAATTCCATGGTGCCCGCGCTCCGGTAGCCGATGTGCTGCGCGCCCTTGACCGCGGCCGCGCACAGTTTCTTTCGCGTCTCGTCCGACAGCGCCGGCGAGGGCGATTCCTCAATGAGTTTCTGGTGCCTGCGCTGCACCGAGCAGTCGCGCTCAAACAGATGGACGATGTTTCCCTTGCTGTCGCCCAGGAGCTGCACCTCCACGTGGCGGGGCCGTTCAATGTATTTCTCCATGTAGACGTCGGAATTTGAAAAGGCGATGTGCGCCTCGTTGCGGGCGACGTCAAAATTCTTCTGCATTTCGTCCTTGTTCCGGACAATGCGCATGCCCCGGCCGCCGCCGCCAGCCACGGCCTTGATGATGACCGGATAGCCGAATTCACGCGCCATGGCCAGCGCCGCGTCAAGATCGGGCACAATACCGTCGCTGCCCGGTGTAGTGGGGACCCCGGCCTCCTTCATGGCTTTCTTTGCGTAGGCCTTGTCGCCCAGTTTGCTGATCATTTCCGAAGTGGGACCAATGAAGGTGATACCCGCTGATTCGCATTTTTCGGCGAATTGCGCGTTTTCAGAGAGGAATCCGTATCCGGGATGGATGGCGTCCGCGTTGGTGATGATCGCGGCGGAGAGGATACGCTCCTGATTCAGGTAACTGTCGCTGCTGCGGGGCGGGCCAATGCAGACGTCCTCGTCCGCGAAGCGCACGTGGAGCGAATGGATATCGGCCTCGGAATGCACGGCAACGGTCTTGATGCCCAGTTCCTTGGCCGCGCGGATGACGCGCAGGGCGATCTCGCCCCTGTTGGCGATGAGTATCTTCTTCATGTGATTATTTGGGTTCGACCAGGAACAAAACCTGGCCAAACTCCACCGGCTGCTGGTTCTCGACGCAGATCTCGCGGACCACGCCGCTTATCTCGGCCTGGATTTCGTTCATGATTTTCATAGCCTCGATGATGCATACGGTCTTGCCCGACGCAACAGCGTCGCCAACATTGACGAAAGGAGCTGAGGTGGGTGATGGCGCGCGATAAAAGGTTCCTACGATGGGGCTTTTGATTTCAAGAAGCTTCTTTCCCGCTGCTTGAGCTGGCGCTACGGGCACGTCAACCGGGGCCGAGGGAGACGGGGCGGCGGACACGGGCGCGATTGCGCGGGGTTCAACGGCATATGGCGCGCTTGCCGCAAGCTGCTTGCTGAGATAGAGCGACTGGTCGCCCGCCTTTACCTCAATTTCCGTAAGGCCGGTTTTGTCGAAAAAACGGATAAATTCCCTGATCTCGTCCAATTGAAGCTGCGGCGTTTTTTTCTTCTCTGGCATGTATGACTCCTTGGTAGGTTGATTATCCGTCTTTGAGCGCCTCTTCGATGGCGCGGATCCGTTCCCTGAATTTTTCATTGCCCGGCTGCTCGCCAACAAGCTTACGGTACACGGCAAGCGCCCGTTCGGCATGGCCCTGCTTCAAATATATTTCCGCCAGGCTTGCTGTGGCAACACTACTCACCAACGGCTGTGCGGGCGGTTCTTCCTGTACCAGCATCTTTGCGCGGCCTTTTTCCCTGGCCCGCGGCCGGCTTGCTTTACGGGGCTCGGCCGCGATGACGATCGCCGTTTCTTTCTGTCCAATAGCGGGAATAATGATCTCCACGTCAGCCCCCAGTTCGACCATAAGGGCTTCCTCTGTTTCTGCGGCATTGGCCGTCACGTCCGCGGCTGGCGCAATAGCGGCATCTTCTTCGATAATGGCCTCTGAGGCCAGCGCAACAGCGGTATCCTCTTCGGTAATGGCTTCCACCATCTGCACATCATCAACAGCGGCGAGCAGGGCGTCGTTGTCCGCGGCATTGCCCGCGTCGTCGCCAACCACATTGTAAAAACCGTCCATGCCGGGCGCGGACGCTGAAACCCCGGCAGGAGCGCTTTCAGTTTGTGAAGAAGTCTCCTCGGAAACAATCTCCTCCGTGATCTCAGCGGCTTGCAGACCTTCCCCGGTCCTTGGTTCTTCGGCCACGGGCGGTTCAGTCCGCGTTTCCGTTTCATTACCGCTTCCGGGCGCCGCCATATCAACAAGGTTTTTTAAATCATCGTCCGCGCCGATATCATCAAGAATCTGGTCGAACTCGTCTGTCTCAGCCCTCGCTGTCGCGTTCCCGGGCTCCTCGACCGCGGGGGCGGCCTCCTCAACGGCAATGGCTTCCTCTATATTCACATCGTCAATAGTGGCAAGGAGGGATTCGCCGCCGCCGCTGTCAGCGTCGTCGCCAACCACATTGTAAAACCCATCCATGCCGGGCGCGGACGCCGAAACCCCGGCAGAAGCGCTTTCGGTTTGGAGAAGGGTCTCCTCAGAGACAATCTCTTCCTCGGATTCGACAGGGGCGTCCAGGGTCTCCGCGCAAGTTTCAGCCGGCGCTTCTTCTTCTACCACCTGTTCAGGCGTCTCTTCCTCTTCCGGAAGTTCTGGTTCTGGTTGGCGCCGGGTAGTGACATAATCAAGCAATTCATTCTGCTCGGTGAGTATTCGTTCGTACAGATATTGCTTTGCCCTGAAATCTCCTATCCTCTTTTCCTTGACCATCTCAGGCGGAAGGTCGACCATTTCCGTGCTCATATCGTGGGGAGCAAGGTCGTCCTTTGCCACGGTAAGCAGGTCAAAAGCCTTGTTGATGGTCTCATCATCGTGGTGATGGGGCTGCTCGTTCCGCTCTTCGCTGACCGGCTGGTCTGGTGTTGCCGCTGATTCCTGCAACAGTTCCATGGCAACCGCGCTTTCGTGGCAGTCTACAGCGGGTTCCGCTGACGGTACTTCAATTACATCTTCAACAGGCGCTGCGGCCTGGGGTATCTCTGCGCTGGGCGGAACTTCTTCGAGAACAGGGGCCTCGGCCACAGGCTCTGCAACAAGCTGGGGCGTCTCTTCGGCAACAAGTGCTTCCTTTTCATCCTCAACCTCTTCACCGGACAACGATTCCTCGATTGAGGCAAGCGCCTGTTCCTGGTTTTCATCCTGAAGGGTAGATGCGGCCGGGGCGGGTTCTAAAACGGTCTGTTTCGCGGCCGCTTCAACCGGGGCGGCACGCTCTTCCGCGGCCAAAACAGGGGCTGTCTCGGTTTTTTCATGGTAAAACTGCTTGACCTGGGTGAAAAGGGACCGGATTTCCTCATTGAGGGGATCGCATTCAGCCGCGCGGCGGTAGAAATCGGCCGCTACCTCGTTATTGCCGCTTTGGATATGGATGTCTCCCAGTATTTTCAGCGCAAAAACATTCCTGTTGTCAAGTTCAAGGACTGTCTGGAATTTGGCTTTCGCCTCTTCGACCCGCTCCTTCTCGTAATAGCACCTGCCAAGAATAAGGTGTCCGGTGATATACTCGGGATTACTTTTGAGGCCGGCTTCGCACAGCGCAATGGCCGAATCGACACTGCCGGTTGAACGGTAGTGGTCGGCAAGGCGAGCAAAGGCAGTTGAGCCCGCTGACCTGTTTACCCGCTCCTTGAGCGTCTCGATCTTTTCCTGGGTCAGTTGCACCGCGTTTCCTTTATCTTAGCGACCAGGGCTGTTGTTGAAATCCCCGGCACCATGGCCACTATGGCCACGCGTCCTCCGTTTTCCTCGACAATATCCTGCTCGGGCAAACGCACCCCGGTATAATCGCCGCCCTTTACATGCACATCCGGCCGGATCTGCGAAAGGAAGCTTATCGGGTCTCTTTCGTCAAAAATGAAAACCAGGTCGACCGCCTGAAGACCGGCCAGAACAGCGGCCCGGTGTGCCTGCGTGTTAAGGGGCCTTCCCTCCCCTTTCAAGGCACAAACCGAGGCATCGCTGTTGACGCCCACAATGAGCATGTCGCCCATGGCCTTTGCCTCTTCGAGGTAACGCACATGGCCGGCATGAAGAATGTCAAAACAGCCATTGGTGGTCACTATTTTTTTGTCCCGGCTCCGTGCCGCGGCAACCGCTGACAGGACGCCCTGAAGTGTGGCGACCTTATTGTCCATTGAGCGGAAGCGCCTCATCTATAAGCATAATAGGTATATCGTTGCGCACTGGGTAGAGGTATGCGCCGTCCTTACGCACAAGCCCAGCGTCGATTTTCTCCGTGACACGATTCCCACCACGGTTTTTTATCGCGCCTTGGGCAATCCGCGCATTAAGGGAATCAATGAGCGCGCTGTCCGCAGGGGAAAGGTCCTCTTTTGTCTCAGGACAGACCAGGATATCGAGCAGTTCTTTGCTGATCATACGCTACTCCACTACTGAACCCATTGCGTAATATTTTTCAATGCGGCGATCAACCAGTTCCTTGATCGGAACCTTGAGCAGCGCCTGCATTTCGCGAACAATATATTCTTTCACTGTGTCGATCATGGCTTTGGGATCGCGATGAGCGCCACCCTGGGGTTCGGGAATAATGTCGTCGACAACCCCGAGTTTTATCAGGTCAGCCGCGGTGAGGTGCATGACCTCGGCGCATTGAGCCGCCTTTGCCCGGTCTGACCAGAGGATGGCCGCGCATCCCTCGGGAGAAATAACACAATACCACGAATTTTCGCACATGAGCACCCGATCGCCCACGCCGATTCCCAGCGCGCCGCCGCTGGCCCCTTCGCCAACGATCACTATCAGTATGGGAACTTGCAGCACAGCCATTTCACGCAGATTGCGCGCAATGGCCTCAGCCTGGCCGCGTTCCTCGGCGCCAATGCCCGGAAAAGCGCCGATAGTGTCGATGAAACAGATAACAGGCAAGCCGAACTTTTCCGCCATTTTGAAGATACGCAGGGCCTTGCGGTACCCCTCGGGATTGGGCATGCCGAAATTCCGCTTGATGTTCTCCTTGACGTCCCTGCCCTTCTGTTGTCCGACAATGGCCACTGATTTGCCGTTGAGTTTACCCATGCCTGCGACCATGGCCGCATCGTCGGCGAATGCACGGTCTCCGTGCAGTTCGACCCAGTCGGTTATGATGCCATTAATGTAGTCGAGGGTATAGGGGCGCTTCGGATGACGGGCGATCTGGACCCGGTTCCAGGGTGTAATTTGACTGTAAATCTCTTCTTTGAGCTTTTCGAGTTTTTTTTCGAGCCGCTTAATCTCTTCCTTGAACTCGATGTTTTCCGTGGAAGTAAAATGGCGCATATCCTGGATTTTGCGCTCCAGTTCGACGATTGGATGCTCAAATTCGAGCATAGCAACAGGCGTTTTTTCCACTGGTTCCACAACAACCTCCTTCAACCCGTCCTCTAAAATCTATAATATAATACTTTCTGACATATTTATATCTAATATATAATATTCGTCTTTCCCGTGCATATCTTGGACTATTTTAAGGTAAATATTGTTCCTGAGGCAGTAATTGATAAAGCCCATGAGATCAAAGGAATGATGGTCGGGCAGGGCGAGGAAGACCTCCCGTATTTTTTTTTTCTCGATAATAAGTTCGATTTCGGAAAGGGGGCCTATAACAGCTTCAGCGGGAACCCCGGTGATTGGCTCATCGTTTTTCACAAACCCGGCGAAACAGGACTGGTATTCGCGGTCCTTTTGCAATTTCTGGTGGATGCGGAAGGCCTTTTCACCGGTCCCGATGATCAAATGTTTGCGGGTGCGGGCAATGGCCGTGCGCATCTTGAGCGCTGTGGGATACAGAAGTATCCGCCATGCCGGTAAAGCGGCAAAGAGCCCGAGACTGGTGGTGATGAAAGCAATGCGCGAATACCGGATGTTGGGTATAAAATAGGCAAAGGAGAAAAAAAGCAGCGAGGCCACGAAGATCGCCTTGGCGTATTCGGAAAGCGTCTTGGGTTTTCCGCCATAGAGTCCGCTGAACTGGAAGGTGAGGACAAAAAGGAGCGAAATACCGCAATGGAGCATTATATACCAGACGCCCTCGGTGTATTTGTAGACATTGCCCTCGGAACCGAATTTGATATTGAGCGCGGCAAAGAGCACCGCGTTGACAATGACGATGTCGATGAGAAAGGGAAGGTATTTGAACAGCCAGCCCCCGATGATCTTGAAGAAGGCGTTGAGAAAAATACCCAGAAAAAGGAGCCATTTGGGAAAGAAGCTCATGCGCTGGCCAAAATGTTTCTTCGAGAAGATAAACATCGAATTGTAAAAATTCAGCGCGCTCTGGAGCCGGTTTTTCCGCGAACTCTCGCCTTTGAAATGGATGATCTCGCTTGCCGGATAGTAATACACCCGGGACCCCCGCTCCTTGATCTTGTAGCAGAGATCGATGTCCTCGCCATACATGAAAAAATCCTCGTCAAACCCGCCGATGTCCTTGAGCAGGCTGGTGCGCACCATCATGTAGGCCCCGCAGACCGCGTCAACGTCGCTCTCCGCGTCCTCGTCGAGAAAGGTAAGGTTGTACTTACCGAAACGGCTGCTCCGGGGAAACAGATGGGACAACCCTGTCATACGGTAGAACGCCGTGGTGGGCGTGGGAAAACCGCGCCGGCACGCGGGTTGGAAGGTGCCGTCCGCGTTAACAATTTTGAGACTCATGAGCCCTATGTCCGGATGTTTTTCGAGGAAGTCTATCGAAAGCGTGCAAGCGTTGGAAGGGACAATGGTATCCGGGTTGAGCAGGAGGGAATAGGCGCCGCGGGCGCGCGTTATGCCCTGGTTGTTGGCGGCCGAGTACCCCACATTACGCGGGTTTTCGATGAGCGCAACTCCCGGATACTTGTTCCGCACCATCTCCACCGTGGTATCAGTCGAGGCATTGTCGACCACAATGATTTCAGCCCTGATCCCGGTGCACGCCTTGATCACCGAATCGAGGCAATGGTCGAGAAAACCCGACACATTGTAGCTGACGATGATGACCGAAAGGGAGACTCCGCCCTCGGCTCCGCCCCCATTCAGCGATGGATGTTTCTGAACCTGAGTTTCCATATGAGGAACAGCGCCTCCCGGATGATGCCGGTTGACATTTTAGTTTCTCCGAACTGCCTATCCACAAAAATAATGGGGATTTCCCTGATCCGGAACCCCTTCTTCCATAGAATATAACTCACTTCTATCTGGAATGAATAGCCGCTGGAACTGATTTTGGAGAAATCGAGCGCCGCAAGCGCCTCGCGCCTGAAGCATTTGAATCCGCCGGTAAGGTCAGTAACGTTCATGCCCGTGACAAACCTGGCGTACATGTTTCCCGCGAAACTGAGCAGCAGGCGCGCCATGGGCCAGTTAATGACATTGACCCCTTTTATATAGCGCGACCCAATGACCAGGTCGCTTGTTTCAACGGCCGAGAAAAAATCGGGAAGATACCGGGGGTCGTGTGAAAGGTCAGCGTCCATCTCGAAAATATAGTCGTATCCTTTTTCGAGAGCATACCGAAAGCCGTCGAGATAGGCCTTGCCCAGGCCACTCTTGCCTGCGCGGTGCAGCGCAAAAACGCGCTGGTCCTCGGCCGCGACGCGGTCGGCGATGGCGCCCGTACCATCGGGTGAATTGTCATCAACCACGAGAATGTTGGCCCCGGGGACCACGACAAATATGGCTGCGATCGCCTTTTCGAGGTTTTCCTGCTCGTTATACGTTGGCAGGATAATCAGCGTCTTTTTGTTCTCGCTCATAACGCAATAGCTGTTCCTTGAATGTTAAAAGGGTTATCCCATCCATGGCCCTGGCCCGCTCCATGAGAAACCCGGATTTGAGCGGCCGGGGAGCGGCCTGTTTCAGTTCCGCGGTGGCAATCGGCCGAATCAGCGCCTCGTTGAGTGAAAAATGCCGGGCAACAGCGCAGGCGATATCGTATCTGCTCAGGATATCCGCCCCTGCAAAGCTGATAATCCCCGAAACATCGTTGTTGATGAGCGCCCCGATGTTGCGCGCGCAGTTGCTTGCCAGGGTGATGTTGCCGGTCTGGTCCGTGACCACCGGGATCGTCTTCCCGGCCCGAAGCGACGAAACCACCCAGTCGATGAAATTGGGCCGCAGGCCTTTGCCTGTGCCATAAAGCACCATAATACGCACCACACAATCAAGGGGCGAGTGACCCAACACCAGCTGTTCTGCCCGGTATTTGGTCTCCCCGTAAAAGCCAACAGGGTTCGGCTTGGCAGTATCGCTATAGGGGCCTGCTGCGCCGTCAAAAACATAGTCAGTGGAAATCTGCATGAACCGGCACGCTGCCCCTTTTTCAGAAATCAGGGCAGCGACGCCGCCCGTATTGATACGTTCAGCACGTTCGCGCTCTGTTTCGCACAGATCAACATTGGTCATGGCCGCTGTATTCACAATCCAGTCAAATCGCCGCTTTTTGAAAAATTCAGCCACCTGTGTCCTGTCGGTGATGTCGAGCGTGGCGTATTCGTTGAGTCCTGGCAAATAGGCCTCGGGCTGCAGGTCTACACCCGAAAGTGAGTGCGTGCCTGCAAGCGCACGCTGGAGATTTTGGCCCAGAAGGCCGTTGACGCCGGTTATGAGGACTCGCTTCATTGGTTTTCCTGCCGTCTTAATAGATAGAAAATTACAATGCCCGCGCAGAAGATCAGGGCCAAAAAGGTGATTCGTGCGCCCAGTTTTATATTTGGCGATTCGTACCGCACGACAATGCTATGGTCTCCAGCAGCGAGTGGTATGGACATGAGAGCACCATCGGTTTTATATATCTCGGCCGGTTCGCCCTTGTCGTACGCCTTCCAGTAGGGCAGATAGACTTCGGAGAGAAAAAGAAGACCCGGCCGCTGCATGGTGACGTTATAGGTCTTGACATCTCCCTCGTAGACCATACTGGTGACAATGCCCGGAGCTGGCTGCGAGACGGAATCGAGTGCTGGCGGTGCAAACAACGGCACCGCCTTTTCGAGCAGTAACTTCTCTTTATAGGGAAAGCCGGGCGCGCGGAGCCGGGCGGATATCTCTTTTTCAGGCACAACCTCGTACGTTGGCGCGCAAAAGGCCCGCGCACACGCCCCCCGGTTGAGCGCATACACCAGCGGCTTGTTTTGGCCCGGCCTGTAGACAATGTATTTGACGTTGAGCAGATCGAGAAAGGGATTTCCCTCGAGCACGCCGCGCTTGAGCAGATAGAGCAGGTTGTCGCGTTCCTGGCCTCCGGTGAATTCACGGTATGTTTTCAGCTCATTGTCATGAAACCCAAGCGCGCTCTCGAGCCCATACCGCTGAACGTCGTTCTGACCCGTATGGCCCGGCACCGGCAGGACGCGGAAGCGGTCAGTGCGGCTCTTGAGCGCAAGGTCGTTGAGCGCAGGCTCGTTTTTCGCGAGATATTCGGCGGGATTGACCAGTTTGTAAAAATAGGAGTCCACGCGCATTAGATCAGCCGCGGCGCAGATACTAAGCAGGACCGCCAGCGCGCCAGCGGTCAGGCGTTCCTTTAAAAAAGCATACAGCCCGAGCAGGGCGCCGCCGCCGAACAGGAGCGCAAACCACGCACCCTTGATAAAAGCCGGATAATTGGCGTTGAAATAGGCGTTCTTTTCCGCGGGAAAGCCCGAGTAAAAAACACCCTTCCAGATGCCCAGGACCATGTCACGGCCGCCGGAAACCACGAGCGTAAGTCCCGCGCACACAACGAACGTGATCAGCAGGTTTTTCGCAAACCGTACGCGTTGTTCCGTCTTGAGCGTATTTGATTCATCAAACAAACGGTTGAGGCCATACGATGCCATGATGGCAAGCGCCATGGAAAACCAGAACATGATCATGCTGGGTCCCCGGAACAGTTTAACCCCGGGAACCAGCGTATAGAACAGGTAGAAAAAAGGCGTATTTCCCCCAAGCGCGTAGACAAGCGCTCCCAGGGCAATGCACCCCCAGTAGATGAGCATGGGATCGCGCCGGAAGAATATAAGGAACGCAAACGCGCACACCAGCACAACAATGCCCGCGTACTCGTTGTTCAATTTGAAATAATTGCGTCCCCAATAGACCACCTTGTTCAGGTTATCCTTGTCGGCAAAACCGCAGAATTCGGGAACAACCAGCGCCGCGGTCTCCTCGGGGTGAAGTGACCAGGATATGGCGTGTTCGTAGCTGGTCTTTTCCCCCTCCTCGCCGCGCACGGAAAAGGTCTTGGAAAATTTATAAGGCGGCAAAAACTGGATCATGCCCAGGCCAAGGCCAAGCACAATGGCAAAGGTGAAGAGCACGCTGCGTTGCACAGCCTGGGCCTTTGACCGCTCGCGGAGATAATACCGCATGGTTTCGAAAAGAAAGAAAAAACCAATGCCCCAAAGGGCAAAATAGGTTGTCTGCACATGCGACGAAAGCAACATGAGGCCAATGGCGCAGGCAAGCATTGCCGAATAAATGAGCGCGCGCGTATCAACAAGCCGCTTGAGGCCAAAGAGCGCCAAAGGCAGCAGACTGATGACGAACATTTTGCCATCGTGGCCAGGATACAGATGTGAAACAAATTCAGTGTTGAACATGTAGGCAATGGCACCAAAGAGCGCCACCAGGCTTCTGAGGCGCAGCCCCTGTTTCAGGAAGAGGTACATGAAAAGACCCGCGACCATGATTGTGAAGAAAAACTTGTATCCCAGTGCGCGGGGCACGTCCATAATGAACTGGAGCGGTGTCAGCGGATAAAACATATCGGCCATAAAGGCCTCAAGCGTGGGCATGCCCGAGAGCGTGACCGACAGCCAGCGTGGGAAATCATGGTAGTGGGAAAAGAAGTCAGCGTAAAAAAAACGCGAATAAATGCCATTGACCGTGTCCGTGCCAAAGATCATATCTGAAGAGGCGAGGAAGGGCATAAAAAAGATAAGGGTGAGCAGACCAATGACCGCATAGGGAACCCAGACAGGAAGCGATTGAAGCGAAAACCCAGGCTGTTCCTTTTTCTCCTGCATTGCGGGTTTAGGGGTCTGTTTTTTCTGTGCCACTGCGCACTCCTTTCAACCGGTCAAAAAGAATGACCAGCCCGCCAGCCAAATAAAACGTATACAAAATAGCGTACATAATGGCGGACGAGCTTACCATGACATCGGGCGTCACCTGCCATTCGCTTAAAAAGACCAGCAGGAGGTTTTCACGAAGGCCAATGCCGTTGATGCTGACCGGCAGCATCATGAGCGTATATATCACCGGAATATAGACAGTGCACGCGAGAAAGGGAACATTGATCGAGACCGCCCTGAATGAAAAATAGGTGGCCGCGATGGATCCCAGGTATATAACGGCCGACATGAGTGCGGCCCAGAGCAGCGAACGGACATTGTACCGATAATTGTACAATTCTTCCCTGAATTCCTTGACTTTTTTCAGCATGCCTGTCTGAAAAAATCCGCTGAATCTCCCAAAAAGGATGCGCGAGACCTTTTTGCTGAATACCAGGCAGCCCAGCAGCAGAAATCCCGCCATGCCCCAGATGACCTGTTTTGCAAATGCGCTCTGCATGAGAATGGAAGGTTTAAAAGCGATGATGCAGACGAAAAAGACAAAGAGCACTCCAACGCCCATCACCTTGCCAAAGATCACGGAGCCGTACGCCTTCTTGCCTTCAATGAGACGGGAGAGCTGATAGCCCTTGATGAGCTCAATGCTCATGGACGAAGGAATAAACCCGTGAAAAAAAATCGCGGCCATGTGGTATTTAAGAATTTTGTGAACCCGGATATCGGACGAAAAATTCCTGACCAGGAAATACCAGCGCAGAACCTGTCCAATATTCAACAGAATGTACGAGGCGTAGATAAGCGCGATGAATTTAAAGCTGCACGCGCGGAGATATCCGGCCACTGAATGGAAATCGGCCTTGCGTATCAGAAAATAGATGAGCAATACTGAGAAACCGGCCTGCAGCGTAATGGTAATGTACTTTTTCACTGAAGGCGCTCCGCCCTAGGTTCCCTGCAGGTAGGTGTTTCTGATAAACGACCAGAGGTACCACTCATACGGATGCTTAAAATACCGCCGTTTCCACCGGAGTTTCTCGGAGAGCAGGAAGGGCAGGATGAAAAGCCGGTAGAGCAGCCTGAGCAACGGGGATTTGAGCCGCTTGCCCGCGCCAATCTGCACGAAAAAATGGAACCGGGCGATGTTCGCGGCGCAAAAAGCCTCGATAAGATAGTCCCGGTCCAACCAGAAAATGCGCTTGTCCACAACCTCGCCCATGGTATAGCGTCCCCACGCCTCGAACGACGATGGAAACTGAAAACCCATCTTTTTCAATTCATCGGACAGCGGGATGCCCGGATAGGGGGTCATGAGGAAGATACCGTTGATGACAGTATTGGCGCCCGTTGTCTCACGGATCTTGTCGATAAGATCGAGCGAGGCCAGAAGGTCGTCGCGGGTCTCGCCCGGAAACCCGTACATGAAGCTCACGGGCATCATTTTAATGCCCGCGTCGCGCGCCTTTTGGACTGAGGAGAGCACCTGGTCGGGCGTAATGCCCTTGTCTATATATTCGAGGATGCGGCGCGACCCGCTCTCAGCCCCATAGCCCAGGCGCACGCACCCGCTCTCCTTCAGCAGCGAGAGAAACCGGGCGTCGTATTTGACAAAATAGTCAAACCTGCAGCTTGCGATCCAGTCGAACTTCAGGCCGCGTTCAATGATGAGCCGGGCCATGGTCTCTATGCGCTGCCGGTTGACCAGAAAATTGTCGTCGGTAAAATAAATGGTCTTAACGCCGTAGGGCCGGAGAATATGCTCGATATTGTTCACGATCTTTTCCGCGCTCTGGGCCCGGAAGGTCTTTTTATTGTAGGCGAGGTTAATGCAGAACCCGCAGTTGTGCGGGCACCCGCGGCTTGAATGGTAGGTAAAATACGAGTCAATGTCGTATTTCTTCATATCAAGAAGATGATAGGGCAACAGCCCAATGGCGTCTAAATCGGTCCAGTCGCGGTCGGGCGTGGAAACAATCTTTCCCTCCAGCTTGAAGGTGCAGCCCCTCACATTGTAGTACGATTCCCCAGCCTCAATACGCTGCGCCAGCTCGACAACCGTCTCCTCTGCCTCGCCGCGCACCACCGCGTCGCAAAGATCGTGGGCCACGGTCTCCTCGGGCAGCAAACTGGGGTGCACCCCCCCCCATATAATAGGCAAATCGCTCCTTTTTTCACGCAGGGCGCGCGCGATCTCAAGACCGTACTGAATCTGCGGCCCGGTGAGCGTGCCAATGCCCGCGTAGAGGAGCAAGTCAATGTCGATCGCGTTGAGCGCGGCCCGCCAATCCTGGACCTTCATGTCAATAATTGACGGCTGATACCCGTGCTTAAGCAGGGCCTCGGCCAGCACCAGAAGGCTGTTGGGGATATAGGAGAATTTGACGTTGACCGGGGTCTCGCTCCGGATAAGCAGAACCCCTTTGCGACCGGACATACTAGTATTTCGCGGATGGAACCGGTTACTTCACAACCAGGTTCTCTTCGGTTTCTTTGTCGAAGACGTGGATCATATCGTAATTGAACGATATTTCCATCTTCTCGCCCACCTCGGCTTTGCTGTGCGCGTCTTCCTTGAGGATGAGCTTTTGCCCGGAAATGCTCAGGTAAACGAGGATTTCGTGGCCAAGCCGTTCGATGACCTCGACCGTGCCCACAATGGTGTCGTCGGCCTTCTTCTCTTTTGCGAATTTGGCGTCGTAGACGTGTTCGGGCCGGATACCGAAGAAGACCTGCTTGCCGCCGTGGTTTTTGATCTTATCGTTTAATTTCTCGGGAATCTTGATATGGTTGTCGCCAAAGCCGAACCGGTATCCGGCAGCGGCCTTTTCAAGGTGTCCGTCGAGAAAATTCATGGAGGGACTGCCGATAAAGCTGGCCACGAACTTATTGACCGGCCGATCGTAGATTATAAGGGGGGTGTCGCACTGTTGAACAAGCCCATTGAGCATAATGACAATGCGATCGCCCAGGGTCATGGCTTCGACCTGGTCGTGGGTAACATAGATCATTGTTGCCTGGAGGCGGTTGTGGAGACGATTGAGTTCGGCGCGCATTTCAACGCGCAGCTTGGCGTCGAGATTTGAGAGGGGCTCATCAAACAAATAGACTTTGGCGTTACGCACAATGGCGCGGCCCACTGCCACGCGCTGCATTTGGCCGCCCGAAAGCTCCTTTGGCCTGCGCTGCAGGTATTCGGTGATGGCGAGGATCTCGCCCGCTTCTTTGACGCGGCGGTCGATTTCGTCCTTTGCCATTTTACGGAGTTTGAGGCCAAAAGCCATGTTGTTGTATACATCCATATGAGGATAGAGAGCATAGTTCTGGAAGACCATGGCAATGTCACGGTCTTTGGGCGGCACATCGTTGATACGGACATTATCAATAAATATCTCGCCGCGCGAAATCTCTTCGAGGCCGGCAACCATGCGCAATGTGGTTGTTTTGCCGCAGCCCGATGGTCCGACAAGCACGATAAACTCGCGGTCAGAGACTTCGAGGTTGAAATTCTTTACAGCCTGGACGCCACCGGGAAACTCTTTGACCACATTTCTGAATGAAAGTGTTGCCATAAACCGTTCCTTTGCTTAAATCTTATATAATTTAGATATACTTAACCAGTTAATACGAAAAATGAAGATACGAAATTAGCCTGGGTAAGGTCAAATAAAAATATAAGCCATAACGGGTTGTACAATATATGGGGCAGTCATTTAAACCATGCCCCCATATACAAGGTAACCGGAAGGCGGAGTTTATAATCTGTCGCGGAGTTTCGGTTCAACATCCGGAGCTTTAGACAAGATCTTATGAAACACTGCGTTTTAATTTCCATGTACTGCTGTATTTGTCTTAAAATGGAGCATAACGGTCAGCAAGCCCGAAGTGCTGCGGGCGGCTCTCAGCGTAGAATGTAACGTTAAGTTCCGCCGTCCGGCGGAGTGGCTACGGCCACGGAGCGGACCGCATTTGGGTTAACCTTTGCCGAGCTTGCGGTAGTTGGTTGCTGTTGGCCTGTTGCAATGCATTGCAATATTCTTTTTTGGCGCACCTGTATTAATGCTTTTACTATTTCCATTTGGGGTTGCCTATTTTTATTGGTAATGCTTTAATAATTTCTTGCAAAGCAGCTAAATGCGAACTTGGTTCTTTCCATACGTATTGCTTTAGAAGATCGGGGACTGAGCCTTTTTTGTCATTGACACTGAAAACAATAGTTACGATTGAAAATCTATTGCCTTTTTCGCGCTTTTGGGCTATTGCATAATTAATTTCTGATGCCAAACATGATTCATCTTTAAAATCTGGCGTAATAAAAAAGACCGCTGCGCAAGATTCTTTGAATCCTTGAAGAATGCCACGTTCAAGTTCAACTCCAGCAGTCATTGCATCTTCATCTAACCAGGGCTGAAAACCAAGTAACAATAAAGTATCTGAAAAATCACGAACCATAGGCTTGTCAATTCCCTTATGACTCAAGAATATTTTCATTGCGCCACCTCCCATTGCCAATTCATGTCTTTCAAGAAGTTTTTGGAATTCAGCTAAAGGAGCAATGTCCTGCTTGATAAATATAATGCCGTCTTGTTGCTTTAGCGAAAGGAAATTCTCCAATTTCGATCGAACTTGATCACAATTATCGATTGTTATATCGCTTACGTCCAGCGTCGTAGAAGAAAGTTCGCCCAGTCCATCAGATTTCTGAAATGCCCTTGTTCCGGTATGAATAAATGCAATGATAAGAGTGCCATGGAATGTCGCAAACTTTGTGTCGCATCCAGAAATAAGAGGCCAAAAGGTGGATTTGCCAGGATAATGAGCTTCAACAATTTTCTTGTAGGTTGAAATAACGTTATTTGAAATATCTGTTTTAGTACTCATAAAGAACCCCTATCTTTTGGAATATTTATGGCTTTTTGGAGCCGCAGGACGCGGCGAATTTCGGTTTTGGTGCGCCATTTTAAGAGCATTGCAACAGGCCAATTGCATCTTGTGCAAAGCATAAGGATAGCCCATCCTACAAAATTAAATATGCAATGTTTAGCGTGCCATAGCAAGATTTTATTATCGATTAAGAAAGAATTGGGAATGAAAGCGAAAGCCGTCTATAGCGATTGAACCGAATCGCCCTGCGGGTTATTGAGTGTTTTTCATGAATTGCGTATGGCCGGATTGTATTGTCTCCTACATCAGCACGTGGCTGTTCTCAGCGTGTAATTTGAGGCCCAATGCATGGACCACCTTGAGAACGGTCGCGAACTCAGGATTTCCATCTGGCGATAAATGCCTTATACAAGCTTTCGCGTCTTAATCCGGTTTTATGCGCAATTTCAGTCATCCCTCGTGCTTTTGCAATGACTCCCAGTGCTTGAACGACAATTGCAGGATCACCTTCTTCAAGTGCGGCTTCAAAGTATGCGTTCATGTCTTTTTCCGTCTTAAGATATTCTGAAGCATCATAGACGCGAGTTTTAGCTTTTTTCATACATCCCTCCATCTAGTTCTTTAAGAAGCGTCCGCGCTTTTCGTATATCACGACTTTGGCTGCTCTTATCTCCACCAATAAGCAGGAGCACTAATTGCCGCCTGTAAAAAGAAAAATAAAGGGGTCGTTTGGCGAAAGGGAAATTAAAGTACGCTAAGCTTAATCGATTAAATTAACTTGACGCCGGTTTTAAGTGTCGTTTGGGTGTGTACAGAAAACAGATTATAACGTTTCCTTATCGTAGATACACTATCTTCCCCATTACCGTTCTTCCACCTGCCTTCACCCTGCAAAAGTAAACGCCCCCCGGCAACTTTGAAGCATTCCATTCCAAAGGTTGTGAACCTTGCGCTGCCAGCCGATCCACCAGCTTACCGTTAACATCATAGATATCAATATCCGCTTCCTGGCCTATAGCTATTCTTGTGGAGGGATTGAACGGATTAGGCGCTATGGTCACTTTAAGGCCGGTCTTGATCTGCAGAGCCTTCTCTGTGGAAATGCTGTCGTTCAGATCGCCGTAGACCAGGAGGTGGGTCGTGTTGCCGTCTTTGGTCCAAGGACATCTGGGTGGATAATAACCACGCGTATTTAAAGAACAGATTTCTTCTGCAAACACTGTAAATTTTCCCGTACTTCCCTGCCCTATAGGCGATAGAAATACAATAGCGTACCTTCCATCATGATGTTGCACAATCCAATCTATTTGTTTTGTAATGTCTATCCGGATAAAATTGCTGTCAAGTTGATTTGGTTGAGTTGGATTTCCAGATAATGTCATATAAACGATCGTATCCACAGTGCCTTCGATTAAATCTAGAGAATAATCCAGTGGTTTCAAAAGAAGCAAATCTGTACATACCGCATCATCTGGAAAACCCCCAGGAAAATCTTCCCACATTTCCAAGCCAGGGGCTACGTCCACAACCCCACATTTTATATTGATGATTCCGCCATTGCATATCGGAGGCCCTTCATGACTCGGGTTATAATATTCTCCACGGATAAAGGCCGAATCTACGATTCCTGTCATTAAGGAATCATTGATATCCTCTGAATAAAACAGAGAGCACCAGCCCTGATCATCATTTACATTTGATCCGCATGAAAAACCGCTTCCTGTATATCCTAGGCCTACTGAATTGTTGCATGTGGCAATTTTCCCTTCATGTATGATAGAATTTGCTGCCAATGCCGGGCCTGGGCTATCGGTCAGAGCATAGTGATTATTGAGGGCTTTGTACCAGAAGATATGCGTCTCCGAAAAGACAAACACCGTTGCCGTTAAGACAAATATGCATAACCTAATCATTATTTTCATTTAACTCTATTTGGCAAAAGTTCGGACATTCCTTCTGTGATAATTCTCTTTTCCTTGGCAATCCCTAATATATATTTCTCAAAAGAACATTCAACGTCATTAAATACAAGATATTTATTGTCTTCCTTGTATATGACATATCCCTTAGAAATGTAATATTTACGCGGTGTGCCCCAGATCAGACCCATATTGTCATGAATTATTACTCCCCTATATCCCAACTTGGACAGGTGACTAACATTGTCCATAAATGTAGGCTGTAATTTATCTCTGTCTGTTAACATTTTTATTTGCTGGGTAATATTATTTATTTCTTCTACTTCTATCAATTTAAAAGAAGGATTTGGCCTTCCAGAAAAAACATCAATAGTAATTATTAGATTTGTTTTATTTTCCATATTGTTTCCTTTATCTTATGAATGCATTATTTCCACGGGCATACATATAACAACCAAAAGTAGTATATCTTCCTCGATCGCATGTTTTAGGATCTGTAATAGGATCACCCGAATTATCTAAGTTCGTTGCCTCTCCATCACCTATTTTGTGAGACCAATATCCATTTGAATCTTTACGATACCAATGATAATCACGGTAATCTGGACTTGGGTTTCGAAGATCACACACTAGACATACAATATGTCTACCATCTCCAGGATCAGATGGTTCTGAAATACCTGCATACTCTAATCCATCATCTCCTGCCGCTTCCCATAAATGTTCTGGATCGAAATTAGCCCATAAATTTTCCTTAAAACTGCTATCACTAGCCCAACCTGGTTGCGCATATGTGTATGTGATTTGATCATTTGCATAGTTATAACAATTGTCACTCTCTTGAATTACATCACCATCATTCCATTTGTTTGGATTGTAAGATGGGGCGGAAGGACTTCCAATATTTGTAACATCGCCTTTCAAATATATATCTCCATTATCATCAATGGACATTATAGTATTTCCTACGGAATCCTTAAATATCAATGTGCCCGAAAAGCTTGTCTGGTTTTTATAAAATGTACCTTGTGTATAAATACTTCCGTCTAAAAACCATACCCTATTTGCTGTCGGTGTTGCTTCGAAATCTGGGGATATCAACCACAGGCCATTTGGTGGGAAATAAGGGCTGTAAGTAAATGGTGTGTATCCCGAAGATAGTTCTCCATTTGTAATAGAATGGTGAAGATAACCCTTTAGGGAAAGTGTCCCATCGGATGCTAATTGTAAATATAGGTCAGATGGTGATGTAAACTTGAGATCCGACATGTTTGCCCTCCTGATTCAAATCATCCTTGTATGGTCCAACTTCCGATCTTTAATTTTCCATCACTTGTAATTCTTAGTTTTTCAGTACCAGACCACTTGAATATAATGTCCCCACCAACATTATTTATCACCATATTTGATGCTTGCGTTGAGTGTCCAGCCCCAAATTTAGTAATTTTTGTCGATGCGTTGTATGCCAACAGATTCAATGCCACCCCAGCACTATTTCCGGAATTGATATTCTTCAGATTGGCAATTATATTCTCGGAATTCCCATCTTTTAGTACATCTAGAGGGTATGTGGGCGCTGTATTCCCTATACCAAAACACCCGTTTTCCTGAATTCTCGCCAATTCAGTGCCATTGTCGTGACTAAAGACAATCTTACACGTAGTTTGATCATTGTTATTGTCACAATCTATCGTGACATCACCATTTGCAGTGACGGGAATATTGTTGTCTGCCATAAAACCTCCTGAAAGTTTAGTTTAATTTGTCATCAAACAGTAAACAATATTGGAATTAAAAATATATTATAAAACTGAAATTGTCAAGAGATAAAATGACTTTTTTCTGCTGTTTTATACCTATGTTTTTATGAAAAACAGCAGAAAATATTTATACTTTTTCTGATTTTGATGAATTTAATCTTTATGTCAGGATAGAGTATACTTCAGATGTGTGTCCATTGGGGAACCAAAATGCGTCAGAATAGAACGATAATTGAATTTTATTGACACATACCCGCCCAAATCTTAGATTTTATCCTGACAGAACCCCTGTTTCTAGAGGTATTGAATGATTGGACAACGCATCGGCTATGTTCGGGTGAGTAGTTTTGACCAAAATCCCGAAAGGCAATTGGATAATGTCAATGTTGATAAGGTTTTTACGGAAAGCGCCTCTGGCAAAGATACCCAGCGGCCGCAATTGGACGCACTGCTGACCTTTGTTCGTGGCGGCAGCGCGAAGGCATTGCCCTGGCCAGGCAACGGGGCGCATATAAAGGCCGCAAGAGGTCGCTCAATGACGAACAGATAGCTGAGTTGAAAAGCCGTATTGGAGCTGGTGAACAGAAGGCAAAAGTGGCCCGTAGTTTCAAAATCAGCCGGGAAACGCTCTACCAGTATTTGCGGACGGCAAAATAACGCATGCCACGCCGGTCACTTCTTTCTCCAGCCCAACTGGAAACCTTGTTCTTGTTTCCAGATACCAAAACGGAGAGTGCACGGCATTACACGTTTGACGAGCATGATCTGGCCATCGTCCGGCAATGACGCGGTTCACACAACCAGCTTGGTTTTGCAATACAACTGTGCTACCTGCGCTATCCCGGCTATGCGATGACTCTGGACACAACGCCGTCCGACAAGCTCCTGTCCCATGTATCCCGGCAATTGTACGTAAAGCCTGCTGCATGGGCTGAATATGCCAAACGCGACGGAACCAGGCGTGAACATGCGCTTGAATTGCAAACGGCCTTTGGCTATCGTCCATTCACTGCCGTGAAATACCGGCAACAACGCGGAACCCTGACAGAACTGGCGCAACAGACAAACAAAGCGATTGTTATCGCACAGCAGTTGGTCGATCTATTGCGCAAGAACCACATCATTATGCCGCCCGCACGAGTGATAGACCGTTTATGCTCTGAACCGCTGGCCCAGGGAACGCGATTGTTCTACCATCGATTGACCGAAGGTTTGAATGCAGACCACTGCAAACGGTTGGATACTCTCCTTACGCCTCTTCAAGATGCCCGCACCATTGCACTGACCTGGTTGTGTCAGCCGATCACCTCCATTTGATCGCCGACGGCTATGGCCAGATGCGGCGTTACACCCCCCGGTTGCTGGAAGCGTTCGCATTCAAAGCAGCGCCTGTTGCCCAGAAGGTGCTGGACGGAATTGATGCAATCAAGGCAATGAACCAGGCCAATGCCCGGTCAGTGCCAAAAGATGCGCCAACCGATTTCATCAAGCCGCGCTGGAAACAGTATGTCCTGAAGCACAATGACATTGACCGGCGTTTTTACGAATTGTGCGCTTTATCCGAACTGAAGAATGCTTTGCGGTCCGGCGATGTGTGGGTTCCTGGTTCAAGGCAATTCAAGGACTTTGAAGAATACCTGCTGCCGCAAGCACGCTTCACGGCCCTGCGTAATGCTGGCGGTTTGCCTCTGGCGATCGACACTGACGGCGAACGCTATCTGCGTGATAGACTGGCGTTGCTCAAGCAGAAACTGCACGAAGTCGACCGATTGGCTGCCGCAGGCGAACTGCCAGACGCGGAAATCGCCGATGAACTATTGAAGATCAAGCCACTCACCAAAAGCGTACCGGAAGAGGCAGAGAGACTTGAGGAAGAAGTCTTTGGCGTTGTTCCCCATCTCAAGATCACGGAACTGCTGCTGGAAGTTGATCAGTGGACGGATTTCACACGGCATTTCACTCACCTGCGTAATGATACCCTCGCAAAAGACCGGTCAGCGTTACTGACGGTGATATTGGCCGACGCCATCAATCTTGGTTTGACGAAAATGGCAGAGGCATGTCCTGGATCGACATTCAACAAGCTCGATACGCTACGGGCCTGGCACATTCGCGATGAAACATATTCAAAGAGCCTGGCTGAACTGGTAAATTACCAGCATAGACTGCCTTTCGCTGCGCATTGGGGATCGGGTAAGACATCTTCATCTGATGGTCAGAACTACAAGGTCGGTGGTCATGGCGGGCAGACTGGCCAGGTCAATCTGCGTTATGGCACAGATTCCGGCATCAACCTCTACACGCATCTTTCTGATCAGTACGCACCCTACCATATCAAGGCCATCA
>MFYT01000014.1 GCA_001789205.1 Candidatus Raymondbacteria bacterium RIFOXYA2_FULL_49_16 | reverse complement strand
CCCTCATTTTATTAAAACCGCTTTTTTAACCGCCACCCTATCGCCAACCACGGCGCGGACAAGATACACGCCCGCAGGACAGGAGGATGCGTCCCAGGTAATAGAATTACCCGCTTCGCCTGCGGCGATGCGAGGCGAGTGAATATCGAATATCGAATATCGAATATCAGAGGTCAGATCCTTGACCAGTTTTCCCGAAATAGTATAAATCCTTAATTCGTAATTTGAAATTTGAAATTCGTAATTATTCAAAGTGATCACTGTGGTAGGATTAAACGGATTAGGCGCAATAGAAAGCATTTCTGATTCACCTGATGCACCAGGCGCAGTCTCAACCGCTGTGCTGTCTGAAAAGACAAACCACGAGACGGCGTCGTCTCCGGCCGCTGCCGCGTATACTGTCCGGCCATCCGGGCCCACGGCAACAGCGCACACCCCGCCAAGCCCGTCAATGCCTCCGGTCCCATCAGCGACAACTACCGCGCTGTCGGTCCGGAGCAGTCCATCGACGCTGTCGCGGGAAAAAAAGACCAACGCGTTGTCGAGCGTCCCGGCGACCACCATGCCAGAGCCGTCCGGAAGCAGGGCACAGGAACTTGCGCCGCGCAGACCGTCAACCCCGTGCGCGCCATCGCGCACAATGGGGGACAATACCAGAGAATCTTCGGCCATTGTGTCCGGGCGCGTCGCAACAAGTGACAGCAGGCCTTGCGCGTCCCGGGTAAAGACCGTGATTGCATTGTCATCGCCTGATACCGCATATACCTGCCGGTTGTCGGGACTTACCCGGACGCAATTGATACCCACGACCGGACAGGTATCGCCGCAAAGGGACCGCTGCATAATCTGCAGAAAACTCGCAGGACTGCCAAAAACACCCACACCACTGTCGCCAAACGATGCCGTGTAAATAGTGAGCCCGTCAGGGGCAATGCAGAGCGAAATGGGGAAATCGAGGCCAACAACGCTGGCAGAGTCATCCTTTGCCATGCGTTCAAAGGTGAGTGTTCCGGTCAGGAGATCTCGGGTAAAAACCGCGAGCGTGCTGCTCCGGGCACCCACCGCATAGACACGGCCGCCGTCAGGACTCACTGCCACGTCACAGGCGCCTGAAAGCCCGCGCACCAGACCCGCGTTGTTCACCATGACCTGGATTTGGGTCAGTGAACCATGGAGCGTGTCGCGCGAAAAACAGGCCACAGCATTGTCGTCGAACCCTGCCACATAGACATTGCGGCCGTCAGGACTCATGGCAATACCGCTGGCGCCATTGAGACCATTGAGACCATCGCGGCCGTCGATAAAAATATTCTGGATATATGAATCGTAGGATCCTGAGCTATCCACGGCCGTGGTGCATGGTTTGACAAGCGCGCCTGTTGCCGAATCCACGGCAAAAAAGGTGAGCGCATCATCGCCGGATACCGCAATGTACACGTGCCTGTTGTCCGGGCTGACACAGAGGGCGGAGGGATCGGTAAGGCCCCGTTTGCCCGCAAGATCAGCGGTAAAAAAAGAACCACCGTACCGCAAACCCGCAGAAACAGGCAGCGCAATGACACAGGCAAGACAGAGTGCTTTCAGGAAAAAACGCATGGGTCAATCACCATTTATTGAGCGCTTCGACCCGGTTCTGGAATATGGGAATAAACTCGTTCACATGGGCGGTCTCGAGAATTTCGAGCAAAAACTGCGAGAGGCTGCAGAGGTAGAGCTGGCCGCCTGCCTGACGGAAAAGCTTGTTGACATCGACCAGGGCCGAGATGCCCGGGCTGTCGACATAAGAGAGCTCTTTGCAGTCGACAAGGACTTTCTGGTAGGTGTCTTTGTTCTGGTCGCAGGTATCGCGGAAAAGCTTGTAGTCCCGCTCCGAAGCCATGATGCCATTGAGTTCGAGCACCAACTGGGTTCTGCTCACGGGCTGCACATTGATGGTCAGGGAGATTGATTCAAACAATTCAGTCTCAGCTTCTGAATGGCCGTCAGCATGCTGGCGGTAAAATTCAAACTCAAACGCCTCAATATCGGGAAATATGTGGAAAAGCTTGTTCAGGTTGTTCACCACAAAAACATCGTTGAGTGTTGGTGAATTGATGATGACATAGAGGTTCCTGCCTTTTTCATTGAGCATGCGCATGGCCTTGATCATAAGAGAGATGCCGAAGCTGTACACAAGGTTGACGCTGGTAAAATCGAGCACCACATGGCCATTGGTTTTTTCAATGGCAGTGCGGAGCGTATTGCGGAATTCAGTAAAATTCTCGCTCGATACGTCCCGGTCTATCCGGGTGATGCTATATTCTTCCATGTGCTGATACTGTATAAAATAACAAATTCAATGTGCAAAAGATAGGGAGTAAACACCTGTTTCGTCTTGAAACAGAATATTAAATCTTCCCAGGACCCGGAAAAAAGTAATGTCTTGAAAAACAAAGCCTTAGGACAACCGGTCAAACAGGCACTTCTTTTGTATTAGCTCTTTGGAGGCAAACCATGGAACAGAACAAATCCCAGGAACAAAGCGCACTCAAGCGCTTTTCCATAGATTTCACAGAATTAGCAAGAGCGCACAAACTCGATCCAGTCATTGGACGCGACGCTGAAATCCGGCGCATCATCCAGGTGCTGCTGCGCCGGACGAAGAACAATCCCGTGCTTATCGGAGAACCTGGTACGGGAAAAACCGCCATTGTCGAAGGACTGGCCCTGCGGATTATATCGAAGGACGTTCCCGAGGGGCTCAAGAACAGACGGCTCATGGCCCTGGACCTTGCCTCTCTGCTTGCCGGAGCAAAATTCAGGGGCGAATTCGAAGAGAGACTCAAAGCTGTGTTGAACGAAGTGGAGCAGTCCAACGGTGAAATTATTCTCTTCATCGATGAGTTGCACACCATCATTGGCGCAGGAGGCGCAGAGGGGGCCGTGGACGCGGCCAATATGCTCAAACCCGCGCTTGCGCGCGGCAGACTTCGCTGCATTGGCGCCACAACGCTCAATGAATACCAGAAACACATGGAAAAGGACGCTGCCTTTGAGCGCAGGTTCCAAAAGGTAAATGTGGGCGAGCCAACCGTGCTCGACACAATATCCATTCTTCGCGGGCTCAAGGAAAAATATGACGTACATCATGGCGTGCGCATCCAGGACAATGCCATTGTGGCCGCGGCCACGCTTGCGGACCGGTATATCGCTGACCGTTTTTTACCCGACAAGGCAATTGACCTTGTGGACGAGGCTGCCTCGCGCCTGAAAATGCAGATTGACTCAATGCCCACGCCCATTGACGAGAAAGAGCGTATGCGAACCCGGCTCAAAATCGAGGAACAGGCGCTTAAAAAAGAACATGACAGCGCCTCGCGCGCGCGGCTCGATGAAAACAGGATAAAAATGAGCGTCCTTGGCCAGGAACTCGACATTCTAAACAAACGATGGACAAAGGAAAAAGAAATCATTGCGGGTATCAGACAGGTGAAGGAACAAATAGAGACGCTCAAGACGCAGGAAGCTTCGCTTGAGCGCGCGGGTGATTATTCAAAGGTGTCCGAGATCCGGTATGGCGCCATTCCCGGGCTCGAGAAAAAACTGGACAGTCTGAACAGGGAATACGCGGCCATTGATCCTGCCGAACGCCTGTTGAAAGAGGAAGTGGACGACGCGGACATCGCGGCCGTGGTCTCTTCGTGGACCGGTATTCCTGTGACCAAGATGCTTTCAAGCGAACGCGATAAGCTGCTTGCCATGGAGGACGAACTGCGCGCGCGGGTAAATGGCCAGGACGCGGCAGTACAAAGCGTGGCCAACACCGTGCGGCGCTCACGCGCGGGCATAAGCGATGAAAACCGTCCCGCTGGCGTTTTCCTCTTTCTGGGACCCACGGGCGTGGGAAAAACCGAACTGGCCAAATCGCTGGCCAGTTTTCTCTTTAGCGACGAAAAGGCCCTGGTGCGCATGGACATGTCCGAATACATGGAACAGCACGCTGTGGCCCGGCTCATTGGCGCCCCTCCCGGCTACGTGGGCTACAATGAAGGCGGCCAGCTTACCGAGGCTGTGCGGCGGCGGCCCTACAGCGTGGTGCTTTTTGACGAAGTGGAAAAGGCCCACCCCGCGGTGCTCAACGCCCTTCTCCAGGTCTTTGACGATGGCGTGCTCACGGATGGCAAGGGACGCAGGGTCAATTTCAAGAACACGATCATCATTATGACCGGTAACTTCAAGAAAAACGAAATCGACCGCTGCATGCGGCCCGAATTCATCAACCGGATCGATGATATCATCGTCTTCAATGAATTGACGCGTGAAGACATCAGAGGTATTGTTGAGATTCAGCTGCGCCGGCTTGCGGGTCGGTTCGCTGCCCGGGACATTGTGTTGTCTTTTGATGCGTCGGTTGTCGACCGGCTGGCAGTAATAGGGTACGACCCGGTCTTTGGCGCACGGCCCCTCAAACGGCTTATCCAGACCGAAGTGGAGAACTTTCTGTCAAAACAGATGCTGGAGGGAAAAATCCGGGAGAAAGGAACGTACCAGCTTAGCTATACTGGCGCCGAATACAAGATGGCGACGTAGTGTGTGTTAGGTGCGTGTGTGTAAGGGCGTCATTCTGCAATGGAGGACAGGATTTTCATGAATGACGCCCTTACACACACGCACTCCTATGCCTCTTCCTGCAACGGCCCTCCCCTGCGGGAAATCTTGTCTATTGACTTTTTCCTCAGGCGGATGCTTTTTGGCGTGACCTCGACCAGTTCGTCGTCGTTGATATACGTAAGACAGTCCTCGAGGCTCATGAGCCGCGGCGGCTGAAGCACAATGGCGTCGTCAGAACCCGATGCGCGCATATTGGTGAGTTTCTTGTTCCGTCCGGGATTTACAATAAGGTCGTTATCGCGCGAATGCTCGCCCACAATCTGGCCCTTGTACACGGCTGTTTGGGGATTGACGAACATGATGCCGCGTTCCTGAAGGTTCCACAACGCGTAGGCTGCGACCGTGCACGCCTCCATGGCCACAAGCACCCCATTTTTGCGGTTGATGATGTCGCCCGCATAGGGGCCGTATTCGGCGAATGCGTAGCTCATGACGCCCATGCCCTTGGTCACGGTAAGAAACTCGCCGCGGAAGCCCATGAGCCCGCGCGTGGTTATCTTGTATTCGAGCCGGGCAAGGCCGTTCTCCTGCTCCAGTTTCATCAATTGCCCCTTGCGCGGCCCCAGCCGTTCAATGACCGCACCCACGTACTGCTCGGTCACGTCAATGGCCAGAAACTCGTAGGGTTCCAGTATCTTTCCGTCTTCTTGGTGAAGAATCACTTCAGGCCGGGTAAGCTGGAACTCGTAGCCCTCGCGCCGCATTTTCTCGATGACTATGGAAATGTGCAGCTCTCCCCGTCCCGAGACCTTGAATCCCACCCGTTCGGTGAGAAATTCGACCGTGAGCGCAACGTCGCCCAGTGCCTCGCGGAAAAGCCGTTCCTTCAGATGTCCTGAAGTGAGGAATTGCCCTTCCCTGCCCGAAAAAGGGGAATCGTTGGGGATAAAATTGATTGAAAGCGTAGGCGGGTCTATTTCCATGGGTGGCAGGGGAAGCGGGTTTTCGGGATCGGTGTAGGTAACACCCACCGTAACCTCGTCCATACCCGCAATGGCCACCAGCTCGCCGGTGCACGCGATATCCACGGCCTTTTTCACAGTTCCCTCAAAATGATATATCTTGGTGACTCGCGCGGGTTTTACAGCGCCGTTGCGGTCAACCACGGCAATGGCCTTGTTGATGTTCATGGTGCCTGAGGTGATTTTTCCAATGCCCAGCCTGCCCAGATACGTTGAATAGTCGATGGAACTGACCAGCATCTGCAGGGGCGCGTTAGGGTCGCCCTTGGGCGGGGGAATGTGGGAAATGATCTTTTGAAAGAGCGGCTCCATGGAAACACCGGGTTCGTCCATGTGGTCAGTGGCAATCCCCTGCTTGGCCGATGCAAAGACAATGGGAAAATTGAGGATGCTGTCGTCGGCGTTGAGGGTAAGAAACAGATCGTTCACCTGTTCGACCACCCACTGCGGACGCGCCGCGGGCTTGTCTATTTTGTTGATCACGACAATGATGGGCAGAAACTCGGCAAGGGCCTTTTTAAGCACATAATAGGTTTGGGGCATAGGCCCTTCCTGCGCATCAACCAGCAGGAGAGCGCCGTCAGCCATTTTGAGCACCCGTTCAACTTGTCCGCCAAAGTCAGCGTGGCCGGGAGTGTCGATGATGTTGATCCAGTAATCATGGTATTTGAACGAACCGTTCTTGGACATAATGGTGATGCCCCGTTCGCGCTCAAGGTCCATGGAATCCATGAGCCGCTCTTCGACCGCCTGGTTGTCGCGGAACATGCCGCTCTGTTTGAACAGCTGGTCCACAAGGGTTGTCTTGCCGTGGTCAACGTGCGCGATGATGGCGATGTTGCGGATAGATTTTTGGTCCATAGGTCTCCGTGAAAAAGACAGTAAATATACTAAACCGCAGGCGCCTTCTCTAATAAATTATCTTATTACCTCATGAACGCTTTGATCATTGGCCTCTTTCTTCCCGTTTTTTCCCTGTCTGCTGCCACGGTACGCGTAGAAGGAGAATTTACGGGAAGCGAAATGCCCGCCGAGTTTCTAGAGTCTCAATACGACAGTATTTACCGGCTTATCCTGCCTGGAAAAAACCCTGACACCGCCACAATTACCGCCATTTTTTATTCTGAGAAAAGGCGCGGGGACAATTTCCGGCTGCCTGAATGGGGCGGCGGCGGCTGCCTTGGCAAGGACACTATCGTGGTGCGCGTTGACCCCAACCCGTTTTTAAACCAGGACTTTTTCCGAATTTCAGTCCATGAACTGGTGCACTGCATACTCGAACGCGCTTATCCGGGAATCGCTATTCCCCGGTGGATGCACGAAGGCCTAGCCATGATGCTTTCCGGCGAAGTCTCGGTGGACGAGCACCTGGTGGTGTCCAAGGCCATTGTCACACACTCGCTGTTGCCGCTTGACGCTATTGATTCGGTCAATCTGTTCCCACGGGTGCGGGCAGACCTTGCCTATGCGCAAAGTCACCTTGCACTGGCCTTTCTGGTAAAAACATACAGCATGGGTTCGCTGGTCGAAATTTTGCAGGCAACCCGGTCCAACGGCAATATCTGGGCAGGGATCGATACGGTGATCGGACTATCGCAAAAGGAATTCGAGACCCTGTACCGGAGCTATCTCACGGAACGCTACCGTCTAGTATTTCTCGTGGCTGATACATACCTATTCTGGCTTGCGCTTGCCCTGTTTGCGATTGTCGGCATACTCCTAAGCGTACTACGAAGACGCACAAAACTAGCTCGTATGATGCGCGAAGAAAAAGAAGAGGAAGAGGAAGAGGAAGAAAAAGAGAAACAAGAGTAAAAAAGCAGCCGCGTTATTTCAGCAATACAATGTTGCCGCGTCTTGTTCCCGCTCCACAGTTTAAAACGTAGAAATAAACGCCTGATCCGACTGCATCACTGTGGCTGTTAGTTCCATCCCAGGTCACCTGTTTATTAACCAACCCATTTTGTCCAACAGTCCCAGAGAGCGCCGTTCTAATCAACTGGCCCCGTGCATTGTAGATACGTAACGCATAGGCAGCAAGAGCTTTATCAGGCGGCAGTGAAAAGGTGAAATTAACAGATGGATTGAATGGATTGGGAAATACAGAAAGCAGGATTTCCCGCGACTTGGTGTGTAAAAACATTTCTGTTTTCACCGGGCACACGTTTGTGTCAATAAAGTTTGGCGCAAAAGGGTCTGCGGCTTGCACCTGTACCGTATCCGTGAAAGAGAATGTATCTGTCGCGCTCTCTAACGTGTCCGTGATATATATAAAATCGGTGGTGACCACCCAGGAGGAATCCGCGAAAGAATGCAGGGAATCGTGCGTGTAATGTCCGCTCCCCGTGCGCGTAATGGGATTATAATCCACAAACGCAAAACTATCGGCAGTAGAAGCGAAATAGTACGCAGGCTTTTGCCAAGGAGATAAAGCACTGTCCGCTTTATCGATCAGTATGTCCGGATATACCAGGTAACTGCGGAGCGTTCCATTGACCTTCATGCGGAAATCCGGGGTATATTTTGATATAACAACGAGCGTAATGGGATTGACGGTAATCGTATTGGATCCGGAACAGACAATAGCGCTGTTTACCCGCGTCGCGTAATTTGTTTCACCAATATTCCGCAGATCGAAAGGTAAAATCTTTTCAAAGACCACGGAATCACCCCCTCGCCAATATGCAATAATCTGCACAGGCGCATAGGAGTCTTCGAGATCAACAAGTTTGGAGAGCTTCATTTCAAGTGTGTCAGAACCAGAAATAAAGATATTATCGCAGTAGTCATACGCAAAAGCCTCCAGGACCGTTTTTAAGGAATCAGCAATATACAACGAATCCGTGTATCCCTCAGAAGCAGGGTTAGAAAGAATTTGTCTGGCAGCGGGCACGGGTCTAAAACCGTAAAAAACGCTGTCGCTACACAGAGCGCGATATTCAACCCACTGTGATTCAACCCAGCGGCCTTGTACACATACACTGCATAAGGGTTTAGATATATACCGGGTCAGGATCCAAGACCCAATACCGCCATCCAGGAAAAGCGTATCTGCGCAACGGTTCCTGCCTTTTCTTAACACATACGAGGCCATGGAATCATTCCCTGCCAGAAGTACGCCGCCTTCGCTGCTTGTTGAATCATACCAATATGAGACTGTGTCAAACCGCACAGTGCCACTGCCTGTAAAATATATTCGAAGGGAATCAGCCCCATCTACAACCCATGGTCCGATTATACGCCTGTCTCCATGACTGGAACATCCTTCAAAAGGCTTGGCAACCAGCGATCCAATATGATCCTCATATTCAAAAACCATGGAATATTTTGTATCGCGCCAGCCATCATGACCCGATGCCTCCTGATAGAATTCCGGCCACCGCTTGGTGCTGTTCCAGCTGATAGCCGCATATTCACCATCAGGCCCAGGCATATCATCGTCATTGTTTTGAAAAGCCATTTTAAACACACTGCCCCTTTTTGGAAGGCCATTCTGGTCAAAAAAACCAACCGAAGGTCCGGCAAGAGACTGCCAAAGGTCTGAACTGTTCGCCGCAAGGGCCCTGGGAAATGGAAACATCATCTCAAAATGCCATACTTCACGAAAATAGCCGTCTATACTCTGGCATGCGGCCGCGAAATCAATACCATGGATGTCCAGATTGCCTTTTGTAAAATTCGTCGCTTCCTGCCCCTTGTCACAATTGGTCCGAAAAACCTCATGGATAAGGCCGGCCACGTACGGTTCCTCGTTCAATCGTTTCATCAGATAGATAAACACCGTGTCTCGGGGATCCGTATTGGGCACTGGACCCGGATCGATTATCCAGTCAGGGTCATTATACCGATAAAAAGACGGGGGCGTCGCTGCCCAGTTTCCGCTTTGGAAATCACCCCAATCATAGGGATCAATAATGATTTCAAGGCCGTCGTCCGAATACCATCCGCCAATGCTGTCAATATCGTGTACATCGTCATGTACCTGACAACTCACAAACAACCCGTCCTGATTGTACATGAAGCGCCAGATCGCAAATAAGTCTTCGGTCCCGTAAAAACTCTTTTCAACGCACGCGGCTTGAAGCCCTGCCATTTCCCAACTGCCAATAATGAGCGTGTCCGAATAGGACCAAATTTCAGGCTCCAAGGTGCCGTCAATGACCGGGGACAGGTATCTATTCGGGTTGTCTGGATCAGTTGGTGTCAGATGGACCTTGTAGGTTTGGAGCCCGCGCCAATGCTGTTCGAACGCGGCGCCCAGACCCATGGTGTCGCACGCCATGTCATTGGGGTAATTGGCCGGATCAAGATACTCGTATTGGGCGTACATATTCACTACAGAGATAAAACAGACCAATGTAAAAAGACGCATTCCCTCTCCTATCATAGGCCCCTAAACTTACATACAAATTATATGCCACTCGTAATATATCCCAAAACTATTGATTTATCAACATATATCACTGGTGCGTTACCGGAACGTTCAATGCCATGTGCCAACAAACTTGGCACTATTCTTGTCTTTTGCCAGGAAACAGGGCAGCGCGCCGCGCGACCGACGAAATCGTCTTGTGTTTCCAGCAGTTGACTAGGTATCTTTTCATGGCCTGCGTTGGAGGAGAAGGACAAAGACAAGCTCCCAATACCTGGTAAAACAGGCATTTGAAGCCAACCCTGACAGGAGATACAAGTACCATGAATCCAGAACCAAACAAAATCATCTATTCAATGGTACGGGTGAGCAAGGCCTACAACAACAAGCCCGTTATCAAAGACATTTCCATTTCCTATTTCTACGGCGCAAAGATCGGCGTGCTGGGCCTCAATGGTTCGGGGAAAAGCTCGCTCATGCGGATTTTCGCGGGACTCGACACGGCCTTTTCCGGCGAAGCAATACTCTCGCCCGGTTATACCGTGGGACTGCTGGAACAGGAACCCTTGCAAAATGAAACGCGCACGGTGCGGCAGGTGGTCGAAGAGGGCGTGCAGGCCACAGTCGATCTGCTCAAAGAGTTTGAGCGGATCAACGAGAAATTCGGGGAATCCATGCCTGACGATGAAATGAACAAGCTCATTGAGCGCCAAGGAGAGGTGCAGGAAAAACTCGACGCTCTGGATGCGTGGGACCTTGATTCCCGGCTGGAACAGGCAATGGACGCGCTCCGCTGCCCGCCCGCGGACATGCCCGTGAACGTAATATCGGGCGGCGAACGCAGGCGCGTGGCCCTGTGCAGGCTTTTGCTGAAAAAACCCGACATTCTACTGCTCGACGAACCCACAAACCATTTGGACGCTGAATCAGTCGCCTGGCTCGAACGCCATTTGAAGGAATACGAAGGCACGGTAATCGCCGTCACGCACGACCGCTACTTCCTTGATAATGTGGCTGGCTGGATACTCGAACTCGACCGGGGCCACGGCATTCCCTGGAAAGGCAACTACTCCTCGTGGCTGGACCAGAAAAGCACGCGCCTGCAGCAGGAGGAAAAACAGCAGACCGACCGCCAAAAGACCCTTGAGCGCGAACTGGACTGGATCCGCATGTCTCCCAAGGGCCGCCACGCAAAGTCAAAAGCGCGTATTTCCGCGTACGAAAACCTGTTGAACAAGGACTTTGAACAGGCTGTCAAAGAACTGGAGATTTACATCCCGCCTGGGCCGCGGCTGGGCAATGTGGTCATTGAGGCTGACAATGTCAGCAAGGCCTTTGGCGACCGCATGCTCTTCGAAGGCCTGTCGTTCAAACTGCCTGCTGGCGGCATCGTGGGCGTCATTGGCCCCAATGGCGCGGGTAAGACCACGCTCTTTAAAATGATCACTGGCGAGGAAACGCCCACGTCAGGTTCCATCCGCATTGGCGAGACCGTGAAACTTGCCTATGGCGACCAAAACCGCAGTGCGCTTGTGGCGGGAAAGACCCTCTGGGAAGCAATCTCAGGCGGCCAGGATTTCATGAAGCTGGGAAAAAAGGACATAAACTCGCGCGCCTATGTGGCAAAGTTTAATTTTAATGGAACAGACCAGCAGAAAAAAGTCGAGATGCTTTCGGGCGGTGAACGCAACCGGGCAAACCTGGCGCTCATGCTGCGGGCCGAGGCCAATGTACTGCTGCTCGACGAACCCACGAACGACCTCGATGTAAATACCATGCGCGCGCTCGAGGAAGCGCTTGAAAATTTTGCCGGCTGCGCCGTGGTTGTCTCGCACGATCGCTGGTTTTTGGACAGGATCGCCACGCACATTCTCGCCTTCGAAGGCGACAGCACGGTCACTTGGTTCGACGGAAACTTCTCGGAATACGAGGAAAAACGCAGGGAACGGCTGGGAGAAGAGGCCGCAAAGCCTCACCGGATGAAATACCGGCAGCTCACGAGAAAGTAAAGATGCGCGGGCCGCTTGCAGCGGCCCGTACTGGCGTCATTCAGGCAAACGATTCCTCACGGCAATACGTAGCGCCAACACAGACACTGAGTGTTGTACGTGTATTCAAAACGATAATAAAATGAAACCCTGGTTCCTCTACATCATTCAATGCCGGGACAAAAGCCTCTATACGGGCATCACAACGGACGTTAAAAGACGTTTCCACGAGCATGGCCATGTCCCAAAAAAAGCGGCCAGGTTTTTACGCGGAAAAGGACCATTGCAGCTGGTCTTTAAGAAAAAAATCGGTGCCCGTAGCCTGGCGTTGCGGACAGAATACCGGGTGAAACAGCTTTCCCGGACCAATAAACAAAGGCTTATCCAAAGAAAAATAAAGATAAAGGATATATAATCGTATCTTTTTAAAATTCATTGGATTACATGGTTGTTGTTTTATATGAATACAACTATTTCCCTGCCCGCATCGTGGCGCATCCTTATCACAGGCATCACCTCTATCCATGGCTGGCCCATATTCCTGAAATTAAAGGAACTGGTGCCCGAGTCGCGCCTTTTTGGCATTGCACCGCCCAAATCCAGGCTGCCGGATCTGAAAAATGTGGCATGCGTCTGCATGACAGACCGCGAAACATTGATGCAAATCAGGGACCGGTTTCAACCCAACCGTATAGTGCATTGTGCGGGCGTCTGCGATCTTGATCTCTGTGAAGAACGGCCTGGATGGGCGCGCGCAATAAATGTTGCGGGCGCCAAAAACATCATCGAAATATTCGGGACTGACATGCCATTGTTCTATATGAGCACAGACCTGGTATTTTCCGGAAACAATCCGCCTGCCCAGGGGTATGCGGAGGAAGATGCACCCGACCCGATAAGCGTTGTGGGCCAAACCATGACAGAGGCTGAACATGAGGTCATGAAATGCCTCAACCACTGCGTTGTTCGGCTGGGGCTGCCACTAGGAACATCCATCAATAAAGACAAGGGCGCGATTGATTGGATTGAAGGAAGGTTCAGACGCAATCTTCCGGCCAGTTTGTTTTACGATGAATTCAGGAGCTGCATTTCGTGCGAGGAAATCGGGGAAGCGATAGCGTCCGTCCTGGCACGCGATCTCAGGGGCCTGTTCCATCTTGGAGGCCAGACCTCATGGAGTCTCCATGATATCGGGAAGCATGTGCAAAAAAAAGGGTATCAGCCTGAATTATTAAAGGGTTTAATGCGGCGCGAGGAAAAAAACGGCCCGCCCCGCGTGGGCAATATTTCCCTGAATTCGGATAAGCTGAGAAAACTTCTTGCGACATGACCCGAAGGCTTCTTCGCTGAATGTTCAGGGTTCTTTTTTAACTATGCTTGTATTTTTCGACAACAGTGGTTATTTTTATAATGATACAATTAAAAAGGGGGGAATATGGTCAAATCATCACTCACCGTCTGTCTTATCGCATGCCTCGGTAGCGCGCTCTATCCCGCGTCTCAAGACCTTCATGGCGGTTCAGGCACTAACATCGACAATTACTGTGCGGAGTTCACCCAGGACATGGTGGACAATCTCCGGACTATCCACGGCGCCTGGAACACCGGGTGGAACAAATATCGTGTAACAACCTTTGGAAATAGCATCACAGACCAGAACTCCCACTGGCTACCGCTTGACGGCAATGTGACCGGCATCTCAAACGCGGCCGCCATTAATACCTTCAAGGATTCCACGTTTGATCAGAGCACGTGGATCGCCAATGGCAAAATGTGCCAGTCGGGCCAGACCATCAAGTGGGTGGCCAACAACGTGGGGCCCGCGCTCTCCGCCCAGCACCCCATGATCGCGGCAATCATGATCGGCACCAACAATATCCAGCAGAACCATTCGACCGACGGGTGCGCTGATCCGGTGGTCAATGTGGGCGCCCTTGACTGCTATCCTGACACGCTTGAATACCGATTGATCACGAGTCAATTGATCACAGCTGGGGTCATTCCCATCATCACCACCATCCCTCCCATAGATTATGATGATCCTTCGTGGCCCCGGGAGAACAGGAAAGCCAAAGAACTGACCTATGTCAACAAGCTGAAAGTGTTTGCCCAGACCAATAACCTGCCAATGATCGACCTGCACCAGTGGTGCGAGGACCATGGCGGCGCCGCGCCCCTGCTCGCGGATTGGGCGCATCCCATCAGCTGCAGCGACGGCAACGCCAGCCTGTCGGACAACTGCCTCGACGGCGGCGTCAGCGGCGGCGTGCAGAACGCGCGTCACTACATGCTCATCATGGCTATAAACGATATTGTCAGATACGTAATCGACGGTGAAAATCCCACGGCTGACGTGACCGCGCCCGCGGCAGTCTCTGACCTGGCCGCATCCCCGGGCGCCTATTCGGGAACAGTCGACCTGAGCTGGACCGCGACTGGTGACGATAGCGCTACCGGCATTGCCTATGAGTACGATCTCCGTTATTCCACAGATGCAATCACTGAAGGTAATTTTTCATCAGCAACCCAGATTACCGGCGTTCCTTCACCCCAGAGCCCGGGTACATCACAATCCATGACAGTGCTTGGCCTTACGCCGGGGACCGCATACTATTTCGCCCTCAAGGCCAGCGACCGGTATAATTGGAGCGCACTCTCCAGCGTTCCTCAGGCAGTGGCCACAACCGGAACAGCCCAGGACGACAGCATGCGCGTTGAGATAGTAAAAGACACCTACCTCGAAAGCGTTGATCCCACCATCAAGGGCGCCAACCAGTTTGTGAGGCTTAAGTCCTGGAACCAGGGCGTTATGATGTTCGGATTTAATATGAGCGGCGTGACCTTTGTCCCGGATTCAGCATGCATTTGTCTCAAAATGAGCACCTGGAGTTCCGCGACAAACTATACCTTCACCTCCATGGCGCGTGCCATAACAGTGGCGTGGGATGAAAACTCCGTCTGGACAGGCGCGACCAACAACCTGAGCGGCAACATTGGATCGGGCGTTGAGGCCACGAGCCTGAATTACAATGGGCCGCGTACGGACTTCACCGAATACCGCTTCCCCATTGCCTTTTCGGTCATACAGGCGTATGCGACCGGAGCGGCCACGGGCATTGCCCTATACGACCAAGGCAGCAGCGGCGTCAATAATGACTTTTTCAGCAGAGAAAAAGGCGGCGCCGACGTTCCCTATATGATGGTTTATATCAAGGCGTCCACAGCCACCCAGGGCCAGGTAAAGGGATTTGTGCTTTCAGACAAACAACTGTCTGTTTCTCCCAACCCTTTCCGTACCAGCGTACAGATAAGCGTATCAGGCGTTGATCAGCTGCCTGCATCGCTTTTTAGCGTCCGGATCTACGACATGTGCGGGGCACTGATCAGCGCTCTAGCTGCGGGCAACAAAGCGCTTGCACAGGGTATTAGCTGGAACGCATCGCGCCTCACCGCGGGTGTATATGTGGTACAGGTTCGGGCAAATGGAAAGGTTCTGAGCAAAAAAATATCATTGGTGAAATAATTGTGTGTGTAGGGGCGTCATTCATCAATTGAGGTCATTAGTTGCAGAATGACGCCCGTACACACAAGGCCATTCATCAATTGAGGTCATTAGTTGCAGAATGACGCCCGTA
>MFYT01000013.1 GCA_001789205.1 Candidatus Raymondbacteria bacterium RIFOXYA2_FULL_49_16 | reverse complement strand
CAGGAAGGCCCGACACAATCGCGGCCGTGCCCGACATGGCATGGATATTTGACAAGCCGCGCGACTACCTGGTGCAACTTTTGGTGGCGGACAACCATGGCAACCTGTCAAAGCCCGACACGCTCTATGTCTCCATCATGGACGACAAGCCCGAAACCGCCATCGACGGCGACACTGAGACACGCGTGGGAGAGTCCGTGCAGTTCCACGGAAGGGCCAGCAGCAACTGTTCCGAAATCGAGCGGTACCAATGGGATTTTGACAACAACGGATCGTGGGACTATTCGTCGCGTGTGCACGGCCGGGCCGCGCACACCTATACTGCCGCGGGCATGTACCTGGCCCGATTCAGGGTGGTTGACTCAAAAGGCGACAGCGCGGCCCAGGTACGCAAGGTCATGGTCAATCCATGAGTCTTTTGCAGCTCCTGAAATATTTTCCTGCAAACCCCTCATGACCCCTGGCTGTATTCTGTCAGGAACCTCACCGTATAAACATTCCTGTCAAGATGCATGGGCACATATTGTGTTTTTGGATAGGTGTCTTTTGTATCAAGCAGTGTTTTTACGGCAAGACGGCCCATTGTTCGCCCGTCAGTTTTACATATCCAGACGGGCTTTTTATTAATCAGATAGGGCCTACTGTCTTCATGATAAAAAATGAAATCCATTTTTCTGGCCCGGGAAATGTTCCTGGTTTCGAAATAATCCTTTACATGGTCGGTAAAGAGCGAGGAGATGATTGCCGTACAGGCCTTGTGGATTTGTAAAATGTCAGCTACCTGCTCCTTAATATACAGCGATCCTTTTCCTACAGTAACGTCCTCTTTATGTATCTCCAGCCCGGAAATTTTATCCGCTTCTTCCTCGATGCCCGTCCAGCGGACCTGGGACATCTGGTCTGGTTTGTTAAGGCGCGATTTAAAAACATTCAGATAGAGAATGTTTCTGTGTCCAAGCTCAACAAGTTTCCGCAGGGCAATGATGCCGCCGTTGGCATGGTTGGCAACAATTGTTTTCCAGTGTGTTGCCGAGTCCAGGATCTCGAGATGGACCATGGGCATGGAAAACACTTCAATTTCCTTTCTCAGTTTATCATCTTCCAGTTCAATAGTGACAAGCCCGTTGATCTTGAAAAAATTGATCTCCCGTATTATCTCGAACGATGATTTCCCGTACAATGAAATTATCTGAATAAGACCCTTTAACGCCGTCATTTCCGTCTGCATGCCCTGGACAATCCCCGCCAGGTATGTGTTGCCGACCATGGCAGAGGGCATATACGGGGCCAGAAGGCCTATGCGGGGCGTTTTACTTTTTGGATAATAGTGGTGGACCATGGTTTTGCTTGTCACCAGGGTGCCCTTGGCCGGGATCCCCTTTAACAGCCCTTCAACTTCAAGGAGCCTTCGTGCCTTCTGAACGGTCTGCAGGGAAACCCCGTAGATATGTGACAACTCAATCGATGTGGGAAGAAGGGTATTGACCGGATAGCGACCGGATTCAATCTCTTCTTTGAGCCGTGTGTAAATATCCAGATATTTTATTTTAGATGAGTTCATTGCAGATTTAAGATAGAATTAATGAGAATCTGATCTTTTACTTACACGTTTTGCTGTATATTATCAGTGAAACCAAAAAATAACAAGAAGGGGGCGCCTGATGAAAGGTTTTTCAGTAATAGTTTACATATTATCCATGTCCATTTGTGCCCAAATTGACACGGGCAGGCTTTTTATGCCAAGCGACATTGTCTACAAGGGTGCTTTCAAACTGCCTGGTAAAAGCGGGACTTCCCAATGGAGATATGGCGGCGGGGCGCTTACATTCAATCCACATGGAGACCCTGGCGGCAAGGTCGATGGTTATCCGGGCTCGCTTTTCGGTGTTGGCCATATCTATCAAAACCATGTGTCTGAAATTTCCATTCCTGCACCACTCGTCAGCACCAATTATGACGACCTGCCTGTGGCAACCACGCTTCAACCTTTTGCCGATATTACCCAGGGTTTAATGAATATGGACCAGGGACCGGCTTCCGCCGACCGCCTAGGCGGGCTCCAGTATATGCCGGACGGTTCCATATTCTGGGCAGCCTATAAATATTACTATGTAATGCCCGAGGACATGAACGGCTTTGGCATATCCACCTCCACTCTTTCCTCGCCCAATGCAGGCGGCCTCTGGCACGCGGGAAGTTATCATTCCATTTTCACCACGGATTATCTCTTCTTAATTCCACAATGGTGGGCCGACCAGTACGCACCTGGTACGAATGTTATAGGCGGCAGGGCAAGGTCCTCAGGAAGGGGCCACCAGTCCGAAGGACCTCCATTTTATGCCATCGAGGTACCTGCGGGCTCCCCTGCCAACGGCACGATCCTGCCCGCGGTCCGGTTGGCTTTTTACTCTCCCGGCTCCGACGAATGGCCCGATTATAAGATGGTGAACCAGTATTTCGCAGGCGCCTGGCTGGAAGCGGGTAATAAATCCTCCATTATCGTGACCGCCACCGAAGGAGGAAGTGATTGCTACGGCAGTGCGGTGGACTGTAATGATCTTTGCGGTGGGAACAAGGGGTCCCACGGCTACCCATATACCCACAGGTTGTTATTTTATGACCCTATGGCCCTGGGCAAGGTGGCCCAGGGCCACATGCAGCCAAATGAAGTCATGCCGTATCATGTCGAAGATCTTGACAACAGGCTTTTCTGGAACAATAACTGCAGGAACGGCATTGAGGCCCTTGCGTACGACCGGGACAATGGGATCATCTATGCCTTCCAGTACCGTTCCGATAAACCTGTTATCCATGTGTGGAGCATTGCGCATTTGATTCCCGCGGCCGTAGACGAACATGGCCAAAAGGCAAACTTGGTAGCCGTTACCATAACGGTAAATCCCAATCCAGGCAGGTCGTCATTCGCTGTCAGGATCCGCGGGAACGAGAACACGGGAATTAGGGCCGGCGTGTACGATATAAACGGGCGCCTGTATTACCGGATTTCCAATAGGGCGTATTTCACCTGCAATGCCGATGCCTGGCCGTCAGGTATGTACATTGTTCGGGTGGAAACAGCAGGCAGGGTATTGAGCAGGCGTCTTGTGATACAAAAATAGAATTGTTAGGGAATTTTACAGGCTCCCGGCAGCGTGCCTGCGTCAGGCCGCCTGTGAATGCCAGATCTGGCAGATTTTGTCAAGGGCGTCCTGTTTTTTCCGCTCCATGTCCGCCTTTGAATCGCAGAAAATCTGGCCCGATCCCGCGCCCGGATGGCCGTCGCCGATGTTGAGAATACGCATGATCTCGCCGATGTCCTTTTTTCCCTTGCCATTGCGGATGGTGAGCGACCCCGACACCTTGAGATTGGTGGTCTTGACACCGCGGTCGTACAGGTTCTGGACCAGGAAAACGCCGTATATCTCCGGGTAAATGATCTGGGCAAGATTGCGTACTACCATGGTCTGTTTGGGATAGTGGGTAAGGTCGATGATGGCAAACTCCCTGTCCCGATCAGCCGGATGGAACGATGACGATGCCCTGATCAATTCAACCATCTTCTCCTCGTCCTTCAGATAGGCCTGGAAATAGTCCCGCACATCGTTGGCCTGCGCCACCTCGGCCATGCTCTGTTCCGCAAGCCTGCCGATAAGGGAGCGATAATAGGCCCCCTCGGCCTCGCGGTCCCTAAACGCGCATTTGAGCGAATCATTGATGATACGCACAGGCGTCTCCGCGCGCCATTCAGCCACTGATGCGAAATCAAAGCTATCAATTTTATCGACCTCGCGCACCGATTCGCCGTAAAAGACGGGGAAGTCGTAGTCGTTCTGGTAATAGGAATAGATGACGCGCGCGCAGCTCTTTTCCTGCGCAAACCGTCCGGGCTGCGATAGTGGGTCAACGCCCAGCCGCCTGAGCTCCTCAGCATTGCCCGCGTGGTGGTCGAACCAGAGCCCGCACTCGCCCGGATAGGGCAGGTCGCAGACAATGTCGTCCGCGGTGATGGAAACCGCGCGGTTGGCCACCGCGTTGGGCCCGGTGAATTCCACCTCGTCAATGCCATGGATGGCGCTGCACAGCGACGCGGAAAAGATGCCGTCAAGGTCGTTATGAGTAACAATGCGCGAAAGCATAAGTTTTAGTAGATACATTTATTCTATAAAAAAACGCAAATGATTTTGGGCGTATTCGATAATTTCATTGTTTGTAGGGGCGTCATTCATGAATGTGAACCCTCTATTGCAGAATGACGCCCGTACAACAGATGCCGGCATGGCATGAATCAAATGACGCCCCTGTAATAGATACCGAATTGCCAGAATATCGCCCGCGCAGGTCATAATTGCATGCCGCATCCCTGTTTTTCTATCTTTAAGGCACCGGAGAATACAGAATGCTTTCTTTTTTATCCATCCGCAATGTTGCCCTCATAGAAAAAATCGACATTGCATTTGGCCTGGGACTCAACGTTGTCACCGGAGAAACCGGCGCGGGCAAATCCATCATCATCGAGGCGCTTTCTCTGGTGCTGGGCGGCCGCGCCCATCCTTCCGCCATCCGCACGGGCGAAAAGCAGGCCATGGTGCAGGCCACCTTTACCATAGGAAAAAACCGAAAGCTGCTTGCTGCCTGCGAACAGCTTGGCGTTGCGCCCGAGGAAGGCGAGATTTCCGTGCGCCGCGAAATAAACGACGACGGCCAAAACCGCTGTTTCGTCAACGGCATCAAATCCCCGCTCAAGACCGTGAAGGACCTGGGCGACCTTCTGGTCGACGTCCACGGCCAGAACGAGCACCAGTCCCTGCTTGGGCCCGCTTACCAGCGCGAATGCATTGACGCCTATGCAGGGGCAAGCGACCTATGCGCATCCTACTCCGCTCGCTACGAGGCGTACAGCGAGAAAAAAGCGGCATGCGCGGCCCTCGAGGCCCGCTCCCGCGAAATCGGGAAACAACGCGAGTTTCTCGAGTTCCAGTTCAGGGATTTAATCGAGGCAGGACTCTCTCCCGGAAAGGAAGCTGAGCTGCTTTCGAGGATAAAGCGCGCCGAAGGCGGCCACAAAACAACCGAGCTCAGGCAAAAAGTGCAGGACCAGCTCAACGACGATTTCTTAAAGCGCCTCGCAAGCGCGGAAAAGGCCGCGCTCCAGCTTGCGGCAATTGATCATAGCTTTGCCGGCCAAGCCGCGGCCATTGCCGATCTCCGTAAAATAGCGGGTGAAGTGGTATCAGCGTGCGACCGGGAATTCTCCGCTGACGACGAACCAGCCGACATCGAGGCGCTCAACAGCGGATTGGCGCAGATCAGCAGGCTCAAACGCAAATACGGCAAAGACGAACAAGGCCTTGTTGACCTGCTCAATCAGACCAGGGCCGACCTCGATCTCCTCGAAAATACGTCGTTCGAAAAAAACAGGCTCGAAAAAGAGGCAGCTGGCCTGTACAGGGACATGGAAAAAGCAGGGAAACAACTATCCGCCGAACGGAAAAAAGCCGCTGCCTCGTTCGACAAAAAAATAAACCAGGCGCTTGCTGCCATCAACATGGGCGAGGCCGCCTTTGCCACTTGCTTCACCCCTTTTGCCGAATACAGCCCCTCCGGAGGCGAGGGCCTTGAATTCATGATAGCCGCAAACCCGGGCGAACCCCAGCGTCCTTTGTCAAAAATCGCATCGGGCGGCGAAACCTCGCGCGTTATGCTCGCTGTCAAATCGGTCCTTGCCGCGGCCGACCGCATTCCGGTCCTCGTGTTCGATGAAATAGACGCGGGAACAGGCGGCGAGACCGCTGTGGCCATTGGCGCTGCTCTCAAAAAGCTCTCCGCATTTCACCAGCTCTTCTGTGTCACCCATCTGCACCAGATCGCATCCGCCGCTGACGCGCACTTCCTGGTGTCAAAATCCGTGGAGCGCTCCCGCGCCCATGTCGCGATCAGGGAGCTGTGCAATAACGATCGCGTGGCTGAAATCGCCCGTATGCTGGGCAATGCCAAATCACGCATTGGCCTCAGCCATGCCCGCGAACTCGTTGAAGGCACCGTATGAACAAACCCCTGCGCATTCCCCTGCCCCTCACCCTTGTTTCAATCGGAAAGCTCTGCCTGGTACCAGTGATCATAAAAGCCCTTCAGAGCGGACAGCACCTCAACGCGGCCTACGGCATGGCCGCCATTGTGGCCATCTCCTTTTTCGGCCGCTTCAGGGTCAATTTCAAGGCAAAGGTCTTTTCCTCGGTCATTGACGGCTTTGCCTTTATTCCGGTACTCGCCCTCCTGGGACGTATGGAAATCGCCGGATCAGAACGCTTTCCGGCCCTCATGGTGCTGGGGTCCCTCTTTATTGTGCTCAAGGAGCTTTTTTCCATGTGGCACAGCATCGCTTTTCTCAGAGGCAGCCGCGATTATTTCGCCCCCGTAAGCATGCGTCGTGTAAATGAGGTGGCGCTGGTGACGGTCGCCGCCCTCTACACCATCAAACGCTATCCCTTTGCCGGTCCCACGGTTGTGCTGAATCTTTCACACCTTGCGGACCTTGCCATGATTCTGGTGCTCATGGTGGCCATTGCCGATACCGCGGGCTTTATCTGGAACTACTTTAAAAAACGCCGCGGCATCAAGGACATGAACCTTGCCACAAAAATCACGCTCGTGCGCCTGCTCATGAGCCCCGCCTTTCTGGTCATCTATTTCTACGACCGCAACCCCAACTTCGCCGACAACTCCCTTATGTTTCAGATCATCGCCATTGTCTTTGGCATCGCCTTTGTGGTCTCGGACGGATTAGACGGCTATTTTGCGCGCAAACGCAACGAGGTGACCAAGTTCGGCAAATACCTCGATCCCTTTTCCGATAAAATCTGCACCACCACTATTTTCCTCTGTTTTGTGGCCTCAAACTATGTGCCGGTCTGGATGGTGGCGCTCATCTACTACCGCGAGGCCTCCATCTCGGTCATCCGCACACTCGCGGCCGCTGAAAATGTGGTCGTGTCCGCCCGGCGTTCGGGCAAGTGGAAGACCGGCCTGCAAGGTACGGCCATTCTCACCATTCTCCTGCTTGCCACCACGCTCAGCACGCTTGCCCACTCGTCTTTTCCCTCACTCTATCCGGAAATCTACGCCTCGCTGCTCGTGGTCTGGAGCTATGTGCCCTTCACCCTCATGGCCCTGGTCACCGCAGTCACGGTCGTATCAGGTATCGATTATATCCTTGCCTGCCGCTTCATTTTGGATAAATATTTTAAATAGCAGTCAGCCCAACCCCTTTCAACAGGAGCGCTCTCATGAAAAAGACCCTCAAAAAACTGGGCCTGGCCCTGGGAATCGGCGTAGCAGCGGCACTTCTGATCACCGGCATGGTCCGGAAACTCATGCCCCAACTGTGGACAAACCTCGAGAACAAGACCTATGATTTCAGATACCAGCTCAAATACCTGGGAAGCTCGGCGTTCAGCAGCACAGGCATGGAGGGCGTGCGCACAGTCGACCTCATCGAAGACGTGGTCATCGTGAATATTGACGAGCGGAGCATGCTTTCTGATAAATTGGGCGTTTACTACAAATGGCCGCGCAGCTACCATGGCGATGTGGTCGAATATCTCAAGTCGGGCAACGCCGCGGTGGAGGTCTTTGATATTCATTTCAACGACGCTGATTTCGGGGTCAAGGAATCGAACCGTTTCATGGATATGCTCGCACAGCGCCAGGGGGCGCTCTCCTTTACCAAGGCCGACTTCTCCCGCCTGCACCAGGCCATTGCCACAGGGGTAAACTACGACAGCCAGTTTGTCCAGTCGACACAGCGGGCGGGCAATGTGATCCACGCCATGATCCTCAACGACACCCTCAACTACGACAACCGGTCGGATTATATGGCGCGTACCACGGAAAAACACCGTCTTGAATCAAACCCGGAGTCGAGTACCAAGATGGAGGCCATGTCCATAGAGCGGCTGCCGAAAAAGACTGTACTCGACGGCGCCTTTCCCGAACTGGCCCAGGCCGCGGACCGCATCGCCCTGGTGAACGTCGCGGCCGATGAGGATGCGATCCACCGTACCATCCCCCTGCTCAATGTCTTCCGCGGCTATGTCTATCCCGCGCTCTCGCTCCAGACCTGCCTCAAAGTCATGGGCAAAAGGCTCAAGGACGTCACCTTTGTCCCGGGCAAGTACATCGATTGCGGCAAGCCCTTTTATCTGCGCAGGGAAGCGGATTCCTCGCTCACCGTGAGCTATCCGGGCATGAACGGGACAATGGTGCGCGCGCTGCTGCGGCGCGCGCCTGAAATCAAGGCGCTCAAGGTTGGCGGCAACCTCATCATCACCGAAAAGGCGGTGGTCAGGAAAGACCAAACCGGCGCGATCACCTGCGACATCCCGGCCGGGATCCTGGGATTCTCCACCATCCGCGACCTGAACGGCGTGACCGCGGAGCAATTCCTGGGCATGCCGGAAAATGAACCCATTGGCGTGGGCCAGTCAACAGCGATACAGCGCGTGGGCGAAAAAGAATTCACGATCATAGAAGTTGACAACGGCGAAAACGCCATTGAATACATCCCCCTGTCCACGCTACTCCTGGTAGCGGGACTCAACGGTAAAACAATCATGGCCCTGAAAAACGGGGAGACCCTCCCGGTCTCAGAGCAGCTCACGGTCTGGCGCAAGGCAGACGGTCTGTACACCGAATACACGCTTCTGCGCGGCAAGACACTCGACCAGCTCCTCGCCCTCATCGAAAAGGACATCAACGCCATCAAGCCCAATGAAACCGTCTCGTTCGGCGATCCCATCCGCATTCCCGTGGACGAAAGCAGCCGCATGCGCATCAATTATAAAGGGCAAAAGCAGGCCACCTTCAAGACCGTGTCCTATTACGACATCCTGGCAAAACGGGTGCCGCGCGAATATTTCGCGGGCAAAATATTCCTTATCGGATCCAACGCGCCCTCCATGTTCGACTTGGTCGGTTCACCGGTCGCGGCCGAGTACCCGGGCGTGGAAATCCACGCCACCTGCATCGACAACATCCTCCACACTGATTTCATGGAGCCCGTGGAACCCCTGCCCATGTTTCTTGTGGTGCTGGCGCTATGCCTTGCCACCTCGCTCGCGGTCTTCTTTGTAAAACCGCTTTTCGGCATTGGCGTTTCCGTGGCCCTTGCCCTGGGCTACATCTACGTGGTCACCTTCACCTACTTTTTCAACAATGTCGATTTTGAGGTCGTGCGACCGGTTCTGGGCATCTTCGCTTCGTTCATCGGCGTCCTGGTCTACCGCTATATTACCGAGGAGCGCGATAAGAAGTTCCTGAAAGCCACCTTCTCAAACTACCTCTCGCCCGAGCTCATCGACGTGATGTACGAAACCAAGCAGCGGCCCCAGCTGGGCGGCGATGAAGGCGTGCGCACCGCCTATTTTACGGACATCCAGGGTTTCTCAACCTTTTCCGAAAAACTGGGAAGCCCCACAAAACTGGTCGAACTGCTCAACGAATACCTCTCGGCTCAGACCGATATATTGATGAGCGAACAAGGCACGCTTGACAAGTACGAAGGCGACGCGATCATCGCCTTTTTCGGAGCGCCCATGCCCCTGCCCGACCACGCCACACGCGCCTGCAAGACCGCGCTCAAAATGCAGAGCAAATTGGGAGAACTCAGGCTCAAATGGCAATCCGAAGGCGAAAAATGGCCCACCATTGTCCACGAGATGCGCATGCGCATCGGCGTCAATTCAGGCCCCATCGTGACCGGCAACATGGGCTCCACCATGCGCATGAACTACACCATGATGGGCGATGCCGTGAACCTTGCCGCCCGCCTCGAGTCAGGCTCAAAACAGTATGGTTCGTTCTCCACCTGCTCCAATGACACGCTGAAACTCACCGACGGCTCCATCCTGGCGCGCGAAATAGACCTTTTGCGCGTGGTGGGAAAAAACGAACCCGTGGCAATCCACGAACTGCTCTGCCTCAAGACCGAGGCTGACGAGAAAATGCAAAAACTGGTGGAGACCTTTTCCCAGGCCCTTGCCGCCTATCGCGCGACAAAGTGGGACGACGCTATTGCCCTGTACGAAGAGGCGCTCAAATACGAAATCTGGTATCCGCAGCCGGGCGTTAAAACCTGCCCGAGCAAGGTGATGTTGCAGCGCTGCATCGAGTACAAGGAAAACCCTCCGGTAAAAAAAGGCGAACCCTGGGACGGCGTGTATACGGCAACGGAAAAATAACATGGCCGCGTCCTTGACGATTCATTAAGGACTTAACTATTTTTAAAGGCGGTCGATATACATACTATAGAAATACAAAGGCGTAACCCATGAATATCATCCGTTTTTTGGCTGTTCTTATGCTCCTCGGTCTTCTGGCAGGATGTGTGGGAACAAAACCCGCGGTGCCCGAAGGTGACGTGCTCCTGCCCGAAATCGACATTGTCATGGTAAAGGAAAACGCGGACGAGGCGCTCAAACTGGCCCAAGAGGCGCGGCTCGACGTCGAAGTAGTCAGCGGAAGACTCACCGAAGTCAACAACCAGATGCTCAACTTCTCCGAGGAAATGGCCAGTGTCAGCGGCGCCAAAGTCGAGGAGATCGAAAACAGGCTCGCGGTGCTCACTGAAGAGGTGAAAAACATCTACCGCGAACTCGACACGCTCCGTATGCGCATCAAGGCGCCAAAGAGAAGCAACGAACCAGCGGTCTTTGACGCCAATGTTTTCAGGCCAGGCACCAAGGAAGCCAATGCCGCGCTCTCTCCTGACGAACGCAAATACCGCACTGCCCAGGCCTATTTCAACAATGCCAAATACCTCAACGCCGCAGTGGCCTTCAAAGAGGCCTTTAACGCCAATCCCAATGGCGCGTTCGCTGACAATTGCCAGTTCTGGATAGGCGAAAGTTATTTCAACATGGGCCAGTATGCGCGGGCCATTGCCAACTACAAAAAAATCTTCGCCTATGCCAACACGGACAAGGCCGATGACGCCCAAATGCGCATCGCCATCTGCTACTCCAAGCTGGGCGACAACGAACAAGCTGTGGTCGAATTTAAAAACATGCTGAACAAATACCCTCAAAGCGAATATACCGAGGAAGCCCGGAAATACATCTCGCAGCTGGAACAATAATCCCATGAAAACACATGCCCGCGCTCTCTGCTGCACGCTTGCCGCGTGCCTTTTCTTCTTTTACGGATGCGGACCGCGCTATACACAGATGGAACCGCTGGTCGAGGACCTCATTGCCGAGGCCAAACAAGAATTCGACAAAGGCCGCTTTTTCCAGGCCAAGGAGCGGTTCGACCAGATCAAATTCGACTACCCGGGCAATGCCAGCATCGCCGAGGTGCAGTACTACATTGGCTTGTGCAACTTCAACCTCGAAGACTATCTCGCGGCCGAGCAGGCGTTCCGGATCATTTTAAACGAATTCCCCGCCGACAACCCCTTTGCCGACGACGCGCTCTATTATCTCTGCAAAACCATGTACGCCGAGACCCTGCCCGCGCGCCTGGACCAGGAGACAACGCGCAAGGCCATTGACGAGGCGGAATTCTTTCTCGAGACCTATCCCCAAAGCGACCTTGTACCCGACATCGAAAACATCAAACAGCTCTGTCTCGACCGACTTGCCGAAAAGGAGTTTCTCGCGGGCCGGCTCTACAGGAAAATGGGCTACCCGTCGTCGGCCATCCACTATTTCCAGCTTCTCGAAAAAACCTACCCTGGCTCGCGCTGGGTCGCGCGCGGCCGGTACGAATGGGCGCGCTCCTTTTTCATGCAGAAGAATTTCACCGATGCCCGGAACCAGGCTGACACGTGCGGTCAAATGATCGCCACACTCATTGAACGGGAAAAAAACAACTTCACGCTCGAACCAAAGCGGAGCAGGGCCTCGTTCGTCTTTCACCTCTTTGGGTTCATCCCCTACGACAACCGGACCGACATCAAAAAATATATCGACAGCCTCTCAGCCGACCTCTCCTCGCTCCAGGCCAAGATTGAAAAGAAGATGAATAAACGGGCAAAAAGCAGTGCTGAAAAAACCTCTGGCTGAGGAGCGTATCGGCATTCTCGGCGGCGTCTTCGACCCAGTGCACAAAGGCCATGTTGCCCTTGCTAAAAGCGCAATCCAAGAACTTTCCCTCTCTTGGCTCTATATTGTTCCTGCGGGAATTCCCCCGCACAAAAAACCACCCCTGTTTTCGATTTCCGAACGGCTCACCATGCTCACCGCTGCTTTCAAGAAACAAAAAAAAATCCGCGTCTCAGACTTTGAAATTGCCCGGAAGCGGACTACCTACACCTGGCAGACCCTCGCGCATTTTAAAAGAAAAACCAAGGCGCGCCTGGTGTTCATCATGGGCGCAGACAACATCCCCGAAATTAAAAAATGGAAGCGGCCCGCGCGTATTTTCAAACTGGCGACCATTGCCGTGGCCGCCCGGCCCGGTTACAAACCGCTGAAAGACTATCCGGAATACCGGGAAAAGATGACCTGCTTTCCCATGAAACCGGTCGATCTCTCGTCCACAGAGATCAGGAAATCGCTCGCTGCAACCCAAGGCCGGTAATTGCGCCTTTATCCGAAAAAGGGTATATTTATCACATATGACTTCAAAGAACACCACAATCCAGCGCAGGAACATGATCCGGACCCTTCATAGTTTGCTGCCTGTTTTGCGCAGTAAATATGGCGTACGGAAAATGGCGCTGTTTGGCTCATTTGCCTCTGGACGCCCCTCCATCAACAGCGATGTTGATCTTGTCGTTCATCTCGCGAAACCTATCGGCTTTGCCTTCTTTGAAATGAAGGAATTCCTCGAAAAAAAGACAGGAAGAAGGGTCGATATGCTTACGAAAGACGGGGTAAATGCCATCCGAAGCCGCACCACGGTCGCGGACATCAAGAAAGACCTGGCATATGTCTGATCGTGGCATACGTGAACTTCTCGAGGATATGATTGAAGCCTTGAAACGGATCGAGAATTACGCATCCGGCATAAACTACCGTTCATTCACTAAAGACACTAAAACACAAGATGCGATTGTTCGGAATCTTGAGATCATCGGCGAAGCTACAAAGAAAATTCCTGCGATGATTAGGCAGAAAAATTCCCGTGTGCCATGGCGACGTATGGCCGGCCTGAGGGACATTCTGATACACGATTACTTTGGTGTAAACTATGAGATAGTCTGGGGCATCGTACAAAACGATCTTCCCGCAGTTCTGCCATTATTAAAGAAGATCCGTCGATCCACCTCATTATAAAACCATCGCATCTCTTTCACATACACAATGACGACTATAATTCTCAGCGGCCTCACCTTCGGGCTTTCATCAGGGTTTTCACCAGGCCCCCTTACCACGCTCGTTATCTCCCATACCCTTGCATACGGGACGCGTGAAGGCGCCAAAGTGGCCCTGGCCCCGTTGCTTACCGACCTGCCCATCATTGCGGTCGCACTCACAATACTCATGCATGTCGCCCATTCGTCAACAATCCTGGGCGCTGTTTCGTGCATTGGCGGCCTTTTTGTACTCTACCTTGCCTACGGCAGCTTCAGGTCACAAATCCCCCATCCAGACCATGAGGCAGTGCAGGCGCACTCAGTGGTCAAAGGTGTCATGGTGAATTTTCTGAGTCCCAACCCCTATCTCTTCTGGATGACCGTGGGCGGCCCCCTGGTCATAAAAGCATGGACAAATTCCCCGCGCAATGCAGTTATCTTTATCGCGCTCTTTTATCTCTGTCTTGTAGGCGGAAAAATCTTAATTGCCCATATTACGGGTAAAGCGCGCCATCTGTTGACAGGTAAGGCCTATGTCTATTTCATGCGCTTTCTCGCCTGCGTGCTTCTGGCCTATGCCGGCAAGTTGATGTATGAAGGAGTGGGGTTTTTATTCTAAAAGGGGACGCTATGCCAAAACCGAATATTCTGTATATTCATTCGCATGATACCGGACGGTATATCAGCCCTTACGGTCATCAGATGCCCACACCAAACCTGGACCGCCTTGCCCGAGAAGGCGTGCTCTTCCGCCAGGCATATTGTATGTCTCCTACCTGCTCGCCCAGCAGGGCCTCTCTGCTTACCGGTACCGCGCCCCATGTAAATGGAATGCTGGGCCTTGCGCACCGGGGGTTTTCACTCAACGATTACTCGCGGCATATTATCCATACGCTTAAGAAACACGGGTACAAGACCGCGCTTGCGGGTGTCCAGCATATCGCCCATGATGTGAAAAAAATCAGCTACGATCATGTTCTCTGCACCGCCGATGATGACATGGATCTGGCAGCAGTGCGGTTTCTTGAAAACGAGATTCCCGGCCCTTTTTTCCTTTCAGTGGGCATGTCCGAGACCCATCGTCCCTTTCCTGAAAAAAAGTTTGATGATCCTGGCTACTGTTTGCCGCCATTGCCGCTGCCGGATATTGCACAGGTGCGCGAAGACATGGCGCACTACAAGGAAAGCGTCCATATCTTTGACGAACGGGTGGGCAGAGTGCTTATGGCTCTTGAAAAGACAGGCCATAGCAGTAATACGCTGGTCATTGCAACAACCGATCATGGCATAGCCTTTCCAGGAATGAAATGCACACTCACAGACCATGGCATAGGCGTTATGCTCATAATGCGCGGACCAGGGGGCTTTTCCGGCAGCAGAGTTCTTGATTCCCTTGTTTCGCAGGTTGATATATTTCCGACACTGTGCGACTATCTTGGCATAGAACCGCCACCCTGGCTTGAAGGGGTTTCGCTAATGCCGCTGATACTAAACGAGAAGAGCGAAGTACGCGACGCGGTTTTCGCTGAAATCAATTATCATTCGTCGTACGATCCGCATAGGGCTGTGCGCACTAAACAGTATAAATATATCAGGCGCTTTCCCGATCGTGACCGCGCTGTCGCGTGCCATACCGATGACAGCCCTTCAAAAGATCTCTGGCTCAACCATGGATGGCAAGAGAGAAAACGGGTGGATGAGGAATTATACGATCTTGTGTTCGATCCGCTCGAAGCGCACAACTGCGCGGCAGATCCGAACTATACACATGCGCTGGTATCCATGCGGAATCAATTAGACCAGTGGATGAAAGAGACCAATGACCCATTTTTAACCGGCCATATCCCCTGCCCCCAAGGCGCTGTGGTGAATGATCGTGACGCGGTTTCACCAAAAGACAGGCCGGGGAAGTAATACCAGGTACCAAAAAGGTGCCAGGTACAAATGTCCGATCAACTTCGTACGCCAATCTTCTCGATAAAAAATCCCAAAGCGCTTCCAAGCAGGCAGGTCATGATTAAAATAGGTGCAAGACTGAAAGGTTCTTTCCATCCAATGAGGATGGCCGAAGGAAGCAGTACCAGTACCGCAATGAGCACGCCCTTCACCGGGCTTGGCAGGCGGACAGTCGTCATGGTAAGTAATAGTCCAACCACCACCCACATGGAAATGGCCGCAAGATTCGCGTCCCAGGTTAGGCCTTGCAGCACCATGGGAATCACATCTATGACGCCGGCGATCATTCCGAGGAAAATACCGGACATTGCTTTTTTCATTGATTTTTCTCGGACAGAAAAATAGGTTTACCACGGGCAGTAGTCAAGGATCACAAAAAAGATAAATTGATAGGGAATTGCTTTTTCCAGTTCGCCTAACCTCCGTCTGGCATGTGCAGGGCGTATTTCTTTCCGGTATTCGATAGAGACCCCCGCCTCGCGTCCCTCTCTCCGCATCCAAATTCGGCCTCCTCGTCAAGAAAATAACCCTTCCAGGCATCGAAAACAAGAAAATAAAAAAGGCTTCGCCAGGGACTTTCCGGCAAAGCCTTCAATCATCGTAAGATGGGATATCCTCAAATCCGCCTGAGGCGGAGTGTAATCAGGCAACGGTTCTTCGAGGGCGGGGAACTTAATGAAGATTTCGGGCGGCGGCCTTGGTTGTGGCCTCGCCTCGCTTTCGCGAGAGCGAAGCGGGTCCTTCCACAGCCCGCAGTGCTTCAGGATACGCTCTATGATGTCATCCTGGTCTATGAAGCTGATTATCTTCATTAAACCGCCGTCCGCCTCTGGCGGAGGCATTTCAAGGGGTCTACACCTCGGCAAGCTCGGTGCATCGCCTCATAAACACACTTGATTAGAGCAGCCCAGGTCATAAGCTGCCTTTTACTGGGCTTTTTCTCCGGTTGCTCTACACCGGCTGCCGCGGCTTTTTCCCTCATACCCCGCTTCTTATTAGAATACCCGCCTCGCCTTGCGGCGACGCGAGGCGAGCCAGCCATAATATCTTATCTGATGTTCGCCTTTGTTCGGTATATGCTGGGTTACTTCTGCTATGAAATCGAGTGGGTCGAATATCTGAAAGTTTCTCGGGATTCCGGCTTTGAACAGGTCATTGTCATGGAT
>MFYT01000012.1 GCA_001789205.1 Candidatus Raymondbacteria bacterium RIFOXYA2_FULL_49_16 | reverse complement strand
GAACAGAAAAATCGCTAAATCCTTGGAATTTCGAAGGATTTAGCGATTGTCCGAGGGGGGGGAGTGCGAAAAATCAGCTAATCGTCAGAGCTGTTATTCACCGATGATTTTCACCAGGACCCGTTTTTTCCGTCTGCCATCAAACTCGCCGTAAAAAATTTGTTCCCAGGGGCCAAAATCGAGTTTGCCCGCAGTGACAGCGCATACCACTTCCCTGCCCATGACCTGGCGCTTCAGATGAGCATCGCCATTGTCCTCGGCCCCATTATGACGGTAATGGGAGATCGGTTCGTGGGGTGCCAGCTTCTCGAGCCAATCGTCATAATCCTTTAAAAGACCGGGTTCATCATCATTTATATAGACTGAAGCGGTGATATGCATGGCATTTACCAGACAGAGCCCTTCCCGGATAGCGCTCTCATCAATGGCCTGCTGGACCTCGCGGGTTATATTGATATATTCCCGCCTGCTTTTTACGTTGAACCAGAGCTCTTTGCGGAATGATTTCATTTTACCCTCCGGAATATGTTATTTTAAAAACAAAATACTCGATTAAAAGATCCAATGGCAAATAAACAAAAAACCGTATTCTCGTGTCAGTCGTGTGGTACAATATTCCCAAAATGGGTTGGCAGGTGCACGGGATGCGGGGAGTGGGACACGGTAATCGAAGAGATGTCTGAACCGCGAGACCCCAAGGAACGCTCTTTTTCTTCCGGCTCTTCTCCTCTACCCGCTTCAAAAATAGAAACTACTGATAAAAAAAGGATTGCCACCTGTTTTTCCGAATTCAACCATATTCTTGGAGGCGGCATTGTGCCTGGAGCTGTTATGCTTGTGGGTGGCGATCCCGGTATTGGCAAATCAACGCTCCTTCTCCAAATTTCACAATCACTTGCTAGAACTTCAGGGCAGGTTTTATATGTTTCGGGCGAAGAGTCGGCCCTCCAGATAAAGCTCCGCGCTGAGCGCCTCAACACACTCCACGACAATCTCCTTATATATATAGAGAACGACATGAGCCGGATTATTGACCAGGTTGAAAAGATTAAACCCGCGCTAGTGGTCATTGATTCGATACAGACGGTATTTCTCCCTGAACTGCCCACAGCTGCCGGCAGTGTGGGTCAAGTCCGTGAATGCGCGCTAAAACTGACCCACTGTGCAAAAACCCTGCATATTCCCGTATTTTTAATCGGCCATGTAACAAAGGATGGGACCATTGCAGGCCCGCGCGTGCTTGAACATATGGTTGATACGGTACTCTACTTCGAAGGGGACCGGAACAACATCCACCGCATTGTCCGCGTTATAAAAAACCGGTATGGCGCTGCGAATGAGATCGCAATCTTTGAAATGAAAACCGAGGGGCTTGCCGAGGTCCTCAATCCTTCAGAGATCTTTTTATCGGAACGGAGCGAACGCCAGCCCGGATCGGTCGTTGCCGCTGCCATGGAGGGGACCCGGCCCCTGCTGGTCGAGGTCCAGGCCCTTGCCTCGCGCATGACCTTTGGATATCCCCAGCGGACCAGCACTGGCATGGACCAGAAACGCCTGGCCCTGTTGTGCGCAGTGCTCGAGCGTGTGGCCGACTATCCATTGAGCTCGTACGATGTGTTCCTGAACATAGCAGGCGGCCTGAGACTCGACGAACCTGCGATTGACCTGGCCGCTGCCTGCGCGGTGGTCAGCAGCTTTTTGAACAAGCCCATTGACAGGAAGGCTTGCATTATAGGAGAAATTGGCCTGGGTGGCGAGGTACGCTCAATCTCCTTCTGCGAACAGCGCATACGCGAAGCACAGAAACTGGGATTCAACAGTATTTTTATTCCCTGGAACAATGCGCAGAAAATTGCGAAAAACCCCACCATTACCGTAACAGGCGTGCGTACGGTCGCGGAAACCATCAGCGCGCTCTTTTAATTACCATGGCTCAAGAAAAAAAGATCGACCTTTATAAAAAAGTCGCGATCACCTCAGCGGGTAAGCTACCGTCGATTGTACTGCTGGTGGATCGGGCGGTGATCCTTCTTAAAGAAGCCAGGGAAGATGATGAAAAGCGCCAGGCTAACATCATTAAAACACAGAACATTCTCGCCCAGCTCGAACGCGCCCTTGATTTTGACGCAGGCGACGTTGCCGGAAGCCTCTTTTTTATTTATGATTATCTTTTTGCTGAACTAAACAATCGTGACGACCAGGCGCTGGATACCGCGACAAAAATGCTTGGTGAATTACAGGAGACGTTTAAAAAAATAGGGAAAAAAGAGAAGTAAAAGAATCTTAGCCGATCAGATTGATTGCTTCGCCCAGCATTTGGTCCTGCACTTTAATCACTTTGCCGTTTGCGCCGTACGCGTCCTTGTTCACAATCATCTCTTTGGCTTCTTTGGCAAAGTCTGTGTTTGAATAGGGGCCATTGTTGGGGGTTTTCCGGATATCGGCAATATCTACTCCGGGGTTGGTCTCTTTCTGGATGACATCGCTTTGCTGAAAACCGTCGGTGTTGATATTGGCGACATTGTTTCCCGTAACATCGTGGCGGATCTGGGTGACCCGCATGGCGCCTGTGGAAATTGCGAAGCTGGTATCCATATCCCAATTCTCCTAGTAAGTAATCTACTTATTTATCGGCAGGAATGCAACCAAACTTGAGGAAAAGGTGCCTGGTACCTTTTCCGTACCTGGTACCTTTTTGGTGCCAGGTACAAGATGTTGTTTTTTCAGCAGTTCCAGAGGCCAAATTCGCTACTTGGATCATCGGAGAAGCAGCATTTTCATGGTTTTTTTGAACACCCCTGTATTCATGGTGCAAAAATACACACCCGAATTACACGAGCCGCTGTTATCCGCTAACCCATCCCACATATCGCATACCTGCCCGGTATCCTGCTTCTATCAAAAAGATATCTCAAGAAAACGTGGACAGAGCCATATAGTCTGTTTTCAGGCCGCCGAATACTTTTATTAGTGCGTGAAGCGTGGGTTCAAAAATGTCGGTGTTGTTTGTACCGTTCATTTTGTAAGCGAAACCAGCTTTTGCCATGTATTCCGGACAGGGCTGTCTGTATCATCCGCGCCGGAATGCCGCCTGCGGCCTTTTGATGAACACAATTTTCCGACAAGAAGATATTTTTCCCTGTCTTTCATGCGCAGCATCTCGCCAGTTTCAACCGCCTCGACACGCTTCCACCGGCGGGAGAACGCCTGCGCATTATTTTTCGTCCTATTCATGGCAATAATATACATTACTACATTGGCGAAATCTGTGGAAAAAACGCGAAAAGATGGTTATTTTATGAGGTACACATGAAAAATAAAAATCTCGAAACCATTCTCCGAAAAGTCGGCAAAGGTTCTCTCTCCGTCAAAACCGCTCTTGAACTCCTGGGCGGCATGCATTTTGAGGACCTGGGCTTTGCCAAGGTGGACCACGGCCGAGAAAGACGCAAAGGCTTTCCCGAGGTCATCTTCTGCCAGGGCAAGACGCCTGAGCAGATAAAAAAAATAGCGCGTTCGATCATTGCGCACGGCTCACGGCTGCTTGGCACGCGCTTGTCTGAACAGGCGTGGAAGGCCATATCCGCCGATCTGCCTGAGGCAACCTACGGTCCTGTAAGCAGAACCATGACCTATACACCCAAAGGACCACGAAAAAAACCCGCAGGATCAATCGCGATTGTGTGCGCGGGGACCTCTGACATTCCCATTGCCGAAGAGGCGGCCGTGACCGCCGAGATGCTGGGAAGCAACGTCACGCGTGTGTACGACGCGGGCGTGGCGGGCATACACCGCCTTTTCGCGCACAAGACAACACTGGACAATGCACGGGTCGTGGTTGTGGTCGCGGGCATGGAAGGCGCGCTTGCCAGCGTGGTAGGAGGACTGGTACGCGTGCCGGTAATCGCCGTGCCCACCAGCGTGGGCTATGGCGCGAGTTTCGGGGGCGTTGCCGCGCTTCTGGCAATGCTCAATTCGTGCGCTTCCGGCGTTACCGTTGTGAACATCGATAATGGATTTGGCGCAGGATACGCGGCGTCGCTGATCAATACTTCCCGGTGATTGTATTCGTGTCCCCTACGGCTGTCATTGAAATTTCCTCAAATGGCCGGATCTCCCGGATTTTTCCCGCCATTGTCTTCATTTCATTTTCCACAGTTGAATCGCCATCCGCGTCAGTGGCATAGGTGAATTGCAGTCCGCTGCCGGTAAGCTTGAGCGTGCCCTGAAGCGCGCCGTATGAGGCGATAATGCGCGCGATCGCTGCGTTCGTATCGCCGAAAATGGCCATTTTCTCGCGGCGGGTCTGATTGGCCTTCGCATCCTCTCCCTTTTCTGCGTACGCGTCGATGAGTCCGTCCCAGGCAGTCTCGTTGAATTTATTGAACGCAATAGCGATCTGATAAAACCTTATCCGGTCGCCGATCTGCTGCTGCTCTTGCGCTTTTTCCGTATAGGCGCGTGAGGCATGCTGCTGCTTTTTCTGGTCCGTGGGATTTTCCCGCGCCTCGCGCTCGGCTTGCTGGAGCTGGTGCGTAGCGGGAGCGATTGATTTCCGGAAATGGGAAGCTGCCAGGACCCCGGCAATGAACAGCAGGAAAGCGGCGATGACAATGATCTCACGTCTACGGCCAGGCTTTTCTTCGGGCGCACCAGGGCCGCTTGAGAAACTGAACTGGGGCATTGCCAGGCTGTCTTGATGTTCGGGTGTTGCCGCAATATGCGAATGGATGGTTTCATGGTGCTCGGGCGTTGCCGCCTTCTCCTCCTCCATAAATCTCTCGATGCGGCAACCCATGCGCTGATAGTCGAACATGACGCTGTCGGCTTTTTCCGCGGAAAGACCGGTGAAAAGAATAAGGGGGAGGGAACCGGCAAAGGCCTCCGCCTTCTTGATGTCCGTACGCAGATCGCCCGCAAGCCTCTTGACAATGAGTTTCCTGTTTGCGCTACTTTCGAGGGAGACGAGACGTACGGAGTACCGCATTAATTCCGCATGATGAATTGGATTTTTATACTTTGCTCGGCGGCGGTGTTGATGGTGAAGGGATGCACCCGGCGGTTATCCTTGTTGAACAGGACGAGAATGTCGGGCCGTTCGAGGTTGGCGGGATTGTTTTTCACCACCACGCCCTTGGCGCCTAGTAGTGTCTTGGGGCCTGCTATAATGGAGACAAAAGCGCCCACTGGAAAGGAAGGCGTCATGGTGACCAGCGCATCGACCACAAATTTATTGAGCTGTGTGCCTGCGCCGCGGATGAGAATACGTAGCGCCTCGTCGGGCGACTTGGCATCCATGTGGTTTATCGGAGAGATGAGGGTATCGTAGGCGTCGGCGACCGCGACGATCTCGGCGTACCGGTGCATGCACCCAGGCTGCAGGTTAAGCTTCTTGATGCTGGGAAGTTCGTTGTTTCCCTTGAGCCCCCTGGGAAATCCACCGCCGTCCTGGCGTTCGTGGTGCTGGTAGGCGACATGGACCGAGACCGGTGAAATACGCGGATTTTCGCGCAGTATGTTGTAGCCGTAGGTGGTATGTTCCTTGAGTATGACAAATTCCTGAAAGGTGAGACGCTTGCCTTTTTTCTGGATGGCGTCGGGAATAAGAACCATGCCAAAATCGTGCAAAATGGCGCCCACGGCAAGCTCCATGACCTCAGCGCGCGTCAGGTTGAGCCGGTTGGCCAGAATGACCGACATGAGCGTGACGTCGAGATTGTGCTGGTACAGATAGTCGTCCTTGCCCCTGATCGAATTGACGTTGATCATGATATCCTGCTGAGACAGAAGATTGTTCAGGATATCGTCGATCACGTTTTTTATCTTCTCGACCACAATGATGTTTTTGAACCGGTCCGTGTCCTTAATGACCCGGTCGATTTCCTCCTTGGTTTCGCCCTTGATCTGGGCGACCTGTTTGACTATCTCGGCGCTTTCGCGGAGGGCCTTGTTGGTCTGGAGGGCCAATTGCTCGTTGATGAGTTCCTCGGGAATGACCTGTTCCGTCCCCTCTTCTTGGATCCAGACCGCGGAATAGCCCAGGCCCCTGAGACGCTGGATAAGCTTGGGATCGAGCCGGTATCCCGCGGCAAGGAGAAGGTCGCCGCCGGCGCTGTAGAGCGACCTGCCCAGCACCTGGCCCGGCTTAACATTTTCAATATACGCCTGTATCATGGTTTATGTTTTGTAAAGCCCGTTCGCCCCCTTGCGCAGGGAGACACTGGTGATCAACTGCCCACGGAATTCCTTGATAAATGCGCTTACCTCGCCATAGTCGATCTCGAGCACACCGAACGAGGGCGGACGGCCCTTGTCCTTGTCCGCCTTCATGTGGCCGGGATTGAGGAAGAGCTTCCCGTTGAGCACCTTGATCCCGGCTTTATGCGAGTGCCCGTAGAGAAACACGTCGTTGGTCATAATGATGGAGTCGGTGAGCGCGCTTTCATCGTGACAGAGAACGATATTGATGCCGTGCACTGTCTCAAAGACAATTTTATTCACCGTATTTTCACGGTATTCGGGGCAGTAGATTCCGGGTACACGGACCACCTCGATTCCGCGTTCGAGTTCGAGCTCCGCGTCCTTGTAGTCGTCGCCCAAATGATAGATGGCAGTCACCCGTTCACGTTGCAGCAGATGATCGAGCGCTTCCTCGTGCAAAGCGCGGTTCCGGTGGGTGTCGCTGAGAATACCTATGCGCATTGATCATAAAATACATTTTTGACCAATGGGGATGGAAACAGGAAAAAGTGCAGGCGATCAGGAGAAGAGAGCGAGCAGAGCGTCGATCTCCGCGCAGGTCTTTTTTTCGGTAAAGGCGATAAGCAGACGGTTGCCTGTGGCGCCAGCCAAACGGCTGAGCCTGAGACCAGGGAGTATTTTCCGCGCACTTGCATTGGCGAAAAGCTGTTCGGGATCAGCGTTGGTTTCAACGACAAACTCATTGAATACTGGTCCGGAAAAGGGCAGCCGCACCACTTTTTTTCCCATAAACCGGGACCGCGCATAATGGGTTTTGCTGAGAATGAGTGTTGCAAGCTCGCGGATGCCCTCTTTTCCCAGCAGCGACAGGGAAATGGTTGCGGCAAGGGCGACCAGAGCCTGGTTTGAGCAGATATTGGACGTGGCCTTTTCCCTGCGGATGTGCTGCTCGCGGGTTTGGGCGGTAAGTACAAACCCCTGTTTTCCCTCCTTGTCCACGGTGCGGCCCACGATCCGGCCCGGCATCTGGCGGACGCATTCGCGGCGCGTGGCAAGAAAACCAAGCAATGGACCGCCGTATGAAGGAGCGGCGCACACGCACTGTGCTTCGCCAGCGCAGATATCGGCGCCCGCATTGCCCGGGGCCTCGAGCAGCCCGAGACTGACAAGATTAGGGACTACCACGTAGTGAAAGGAATGGCGCTCTCTGATCTTGCCGATTGCGGCAATGTCTTCGCATACCCCGAAAAAGTTCGGGGACTGCACCACGCAGCAAAAAACGTCATCTGAAAGTTTTGATTCCAGGTCCTTTTGATCGAGCGCGCCCGTTGCGTCCCAAGAAACATCGGTAACCGTGATGCCAAGCCCCCTGGCATAGGTGGCGAGTACGTCACGATACGCCGGGTTCAGTGACGCCGGAACAAGGCACACCGTGCCTTTTTTGTGAAGGCTGCGGGCCATGATCACGGCTTCGGCGATCGCGGTGGCGCCGTCGTAGAGCGAGGCATTGGACACTTCCATGCCTGTGAGCGCGCAGATGAGGCTCTGATATTCGTATATGCATTGAAGCGTTCCCTGGCTCACCTCGGCCTGATAGGGAGTGTAGGCGGTCTTGAATTCGGAGCGGTCGGTGATATGCGCGACAGCCGCAGGAATATAGTGGTCGTAGATGCCGCCGCCCAGGAATGAATTCCATTCGTGGGGCTGCATGTTTTTGGCGGCCAGTTGCTGCAGGGCGGAAAAGGCCTCATACTCGCTGATGCCCGGGGGAAGCTCTATGCCGCCAGCGGCGCGAAGGGACGCGGGTATGCCAATGAGAAGATCGTTGACCGAGACGGCTCCCATTGCCGCGAGGAGCCGTCTGTTTTCTGGGGTTTCCATAGGATTCCTAGATGAGCTTGGCATAGGCGGCGGCGTTGAGGAGCGCCGCTGTTTCAGAGACCTTGTCCATCTCGATCCTGATGATCCACCCTTGTCCGTAAGGATCGGTGTTTATTGTTCCCGCATTTTCTGCAAGGGCCGTGTTCACTTCCTTCACTGTTCCGCCTACAGGCGCGTTGAGCGGGGCAACGGTCTTTACCGCTTCGATTTCGCCATAGGGCTGTCCCTGGACAACACGCACACCAACACTGGGTAGTTGGACAAAGACGATGTCTCCCAATTCGTGCTGAGCGTGGTCGGTGATGCCGGAGGTAACCATGGCGCCCTTGACCTGCGCCCATTCGTGGTCCTTGGTATATAAAAGATCGCCGGGAACAGAGGCCATGATAGAGTGTCCTTTCGTGGTTAGCGATTTGGAATAGTTACTTGAGTTTCTCGGACGCTCGCGAGAAATCGCTGCGCGCCGCTTTACAATTGCGCTGGTATATGTCGAAACGTTCGTCTTCCTGGTCTTCGTCCTCGGCCTTGAAATAGAGATTGAAATAATTGGCGCCCACTGCGAGCGTTTTAACCGCTTTTTCCAGGATTTTCCGGGTTTCGTTGAGGTCCGTTGCTCCATCCTCCTCCTTGATGTTATCGAGCTGTTTTTGGAGGGCATAGGATTGGTTTTTTAGACCCGCTGAACGGCTGACCAGGGCGTCGTAATCGGCGTTTTCATCGTCGACATTAACGCTGAGGATAGACCGGGCAATGTCGCTGCCCTTGGTTACGATGTCCATGAGGCTGGCTTTGTACTGTTTTTCATCGCCCGTGGAGGATTGCTGCTCTGCCGCCAGACGCGCCTCTTCCTCGGCCTTGCGCAGCTGCTCTTCATAGCGCAGTTTCTCCGCTTCCTTTGCCGCTATCTCCTGCGCTTTCCGCACGGCCATGTCGGAAATGTAATTGACGGTAAGTACCACGCCGCCGATGAGTATTGCCGAGGCGAAGATATAGCACAGGACATTCCGCACCACGCCATTGGCGTTTATGGCCACGGCAAAGGCGGTAAGTGCCACCGCGAATACCAGAACGAGAAGGTAGAGTTCTACTGACATACTAAAACTCCTTTTGGTTATTGTATCCATCCATTATGGACTATTCAAATATAAAACTTTAACCATGCGATTTCAATTGTCATGTTCTGGACAAGTACAGAGAGAAAAATTATATTTATCCACGGAAAGTACTTTACCTTAAACCAAGGGGACAAAAGGCATGAAAAAATATCTTATTCTCGCCATCTCGCTTTCGCTTGTCTGCACGGCCTGCACCAAGTCGCAGCGGGGAAAATGGGCCTTCAAACGGGGAAACTATCAAAGAGCGATTGAGCTGTTCGAGCAAGTTATAGCCACGGATCTCTCAAACCCCACGGCCCAAACCTACCTTCCCCTGGCAAAGTCCGGGATGCTTACGGACGAGGCTGCGCGCGCCATCAACGCTGGCCGCATGGAAGAAGCCGTGCGCTTGCTCGACGAGGCCCAGGCGCTCGATCCCAAAAATACGGACGCGAAAACGCTTATGCAAAAGGCGATTGAGTCGCTCGCCCTGTCCATTGTCAACACCTTGATGCCCGCGAAAAAATGGGAAGAGGTCGTTCCAGTAGCTGACATCATTATCAAACATCAGCCCGGACGCAACGCCCTCTACGGGGTAAAGGCCGAAGCTCTCTTTCACGCGGCAAAGGAAACCTATACAAGCAGGAACATCCTCGCCATCCAGAAAGCGGCCGGCCTGCTGCCCGGCGACGCCTTTCTGCAGGCGCGCATGCAAGAGATTTCGACGCGGTCACCCGCTTTTAAAAACGCCTTTTTCGCCTACCTCAAGGCCCTCGACTCAAAGAACATCGGTGCGTGGAAAGGGTTGCTCCATCCGCAATACCTGACCGATGTCAACGCCGATATCAAACGGTTCGTCCAGAACGAGGACCCGGAAATCAAGGACATCGGCAGCTTCTTCAAGGAACTCTGCATTGACCACGAGAAAAACTGCGGCGGCGAAGCCGTGAAAATCGTGTGTATTGAACCCCTTTCCGGCGAACACGCGTTCGTCCATTTTATGTATAAAAACACGCCCAAGGTCATGAAAATAGAGATGATCAAAACGGGCGGTTCGCTGAAATTGTATCGTGAAGAGGACAGCGAACTCAGGCTCGACGAAGTGGAATAAACGGTTCTTGGCGGAAAATCCTTCTGGCCGCTGCAAGCGCAGCGGCTTTTTTTTTAAAGCTTCAGTTTCTGCCGCAATTCGGCTGATTCTTTTTCAAGGATGCTGAGCCGCTCCTTGCTCCCGCTGCCCTGCGCCGCCTGGAGCAGTTGCGCGTTGATATCGAGCAGCTTTTTTACCGTATCGCGCACAAAATCGCCGGTTTTGTTGAAATTCGAGGCTATATCAGCGAGCTCGTCGCCCTTGCGCAGGAAAATGCGCGAGCCAAAATTGCCGTTGCGCATGTCTTCAGCGAAACGTTCAAGCCGGTAGATGGGACCTGCGATTTTGTGCGAAATGAATATGGTGAGAAAGGCGATTTCGATGACAACTACAAAGAGCCCAAGAAAGAGGATTTTGTACGCGGTTTCAAGCAGGGACTTTGAAAAGTTCTTGGCGCCAGTGATGTACTGGTTGAGCTGGTTTTCTATGTCAGACAAGGACTTGGCGTTGCGCTGGACCTCATCTTCAATGTACATTTTATTGGTACGAATAATCTGCTGAAGTTCCTTCCCAATCTCGCGAGTGGCCGCTGTGCTGAACTTGCTTTGGGAATAGAACATGACCAAGCCGATAAACACGATGAGAATGAGCATGGGAATAAGCAGCGAGACCATGTAGCGGATCTGGAGCCGCTTGTTAATGAAAAAATGGGTCCGTTTATATTGTCCCATACCATTCCCTCCGTATGCGGTAAAGATACGTTATTATACCATGCCAATTCAAAGGTTTCCCTGCAATGGCCTCTCCTCGGGCGGCCGCACGACCCTCCGCTCGGTCTTCTTCATGTCTGTTTCAGGATATTCGATGCGCGTATGAAACATGCCGGCAAGCACGGGCATAAAACTCTCCTTGATCTTGGCCAGGTCGCTGAAGGTAAGGTCGCAGTTATCGAGCTGGCCATCGGCGATCTTCGACTCGATGATGCTGTCCGTGAGACTGCGCAGCCGGCTGGTGGTGGGTTCGGACAGCGCGCGCGAGGCCGCCTCCACTGAATCAGCCAGCATAATGAGCGCGCTCTCTTTTGTCTGGGGCTTTGGTCCCGGATAGCAGAATTCCTCGCGCATGATCCTGCTTGTTTCATCGAGCTCCTTGGCCTTTTCGTAGAAAAACGAGATGAGCGTGGTGCCATGGTGCTCCTTGATCACGTCACGGATGGCCGCCGGCAGTTTGTACCGTTTGGCAAGGTCGATCCCCTGCTTTACATGAGACGATATGATCAGGGCGCTCATGCGGGGCGATATTTTGTCGTGTAGGTTGTTGTTCCCTTGGTTCTCGATGAAATATTCCGGCTTGTGGATTTTTCCAATATCGTGGTAATAAGCGAGTACGCGCGTTTTGAGCGGATTGGCGCTAATGGCCTCAGCCGCGGATTCGGCAAGGTTCCCGATGAGCACGCTATGATGGTACGTGCCCGGCGCTTCTATGGAAAGACGCTTGAGCACCGGTGAATTCATGTCCGACAGTTCGATGAGCGAAAGGTTCGTGGTAATGCCGAAGGTCTTTTCAAAGATCCAGATGAGGGTGATGGCGAGCATGATGCTGATGGCGCCCGAAAGACCTGCCAGGCCAAAGTTCTTGAACAAGGTCATCTGGTCGTACTGTCCGAACTTGATCAGGCTCATGGCTGTGATGAGAACAAAGTAGGCAAATGAATAGAGAAGCAACGTGAGAAAAAATTGGGAGCGGTACCGGATATTACGCACGCCTGCCGCGGCCACAAGGCCCGCGAAAAAATGGACCAGGGTCATCCTGAATTCAAAGTGGAGCACCACACCGGCAAGAAAGGCCATGGTAAGGCAGAAGACACCGCCCATTTCAAAGTCAAAGAGCACGGTGATGAGCATGGGACCAAGGACCATGGGCAAAAGGTAGGCGAATTCCACCTTCTCGTTCCAGTCAAGCGGCACCAGGAAAACGTCCACGATCTTCAGGGTGGCCACCAAAAGCGTGTACTGGAGGGCGAGCACCAGGACAATGGAAGCGATGTGCGCGGGTTTGGTAAAACAGTCTTTGCGGCGCTGGGACGCGAAAAGAAAAAACAGGCCAACGATAAGCGTGTTCAGGAAGACCCTTCCCATGATGGGCATAATTTTATCGAAACTGGTGTCCTTGCGCATGCTCTCCTGGGCTATTTGGAGAGAATATATCTTCCGGTAGATGTCGGGGGTCACCAGCTTGTTCTTTCCTACAATCTCAAGGTCCTTGATTACCTTGCCGCTGGTTTTAAGCACGCTGTTCGCGGCAAGCACCCTGCGCTGACTGGTCAGTTCCTCACTATAGAAAATATTGGGCGACACATAGGCGTAGATGAGTTCGTAGACCGCCTCGAGTACACCCGGCGGGAACATCTTCTTGAGCTGAGCCTTCTCGCGCTCGATGACCCCCTCCTTTACCAGGAGGCTCTTCGCGGGAACGGTCCGTTCTCCCTCGTCGCGCAGCAAAGTGACAAAATCACCCTTGTACTGGAGATAGTTAACAAAGTCAATATTATACCGCGCCTTAAAGTCGTCGCGCTCCTTGATGTCGCGCACCACCAGCACGGCTGAAATGCCTTCGTCGAGCATATTATCGATGATAAAGAGGAGATTATCGGCATTCACCTTGCCGCGGGTAAAGGCCTTGATGGTGCTCACCGACACGTCTTTCTTGAGGTCGGCCCACAGCCGCTGCTTCACCGAATCGGGAGTCTCGTGCGCGTTGAGGAGCGTCATATTGTCGAAAAACCAGGTGAAACGGTTGAATATTTTTTCGGTGACATCGTAGTCGTATTCCAGGACCGGCAGCACCTTGGCCATTGCTTCAGCGCGTTCGCGCTGCAATTCCTCGTCCGTTTTGAGAATGTCGAAGGTAAAAGGCGCGATGATGGGTTTCTTCGTGATGTCGCCTTCTTTGGGGATGTCGAAGGACTCGTATATTTTTTCCGGCGGGAAAATAAGATTGATAAATATACAAACCAGGACAAACAACAGGACACGGAGGCGGCCGGCGGTTGAGAGCGGGAAGGAGAGGGCGGTGGAACGGCCGAACTGGGTCTCATCCTTCTTCTTCAGCCTGACGGTCTTGAAATTACTGGCCATTGGCTCCCTCGAACTTGCCGTATGCAGCGATAATGTCCTTCACCAGCCGGTGCCTGACCACGTCGCCCGCGTCGAGCGCGACAAAGGAGATGCCTTCAATGCCCGCAAGGACCCCTTCCATGGCCTGCAGGCCCGACTGCTTCTTCGACGCCAGGTCGATCTGGGTGACGTCGCCCGCCACAACGGCCTTTGATCCCACACCCATGCGGGTCAGGAACATCTTCATCTGGGCCAAGGTGGTATTTTGTGCTTCGTCAAGTATAATAAAGGCATTATTGAGTGTACGGCCGCGCATATACGCAAGGGGTGACACCTCAATGGTCTTTTCCTCAAAGTGCTGCGCGATAGTATCGCGGGGAAGGATGTCATAGAGCGCATCGTAGAGCGGGGCAAGATAGGGTTCCACCTTGTCGCGGAGGTTGCCCGGCAGAAACCCGAGACTTTCGCCCGCCTCGACCGCGGGACGTACCAGGATGATGCGGTCCACCAGCCGCTGCCGGAGGCATTGGACGGCCATGGCCACGGCGCAGTAGGTTTTCCCGGTCCCCGCAGGGCCAATGACAAAGACCAGGTCGTGTTTCTGGACCGCGTCGTAGAACCGCTCCTGCCCTTTGGTCTTGAGAAAAATGTTCCGCCTGTTTCCCGCGGTGATATACTGGCGGCCGCTTCCGCCCCGGTCGAACGGTCCCTGGAAAAAAGGAGGATCGCCGAACATGGCGCGGGAGAGCAGGTCAGTGAGGAGCTTCTCGGCCCGTTCAAGCTTGCTCCGCGAGCGTTCCTCGATGGTTATTGTGCTGTTCCGCACATGGACGGCCGCGCCAAGGTATTCCTCGAGACGCCGCTTGTCCTTAAACTGGCTGCCCAGGAGCTTGAGGACCGTGTCCTGGTCAGATGCAATCTGCTTCTTAATAGGTGGCTTCCTCAAATAAAAAAGAGCCTTTGCTTAAGGGCAAAAGCTCCGGAATGCGCTGCATGTGTGTGCGATCGTGTTCACGCTTATCGAGGTATGTCGAACACCTGCCCGGGAAAAATGAGATCAGCCGCCTTTTCGTATTTGGCATCGGCTGTGTTCCGGGAATACCGGGCATAGGTTTTGTCGATCTGGTCCTTGTTGGCTTCGTAGAGCCTTGGCCACTGCAATGGGTCGTTATAAATTTCCTGGTAGCCGGCAATGCGCCACAGACAGTCGCGATTTTGAGGTATAAGCCGTACCTGGTACGACATGGGCTTGTCAGGCAGATTCGACCGTACCTGCTGGATGAGGCCCTCGACCTCGGCAATGCGCGCAATGGACGCAAATAGAAGCGCCTCTTTTGCCTGCTTTAGAGTGGTGAGGGTACTCTCGATCCCCTTGAGTTCGCTGATCCGTTTTACCAGTTCGTCGGGTGAAAGCATGTTGAGATCCTGCAGCTTGCGCACCAGTTCGTCGATTTTTTCGTTCCACGCGGAAATTTCTTCAGGGGTTTTGCCGATCTGGCTTAGAGCCTCCTGCCGGGTCGCCTCGGTCTGCTTCACCGCTTGCGCTATCTGTTCCTTGAGCGCCGTGATCTGCGACTGTTCGCCCGCGATCTTGGCCTTTGCTTCCTGCTCACGTTTTTGGGCGTCGGCAATGCCAAGTTCCCACTGTTCGTAGGTCATCTCTTCCTGTGCGGACAGGACCATGGGAAAAAAAAGCGCCGCGGCGAGAATAAATGGTAGGGTTTTTTTCATAGTTATTCCCCCAGCTTGGCTTTGATGGCATCGCGCTCTTCCTCGGTCTTGCGGAGTTCTTCCTTTTTAGCATCGAGGGTGGCTTCGAGCTGTGCGCGTTCGGCCCTGAGTTCAGCCAGTTTTTTCTCGGCTGATTCGGCTGAAGCGCGCGCCTCGGTAAGCTTGTTCATTTCCTCGGGGCTGGGTTTTTTGGTACACCCTGATGCGCAAAAAAGGACCAGACCAATAGAAAGCATGGTGGTTAGAAAAAGACGCCGCATGACAACCTCCCTGAAAAAAACGAGGGATACTAAAAAACATCCCCACTTAAGTATATCAAATATAATAGGATATGTCAAGCGATTTTTAAAATTTTAAAGTGAAAGTTAAAGCAAAAAACGCTCGTTTTGCGACCATAATTATAATTCTGGACAATACTACTGTGATAATGAAATAGGGCCGGTGCTACTATTTTCCAGAACTGTATGTTTTTACACGAATCTGGTCAGGACGCATTGGTCTGTCATGCGCTTGGCTTGGTCATCGGTTGCGGTAGCGTACGCTTGATGGCAGCCTCCAGATCTCGCAGGAAATAAGGCTTCTTTAATATCTCAAAGTGCCTTTTCTCGCGCATTCTGACCAGCTTTTCCTGATCAGCGTATCCTGTAGCAATAATTATTCTGGCGTCAGCGTCTGATTCCAAAATTTTATTGAAGAACATTTCCCCATCCATGACCGGCATTTGCATGTCCAGGACAATAAAGGCAATGGCCTGCTTGTTCCGCTGGTAAAGCTCCAAACCTATCAGTCCGTTTTCAGCCTCTATGCACAGGTAATCCAACTCCTTCAGACTTTCACTGGTAATTCTGCGTACATCTTCATCGTCATCGATAAGAAGCGCCTTGTTCTTTTTCCGGCCTTCCCCGGGCTCCCTGATGATCCCTGATAAACCGGTTCCCATCAGGACGGAGCGCACGTTCTTATCAGCATGTGAGACGATAATATTCCCTCCCATGCTGTGGATCTCATTCATGAGAGAGGTTAAAAAACCGGCAAAACTGCCTGAAAGATCCGTTACTTTTGAAAGGTCAAGCTCAATAAATTTCACGTCCTGCATGATCATCCGGTGAACGGTCTCAAACGTTTCCTGACATTCTTTAACCGTGGTTATCTTCCCGGACAAGGCAAGAATGAAATAATCGTTTTCTGGTCGCATTCTGAAAATTCCCTTAATCAATGTTTAAAAAATTAATGATTAATCGCTTAGCTTAAATATAAATAGAATGCATAATACTAGTCTATTTTATTTGATCTCAATGCTTTTTTGACAAAACTACGGGGTTAAAACATTATATCTGCCAAAGGAAAAATTCTTAAAAAAACTATCTCCGCCTTATTCCAGCCTGATCCCCAGTTCCTTGAGCTGTCCGGCATCCACGGTTGATGGGCAATCGTCCATGAGCGACTGGGCCGTGGTGGTCTTGGGAAAGGGAATAACATCGCGGATTGAATCGAGTCCAAGCATGATCATGACCAGTCTATCGAGGCCAAAGGCGAGACCGCCATGGGGCGGAGCGCCGTATTTGAAGGCATTGAGTAAAAACCCGAACTTGCGCTGCGCCTCAGCCTCTGAAATGCCCAGAAGCTCGAAGACCTTTGACTGCAGGCCTGCGCTGTGTATCCTGATGCTGCCGCCGCCGATCTCGTTGCCGTTGAGCACCAGATCGTAGGCGCGCGCGCGGGCAAGGTAGTATTCGGGACTGTAGAGCAAGCTGATGTCCTCTTCGAGCGGCGCGGTAAAAGGATGGTGCATGGGCGACCAGCGCTTATCGGTCTCGCTGTATTCGAAGAGAGGAAATTCGGTGACCCAGAGAAGACTGAACTGGTCTTTCTTGGCCATTTCTTTTCTCTTTGCTATCTCAAGCCGCAGGGCACCAAGCGCCTTGTTGGCCACCGTGGTATCGGCTGCAACCATAAAAACCATGTCGCCGGGCTTGGCATTCAGGTTTTGCACCAGCGCGGATATGGTCTCTGGGGCAAAAAACTTTGCCGAGGGGCCTTCGAGCCCCTGGTCGTTGACCTTGCCCCATACCAGCCCCTTGGCGCCCGAAGCGACAACGACCTCGGTGAGCTGGTCCACCACCTTGCGGGTAAGATCGCCGCACGCAGGTGCGTTGATGGCCTTGATTGCGCCGCCGGATTCGACCACAGACCTGAAAACCTTGAACTCGGTCTTGGCAAAGAGCAACGAAACCGTGTGCATTTCCATGCCAAACCTGGTATCGGGCTTGTCAGATCCATAGATATTCATGGCATCGTAATAGCTCATGCTGGGGATTTTGCCAACATCTACGCCTATGGTGTGTTTGAAAAGATCGGCTACAAACTTGCCAAAAGTGTCGTAGATGACCTGCGGTGTCGGAAAGCTCATTTCAATGTCGATTTGGGTGAATTCTGGCTGCCGGTCGGCACGGAGGTCTTCGTCGCGGAAGCATTTGGCTATCTGGAAATATTTATCGAACCCCGAGACCATGAGCAGCTGCTTGTAGGTTTGCGGCGACTGCGGCAGGGCGTAGAATTTCCCCTTATTGACGCGCGATGGCACCAGGAAGTCGCGTGCGCCTTCGGGCGTGCTCTTCATGAGAATGGGTGTTTCGATTTCAATGAACCCCATTTTTGAAAGCAGCTGCCGCGTCTCCTGCATGACCGCCGCCCTGAACATAATATTTTTCTGCATGGCAGGCCGCCGCAAATCGAGGAAGCGGTATTTGAGACGTATCTCCTCGCTCTCGCCTCCATCCTCGTTGATGGCGATTGGCGGGGTCTCTGCCTCGTTGAGAATACGGAGATCCGAAACCACGACTTCTATTTCACCCGTGGAAATGGTCGCGTTTGCCTGCACGCGCTTGACAATCTTGCCCACGACCGCGATCACAAATTCGCCGCGGAGCTTCTCGGCCTTTTTGTGCAGTTCAGCGTCTTTTTCAGGATTGAAGACAACCTGGCATTTGCCTGTGCGGTCGCGCAAATCTATGAATATAAGCTTTCCCAGGTCTCGTCTGCGGTCCACCCATCCTTTGAGCACCACGTCTTTTCCCTCGTGCTCGAGTCTCAGGTCTCCGCAATACTGGGTCCGTTTCAGGTCAGAATCAGTTTCCACACACGCCTCCTTGGCAACACCAGAGAATATAATTATTCAACGGCCGGGTGTACCCAATTCAACCGCGATACCGGGAATGGTGTCAGTGGCCTTGTGCCAAAAACTGCCGTAGTTGTTGTACATTGCGGTGAGGTACTCTTTGTCCAGGGCAATGGCCACGCCGTCCGATGAAGTTGGCCATCCCTCTGAAACAGCGTATCTGACACGGACCTTGTCGGACGCTGTGTCGCTGCCCGCGGGGAAGAGCGCATATACGGTCTCACCGCTGGCAGGAAGGGAAAAAACCGGTATTTTTATATCAATGTACGAAGAATCGGTGTAACCAATCACGTAATAGCCATGGCCCGGCACAATCCCGGTCGCGGCAAGCGTATCGCCATCCACAGTGAGTGTATACGCTGAAAGATCCACGGCCAATGCAGTCGTGTTGTAAAGTTCGATCCATTCGTTATGGTCTGTTCCGTCTGAATTGTACATGATCTCTGAAAAAACAATCTCCCCTGTTTCGGGTTTTCCATCTTCGAGAATAGAGCCGATAACGCCTGTGGTGTCAAAATCGGGTTCCACAACGCTTACCCGGATTTTCGCTGACCCAGGATCGAGCGCAATGGTCCCCAGACTGTTGCTGTCGGCCTTGATGGCTGTGTACATGGTGCCTGAGTAGGCTGTCTGTCCATTTTCTTTGAGCAAGTAGATGTCCACGCGCCGGTTTGACCCTATGCCAATGTATTCGATAACGCCTGAAGCGTGACCGTCATATTCCTTGACCGTGTCCCGTGCAATGGAATCTATGAAAAGCGGCGCATAGACCGTTGCCATATTGGCGCCCGATACTTTGACATATCCTGAATCAACATTGCTGGGCACCTCATAAATAAGAACTCTAATGTAGCCGAAGCGCGCCTTCGTGACCACGGTGCAATAGGTAGTGTCGGCCGCAAGCACATTGACCAGTGTACTGCCCGTATGCGTGAGTGAGTCATCTTCGCTGTAGATATTGGCAATGACCTCCACGTCCCTGCCCACAGGCACGTAGCGCACATATTTGCTGCCAATGGTCGACGTGCTGAGAGTAAAACTGGTATCGATAGTGGAGTCCTGGTGGTTGACGATGATCTGGAGCCGCGCATGATCCATGATCGCGGTTTTTGACAGGGCCGCGGGGTCGTCCGGCTTTATGACCGAGACCGCGAGCAGGCCCGAGTAGGCCAGGGAGGGCTGGCGCACGGTTCCCGGCCGGGTGGCGGGGTCACGGCCGCATGAGGCGAGCAGCCACGCGCAACATACGAAAACAACGCTGATTCTCTTCATGGCTCTTCCTTTCCAATAAACGAATGGGAAAAATTAATCTTTGGTACTGCTTTCTGTCAAATAAATAATTTATTTTTCTGCCATGCGCGCCATTCTGGCAATAGTCACCTCTCTCTACTGCACAGGTCTTGTGTCCGGGACCGTATCTGTGGATACGGTCATTGCCGAAACCACTGCCGCCGATAGCGCCATTGCCGGCGCAAACGCATTCGACACAACCGCGGCCGACTCGGCGTCCGCGGTCGCGATGGCCCGCAACAGCATGGCCCTTTCTTTTACCTTCATGATCCCCTCCATCCGGGAGTTCAGGGAGCTCAGGTCGCCTGCGCAGAACAAAAGTATGGCGTCATTTATCCAGGACGCTGAAACGAAATTCGACAACAACGATATCTGCTGGCCCTTGGGCATTCAATACCGCCGCGCGCTTTCAGCTGTTGTAACAGCCGGAGCCGGTGCCGCTGTGGCCTGGACCAGCAACGCAAATAGCTGGACGCCGCGCGATGATGATTCCCTGCATTCTGGCGCCTATGTCAACACCTATGCGCTACGGACCGTGCAGATGAACGTTGAGGCTCTTTTTACCGTGAACAGAGCACTGGTCACGGTCCAGAATTTCGACCGGCTCTATGTGGGGTTTGCCGGCCGGTACTATCCCTACGCGGGGCTGCGAACCGAGCGCACTGACCTTGGAAAAAAAATCGACTCCCGCGGACAGGGATGGGGCGGCGCTGTTTTTCTGGGCATTGAACGGCAAGTAGGCAAGGCCTCATCGTTTGCCGGAGAAGCAGGCTGGTCCATGGACGTGTTTGAGGGTTTTTCCGGGAACAACAGGCGCGTCACCAACGCGGATCTCTACGCGGGCGGAGACTCCCGCCCCTTTTCATGCACCGTAAAATCGCTCTGGTTCAGGTTTTTTCTGGCGCGCAGTTTCTAGAAGATTATTGGAACATAAGGACATTGGCGGTCTTGTCATATACCAGCTTTTTCACATTGGTCTCGTTTGACTTGATAAAATCGTACAACGCGTTCACATCGTCGAGGGAATAGTAGTTGAAGGATTCCCGCATCTCCTCGATGATGTCGTATACGTTCATTTTATACCGTACCATACGTTCGTCCCGCAGCTACAGGCCGTAAAGCCCGGCGTATTTCTTTTCAATATATGAAAAAAAGGCTTCCGGATTCAATGAATCTCCCGTAGCGTCGCGCAGTACCTGCGCCGCGGTCTTGAGCCTGCCAAAGCGATGCACATTACCGGTGAGCCACTCCCGTATTGCGGCAAGCCTCTTTTCCCGGATGACCGTGTCCAGCCCGCCGCAGGCCTTGTCGCAGGCCGCGGCAAGCTGTGCCGCGGCCATTGTACCGAGTGCATACGTGGGAAAATACCCGAATGACGCGCCTGACCAGTGCACGTCCTGGAGTATCCCGTTGCTGATCCGGTCGACCTTAAGCGATAGGTACTGCTCAAAGAGCCGGTTCCATTCAGCAGGTGCGTCTTTGAGCGCGAGCGACCCGTCGAAAAGCGCCCGTTCAATATCGTACCTGAGGATAACATGCATATTGTAAGTGACCTCGTCAGCCTCGGTGCGGATGTAGGAGACCTTTACTTCATTGGCCAGGGCATACAGGTCGGCAGGCCCCAATCCGTTCAGCTGCTTTTTAAAAAAACGCCGCATATCGGGCAGATACGCCTCGAAAAACGCACGGCTGCGACCCACGATATTCTCCCAGAAACGCGACTGCGACTCGTGGATACCCAGGGATATGGCGCTTCCCGCTGGCGTTTGGGCGAGCGCGGGCGCGATATTGAGGTCGTAGAGCGCATGGCCGTTTTCATGCATGGCCGAATAGAGGCTCTCGAAGGGGTTGTTTGTCTTATAGCGCACGGTGCGGCGCACATCGTTTTGGCCAAACGATGTGGAGAAGGGGTGCACCGCGGTATCGAGACGTGAACGGTCGCGCGGAACGCCCATCTCGTCCGAGATATATTCACAAAGGCCCTTTTGCGCGGCCTCGGAAAAGTCGTGGCTGTAAAACCCCTTCCTGAGCCGTCTTTTGACGCGCGTGATCTCCCGTATAAGCGGCGGCAGCCTCTCTCTCAACGGCGTAAAAAGCCTGTCCAACTCAGCCTCGGTACAGCCGGGTTCGTGATCGTCGAGGAAGCACGCATAGGGCCTGTTACCATGGCCCATGCACACGGCCTCCTCCTTTTTCAAGTCGATGAGCAGCTGCAGATGGTCCTTGAACAGGGAGAAATCGCCGGCAGCGCGCGCCTTTTTCCATGCCTCGTGAGCAAAGGTGGCGGCCTGCGAGAGCCGTTCGACAAGGGAAACGGGGACATTGATCGCCTTGTCAATATCACGCTTGGCCTCCCTGACATTGACACGTTCCTCGTCTGAAAGTGACGCGTCCTGCAAAAGACCATTCACCAGGCCGGCAAACGCCGGATCCGTGATCTTCGCGTGGATCTCCGTGGCAATGGTCGACCCCTGTTCAGCCCGGTCGCTGACCGCGTTTGGTGGCATGCAGGTCTCCTGGTCCCAGGAGAGCAGGGCCCCTACTTCGGCGAGGCGTGCGATGACGCGGTATGCGGCAAGGAACTCAGCATACTGGGGATTCATAGGCCATAGTCTTTGGGGTTGAGCCCCTTTGCCGCGCAATAGTCGCGCAGTTCGCCGCGGACCAGACGGATGCAGAGTGTGATGATAAAAATATCATCGACAAAACCGATGATTGGTATGAAATCGGGAATGAGGTCAAGTGGGTTGAGGACATAGAGAAGCGCCGCGGTCATGGCGCCCACGATCTGCCAGGGAAGCTCGTATTCGCCGTGGCTCCAGGACCGTATTGCCTCGTAGGCAAGCTCGCACTGCCGCACGTAGACGCGGAAGGGAGGATAGTGGTAGAGCTTGTCCCGCACTTTTTTGAATTTGCCCTCAAAAATGCGCAGCAGGCGGACCACGTCTTCTTTGTTCACGTTTTGCGTCATTTCCGCAAACCGCTGCCGCAGAGTTTTCTTCTGCTCCTCGTTGAGGGGAGCGCCATCTTTTTCCATGATCACCGCCTTTGGTATTCTTTGAAAAATAATATACTAAATACACATATGCCACATTGCTGTTGTACTGGCCGGGTGCAGAGTATATTTTTGAATATATGAAACTGGCTGCCCTGTTTCTCTGCGCTGCGGCAACGGTTCCGTGCCCCGCCGACGAAGCCCCTGATCAAAACGCGCCCGCAGCCGACACGCAGGAATTCCCTCTCTCCGACCTCTATCCCATTGCGCTGACCGCTCCCTATACAAAACACACATTCACACCGCTTTTTCCCGTTGATGACGCCGGGGCGGACGCGTTTAAAAAGGGCATGACCGCCCTTGCGAAACGCCATTTCAGCAAGGCAAAAAAGGAATTCCAGGAGGCGGGAGAAAAAAGCCCCCTGTTGGCGCCCTATGCCCAATGCAATGAATTCATCGCCTGCCTGGGAGACAACACCCCGGAAGAGGCGGCCGCGCTGCTCACGGCCCTTGAGTCGAAAGAGTCGCCCGCGCAGGTCCAGGTCAATGCCGCTGTTGCGCTGCTTAAAAGCGGCCTGTTGAAAAAGGGGGGCCAGGCAACGGCCTTTTGCGCGCGCATTGCCGGCCGCGCCCCGGCCAACGCCGAGGAGCTCCGCTATCTGCTGGGCAACGAGTATTTTGACGCAGAACAATTTGACAAGGCCCTTGCCGAATACATGTCCGTAATACAAAACAGTGCGAATTCACCCTTTGCCGACAGTGTCTACCAGCGCTACGCCCAAATCCGCAAGACCGGCACGTCTGTTTCAGCGGATCAGGAATATCAGACTGCAAAATACCTCGCTTTGCGCTTCGCGTGGGACAAGGTGTGGGATATTGCCTATCCGCTCTCGCGCAAGAAAAGCAGGCTTGCCAGGGAGTCTTTCATTCTCGCCCTGCAGGCGGCCTTTGGCCAGGGAAAATTCAAGAAAGCGCTCGATATGGCCATAACGGCGCGAAAAAATTATCCGAGTGAACCCCTCTTCGCCTATTACATGGGTCGCTGCTGCAAAAAACTTAAGATGAACCAGACCGCGAACAAATACTATTTGGATTATGTCCGCCGCTTTCCCCAGCACGCGCACTGCGACAATGTGCTGTGGGAAATCGCGCGTACCTATGAAGACGACAAAAATCTCGACCGCGCAATCCACTATTTCGGCTTGATCGATGCAAGATACAAGAACGGTTCGTACGGGGAAAAGGCCCGATGGCGCATGGGATATTGCCACTACAAAAAGGGCGATCGCGCTGCCGCAACCACTGTCTGGAAAGGCCACGCGAAACGGTATCCCCTGGGCTTTGAGACAGAGGACTGCTGCTATTGGACCGGGAAGGTATGCGAAGAACAAAAAAAAACAAACGAGGCGGTACAATGGTATCTCAGCGCAATCAGGTATAATTTTTTTTCATACTACGCTTACCGGGCACGGGAACGGCTCGATTCTCTCAGCCCCGACTCGCTCGCCGCACTCCTGCGCGCTAACGACAGCTCACGCGCAGCCGTGACCGTGGAGCGTTTCCTGTCCCCGGGAAGCGCGATTGTTCCGCAGTCCCAGACCGCGCTCCTTGGCCCGGAGACCGAAAAGGCTTACCGGGCCGGCACGGTACTGCTGCAGGCCGGCTGTTATAACCTTGCTTTTGAGGCGCTGCGTCCTTTTGAAAAGGAGTCGCGGAAAAACCCTTTCCTGCACTATCATCTGGTTCGCCTCTACGAGGCGAACGGATTTGTCAGCGAGGCCTACCGGACACTGCGGCCCCTGCTCTGGAAAATCCCTGAAGGTCTCTACGGTGTCATGCCGTTGGAAATCGCCCGCTGTTTTTTTCCGCGCTACTATGGCGAATTCATCACTGCCGAATGTAAAAAATACGGGCTCGATCCGCTGCTTGTGCATTCGCTCATTCTTCAGGAATCCATGTATCAATACCGCGTCGTCTCTCCGGCGGGCGCACTAGGACTCATGCAGATAATGCCCTATACGGGGACCGAAATCGCGGCCAAACTGAATACCCCTTTTACGCCCGACTCCCTGTTCAATCCCGCATGCAATATCGCCTTTGGCGCGTGGTACTTCAACGCCATGCTGAACCGGTTCGGTAACGATCCGGTCCTTGCCTTTTGCGCCTACAATGCGGGCCCGCAGGCGGCTGAACGGTGGCGCACTGTGAACAAAAACCGGCCGTTCGACGCTTTTGTCGAGGAGATCGGCTATACCGAAACACGTTATTACGCGAAAAAATGCATGAAAAACTATTGGGTATACCGGGATATCTGGAATGATTAACCGCGCGCAACTCCTGTTCCTGTTTTCCCTCTGCGCGCTCCTGCGGGCGCACGCGAAGGACGTGCCCACCACCTTGGTCTTTCCTCCCTATTTTCATTCCTACGGCATCCAGCGCGCCACCCAGACGAAACTCGCTCTGCTTCTGCCCTTCAAGACCCGGTTCCACGATCCGCGCGGCATTGCGGTGACAAAAATGATCACGCGCGACGATACCACGACCGAGGATGATGATGACGAGGTGACTGTGTACGGGGTAAACAGCGGCAAAAACCAGATTATCTACAACCATTCCATGTACACGCTGGGGCTCTGGGGCGCCCGGGGTAGTGGCGCGGACGAGATGAGGGACCCGACAGGCGTGGCCTGCGATGAAAAAGGCAATGTCTATATCTGCGATACGGGAAACAACCGAGTGGTGTGGCTGTTCAATCCCAAGCGCGAGGTTCTTTTTAAAAGCCACCTGGGGATTGGCCTTTTAAAGAAGCCCACGCATATTGCACTTGACGGCAATGGCAACCTCTATATCGCCGACACGGGAAATGATCGCATACTCATTATGACATACTCGGGGGTGGTGCTCCGCGAGTTCCATTCCCTGCCCGGCTGCGTGGTCCGGCAGCCTCTGGGCATTGCCGTAAACACCAGAAGTGAACGGTGGGTCTATTACCGTCACGACTTTCTTTTTTTTCTGAACGACAGCGGTAAAACGCTGGTACGCGTGGATCTCGAAAACAACGAGGCGCTCCAGGTCTCGCCCGATGCCCTTATTGGTAAAAAAACAACGCACGAATATATGGCAGCCGATTACTATGGCAATATCTATCTGACGGATAAAAAACGGGGATGCGTCGATAAATTCACCATGAATCTGGTCTATCTTACTTCGTTTGGCAAGAGCGGTACCGGTGACCGCGAGTTTGATGAACCGCGCGGCATCTGCATATGGAAACGATATGGCCAGACCTTTATGGCCGAACGCGCGGGCGCGCAATACTACTGGGTGGGCACGGATGTCCGCGCTGTTTCGCTTGCACCGGAAAAAACCAGGGGTAATCGTATGTCCTGGGTACTGGCTGGAGACCTGACTGAGCCAAGTTATGTCTCGCTATACCTGCTTGGCGCACAAGGCGACACACTGGAAACGCTCTTTTCAAAAAGAAGAAGCTTTCCCAAAACATTCACCCGGGTCTTTGCTTGCAACAAGCCCGTTGTTGGCGCAGACCGCTGGCTGGCTATTTTTGAACCAACGTATTCGTCATACACCTATTTTCAAAAACCAGTAACCCTGCCCTACGGAAAACAGAATACCTGGAGCCAAAAATGAACCTCTCCCTCATGTTCCTCTGCGTCTCTGGCGCATGTATAAGCGTCTGCGGTCTTGCATTGCCCCTGCGCGTCACTGAACACGCGGGCGTCGCGCGAACCAGCGCACCTGTGTCGAACAGCGTGCCCATGCCCAAGGGAGCATATCAGCCTGCTGACACCGTGCTTTTCGCCATACAGGATTCGGCGACCAATAAGTCTGTGCCCGCGGGTTTCACGGTTGTTGAAACCTGGGAGGACGGCTCCATCCGCTGGCTTGGCGTGGCGTTTGACGCCACGGTCGCCGCCTCGGGCGCAACAACCTATATCCTGAGCGACAAGGGATCGAACCCCGCTTCAGGGACGCTCACGGTCTCCGAAACAGCCGGTGTTGTGACCGTGACCACGGGTGTCGCCCGCTTTACCATGCACTCAACAGGTTTCAATATCTTTGATGAGGCCTGGGCGGACCTGAGCGGCAGCGGAAATTATGATAGTGCGCACAAGATCATTGAATCGGGCAATGCCAGCGCCCTGACAGTTGGGACAAACGTCACCACGGGCGCAACAGCCCAGCTTTCGGTAGTGTGGCATACACCAGGGCAGGTATGCATACGCGCCGCTGTTTCCGCGGGCGCACAGTATCCTATGGTGCTCTATGTAACCGCATATCGCAATAAACCCTATGTCCGGATAATACACAACTGGTACATGAACGACTTCGCGTCTTCATCCATGGTTCTTTCGGCCCTGTCCATGAATTTCAAGACCAGGCTTGCGGGAGCGCTTACCGCGACCGTGAGCCACCTTGATGCGGACGGCCGTTTTGAAACCGCTCTCTCCACAGGCGAGCAACTGACAGAACACTACAGTTCGTCCGATGTCTATGAGATCAAAAAGAACGCAACTCTCCTTGCCTCGGGAAAAGGCCAGAACGAAGTGACCGGCGGCACAAAAAAGATGGGCTGGCTCCATGTGTCTGACGGAACAAAAGGCCTGGGATGCGGTATGCGCTATTTCTGGGAAATGGCGCCCAAACACCTTCTGGCAAACAGCACAGGCGCCCTTTCCCTTGGGTTGTACAGCAGCCTGGGCCCCGCCACCGACTGGTATGGCGGGTTTGGCCGCACGCACATTGCTTTTGTCAATTTCAGCGACAGCATTGGCCTAACCGAGGAGGCCTATTATGCAATCGCCCAACCCCTCTACGCCATTCCGCCGGCAGTGTGGCTCTGCGGCAAAACACAGGTCTTTGGCAACACGCTGGTGCACGCTGACCCGGACCTGTTCGCGCACAACAGCACGGAACGGACCTCGTGGGTCCGCTTCTTCAATGTGTACAAAAACACCTGCCTGGTCTTTGGCCATGCAGGGTATGCCGCCGCATTACAGTATCCCTATGCAACAGGCGCAATGACGTGGAACAATGGGTACAACTTTCTCTGGTACGGAGATAATGTTGATCCGGTCAACTGCTGCTGCGCCAACCGCCAGCACACGGCAAACAATTATTACGACATGGCATACCTGGGCGCGCTCGCATATGCCATGCACGCTGACCAGACCACGGCGCTCTGGGGCATGGGCCGCGCCCTGCAAACAGCGGACCTCGACCACGACAATGTAAACGGCGATTGCAAAATTTGCCCGGGTGTGGAGCAGTTTTTCGGATACCAGGATTGCATTGCGGGAAATGACGGCAACGCCAACCATTGGAAAATCACCGGTCTCCTTGACTGGTGGGCCGTGTACAACGAACCCATGCTCAAGGAACTTGCCCTGCGTATCGTGCGCTTTCCCATGAACCGTTTCGCCAACAACGGCGAATACCGTTCACTCGGCCATGTGCTCATGGGTCTTGCCTCCGCTTACGAGGCCACGGGCGACGCGCAATACCGCGACCGCGCGCATCTTTACTATACGAACGGACCAAACACCGGCGACCATTGCGCCACAGTACTCACCTCCAATTATTTCCAGAACGCCATTGTAGGCGCGGGCATTGCGGACCACGTCTTTGCCGATTCGGGCGATGCGCATGCGCAAACCATGCTGCTCACCTGGGCGCGGAACGTGGCCGCGGACAATCAAACGGTGGCGGACGCTTTTCCGCAGTGGTTCCTTGGGGGGCTTTCCAAGGCCCTTGAACTTGCGCCTGAAGACACGCTCATCGCCCATGGCGCGCAGCGCTGTTGGGAGGCTTTTTTCGTGAGCGCAAACCTGTCCCCGTCCGCGCGCGCAAAGGAGCACGTGGAGCGGTTCCGTGAAGCGCCCGATTACCTGAAATATTTGCTGATAAACCCTGATTATCTGACCCAATATCCGGATTACCTGGCACAAAGCTTCCCGCCGGACCAGATCGAAAAAAACAGCGGCCGTACGGCAGCCCGGGCCTTTGTCTCTGTTTCGCCGAATCCTTTTACCCGGACAGTCGCCATTTCGTTCGCGTTTAATAAACATATTCGGGAAACAGAACCACCGTTTGTCCAAGTATATGACATCAATGGCAGACTGGTACAGACCTTGCAACCCGGCATGGGGCGGACAACCGTTATCTGGAGGCCTGGAGAAATAAGAAGCGGTGTATATGTAATAAAAGCGACTGCGGGAAGCCAGGTTGCCGCTGGCCGGGTGATCGTGATGAGGTAAAACAATCGTACAAAACCGCGTTTATACCGAGAACATTGCATAGTAATAGCTCATGGATTTGCTCACAATTACCGGCATTGCCGTAAGTCTTGCCATGGACGCCTTTTCCGTGTCCATTGCCGCGGGCATTTCCCTGGGAAACCCCACGCCCCGCCACTACTTCAGGCTGGCCTTTCATTTCGGGCTTTTCCAATTTTTCATGCCCATTCTGGGCTATTTCGGCGGTGTTTTTGTTGAACAGTATATCAAGGCCTATGACCACTGGCTGGCGCTTGTGCTGCTTGCGTTTGTTGGCATAAAAATGATCAAAGAATCGTTTGAGAAAAAAGAAGCGGGCTTTTCCCAGGACCCCTCGCGCGGTCTTACCCTCATCTTCCTTTCCGTGGCAACCAGCATCGATGCAATGGCTGTGGGCCTCAGCTTCGGCATGATGCGGGTCCCTATTGTGACCCCAAGTATCATAATCGGTATTGTATGCGCGTTCTTTTCAATCATAGGCCTCTCCATTGGCAAAAGGGTCGGTACGCTTTTTGGACACTGGGTCGAGAGGGCCGGGGGCCTTGTGCTTATTGCCATTGGCCTGAAAATATTGTTTGAACATACTATTTCATAGTGCACGTACTATGCATTCAAATCCGCTGTGAATAGGGCATTGAATGCATACCAAAATCAGTGGCATTTTCCGGGTAAAAATTCTATCTTTTATATAGGTCATTCGACCTGTTGGGGTTGCTGGTCTTCCCGTTTTCCAAGAGTCTAAATGTAATTTTCTACTAAAGGAGCACTCATGAAACGATGTAACGCCATATTGACCTGCGCGGTCATTATCCTTGTTGCCATTGGTGCGTACGCACGTTTGCGCAACCCATGGATTTTGGGTGATCGGGATCTAAACTTGTGGAGCTGCTCAAAGCTTACCACAACAAACGAAAATTGCGCGGAATTTCCCGCCTACAATCCGGCGGATCTCGACCCCTTCTTTAAAGCGCTGCACGATACTGTGTGTGTGGGGGAGATGCGTGATGCTGCGATGTTTGGAGAATGGGGTCTAAGTGATCAGTATGCTCGGAAAAATGAATACCATAGCCACGATGGTCAAAATTACAAAGAAGATCCCCTCAATATTGGTCTAAACTGGACACAAGTCTATGACCCAATAAAGTATTTTAACGTCTTCAATTATGGATATTGCATGTATTATGGAACATCATCATGCAATCTCTACCAAATGCTTGGGCTTGAGGCCCGGCAATGGAGCCTATCCAATGGAGCACACCGAGTAAGTGATGTGTATTATAACGGTGGTTGGCATTATTTCGATTGGAATGAAGGCGGTTGGGGGGCAAATACAAACGGTGTCACATATGGTTTGGATTGGGCTACTACACACGCCTCAACATGGGACCAAGTCCCTGTTCATTCTTATTATTTCTGGACTCTTGCCAACATGTCAAACATTAAAAATTATCTTGCGCACCCTTCATACCTATTTCTTGGAGCAGACCACGGGGGCGGTGCCGATATGAGCTTTTCGCTGCGTATTGGGGAAAAAATCGAACGTTTCTTTCAGCCAATAAACAATACATATATTCATCCTAATGCAAATCCTGCAACATATCAGAACATGCAAATATGGGGTAATGCGCGCATGACCTACCACCCCACACTTCAGGCAGGATATGCTGATTATCTTGACGGCATCTATGAACAGTCCAATGCAACGCTTGTGGCAGACGGCGTTGACCTGGCAAATGGTTCTGTAACATGGGCGGTTCGTATCCCATATCCCATCTATAATTCAATAATCACTGTAACTCAAAACGGCGGCTTGACCACGCAGCTCTCTTTCGACTTGGGGAAGACGTGGACAATTTATTCTGGAGCAACCCAGGCCCAGCAGCGGTATGATTATTTGGTCAAAATTTCAGGAACAGGAAAAATAACTGGTTTCAATATCGTCACAATCAGTTCGTTGAGCCCAGGCGCTCTTCCCAAAATCCACGCTGGTTCTAATACTGTCAGACTGAAACTATACGACAATGATGAAACTTTGACATTACTGCCTGATTGGCGTAATTCGACAGGTTTTAATCGATTTGTTATTGACGCTAATGGATTCACATATCAGGGAACAGACACTTGGCGTAATGGAGGCAAAACTAATGGTGGCGGAATCGGGGCCTACATGACTTTGGAGTTGACCGGCCCAACCACAGGTCAAATACGATCAATAAGCGGCAACTTCCTGGCTCAACGGACCAACAGCACTTCGTTTAGCGCGGTTGCATCCAATACGTTTGATATTAAGGTTGGAAACAGCCAAGGGGCGCTAGTGACAACCACGACCATTCCAGCCCATATTAACACAACGGTTGCTACCATGAACGCATGTGTTGCAAATGGAGAATATGGATTTGGCCATTGGGGTCATGCTTTAAATTTTGAACGTGATTCAATCACTAATCCCGGGCGCTTGGCATATATTCAGTGTTATAATCGCGGTCAAAATGCCAGTATCCGTGAAAATGAACTCTACATGCACTATTATGTTAACCATTTTCCTGCTGATTATTTCAATGATATTATAATTCAACACATAACAAACAGGACCTATGTGGCCCAAGACACATTTAACTTCTCCTTCTCAGCAGAACAACTTGCAGCTTCAAATGGGACACTGTCGTATAACATCAATCCTTCTAGTGTTGTCCCAAGAGATCCAAACCATTCTGTAACTATAGAAGTTCCCGGTGGCGTGTTACTTACGGATCTCCAGCAAAACCCTACTGTAGGCATCGATAAGGCCGCATCTGTGGCATCGGCTGACTTGATGCTTGAACAGAACAATCCCAATCCTTTCAACCCCACAACAACGATTTCTTTTGCCTTGAAAGGTGCTGAAAAGAGACACGTACAGATTGATGTGCGGACAATAAAGGGCGAGCTGGTTAAAACCCTGCAGTATGGTGCTCTGGTGGGCGGAAGCTATAGCGTTACCTGGGATGGCACAAACAGCAATGGTGCCCAGGTAGCAAGCGGCATCTATGTGTACACGCTTTCGACAGGGAAAGAAATCCTGAGCAGAAAGATGATTCTGACCAGGTAAAAATCCTCTCAGATCTGCAAGACTGGACAATTCTTGACTCCCTCGCCCACTTGGGTGGGGGAGTTTTTCTTTTCGAGTCTGACGCCTGTCATTTCGAGCCAAGCCCGTATGAGGGTTCTTGACAAAAGATCTCCGTCATACCCTACGTTTCTTGACCGTGACAACAGCAGTAAAAACAAATATTTTGCTCGCACCCTGTATATAATTATTTTAACCGGTCTTGTTTGTAAAGGAGACCTTGTTTATGTTTATTAAGCCTCATATAATAGTTGCATGGGTTCTCGTTTTTTCATCTGTCCTATTTTCTCAAGAATCCTTCTTTCAGTCTGATGCGCATACCAGGGCTTTATGGCGATTTAACGAAGGACAAGGCGATACTGCCTTCGATTCTTCCTTCTATGGAAATCATTTAAAAATTGGCCAACCGGTTTCTTGGGGTTCAGATCTTGGCGTTAATGGTTTGGTCTTCTCAGACACTTCAAATACTGCGGCTGTGGAAAACTCTTCCATTTTAAATTTATTTGACGAATGGGTTACACTAGAAGTACGATTTAAAATTAACAATAAACAGTCAGGATTTAGTTATAAACTCATCAATTATTCACCAGATTATGTATTATTTTTAAACGAAAGTAGCTTTTCTTCCAGCTTTAATTCTGGAAATGCCGAATCAAATCAATTAGATCTCGATACAAACACCTGGTTTGTTCTAGGAGCACAGCGCAATTCCCTCAGAAACATTGTAACACTCTTTTTTAATGACTCATTGGTCGGGGTGGGCTATTCTGGCCAAACAGACACCCACAGTGACAGCCTATTTATTGGAGGGCCAACGCTCTCTAATGTCTTCATTGATGAAATCAGAATATCTGATACGGCAAGATATGTTCTTACTAATCACATTCCTTTCTTTGTTGATACGTTACCCAACTACGAGCGATTCGTTGATGAAAGAATGGACTTTTATGACGAGATTTATTTTAGAGTACAAGACATTGACGGAGATACAATTTACTGCACCCCTATCCATAGTCCTTCTTTCGTTGCTGTTAGTGGTTATTACAGTCTTTTTAATCACTTTAGTATTCGCGGTGTCCCCTATGACACCGGCACATTCCCAGTCTGCATCCAGGCTTCTGACAACAACGGCGGATACGATACCCTCTGTTTCAACATTATCGTTACTGGCACACCAACCAACCAGACCCCTGTGTTTTCTACAACAGCCAGCGCAGACACAATAATCGCATCAGGCACATCCTTTTCTATCCCCGTCTTAGCCATAGACCCTGATGCAGACACAGTCAGATACGCCCTGCTCATTGCACCAGATTCCATGACCATTGATTCTGTTACTGGCGTGATCCAGTGGACTGCCGGAGACACCAGCGACAACGAAGTCTCGATCCAGGCGTCTGACCGAAAAAACCGTTTTGATACCCTCTCGTTTACCCTGCACGTTCTGCGATCCAACAATGCGCCAACAATAAATTCCCTGCCAACAACCAATGTTCTTGCCTACTATCCATGGAACTACATTGTCCGCGCAACAGACTCGGACAGCGACCCCATTACCTGTTCTCTGGCGATCTCTCCTGCTGGCATGACCCTGTCCAAAGACACACTCAGATGGACACAGAACAGCAGGGAAGAGAGCGACAACCCCATCAGCATCATTGTTTCTGACGACCGGGGCCTTGCAGACACCCAGTCATTCAGCCTGCATGTCATTGCCTCATCTGATTCCATTGAATTCCAGACCTGGCGCCCCTTTGACGATACATCGATTTATGAGACTGATACTGCCGTATTCTGGGCATTACCGCGCAGCTTCCACCATTCAGAGGCAGTCTTTTCCTATGCATGGTCCATGAACGGGGTTCCGGTATGCACGACCTTCTATTGCACCCTGTTTACGACCTATACCTCTGTTGGCAGGTGTACTGTTTCAGTGGCAGTCACAGACGGAGAATTTACCATAGAACAAATCTGGCATGTTCAGATAAAAAACCGCGGCATGCCTCCTGCCATTGTGCGGCCAGTTGAGACTGATTCTTTGTTTGGGGATTCAACACTTGCTTGGACCATGGGAGATCCGGACATTATCAAAACCGGGGCAAAATACACCATAGAGCTCTATCGTGACAGTGTGTTTCAGGAAATGGTAAAGGCTGTTGATTCTCTTCCTGATTCAGTTGTAATACTTCGTGATCTGCTGGATATCTGGGACTATCCTGAGAGCACATACATTTATTGGCGTGTTTCCGCGTATGATACCACAGGATATACGACCGGCTTCAGCGTTGGGTTAAACAGGTTCTTCTTTATTGCGCTGGACGACATTGCTGTTGAGAAGAACGTAACATTGCTGCCCAAGGTTTTTGAGTTATACCAGAATTCACCCAATCCTTTTAATCCAACCACATCCATCAGGATTGCTATGCCAAAAAAATGCAATGCACAGCTTGTTATCAGGGACATTAGAGGCAGAAAGGTCAGGAGTTTTGTGAGGAACAATCTTGCACCTGGGTATTACATCATATTGTGGGATGGCCTGGACGAGACTGGCGCGCAATGCCCGAATGGTTTGTATGTGTACACGCTTCAGGCAGGAACGTGGGAAAAGAGTAGAAAAGCGCTGTTTCTAAAATAGGCACAAAAAGGTGCCAGGACCTTTTTCCATTTCATACCGTTATTTCCATATTTAACATAGTTAATAATAAATTTAACTCGTTTAATCGTTATTATTAAACCTAATTTACTGTAACTCATCTATTTAATTGACTTGTTAACAGGAATTAGTTATATTTGTAGTCTCATTTTTTCATAAAATACTTAAAAAAGAGGACGTAATGTCAAATTTATCAAGTTTGTTAAAATCATTGACATCGAAATCCACCAAATTCAACACCCCGATGCCGGTCTATATCCTTTCCGGAAAACTGGAAAAAGCTGCCATTGCATCCCAACTCCTCGCCATGCAACAACAGGGCATCCAAAAAATAATCTTGAAAATCGACAATAGCGCTGTTCCCACCTATCCTTCAGCCGACTTTTTCGCCTGCTTGTGGCAGGTCTTCCGTGAAGCGCGCAAACTTTCCATGCAGATCTTCTTTTCCGACGACCTCATCAACGCAGACCCGGGCGCCTCCGCCGCCCTTACGCTCGCATCACCCGCCCTCAGGATGAAATATCTCTCCCTTGCCAGGGTATTGAAGGTCAAGGGACCCCATAAGTTTTCTCACGACTTTGAGGAAAGCGGGATCCAATATGTCTTTGCCCTGAAATCCAAAGACCGCGTACTCGAATTCTCCTCGGCAAAAAACCTGACCCCTATGCTCAAGAATAACCAGTTGAAATGCGAGCTTCCCACAGGCGACTGGCGCCTCTTCATTTTCCGCGAATGCGCCAACATTAAACCCGTCGGCGGCTATGCGCTCAATGTGCTCGACAAAAACGCCGCGCGCGCCTACATCAACGCCGCCTTTGATAATTTCAAGAAAACAATGCCTAAGGACGCGGCGCCCGCGCTTGCCGGTTTTGTGGTCGAGTTGCCCTCTGTCGCGCCCGACACTTCAATCCGCGGCATCCCTTGGACACTTGAGATACAGAAAAAGCTCAATGCCGCGTGCGGGGCCGACACCATGACCTCGGTCCTCAGTCTTTTTGTCGACGGCTACTCTGCGAAAAACGGTCTTATCCGGCGCACTTTCTATTCGTCATTGCTCGACCTTCTCAATGCTAATTTCATTAAACCTCTGGCCGAGTTCGGAAAAAAAAGCCGCTGCGGCATGCACATCTATCTCAACGGCGGCGATCACTATTCAACCGAGCACATGCTCCAGTTCGACTGGTCCTCATGCGCCGCGCTACCCGCGGTCGAAGGCATTACCGCGGCAGCGCCCTTCTCGGGCGACAATTGCATTTCCGCGCGTCTCTTTGCCGACCTGAAATCGCTCAATGCGCGCCAATCGCGCGGCACGGTCGTGCTGGGCCGCAACCGGATCGGCGTGGGCCTTTCACCCAAGGACATCAAGTTCGAATCTGATGAGCTTTCGATACACGGTATCCACTCTGCGCACATCGACGGATCGTACTCCACGCTCGGTTACCACAGCGGCATGCGCACTCCGGCAAATACCTTTGTCCATTCAAGCTTCTACGGATCGTACCAGAACTTTCTCTCCTACCTCATGCGCAAGCAGTTCTGCCTCGAGAAAACGCCCCATGCCGAGTCTGTGGCGGTGCTCTTTCCCGGACAAACCTTCTATACTTACTACAACCCCTCGCACCTTGCCGGATACAAGCTCAGACTCCAAAATTTCACTGCTGTCATCAACCAGCTGGTGGCCGACAGCATCCCCTTTAATTTTCTGACCGAGGCAATGGCCGCCAACCTCACGGTCACGCCCAAGGGTGAAGCGATCTTCAAACACAATGGCAAAAACAGGGGCATCTTTAAAATACTCATTGTTCCCGAGACCCTCATTGTCTCCAAGAGACTGGCGGCGCTCTTTGAGCTCTTTGCCAAGCGCGGAGGTAAAATCGTCTTTTTTGGCATAACGCCGCACGAAACCTTTGAAAAAGGCAAGGACCCGTTGCTTGCCCGCCGCATGGAAGCGCTCCAGTCCGCTCCAGGCTCGCCAGTCACCACAATAAACAAAACCGACGAGCTCGAGTCGCTCCGTACCGTGTGCGGCGCGGCGCTCAAGCGCGTGGTCGATGTCGCTGTCGAAGGCCTGGTGGAAAAACGGATCCTCGCGCGCGTCTTTTCCGAAGGCTCATTCGACTACGTCTTTATGCTGAACAAATCGCGCACCGAATCCATCCGCGCCGAGATCAAGGTGAACCGCGACGGCTTCCTCTATTACCTCGACATGAATTCGGGCGCTATCTCACCCGTGTCAGCGGAAAACCAGCACCAGACCGTCCAGTCGTTCATCTACACCTTTTCACCCGGCGAAGCGGCCTGGTTCGTACGGACCGGGGCAAAAATCAAGGCGCCGCTCAAGCTGGAGTATGCTCTCGACAATCCTTCCCGCGTCTATCGCATCATCTTCAAGGACGAATGGGAGCTCGAGCCGCTTGACCTCAATGCGCTTCCCCTGTCCAGCTGGACCATGAAAATCAACAGCAACCGCGACATCAACGCAGGCCTCAATATGGCCTACGAAAGCTACATCTCCGTGGAACACGTTCCCTCAACCTGCTATATCGCGCTTCACCGGCTCATCAACCAGTACACCAACGGCCCCGACTCGGGCGTCTATCCAGTTGAAGTGTCGTTTAACGGCGTGCGGCTCAAGCCCATGCAATTCTTCGGCAGGGGCGAGAACGAGTTCCAGGAAACGGAAATAGTCAAGAAACTGGCGCTGGGTGGCGCATCCCTGTTCGCGGCTGACGTGTCCCAGCACATCAAGCACGGCATCAACCGTGTCACGGTAAAGACATTCGGTTCAACCTATCACCCGCTGCTCATCAAATATCCCGTCTACCTCGCGGGCAATTTTGCCCTCAACCGCGGCAACCAGGGTTGGTTTGTGGCAAAAAAAGCCGAACTCTTCAAGTACGGGTCGTGGACAAGCCAGGGATATCCCTTCTATTGCGGCAGGGCGATCTACCGCCAGGTATTTGAGAAACCGGGAACGTGCAAGCGGGCCATCCTGCGCCTCAGCAACTTTGACGCGCATGTGGTTGTCCGATTAAACGGCAAGGAAGCGCCCATACTTTCGTGGCAGCCTGCCACGGCCGACATCACCAGCTTTATGAACGACGATAAAAACAAGCTCGAGATCGAAATCACCAACCTTCACAACAACCTGCTGAAGATGGTGAACACGCCCGCGGGCCTGTTAGGTGAAGTGTTTCTCGATGTTTACTGAGAAAGGCAGCGGCCCATGGCGGCAATTGCCTTTGAGTCGCTGGACGATGAGGCGAAAAACAGGCGTTTTTTGACATAACTCACGCAAAAAAAACAGCCGGTGCTGTCCTGTGTCAGGACCACCGGTTTTTTATTTCCCCCTGGCAGTGAATAAGCAAGTCCCGTTTCCTCGCAAAGGTTGATAAAAGCCCTGAGCAGCACTGGCGGCTCCTCGGCCCGCGCATAGGCAAAACAGATTGCCTGAACGGCCGTTTCGTTTGCAGTGCCGCAGACCATGCCAATACAGCCTTGGGTGGCAAAGAGGTCGTGGAACCGCACGCAGCAGCAGGTGCTGACAACGGTGAATTCGGGAGGCAGGAGAGCGCCGACATCGGCCGAACGTGAGCAGGAGAGCGCGCAAAAAAGAAAAAAACAACCCGCCGCAAGGGCGGGCTGTTTGAATATGCGAAACATGGTCATGGCATATGCCGGATAACAGCTAGTACCTGGTGGGCCGCTTCCGGGGTTTAATGATGCCCAGTTCGATGAGACGCTCTTTGATGAGTTTGCGCTTCGCCTGGTTCTGCTTGCGCTTTTTACGTTCGCTGGGTTTCTCGTAGTACTGGTTTTTCTTGATCTCCGAAACAATGCCGGCCTTCTCGCACGACTTGGTAAACTTGCGCATGGCCTTTTCGAAGGTCTCGTTGGGTTTGATGATGACGCCAGTTGTCATGGTGTGAAAAATCACCTCCTTCTATTTCACAAAGAATGAGTAAAATACGTTTGTGGGGTTGGGATAATCAAGGCTGGAAACAGTCTCTTCCTGCAGTCTACTGGCAGCCGCATTCTTGAAATCATACACATTATTTATATATTTTATGTGTATAACACTAGGAGAACACAATGAAACGGACCAACATCGTCATTGACGAAAACCTGGTGAAACGCGGGCTTCGGGCGACCGGTCTGAAGACACGGCGGGCACTCGTGGATTTCGCGCTCCAGGAAGTGGTAAAACGAGAAAGGGTAAAAGACCTCATCGCATTGCGAGGCGCCATCCATTGGGACGGAGACCTGTCGCGTATGCGTAGGTCGCGGATCGCCCAATGACCCTTGTCGACTCAACAGTTTGGATAGACTGGTTTAAAAACAGACCGACCAAACAGACGGCCCTGTTTGAGAAGCTGATACGCGAAGAGGCGGATATCTGCATCTGCGGCATCGTATATGCCGAGGTGCTTCAGGGAATCAGGGATGACAGGGAATACGCGCGAACACGGGCGCTGCTGAACGGGCTCATCTTTTTTCCCCTGCACAAGGAAACATTCGAAAAAGGCGCCGTGATCTACCGCACGCTAAGAAAAAAGGGGCTGACAATCAGGAATGCTGTTGATTGCGTCATCGCGGCTGTTTGCCTGGAGCACGATGTCCGCCTGCTTCACAACGACAGGGATTTCATCCATTGCGCAGCGCATTTTCCCCTGAAATTCGCCCTTTGAAACCGTTATTTTATCAGCGCATCTCCTTGTTCTTCTAGTATACCCCCACCCCAGAAAAAGAAACGCTAAAAACAAAAAAGCGGCGGCAGACACAGGTTCATTGCTTCTTTCCCGGTGGCAGGGAATCGGGACGGATGGAGAGAGAGTCGATTTCTGACCTGACCTCACGAATCTGCCGGTCTATGGCACGTTCTTCATCTGATCTGATGTAATTGGTCCGCTCGCGCAAGGAATCGGCCAGGGGCGTATAGAGATAGGAGACCGCAGTGACCTCGTTCTCCGCGTGGTGGTTGATCATGACAAGGTAATCGGCCCTCCGTTTCCAAGAGGCGCTGCCCCTGCCCGCAAACTGGCCATACCGCGCAGTCATCCGCTTGTATATCTGCACGCTGATTTCCGCGCCCGGATACGACTGCTCGATCACCATGGCCAGCTGGTTCTTCAGGAAATAAAACTTCGCCTTTTCAACATACCCTTTGCGGAAAAAAAGCGTATAGACGTCGATATCGCCCGATGATTCGGCGCTGTTGAAATTGAGCGAGCATTTGTAGGCCTCTGAGGGAGGATAGGCGGCTTGCAGCTGTTTCACTGTTGACCCAAAGGCAAGCCCGTTGTAGTTGTCGGGGATGTCGGCGGAGAAAAGGGGGAGAGACAAGAATAGCAAAATGAAAGGGGCGAGGATCGAGAAACGAGGCACGAGGAACGAGACGTGAGGCGGGTGACAGACGGTAGTAAGCATACGCCAGGAAAATATCAGAGCAGTCTCGATCCTCGATCCTTGATCCTCGTTTCTTCTCCGCATTACGCATTTCCCTTCTTGCTCATTGACAAATGTTCCCTGACAATGTTGGCCCTGAAAAAGTCGCGCTCGCCCGCCTCCATCTCGTGTTTGAGAAACTTCTGCAGATGCGCTGGCTGCACGAGGATCATGAGCTGATTGAGCGACGTAAAAGAGATATTGGTGATAATGCCCAGCATGATGCCCATGCGCAGCGCGGAGCTGAGACTCATGAATTCGTTGCTGGTAAGCAGCCGCGCGTTGTTGAGGATGCCATAGGCGCGCCAGATTTTGTCCTCAATGTGCGCCTTGGCGTCCTTGAGCAGGGTTTCGCACGCGCGTTTTTCGAACCGGATGAGCTGGGCAATGGCGCTGTTGATGGTCTGAATGATCTCCTCCTCGGTCTTGCCAAGTGTGGTGTGGTTTGAAATCTGGAAGAGGTTGCCCAGGACCTCGGTGCCCTCACCATAAAATCCCCGTACCGAAAGCCCGATCTGGGTGATGCCCTTGAGTGTTTCGTCAATGTCCTTGGTGATTACCAGGGCGGGCAGATGGATGAGCGCTGAGACGCGGATGCCCGTGCCCACGTTGGTGGGACAGGCCGTGAGAAAGCCGTATTTCTCGGAAAAGGCGTACGCCAGCCTGCCCGAAAGGTCTGTGTCGAGTTTGTTGAGTATTTCCCATGCGCGGCCCGTGTCGAACCCGGAAACCATGGCTTGGAGCCTGAGGTGGTCCTCCTCATTGATCATGACCGACAGGTGCTCGTCCGTACTAGCTATGACCCCGCGTTTCCACGCGGCCCTTTCGAAATCGGGGCTGATAAGGTGGCGTTCGACCAGGATGCGGCGGTCGAGGGGCGAGAGTTCGTCCATGTCAGCGGAAAAGGCCGGCGCGCACTGCTGGCTCTTGAGCGCCTCGTCGCGCACCATGGCATAGACCGCCTCGCCCGACTTTTTGGAGGCGCGGTGGACAAAAGGGAATTCGTGCACGTTACGGGCAAGGCGGATGCGGCTGGAAAGGACCACTCCGGACTCGGGTCCCGAGCCATCGAGCCATGCCGCGTGATGGGCGATAAGGCTTTCAAAGTCAACCATGCGTCTGCTCCATCTGTTTGATCTGGTCGCGCAGACGCGCGGCCTTCTCGAAGTCCTCGAGTTCTATGGCAAGCCGCATCTCGTTGCGGAGTCCGTCCACCTGGCGGCCTTGGCTGACCGCGGGCGAAATATTGAGGGGCATTTTCCCAATATGGGTGGTTGACCCGTGTATTTTTCGCAGCAGGTCTTCGAACCGCGGCCCAAAGGTGGTGTAGCAGTCGCCGCACCCTAATTTGCCGGTCTGCTTGAAGTCAACATACGTCTGACCGCAGCGCGCGCAGGAAAGAGCGTTGGTCTCCTCCTCATACTCGTTGGCGATTTTTGAAACCAAACTCTGCACGCCGAAGGAGTGAGGCGTGGCGCCGGTGACCTCAGTGAATCCCCGTTTTTCAGCGCAGGCCTTGCAGAGATTGAGCACGGTCTTGTTGTTGTTGATGATCTGGGTAAAATGGACGATCGCGGTGTTGCTCTTGCAGTCTTCGCACATCATGGCGTGTCTCCTATTGTTCCGTTTTTCAGATATAGTATCCGGTCGCACCGCTCGGCCAGCGACCTGCTGTGCGTCGCAATGAGGAAAGTCTGGTCCCGTTCGCTGCGCAGGTCGAAGAGCATGTCGATGAGCAGCGCGCTGTTTCTTTCGTCTAGATTGCCCGCGGGCTCGTCGGCAAGCACCGCCAGCGGGTCGTTGATAATGGCCCGCACAGCGGCAACGCGCTGCTGTTCCCCGCCCGAGAGTTCGGCCGGGCAGTGGTGCAGGCGGTCGGCCAGCCCCACCTGCTTGAGCAGGCCGCTGCCCTTCCGCAAGAGCCCGTCGCGGTCCTTCCCGGCAATAAGGCCGGGAATAATCACATTTTCAAGCGCGGTGAAATCGGCCAGCAGGTAGTGGAACTGGAAGAGAAAACCGATGTGCCTGCTCCGGAATGACGCCAATTCGTTCACCGCAAGGCCGGTGATCTCGGTATTGATAAAATGTACCAATCCACTATCTGGTTTGTCAAGCGATCCGAGCAGATTGAGCAGGGTCGTCTTGCCCGATCCCGATTCTCCCACCAGCGCCACCATCTCGCCTTGCCGCAGGGAAAGCGACGCTCCTTTGAGCACCTCGAGACGCGAGGCGCCTTCGCGGTACGACTTGCGGAGTTCTTCCGCGCGCAGAACAGGGCCGTTTTCCATGGGCGTACTCATTTGTAGATCAGTGCGTCAACCGGCCGCAGACGAGACGCCTTGTATGCCGGGTAAAAGGAAAAGGCAACGCAGAGAAGGTTTGCCGCAATCACGACCGCGGCAGCGTCGATCCACTGGACAATCATGGGCAGGGAATCGATGAAGTAAACATCGCCGGGAAGTTTGATGAGATTGAATTTCATCTGGATAAAACAGATGCAAAGGCCCGCGGCGGTTCCTGTAATGGTTCCTACAAAGCCCACAAAGAGGCCGTTTAAAAGAAAGATACGGCGAATACTCCCGGGTGTTGCGCCCATGGAGAGCAGAATGCCTATTTCACCGGTCTTTTCCATAATGACCATAAGCAGGGAGCTGATGATATTGAAAATGGCCACCATGATGATCATGCTGATGACAATGAAGGCGATGAATTTCTCCGTGTTCATCCATTTGATGAGCGTGCGGTACTGTTTCATCCAGTCGATGCAGTAATAGGGATATCCCAGCCGGTCCTGCACCTGGGCGGCAATACGGTCCGCTGTTCCCGCGTCAGCCACTTTGAGCTGAAGCGAGGAGACGCCCTGTACGCCGAACAGGTCCTGGGCAACGGCAAGCGACGCAAAGGAAAAATTGGCGTCGTACTCATACATGCCCGATTCATAAATAGCGCAGACCGTGAGCCGTTTCATTTTCGGCATAATGCCTGCCAGCGCATCCTCTTCGCCGCGCAGGGACATGACAATGACTTCGTCACCGGGCCCCACGCGCAGCTTGTCGGCCACATACGATCCCAGCACAATACCCGGGTTTGACCGCCCCTTTATTGATTGGGCGCTATCAAATGCGAGGTTCCCAAACTTGATGTTTTTCTCGAAATCAGTTACCGTTGCCTCGCGGACCGGGTCAATGCCGTGCAGGATGATGCCATCGGTCACTTCCTTCGACGAAATGCCTATTTTGTCCTCAATGAGCGGCGCAACTGCAATAACTTCCTTATCGAGCAGTACCGCAGCCGCGAGTGAATCGGGGTTGAGAATGGGGTCGTGGTGATACATCATGACCTTGATATGGGCAAAGGACCCCACGATGCGTTCCTTTACCTCACGCTCAAACCCATTCATAATGGAAAGCGTGACAATAAGCACCGTGGTGCCTAAAAAGACGCCCACAATTGAAATGGCCAGGATGGTGGAAATGAAGCTCTGCTTCTTTTTTCCCCAGAGATACCTGCGGGCGATGAAATATTCGAACGCCATTGCCCTATTCCGGTTTCATGAGGGGAAAAAGGATGATGTCGCGGATGTTTTGGGTATTGGTTAGCAGCATGACCATGCGGTCCACGCCAATGCCCACGCCGCCCGTGGGCGGCATGCCGAACTCGAGGGAGCGTACAAAGTCATCGTCCATGGGGTGCGTTTCCTCTTCGCCGCCCCTGCCCCGTTCCACCTGTTCTTGCAGCAGCTGCTTTTGGAGCACGGGATCGTTCAACTCGCTGTAGGCATTGCCAACTTCCCAGCAGTTGATGTACGGCTCGAACCGTTCGACCAGTGTGGGATCGTTGCGGCACGGCTTGCACAGGGGCGTTGTCTCGCGCGGGTGGTCAATGATAAACACAGGCTGCACCAGCTTGTCTTCGCACAGGGCCTCGAAAAGCGCTGCCACGGCCAGCCCGCGCACATAGGCGCCTTTTGGTTCGATGGCGTGTTTTTTCAGGAGTGCCTTGATCTCGTCGTCGCAGAGCGCCGTAATGTCGATATTCGCGTATTTTTGCAAGGCCTCGTACATGGTGAGCCGCTCCCACGGAGGGGTAAGGTCGATTTCTTTGCCGCCAAAGGAGATTTTCATTGTCCCGTTTATTGCCTGGCACGCCGATGAATAGATGTTCTCAAAATGTTCCATCATGCCGTTATAATCGGCGTACGCTTCGTAGAATTCGACCTGCGTAAACTCGGGATTGTGTGTGCTGTCTATGCCTTCGTTGCGGAAATCCTTCACGAACTCGAAAACCCTTTCCATGCCGCCCACCACCAGCCGTTTCAGGTACAATTCATTGGAAATGCGCAGGTACAGGTCGAGGTTGAGCGCGTTGTGATGGGTGATGAAGGGCCGGGCAGAAGCGCCGCCGTAAACAGACTGGAGCGTGGGAGTCTCTACCTCCATATAGCCATGGTCGATAAGGTAGCCCCTCACGGTCTGGATAATCTTCGTCCGTTTCTTGAACAGCTCCATGGTGGGGTCGTTGAGCGCCAGGTCCACCGCACGCATGCGCGAGCGAAGTTCGAGGTCCTTGAATTCGTCATACACCACCTTCTGGCCGTTCTCACCCATCTTTTCCTTGGGAATGGGCAGGGGCCGAATGGCCTTTGACAAAAGCTCGAACTGCTGCACCAAGACCGAGGGTTCGCCCGTGTGCGTGGAAAAGGCCTTGCCAGTGACGCCGATAAAGTCGCCGTAGTCGAGGAGCTTGAAGACCTCGTAGGCCTTTTCACCAATGCCATCTTGGCGGCAGTAGATCTGTATTTTTCCGCCCGTGTCCTTGATGTTGGCAAAGGCGGTCTTTCCCTGACGTCTGAAAGCGACGAGCCTGCCGCAGATGCTGATGGTCTCCTCTTTTTCAGACAAAGGCTGAAAATTCGCATGTAGCTGGTCGATGGTATGCGTGCGCTTGAATGAATAAGGATATGGGTTTATCCCCAATTCACGAATTTTTTTAAGTTTGTCGATGCGCACCTGCATCTGGTTCTCTAATTCGCTCACGCACGTCTCCTTAGATGATGTATGGACCGGATAATATGAGAAAATACTTTAATGGCCAGCAACGAGTCAAAACGATATCAGAACTTCACTTTGGGTGCTTCCTTGCTGCCTTCGGCTGCCTCGAAATAGGGCGCCTTCTCGTATCCGGCGGCAAAAAAGCTGTACGGTATCTTCTGGATAATGGTGTTGAACTGGCGCGCAGCATCGTTGTAGCGCCTGCGTTCCACGCTGATCCGGTTTTCGGTACCTGCCAGTTCGTCCTGCAGCGCAAGGAAATTGGTGTTTGCCTTGAGGTCAGGATACTTCTCGACAACCACCATGAGCCTGCCCAGGGCTGACGTCAGGTTGTTGTTCGCCGCGATTTTGTCGGACTGTGTTGTGGCACCGCCCACGCTGGCGCGAGCCTGCGTTACCTCGACAAGCACTTTTTCCTCGTGCCCGGCGTATCCTTTTACTGTTTCGACAAGGTTCGGTATCAGGTCAAAACGGCGCTGCAACTGGTTTTCGACGTTTGACCAGGCGGTTTTCGTGCCCTCGTTCAGTTCCACAAGCTTGTTGCGGATACCCACATACCAGCTGACCAGGGCGATTCCGAGCACCACGAGAACGCCAAGCACGATAAGCAGAGTGATTTTTGTTGAGCCTCTATTGTTCATATGACCTCCTGTGAAAGTTCTTCCTTGTCTATAATGCGCGCCAGCTGGCGCACGCCTTCAAAATACGCAGGAAAAAGTGACACGACCATTCCCGGATCCTTGTCGTTCACTGCGGTAGATATTGACGAAAAGGGCTGGTCACCAAGTCCAAACTCCTGCTCAACAGCGCTGAACAGAAGGGTACGGTCGCCAGGAACCTCTTTTTTGCGAAGAGCGAGCAGGGCCCTGAACACCGGGGAAAAATCCTTCAACGACACGGCAACCAACTGGGCAGCCTCTTTCTTTGACTGCCGCGCCTGGAGCCAATGCTGGTACAGATGGAGCTGCTTGCCCTTTATCTCGCGCTCGGCCTGGAGTCTCAGATGCCGCAAAGCAATGGGCATGGCAGAAAAGATGTCCTTTCCTGTAATTGACTTGTGACACGCCTTTATATTCCAGAATTCAATGGGAAAAACATCGAGCGACTGCGCGATGAATTCCTCTCCCATGAAAAGCGGCCTGGCAAAGCGTTTTGCCATCCATTTTTTCTGGATTGCCGCTGATTTCTCCAATAGCGGCACTGAAAGCGCCTTGAGCACAATGAGCAGATTGATGTCAGACTGCCGGGCATTGAAGTCACCGCCAGCAGCGCTGCCGTACAATGCCACGGAGACTAGGTCGTCTCCATAGCACTCCTGAAAATCGCGTCCCGCTGCCGCAGCCAATTCACCAGGATTTTGTATGTTCACGTGTATGCCTCCTCTTTTCCTAAAATCCGCGGCTTGCACCGCCGCCGCCGCTCATGCCTCCGCCAAAACCTCCACCAAAACCGCCACCGCCAAAGCCTCCGCCAAAACCGCCCGATGATCTCCGTCCGCCGCCCAGAAGATTCGATAATACAATCCAGAAAAGCAGGGCCCTGCCAAACCGCGTTGAAAGCAACAAAGCCAGGATGCCGATAAGCACTATCATTGTCAACGGCGACATGGGCTGCTGATCGCCCGACGACCTGCGCGTTTGCCGGTAGGAGGCGGGCAGTGTCAGGGAAATGTTTTTTTCCTGCGCAACAAGGTCGGCAATGGCAGCGCACACTGAACCAAAGCCGGAGCTATAATCGTTCTTCGCAAAAAAGGGAATACCATACTGGTCGAGAAGGCGGCCGGCCTTTGCATCGTTGAGATATCCTTCTGACCCATACCCCACTTCAATGCGCACGCGGCGCTTTGGATTGAGCGTAAGCAGAACAAGCACACCCTCGTCCTTGCCTTTTTTTCCAATGCCCCACGCTTCGTACAGACGGGTGGTGTATTCGTCAATGGTCTCTTCGCCAATGGATGGGACTGTTGCCACAACAAGCGCAAATCCTGCCTGCTCCCACAAAGCGTGAGCCAAAACCGTTATTGACTGTTCCGTGGCCGGGTCTATAAGCGAGGCATAGTCTGCCACAGGGCCAGCAGGCTTTTCCGGAAGTGTTGCGGCAAAGGAGACGGTGCAGGCACAAACAACCAAACAGAGGAATCTCGCACACAAACGCATTGGTATAAAGATCGTTTGCTGGAGAGGTCTTTTTCAAGCAGCATATGTCTTCCTCTTGCGAAGTCCTACTGGCGACCATGTATTTTATCCCTATGCGTAAGATACAGGTACACTTAAAAGACCATTCGTACGACATCCTTGTCGCATCGGGTCTTTCGCGGAAACTGCCTGAACTGATACGGCCCTTCAGGCGTCAGGGAAAAACGCTTGTGCTGTCCGACACCACAGTGCATCGTCTGCACGCGCCGGTATTTGCAAAACTAAAAAACGCAGATACTCATTTCTTTTTTATAAAACCCGGTGAAACCAGCAAAACATTAAAGACCATTGAGCAGATCCTCTCGTTCATGCTCAAAAACAGGTTTGACCGATCGTCGCTTCTGGTTGCCGTGGGCGGTGGCGTGGTGGGAGACATGGGCGGCTTCGCAGCCTCTCTTTTTATGCGGGGCATTCCCTATATACAGGTACCCACAAATTTGTTGTCACAGGTCGATTCAAGCGTTGGAGGAAAAACAGGTGTAAACCATGCACTGGGAAAAAACCTGATCGGTTCGTTTTACCAGCCCAAGGCCGTGTTTATTGATCCTGAATTCCTGAAGACCCTGAGCAACAAAGAATTCCAGAACGGCTTTGCGGAAGTAATCAAACACGGGATTATACGGGACAAAAAGCTGTTCCTGGTGCTGGAAAAAAACCTGTGCCGTATTTTTAAACGCGATCCGGCGCTCCTGAGTTTAATAGTTGCTGAAAACTGCGCTATAAAAGCCGCTGTTGTTTCTTGCGATGAAAAGGAGCAGGGCCTTCGCGCTATTTTGAACTTCGGTCACACCTTTGGCCACGCTATTGAAACCTTGACCCGTTACCGGACCTATTCCCACGGCGAAGCTGTTATGCTGGGAATGAAAGCTGCGACCCTGTGCGCTGCGTCGCTGAATCTGGTTCCTCTTACCCACGCCTCGCGCATCCTTGCCCTGCTGATCCAATCGGGTATGCCGGAAAAGGCACAGCTGGCCCCTGCTGCTGTATATAACGCGATGTTTCTGGATAAAAAAGTGCGTGGCAACAAGCTACTGCTGGTACTACCCACGGCTATTGGGTCTGGGACGCAAATTAACTCGCCTGAAAAAGCAGCTGTTCTTGCGGGTATCCGCGCAATAACCGACGGGTAATTTCTTGGAAACGACCCTGGATGATATATGCTGTGGGACCATGGGTTGCGATGAGAACAAAAAGAATAGTGTAGATAAATGCCTGTTATGGTTATTTCCTGCCCTACATTCCGCAGATATGTTTACATATAGGGTGAGCCAGAACCCATTGAAAAATCGGCAGTTATGACGACTTGGTCAGAATTATTCGTGCTGACTTGGAACCCCATTGCGTTAAAAGGCCCATGACTTTGTGATACTTTGATATTGCCTTCGCAAATGTATCCGCTTCATCCTTTGAAACGACGGTATTTTTAAAGACACCGTTCTCTCTCCGCGTCCATTCATAATACGGCCCATGCCGCTTGGTTTTATCAGTAAGGCAGGGGCATCCCGGCTTGCCGCATGTTTTCATCCGTTTCTGGAGATTGCCCGGACATACCAGGTCAAAGGCGGCGATCTGGCGAAAATCTTCTGTCCGGCGCGGTCGTCCATTCCGCCTGCGCGAAGAACGGCTCGGGCCGCTGCCCATCATCAACCATATTCCTCAAGCGCCTGGGGCTGGAACGGCTCCTGGAAAAGCATGTCCCGACCACAGACAGGAAGAAAAAACCTCCTCTCCAAACTCCAGAAAAACTTCCACCCACAATCCGAAAAACCTTTCCCCGTCATCATCGTCGATGATGCCCACGACATGGAAAAACAATCCTTCTTCAATCTATGCTCATTCCTCCACGACGCTCAATCCAGAACTGCTGCAGCAACGCTTGTCCTGGCAGGACAACCCGTCCTTAAAAAAATCCTCACCCTGGATATACTCGCCCCAACCATATCTCCCTACGCTAAACCCCAGTTTTCTTCCAAGCCTCTCTTTTTCCCGGAACCCGTCAAGATCAGCGTTAAAAATCCCATGGGGAAAATATTCCCTCATCTTTTCACTTGAGAATACCGAGTTCCGTATCTTAATGATAGCCCATTTTCCTTCCCCCGCTTTTAAATTAAATACAGGATTCTACACAGTGAAGGCCAGGCAATATTTCTCCATCTCAAGGGCCGCCTTCATTCCTTCTGCAACAGCCTGGACCGCAGTGGTGCCGCCATTGACAATATCGCCTCCGGCAAAAACGCCCGGCCGCGTTGTCATGAGCCGCTCGTTGACTTTGATAAGCCCGCTTTTGTCAAACTCCACTCCTGGCAGGGCTGCATGCACATCCGCTGACACAACCTGGCCAATGGCTTCAATAACCAAATCCACGGGAAGCAAGGATTCGCTGTTGGGAACAACCACTGGCCTGCGTCTGTTTGAAGCATCGGGTTCGCCAAGCACTGTCCGCGCCACTTTCAGCGCCGTGAGCGCTCCTTTTTCTGTCACATAATCGACAGGCGCAGTCAGAGTGAGAAAATGGACCCCCGCCGCAAGCACTTCATCGCGCTCAGTGGGCCACGCGGGCATTTCTGCGAACGACCTGCGGTAGACAAGATACACGTCGTGCGCGCCCAGGCGTTTTGCCGTGAGCGCCGCGTCCATTGCCGTGTTGCCTCCGCCAATGATTGCCACGCGGTCCGGGACCTTCGTTGTTACCCCCTGTTTTGCGTCCTTGAGAAATTCAATTGCGTCAACAACACCGCCTGTCACCTTCTGCGCTCCGGGCAAGGTCTGTGATGCTGAAAGACCAATACTAAGGAAAATCGCCTTATAGCCTTTTTCTTTTAGAGCATCAATGGTCTTGGCTGCTGAGAGTACAAAACCCGGAACAATAGCCAGCCTGCAGGTGTCGATTGCGGGCTTCAGAACAGCGAACGCTTCGCTGAGCGTATCTTCAACAGTAAGCCGATAGGCGGGAATGGCGTTCAGCGGCGTGCCGCCGGGCTGCGTATCTTTGTCATAGAGATCTACCTGGTATCCGGCCTCCAGAAGTTTTACCGCGCAGGCAATGCCCGCGGGTCCTGCGCCAATAATTGCCATCTTCTTTCCGTTGTCCTTTTCCGGAAGCACTGCGCTGACCAGACCCATTGCGCGCGCCTGTTTTGAGACCAGTAGCTGAATATCGCGTATGGGCACTGCACGGCCTGCCATGATGGTTTCCATGCATGCGTGCTCGCATTGCACGTTAGAGGGACATACATAGGCGCACAATTCAGGAAGCACATTGTTTTTCTTCAGAATTTCATATGCGGTCTTTATATCGTTGTTCGCAAAAGCTTTGATAAATCCGGGAACATCGACCCCGGCCGGACAACCGGTCTGACAGTTAGGATAGGCGCAGTCACGGCACCGTTCAGCCTCTTTTTTGAGATAGTCAAGGGCGCGTTTGCGCGCCTCGCGGTATTTTTTCCCATACACCTCGCTGTCACGGATAACGCAGCCGGTCTGGCTTACATCGCGCATGAGCTGCGTGCATCCGGAACAGGCCACGCACGCCTTGCGCGGTTCCATTGTGCCGTTTTTCATAAGGTCTTTGACAGAATCGGGATAAGCGAACGCGCCGCGGCCCTGGCCGATAAGTGTGGCCCATCCTTCGCGCACAACGCCTGCAGCAACATAAGGCAAAAGGTGGCGAAGCCATGAATAGCCTGACCCAATGACCGGCAGTTTGGGATATGCCTTCTGGACCTCTGCCGTGATTTTAAGAAAGCGTGCAACGCCTTCGAGTGGATGGTTCTCGGGCTCCTTGGCTCCGGCAATGGGAAAATCAAAGGGCCTGTTGAACTGCGGATTGAAATAGGGGTTGCCAATTGTCGTATTGAGTGTTGGAAAGCCTGCCTGGGCAAGCATACCGATAAGCTTGAGCGGCTCGGTAAGATCAGAAATGTTTTTGTCCTCTGTGCTGACTCCCCAGCCATAGGGATATTCAATGGCGTCAAAAAGATTGAGTCTGCAGGTGGCAAACAGGCCTTTCACGTTTTCAGAAATGAGGGCCGCGGTTTCGCGCAAAAACCGCGTTCGGTTCTCGAACGATCCGCCGAACCGGCTGTTTTCGCGCGTGAAAGAGGCTAGCAGCTCGGAAATAAGATACCGGTGGCAGCTCTTCACATCAACGCCGTCGAATCCCGCCTCTTTTGCAAGCTGTGCAGTAAGCAGAAAATCCTGCTTGTATCCCTCTATATCTTCGTCCGTAAGCAACGGATAGTCGGGAGCAAGATTGAGCGGCGGATCGAGTATTGGGCTGTGGTGGGCAACGAGGGGTTTAAGCATTTTACTGTATCTGCCCGAATGGGTTATCTGGAGAATGCAGACCGGCCGGTGGTTTGGGCCGAAATTCTTTGCCGCAAGCTCACGCACCTGCGCAACCAGGTGTTTGAATGTTGCCACATTGTCGCGGGTGAGCATGAATTGGCCCGGATTGGTGCGCGCCTCGGGCCGCACTGCCGTTGCCTCGAACCAGATAAGCCCTGACCCGCCTTCAGCATACCGCCGGTACCGGCGAAAGGCAAGTGGCCCGGGCGTGCCGTCTATTGCCGCGTCAAACCCTTCCATGGGATGCACGATAAACCGGTTAGGCGCAGTGCAGTTGCCAATGGCCACGCGGTCAAACATGACCGAGATATCTTCGCTTATGGGGAACGAGAGGTTAAGTTCCTTCATCTTTTCTTTGAGACTTTGGAGCGTGGTAAGCCGGAAACGTTCGTGTGCTGCCATGACAATTCTCCCTTAAAAACGCTTGTCCTTTTTAATGTGCACAATAATTAAATCGCAGTCCTGAAGCACCTCGTAGGTGTGCGAAAAAATGGCGTCGAATTGCATGGATTCGCCCTTGTTTATGACATAGGCGCCCATGGGCAGGGTCAGCCTGACGCTGCCCCGTGAAACATAGACGATCTCATTGTCGTTTTCGTGTATCTCGGGGCGCGATATTTTTGTCTTTGCAGGGGCAGAACCCGCCTGCAGGGTAAGATTGTTATACTGGACGCGCCTGAAAAAAAACCCGTTGGCTTTGTACGAGGTTTCCTTCTTGAGCTCGTTGGCCGTGACCTCGGCCATTGACACAAGCTCGGTAGCTGACATGTCCAGGGCCCTGGCCATCTGCTGCAGCGTGGCAAGACCGGGATTTGTCTGGTTGCGCTCGAGTTTGGAGATGACCGCAAAGGAGACCTTTGATTTTTTGGCCAGACCCTCTATGGTCAGCTTTTTCTGCTTTCGGAGAAAACGGAGAATTTCGAAGTTGTAGGTATTCATTATATTCTTTTATAATATATTTATAGTTAAAATATATTAATTAAGAATATATGGCAACTCTTTTTTTCACCCCTCACCCTGTTCTGTTCGTTTGATATTCATGCACGCAGACATGTATTTTTACTGTAAAGCAAATGATAGAAAAAGTCGTTACACGAAGAAAGCTCTCGGACTGCGAAGCTAAGCAAAACCTCGAATACTGGCTCACGCGGCCGCCCGAGGAACGTATTGAGGCGGTGGAAATTTTACGAAGGCGTTTGCATGGTGATTCAGCAAGACTTCAAAGATATGCTCGTCTCGTTCAACGCCCGGCGCGTTGAATATGTGATCGTAGGATCACAGGCCCTGGCATTTCATGGAGCTCCCCGCTATACGGGTGATATTGACCTGCTTATTAAGCCAGACGAATCAAATGCGCAAAAGGTTCTCGCGGCACTGGCTGATTTTGGCTTTGCCGACCTGGATATTTCACCTGCCGACATCTCAAAACCCGACCAGATAGTACAGTTGGGGAGGCAACCAGTGAGGATTGATATCATTACTTCCATTTCTGGCGTCTCCTGGGAAGAAGTCGCGGCTCATGCCGTTCCCGGTACATATGACTCGGTGCCGGTCCTTTTCATCGGTAAGAATGAGTTTATCGTGAATAAAAAAGCCGTTGGCAGAAACAAAGATTTAGCCGATGTAGACGCCATTGAGGGGAAAAACTAACCCCATGACCGCGAGAAAAACATCCCGCAATTCCGTACCCAAACAAGCGCCCCCCCTTGCGGCTTCTCCGAGCGAACCGCTGCGCCTGCCAGATTGGTCAGCGCCTATTATTTTCTTTTTGTCCACGCTTATCTTCTTCCACTCGCAACTTTTGGGCACATCCTTTTTCTGGGAAGACTTTACCGAGGAAATTTTTCCTAAAATTTCTTTTGCCGCGCGCCATTTGGCCAATTTTGACCTCCCCTTCTGGAACCCCTATACCTTCTGCGGCATGCCCTATCTTGCGGACAGCAACGCGGGCCTTTTCTATCCCTTTAATATGCTGCTCGCGCTCTTTGTGTCCCACGGCCGTTTACCCGTGCTGGCGCTCGAGTTGGTAATTATCCTGCATATTTTTATCGCGCAGATGACCATGTTTTTCCTGGCGCGCCGTCTCTTTAAAATGAGTTCCCTCGCGGCTATTTTTACGGCAATTTCCTACGCCTTTTCCGGCGCCCTGGTCTGCCGCATGATCCATCCGGTCATTCTCTATCAATATGCCTGGTTCCCTTTGCTTTTTTACTTTTTTCACGCAGCTGTCTCAAAAACCTGCGTGAGGTCAGCGATTATCGCCGGGGCCATTCTTTTCGTATCAATGACCGCGGGCCATCCGCAGATCGTATTGTTCGTAAATTTCTACATGGCCCTCATGGCCGCATGGCTCATTGGGGCTGACCTGCGGAAAAAGGAGTCGTCCCGTCTTGGTTTGGTAAAAAAAACCGGCGCCGCCCTTCTCCCCTTCTGTGTGGGCATTGGTCTCTACGCAATCCAACTGGCGCCCACGCTCGAGTTCTCGGCCCTTTCCCCGCGAAACGAAATGACCTACCAGGACGCCACCGTGGTATCGTTCCAGGTGAAACAGTTGTTGACCATGATTGTGCCACGGTTTTTCGGTTTTACCGGCGGCGCAAGTTCGGGCGAGCCGGCCATGTATATAGGCCAATACTATTATTATTGGGAAACCGCCTTTTATTTCGGCATTGCCGCCTTTATGCTGTCAATTGCTGGCCTCGCGGAACAGATGAAAACACGGCTGGGGGGCTTTCTCGCGGCTGCCGCGGCCTTTGGTTTTCTCTTTGCCCTTGGCGGCAATGGCTTTCTTTTCCGCCTTTTCCACGAATTGCCCCTGTTCGACAAATTCCGCAACCCGTCACGCATCATCTTCTACGCGTCATTCGGCCTTACCCTGTTCGCGGGCATGGGCTTTGATGCAATCTTTACCAGGGGAAAATATATCTTTTCGCGGCCAATACTTGTTTTTGGCGTTCTGGCGCCCGGCTGTATCGCCGTTGGCACGCTGACAGGAGTCTTTCCTTCGCTTTTCGACGCTCCGCAACAGTACGCCGCGGCCCTGCAGCAATACGGCCTTTATGCGGCTGTTTTTTTCAGCCTGGCCGTTGTCATGGTGCTCATGGCAAAACGGAAAACCGTTCCCGCGTCCATTGCCGGCATGGCCCTTGTCCTTTTCACCTTTATTGAACTCTATGTAAACGGCGCGGCCTTCAACAACGGCTCTGTAAACCCGGCCGACATGTTCGTGGTGACCGGCGACCTGGAAAAAAAACTCACGCCTTCGCCGCCCAATGACCTTTTCAGGGTAAAAATGCGCGAGGGCGGATTCATGACAATGCGCCGCAACCAGGGGTTTGTGGACCCCATCATGCTTATCGAGGGTTATTCCCAGCTCAACCTGGTGGTTAAAACCGTTCCCGCGCCCGACACCCGCACCAGCCTCGACCTGCTGAATGTACGCTACGAAATCATGGTCGACGAGAAAAACCGGCGCGCGTATTTTACCGAACGTCCTGGCCATTTTCCCCGCGCGCGCATGTTTTACCATACTGCGGTGGTCGATTCAGCGCGTGTGGCGCAGACTATGCGGTCTGGAACCGTGGATTTCAGAAAAACCCTGGTGCTCGAGAAAGACCCGGGGCTTGCGCTTTCCACGGACGATTCCCTGCCTGAAAAAAACCAGGTGGTCTGCACCAATTACCAGGAAGATTCGTTCGCCTATTCTATTGAGACTGAAAAAAACGGCATCTTCTGGATGAGCGAATTGTGGTATCCCGCATGGAAAGCGTACGTGGATGGGAAGCCAACCGAGCTTATGCGCGCCAACAGCAGTTTCCGGGCCATTGCCCTTGAGGCTGGCAGCCACACAATTGAACTGCGGTACGAATCCGCGACCTTTAAGACTGGCGCCCTGATATCGGGCATCACTGCTGTGGCATGCATCTTTGTACTTTTTTTGCTGCGCCGGAAAAAAACCGGTTCTCCGGACCCTGCATGACCAAAAAAATCTCATCAACGGCCTTTCTGGTTTTTCGTCTTGGCGTTACCCTGCTCTTCCTTCTCTCCCTCTTTGCCATTGATTTTGACAATCCAAAAGACATTGTCTCAATAACCACGCTGCACCGCATTGCCCATCCGCATGTGCTGTTTCATGTGGTGGAGACCAACCTACTTAAAATCGTGCGGCTTATCAGCGATGGTGCATGGCAATATATAACCGCCGCCCTCGGCGTGCACCTTGCCTGCATTGGCCTGCTTACCGTGCGCTGGCAGATGCTGCTTTCGCTGCAAGGCATGCGCATTGGTTTTTTCCGGCTCTTTGCCTATTATCTTATTGGTTTCTTCTTCAACAACTTCCTTCCCACCAACATCGGCGGCGATATCTCGCGGGTCATCAATACGGCAAAACACAAGGGAAAGACCGTTGAGAGCGTCGCAGTGGTCTTTATGGAACGCTTCATCGGTTTTTTGGCCGTGTTTGTCCTGGCGCTGGTCTCCATGCTCCTCAACCGCCAGTGGATAGGCAACCTGCCCGCACTCTACGCCCTTGTGCTCTTTGCCTTTGCCATTGGCGCCACCCTGCTGGTGCTCTTCAATAAAACCATCAGGACCGCGGTCAAAACGCTTATAGCGCGCGTTGGTTTTATACACCTCAACAATACCCTGGCAAAGCTCTTTCAGTCTATCCAGCTCTTCCAGGGAAACGCGCGCGCGCTGGTCGTTGTGCTGGCGCTGTCGTTTGTGTATCAGTTTGTCCTGGCCCTATACACCATGCTTGCCGCGCACGGTGTTCACGCGCCAGCGCCCTTTTTTCCGGTCTTTTTCGTGATCCAGATAACCACGCTCATCTGCGTCATACCTATTTCCATGAACGGACTGGGCGTGCGCGAATACCTCTATGTCCAGATTTTGCTGCTTTCGGGAGTTCCGGCCGAACGTACCATGGCCTTGCAGCTGGTGCTCTTCTGCATTATGTATTTTGAAAGCCTTATGGGCGGCTGCCTGTTTCTTCTGCAAAAAGGGATTAAAAAAGCGCGGGACACAGGCATGTTTACCGCATCTTCGCTTGGCGGCAAGATAGGGTCACATAAATAATTCACCAAGCCAGGATTCCGCCTTTCTGATTTCTACACGCCCTTCCGTCCGTTCATTACGGAGATCTGCTACTGCCTGGACGCCAGGAACACGATGCAATTCACAGAAAGAACTCAGCCCTCTGTGCGTAGAGGCATCCGTCACTTTCGCCTCCACATAGAGTTCCGGCTCATCATCCCGGACAACTGCGAAATCCACCTCTTTGCCGTCTTTGGTACGCAGGTAACGCAGGGAGCATTGCTCGCCCAGACAGTCGTTCCGGCCGTACACCGCCTTCAGCAAAGATACTGCCACCATGTTTTCAAACTGCTCCCCTTCACCGGCGGTCACAAGGCCGGTGTCAAAAAAATAGATCTTTGGCTCTTTCAGAAGAGAACGGCCGACGTTCCGGTGGTGCGGCGTTACGCGGAAAACAATGTAAAGGGCCTCTAGGATCTCAATATATCGGGCCACTGTGACGGGTGAAAGAGCCAGATCGCGCGCCAGTGAAGCATAGGAAACCGGTGTCCCCACCCGTTTGCGAAGAAGTTGCACCAGCGTTTGCATGGAACGGAATGCGTGTACCCGTTCAAAATCAAGTATGTCCTGACGGATCAATCCATCCACATAGTTCTGCCGCCATCGTGCGTGAAAGACCTCATCGTCCGCGAGAAAGGGTTCTGGAAACCCGCCCCTGATCATGAGACGGTCGACCGCCGAAGGATATGGATGCGCGCCGATTTCCTTTACGGAAAATGGCAGTAGCCGGTGTGTAAAAAAGCGGCCGGACAAAGCGTCGCCTGCTGTTTTCATAAAATCGAGCCGTGCGCTGCCGGTGATGATGATTTTCATATTTTCATTCCGAGTGTCCCAGACGCCTTTCAGGTAACTTTTCCATTCCTTCATTTTATGGAGTTCGTCAAACACAATGAGATTAACAGTAGAGCGCCATGACCGCTGTTCTATGATTTTACGGTTATCAAGATCATCGTAATTTAAATAGAGCGGGTGGCTGTATGTTTCCGCGATCTGCTTTGCCAGCCAGGTTTTCCCCACTTGGCGAGGCCCCACCAGGAAGACCATTTTTGCAGAAAGGTCTTTTAATATTTGCTTTTTTTGATAGCGTTCCATACGGTTAATATATATTATTATGTTGAATGGTCGCAACTAAACAATATATAGATAACGAAAAGTCGCCTTTTTTTTTAAAAAAAAGGCTTTAGGCTTATAACAATTCTCTGACAGCTTTTTCAACAAAATCCGGTTTCAAGGCTGTCATGCACTCCCATTGCCGGGGATTGGAACAGGTAAGGGGTTTTGCGGAATAATAAAAACAAGGGGAACAGGGTATACCCGTGCGCATTACCCGATGTTTTACGCCCCAGGGAGATATAAAGGCGGGGTTTGTGGGTCCCAAAATTTCGACCACAGGTGTTCCCACTGCACAGGCAAGGTGCATAAGGCCTGAATCGTTTGATACAAAAAGGTCTGTTTTCTGGATAAGCGCGGCAACATCGCGGATACCTTTGCCTGAGATACGGACAACACGCTCCGGTTCATGGACTGCATCAATGATGTATTGGTTGACATCGTCCTCTTCCTGCGACCCAAAAAGAAAAAAAGAGCACTCTTTCATGCTTTTCATGAGTGTGGCAAAATGCTCCTTGGGCCAGCGCCGGTTCGCGTGTCCTTTAAAAATACTGGTGCCCGCGTGTACGCCAATGACAGGCCTGCGTGGCTGGCTTGTGAAATACGCGTCTGCCCGCGCCTTTTCATCGTCTGTGAGAAACAGCTGTAAACCCGGTATGGATTGATCATTCACTGTCAGGTTAAAAAAAGAAAGAAGCCTCACGTTTTCCCGCACGCAGTGCAGGCCCTGGTCCTCGGCCAATCTCCGGTTGTGGATCCAACCCAGATATCCGGGAGTGGAATGCGCGTATGAAAATCCGATTCTCGTGCGCGCACCAGTCATAAACGCAAAGAGGTTGTAGTCGCGGCGATTGAGCGGGTAAAATGTTATTGCAGTGTCAAATCTTCTGAACGCATGGCGTATCATGTGCGCTGCCGTTGCCGCGGCGCCGCTGGTCAGAAAGGGGAAATAACGGACCTCGTCGACAAAGGGATTACCCTCCAGAAGCTGCGCCGCTGTTTTCTGCATGGCATACCAGGTGATGTGGACACCGGGGCGGCCCTCCTTGAGCAACCGCACTGCGGGCGTGGCCATAAGCATGTCGCCAAAGCCGAACATGGGGGTAATAACAATACGTTCCATGGGGAAAAGATACTATTCAGGAGCAGCCGCTGAACAGAGGCGCCAAGCGTGGCAAAGGAAGACGAAATATCTGACAAAGGCTTGCGCACCGCCACGCCCTCAGGGCGTGTAGATGCGGTCTTGGCAATGGCGATACCCTACTGAAAAAACTCAATCCCATACTCGCCCAGGTTGCCGGTGCCTCTACGGACCCAGACGACTTTTCCCCTTCTGAATTCAGGTGAATGCATAAGGATAGTTGTCCTGTTACGGGTAAGGTCGACAAGAAGCATGTCACCCTCGTTATACACCAAGGGAGTAATAAGCCGGCAGCCGCGAGCGCTCATGTCGAGCAGCTTCTCCTCGGTTCCATCACCTTCATCCGTACGCACAGGCACGTCCATCTCAAAACGGGTCTCGCAGCGACGGTCTGCTTCTTTATGGTTTTTGTCATTGCTTAATACCATTCTTACCTCCATTTAATGAGTGTTTGTCCAACGATGAAAAATAAAACATTTTACCGTATGTTGTATGTGATGTGGATCACGTCAGGCCAAATAATTAGTGAACGGACGATTTGTTTTTTAGAAGAACAACAGGCAGCTGGATCAGGATGCCTGTCAGAGCAACCGCCATTATAATCAGCCCCAGTGCAAACAATCCGCCACCGGGAACAGGAGGAATAAATCCAGCCAGCAGGGTTATGCACAAGCCTCCTGAAACAGGGCCTGCGATATTTCCCGCACCCACGAATGTTTCATGCACGCCCGCGGCTTTTGAGGCGCCATGCGGCAGACGCAGGCTGTAAAAAATACTTGCCGTATAAAAAGCCCCAAAACCAATGCCCATGAAAACCGCGATAGGGACCATTCCCAAAAGAGAGACCATGCCAAACAGAGGCAGCAGGGCAAGCAGCAGCGCGCCGATAACAACGCACAGTTGAAGCATCCAGAGGCAGATGGGCTTGAAAATCCACCCGCTCCAGTGCGAAAGCGCCAAGAACGAACCTATATAGCCCGATGAATACGAGAGAAAGGTAACTGTCTGCATGAGCTGCTGGTGTGACCTAGTGCTAAATTCAACTCCTGGACGCGAAAGAATGGCAAGCAGGGAAGCAGTTAAAATGCTGGTGGCCATGCAGCCGAAAAAAACACCCATGCGCGCCGCAAGCACATAACGTCCCAGAAAGGCCGGGGCAGGATCGCTGGCCTGCTGCTGGCTGCGGGTGCTGTACGAGGGCATGGTACGATGGCGCCAAAGAAAAAGACCTGCGCCAAGACATGACAGAGACATGATCCCCACCCCAAGACCAATTCCCAGTGCTTGGTGAGTAAGAAGCGCCAGGCAGACTGAAACAAAAAAACCAACAAAATTTCCCGATGCCCAGCCTAGATTGTACCGGCCAACCCGTTTATACAGAGGCAAGTCTGTATTTGTGTCAGCGGTTTCTGATATCAATCCCGCAATGGCTGGAAAATACCAAGCCCCGCATGCGGTGATGAGCAGAAAACAGGCCACGGTACTTTCCGGAGTCTGCAGCAGGAGAAGGAGGACAAAGAGGGCTGCGCAAAAAACCGCGAGCGACGCCTGTCGGGCCCTTCCAACTTTGTCAGCAATGCGTCCGGCAAATCCGACCAAAGCAGGATATACCAGGGAACACAAGGAGATGGCCAAACCCTGGTTTAAAACGCTCCAGCCCGCGCGGGTCCAGCACCAGGTGGAAAGCGTCAGGGTGACAAATATAACAAGGCCGTACGCTGAAGCGCAAACCAGCAGCCGCATGATGCTCAAGCAGGGTCTTCCTTTGGGATAAAAATATATTTGTTGGCTAAGAAAATAACCCAATCAGTGAGGCAGAACAATGAAAAAACGTATTACTCAATCGTCGAACCGGGGATATCCTGCCGCGTGTCATCGTGCATGGAAATACCGGGCAGAATATGCCACGACCCAGCAACTTGACTTTAGCGGGTATTTGCGGTTTTCGACCCCCTTCGAAAAGGGGGTCGCGCCGTTCGGCGCGGGGGATCATGACTGCTGAGCCTTGTAATTTTTTCCCGGAAATCCGTGGGGCGCATTCCTATACTGTCCTTGAACACCTTATTAAAATACTCCAGGCTGCTGTAACCCACTTCAAAAGCGATCTCCATAACCCGCTTATTTGTATTTTGCAGCAGTTCCATCGCCTTTTTAGTCCGTATCCGGTTCAGGTATAATGTTTGTCTGGTCCTGGTCCGGAAAGGTCGAACAGTCCCACAGGATCTCGAATGGCGGTATTGAATCAACATCTATAAGCGTGTCCACGCGCGCATGGGACATTTTATTACTGAAATGCTGGGAATACTGCACGTAAAAAAAGCCTTGTTGAGGGTGTCGCTGCCGATCACCTGAGGGATGGCGACTTTGACAATGTTTTCGGAAATTGCGCTGCCCGCCCTGGGCTGCAGGAACCAGCCGTATGGGCCGGGATGGTCCTCCTGGGCAATACGGGGACGGAAAACCAGTCACAGGGAAATACATATCCATAGAGCATTCATACCAGTAGGGAAAAAATATGCATTTGACGCGCTGGATGAATAGGAGAAGCCGTCTCCACGGAACAGTGGCTTTTTTCGCGCGTATATCATATATTTTTGATAGCCAGGTTCATTGATTTCGCTTTATTTCATAACCATATTCAAATGAACGCAATTATCGCGGTACTTATTATCGGGGCTTGCGCTTTTTTCGTGCGTTCCGCGGAAAAGGACGAACCGCTTATTATCAAACACGCGGACCGGTTCGACTACGTGAACCGCGGCGGCGTGCAGGTGCAAAAGCTGATGGGCCGCGTGGAAATGGAGCACAAGGGCGCGCTGGTCACCTCGGACTCGGCCATCCATTTCCAGCGCGAGGAGCGCATTGATTTCTCGGGCCGCGTGCACATGCTTTTCAAGACCCAGAGCATTGACGCGGACAAAGTGACCTATTTCAAGCGGGACACCACCACCTTTGCCAAGGGCAATGTGGTCATCGTCGATACCGAACAGCGAGCGCGCATCACCGGCGGTGAAGGACGCTATGTCAATACAAATGAGGAAAGCACGGTCCGCATCAACCCCGTGTTCACGCGGCTCGACTCCTCGGGAAAAGATACCATGACCATTGTCTCCAAGGTCATGAAGCACTACGGCAGGGGAAAAAAGGCCGTGGCAATTGATAGCGTAGTCATGACCCAGGGAAAAACGCGCGCAACCTGCGGCCTGGCCGAATACTTCAAGCAACAGGACCGCGCCGTGCTCTTGGACGCGCCTCGCGTGCGGCACGACAAAAACACCCTCGAGGGCGACACGCTCACGCTCTTTTTCAAGAACAACAAACTTGACCACATCATGGTTGTCGGCAAGGCGGTGGCCCGCATGGTCGAGGAAAAGCCCCGCAATCCGGATTCCACCAAAATCTCGATTTTGAACGGTGATACGCTGTTCGCATTCCTCGACTCAGGCGCCATCAACCGTATGGAGATACGCTCCCGTGCCATCGGCATCAGCTACGCCCTGCACGACAGCGTCAGGATAAACCGGCTTACGGGGAAATATATGGAATTCTTCTTTTCCGGTAATGCCGTGGACAGCGTCCATGTGTCGGGCAACGCGACCAGCCTCTATTTCTACGAAGAGGCCGTGAGTGACCGGGGAAAAAACGAGACCAGCGGCGATTCGCTCAACATATATTTCGCGGAAAACCGTGTCGCGCGCATTTTGGCCGCGGGAGGTGTGCGCGGGGCCTATCTCAGAGAAGAATGATTCCCTCGTCATGGAAATTTAGTATATTCATTTTAAGGAGTATCTATGGACTTTAAAGTAAAACAATCACCAGTCAATGGCGTCATGCGCATTCCCGCGTCAAAGTCTCACACCATCCGCGCAGCGGCCATCGCATCCATGGCAAAAGGCGCTTCGGTTATCCACAACCCGCTCATTTCCGCCGACACCATGGCCTGTTATGAGGCCATCAAGGCCTTGGGCGCCGATGTCTCCGGGACCGATACGTGGACCATCAAAGGACTCGATGGCCATCCTGCGCTGCGCGCGCCGGGCACGCCTATTGACGTCAAGAACTCGGGCACCACGCTCTCCATTCTTACCTCCATTGCCGCCCTTAGCAGTACTCCGATCGAACTCGACGGCGACGAATCCATCCGTTCGCGTCCCCTGCAGCCTCTGCTGACCGCTCTCAAAGGCCTGGGCGCCCAACGCGCCGAATCAAAGCTCGAAAACGGCAGCGCGCCCATTGTGGTTCAGGGTCCGGTCATGGGCGGAAACACGTCGGTCGACGGCACATCATCGCAATTTGTCACATCCCTGCTGCTTGCAGCGCCTCTCATGCGCAAGAACTGTGACATCCGCGTCTCAAAGCTGAATGAAAAACCCTATGTCGAAATGACGCTTTGGTGGCTCAAGATGATGGGGATCGAATACAAACAAAAAGGCGGCAGGCAGTTCCTGGTTCCCGGAAGGCAGACCTATTTCGGATTTGAGAAATCCATTCCCGCTGACTTTTCATCCGCCACCTTCCCCATTGTCGCCGCGCTCATTGCACCGGGTTCCGATGTGCTGCTCAAAGGCCTTGACATGAACGATCCCCAGGGCGACAAAGCGGTCATTGCGCTTGTCCAGGAAATGAGCGGCGCCATTGAGGTCACGAAAGAAGGTATTCGCGTAAAATCCTCTGAGCTCGAAGGCATGGAAATAGACCTCAATGCCATGCCCGACGCGCTGCCCGCGCTTGCGGTGCTTGGCTGCTGCGCAACAGGCGAAACGGAAATAACCAACGTGCCCCAGGCGCGCATCAAAGAAACCGACCGTATAAAGGTTATGTGCGAAGAACTGACTAAAATGGGCGCTAACATCAAGGAACTCGAAGATGGCCTGGTGATTAAACAAAGCTCCTTGCACGGTGCGCACGTTGACGGCCATGGGGACCACCGTGTGGTCATGGCGCTTGCACTGGCAGGCATGATTGCCGAAGGAGAGACCGTTATCTCCACGGCCGAATCAGCCGCAGTTACCTTTCCCGATTTCCAGCAGAAAATGCAGGCGCTTGGCGCCGACATTCAGGCCGGCTGATCGGCAATCGCCTTTTTTGTAATCCTGGTGATAAATTCGCCCTTTGCCATGGTATAGGCGACCCGGTCCTGCGTATGGGTCTTAGCTAGCTGGCGCTTTAAATCAACATATTCGCGCGCAACATCAGAATTGTCTATCAGATAGTCGCGGAAAAAAAGCGCGTCCCACGTTTTAAAATCTTTCTCAACCATATGGATATGGTGCGTCCGTTTTCCGTTTGCATCGCGCTTGATGAACCAGGCATAGAACGGGGGAATGTCATTGCCCCGTGAAGGACGCCAGAAATAGTCGTAACCCTGCTGCTCCAATATTGGCACAATGCGCTTCTTTGTTTCTTCGAGACTGGTCACTTCAACCAGCATGTCGATAATAGGTTTTGCCAAACAGCCCGGAACAGCGGTGCTGCCGAAATGCTCTATGCGTTTGACAATATCCGCGGGCAGGCAGGAAATAAGATGGCAGCGCTCCTTCTCGAAGAGCTGCGGCCAATTGGGATTGTAAACCGCAAGCGCGACCTCTTCTTTTGTAACACGGGCTATTTTTTCTTCAATGGTTTCCATTAGGTTCCAGGTTCCAAAATACTATTCTTAAAATAGGTAAAAAAAGGTATCAGGTATCTTTTTTGCCGTTTAGAAAGGTTCCTGACACCTTTTTAACCCGTTGATCCTGTTATTTATTTAGCTCTGGTACTTATTTTGCATATTTATTGTATATCAAAGAGTTAAACCGGTTAACAAAGGATCGCTGGATGTTTAAATCTCTACTTTCAATTTCAGTCCTTATTTTACTTCTGAGCTGTTCAAAGGAAAACCCGGTTTCGTCTGGCACAGATGAAGATACCGATCTCCAAGACAGTAGAAACCGCCAGATATCCGCTGATTCACTCGTGGGTACTGTTGCGCTCAACAAATTTAACTTCTACCAGCAGCCTGTCTGCACTACGGGCAAGCCATACAACATGGCCATTGAGGGGAACGGCATGTTTGTACTGAAACAAGACACTTCGCTTGTCTTTTTACGCAGGCCAGGATCATTTTTTCTTGATAAAGACGGATATTTGGTTAAAGAACTTGATGGCCCGCGGCTCATGGGGTTTGTCGGTGCTCCCGACCTCTCTTCTTTGGCAAGCGATACTGGCCTCTATCTTCAGGAATCACTGCTTGCTCCCATTCAAACTCCGTTGTATACTTTTGCCTCAGCAGCGCAGGCCACAACAATGGTCTCCCTTGCGGGAAACTTGAATGCAGACAGCGAAGGCTTCGGCTGCGTCTTATTTACACAGCCGTTTTATCATGCGATGGGTGAATTCAATACGGTTTCGATTTCCACAGGGGGTGGAGACAATGATTTTGGCGCAAATGGCCTTCATCATGCTTCGGCACCCGCAAGCGTCAGCGCTCTTGCCACTGACCCGGCGTTTTATACCGCAACACACCTGACTGGGGTACGCAATGCTGGCGGCCAAAACCTTGGCATAAAAATAGGCAACCACCTCAAGGTTACTGCCACAATCCAGGGCACACTGGGTATGGATGAGACATTGACTGCCACCTTTACTGTGATAGACAATCCGGCGCAGGCTACAAAAATATCCGACTGTCTATACAATGTCGCAACGCTCTCCCAGTTCCTCGCGTGCATGCAGGATTTTTTAACTGGCAATGCCTGGAACCAGGGCGCTGGCTCAAACGCCTCAGGAGCGCGAGTCGCGATTATGCCCGATGGGAGCATTCGTGTTGAAAACCTCGGTGTTGCTGACGGCGGCACAAGCACCCAGGACATCAGAAACCTGACCGTAACCAGTGACCGGCCAATTTCAAGGACGTATATTTCCAACGCCTTCTCATTTGATTCGACCATATATGCTAATCTGCAAAACGGTAATAATTATTCAGATTCGCCAGATATGATACTACGCCCTGCGCTCGCAACGGACAATATATTTGATTACATGTTTTTTTCAGCAGGTGGCACAGGCATTGGCAACCCTCAGGCAATGATTTACACTTCAACAGGTGACCTTGTGGATGTAGAGAATGGCGATGATTTGATCATCACCGCATTTGTCGGCAGCACACCAAAAAATTCCTCTGGGTTTACTTTCAGTACTGGTACACTCTTCATTCATACATCCACAACGCTGCAGGAGATATTTTACCAAATCAGAAACACGCTGCATCTGCCTGAATACGACGGAACAATAAACAACAATCTGTCCGTGAGCATAAACCAGGTGAATACTGATGATGACGGTATACCAGAAGGTGCCATGGTGATACGGGGCCAGCCCGAACAGGATTTCTCCCTGAACAATTTCACAATGCTGGCTGACAATGCCAACCCAAATTCCGACGCTCCCACACGCTTTAACGCGAACATGGTGACCACGCAACTGCAGGCCTCACGTAACACGGGAATATACTCCGCCTCGATCGAAGTTTACGACTGCCAGGGTAAAACACACTCCATGACAATGACCTTTACGCATACGGGCATTAAAAATCCCGGCACGTGGAACTGGAATGTTACATGTAGCAGCGAGGCATCAATATTTTCCGGTAGCTCGGGGCGTATAACTTTTGGACTCGATGGCTCGCCCGCGTCATTCACCTTCACCAACGACAGTGTAAATAAAGTCTCTCTTGGCCTCAAGGATGGAACCGATACCCTTGCAATAACGTTTGACTGGGGTTCGCCCGGCAGCCACGGGGGTATTACCCAGTTCCAGTCGCCCACCTCGCTCTCAGCGGCAAACCAGGACGGCTATGCCGCAGGCCGGCTCTCATCCGTCATTGTTGACGAACAGGGTATTGTTTCCGGGGCTTTTACCAATGGGATTTCGAAGCAGCTCTTCACTGTTGCGCTCGCGGTTTTTGCCTGTCCTGAAGGTCTCCTGGAAACTGGCAACGGCTATTTCAGAAAAACCGCCTATTCGGGCAATCCATTTTATTGTGATCCGCTGTTGGTTGGAAAAATACATCCAGGCGCAGTGGAAGCTGATTCTCTATTAGCCCCTTAATTGTTGCGTGCCGGTAAGCCGCCCCAATAGGGGCGTATTGCACTACGCCCCTATTGGGGCGGCTGTTTCGATTCAACCACCGGTAATAAAACCTTATCGCGTCCGGCCAGGCTGAGACCGTTGACCATGTCATTCGCCTTCATGAAAAGCCAGATCGGTATTTCGTTGTTAGCGCAAATTGTCCAGATATTCATGCCGCGCCGTACCGTAAGTGTATCCATTGAGGTAACCGCGTAGTTGTTAAAAAAGTCCTCTTCGATGCTCATGTGATACTCGATGCGCTTGTTCCGGAATTTAACAGCATTGTCGCCAACAATGGGGATCTTGATGAGCTGGCCCAGGCCGATGTTGGAGGAAATGGCGTTGTACTCTCGTATTCTTGCGGATGACACGCCCGACCAGTCTGCTAGGTGGCCGATGGTTTCGTCGATCTGGATTCGAATACTCGCGTCCGCAGCGGTCTGGTCGATGTAATCAAGCGCATAGTAATCGGCTGAAAACTCGCAGAAGGGGCATTCTTCTACCGCATAAGCGGCTGCTAATGAGAGTCCTGCGGCATACATGAACTCATAGACCCGCGCCAGTGAATCGTTGATTACCTCGTAGGAAACAGACAGAACGCGCGGCACGCGCAGAAAATCGGGCGCCAGCGGAGGAACAACGCGGGTCTCCTGGACTCTGGGCGCTTCGGGCGCCGTCGCGACAACCGGAGCCGCCGGTGGTGTCGTGGGAGGAACAGCCTCCTGTTCAACAGGCTGCACACGTGCGACAACAGGTTCGGCCGCTGCAACAACCGCGTGCTTACCGCCCGGAAGGGCGATCATCTGTCCGGGAAAGATGCGGCCCCGTCGATCAAGACTGTTGATTTCCATGAGAGACTGCAGGGCAATGCCATAGCGCTGAGCAATAGCCGACAGGTTTTCACCCGATGCAACCTGGTGGTATTCTGAAAGAGGCAGTTTTTCGAGGGCTGTGCTCCCTGCAACGGAAATTGAAAGCAGTGAATCCATGTCCTTTGCCGCAAGGCTGACCGGAAGATGAATGACAAAATCCTCGGGCAGATACTGGTCGCGTTCAAAGACCACTGGCCGTATGGCAAGGTTATATTCGCGCATGGTTTCGAACGTTATGTTGAATGTTGCGGCCAGGGCCGATGGCTTGTAATATTTCTCAAGCGTATGCTCGATAAATTCAAAAGGCGGGTTTATCGTTAGTTCACCGAAATGGGCTTTATAGTTGATTGCTGTGCGGTAGGCGGCAATGAACTCAGCATAAAAATTCTTTGAGGCAAAACCAAAACGCCGGTCTTTGTACGCAGTGATAATTTCGCCTATGTCCGTTGAGCCCACAACCTGGATAGCACGTCTCATGCTCTGAGTACCATGGTTGTAGGCCGTGACTGCCAGGGGCCAGGCCCCCAATTCCCGGTAATTGTAACTGAGCAGCTTGGCGGCCGCGCGCGTGGATTTGACTGGATCGAGCCGCTCGTCTATCACATAGCCCACTTTGAGGTAGAGTTTGCCCGTAGACCGCATAAATTGCCATATACCAGCAGCACCAACCTTGGAATAGGCCCGGTAGTTGAACGATGACTCAACGTGAGGCAGGTAGGCAAGCTCCTCGGGCAGTCCGTATTCGCTGAAGGTGGCCTTTATCCGCTCCAGATAGCTGCCCGACCGTTTAATGCCTGCGATAAAATTATCGCGCTGTCCCAATTGGAAACGCACGCGTCCGGCGGCCTCGCGCCATGCGTCAGGGGTGAGTTCCCGTGCCCAGAGCGCCGCAAAATCCTGCATGCGCTGATCCCGCGATTCCGGAGGCGTATCAGCCAAGCTCCGCAAAACCGACGCAACATCCTGTTCGCGCGCGTTAATGGCTTTTCTGCGCGCCTTGTTGTACGCCGTACCCACGACCATGGTATCGTAGATCACGCGTACAGAATCAGCGTCGTGGAAAAGGCCCTGGTCAGAGGGGATTTTCTGGTAGATGATCTCCCAGAAAGCCACGTTGTTCCGCAGGTTCTCTGGAACATACATGATCTGGTTGCTGGTCTGGCCAGAAGCGGCGCATGCGCACAGAAGCAACAGGACAAAAAAGATTATATAGCGCCTCGACGGATATGGGTTGATGACGACGGATGCTGTGTTGCGGCCTTGGCGACAAAACCCCGCGACCCGGGCAGCACCGCGCTCTTGGCCTTCTTTGCGTCGGCGCCTTCGGCTGCTTCGGGCTTGTCCTCAAGACTGTCGCCATAGAGTTCGACCAGTTCCGGGAATTTCTTGACGTACTCTTTCCATTCCTTGAGAAGCGCGTCGCCGTCAACGCACTGGGTGCAGGGCACCAGCATATTATCGTCCGTGGTGCCGATATAGCCCCGATCATAACATTTCTTGCAATTTTTCTTCTTTCTGTGCTTGGGCAGCATGTCCTTTGCTGCCTGCAGATGTGCGTCAGGAAGGCGTTTGACTTCTTTCTTCATGGTGTCTCTCCGGAAAATGTACTGTGTATTTCTCTGCACACTATGTGCAGGGACTTTAAAATAAATTATTTTAACCCTACACTAACAAAGGCTATCGCATATGGCATTTCAGGGCCCAAAAGGCACCCGCGACTTCTATCCCGAGGATATGCAGGTAATCTCCTTTATTTTCAACACCTGGAAACGCACCGCGTGGCTCTTCGGGTTCGAGGAATACGAGGGGCCCATGTTCGAGCACCTCGACCTGTTCACAAAAAAGAGCGGGGAGGAGATTGTAAAGCAGCTCTATAATTTCAAGGACAAGGGCGACCGTGACATTGCCCTTCGGCCTGAGATAACACCCACGCTCGCGCGCATGATCGTGGCAAGGGGCAGTTCGCTGAAAAAACCCGTAAAGTGGTTTTCCATCCCCAGGCTTTTCAGATACGAACGCATGCAAAAGGGCCGGTTGCGCGAATTCCACCAGCTGAATCTTGATATTATCGGCGAGGCTGGTATTAGCGCCGATGCCGAACTTATCGCAGCTGTTGTATTCATGATGAAGTCGTTCTGCCTTGCCAGCACAGATTTTAAAATCAGGGTCAATTCGCGAAAACTCATGTCCGAATGCCTGTCTGCGCTCGGTTTTCCAGCGGAAAAAATACCGGCTGCCTATTCCATTCTGGACAAAAAAGGTAAAATAGAACCCGAAGCGCTCCAGGAAATGTATGCCAAAGACGGCATTGCAGGCAGCGATGTCCAGATCATTGAGAACCTGCTCGCATGCGCGTCGCTCGACCATGTACGCGCGCTTGTTGCGGCAAAGGCAGACCAGGTTCCCGCGCTTGCCGAAATCGACGAATTCTTTTCAAAAATATCAGCATATGGCCTTTCAGAATTTGTTCTGTTCGATATTGCGGTCATACGCGGGCTGGCATATTATACCGGCATTGTCTTCGAGGTCTTTGACGAACAGAAGAGCCTGCGCGCCATTGCAGGCGGCGGCAGGTACGACGCGCTCATCGAACAGTTTGGCGGTGAGCCCACGCCCGCAGTTGGCTTTGGCATGGGCGATGTTGTGCTCTACGAGCTGCTTAAAGAAAAGAATCTGATACCCCAGTACCGTAAGCCTGTTGACGTCTATATTATCAATTTTAATAAAGACGATTCTCTGCCTGCCATCTCTTTTGCCTCGCTCTTGCGCGAAAAAGGCGTTTCGTGCGAATTCTCCCTTAAAGGCCAAAATTTCAAGAAACAGATGGAGCACGCCCAGCACGCGCGCATGGTGGCCTTTGTTGGCGGCGACGAGTGGAAAGAGGGTAAGGTGAAGATAAAGGACATGGGGTCAGGCGAAGAGAAAGTCGTGGAAAAAGACGAAGCGTATTCAATCCTGGCAATGGGAACTCACCCCCCGGCCCCATAGGTGTTAGGTTAATATACCTAAATTTCAGGTAATCTATGACAAAGCAACCACTTGGCTGCTTTTTTTTCTTGCTTT
>MFYT01000011.1:9048-80443 GCA_001789205.1 Candidatus Raymondbacteria bacterium RIFOXYA2_FULL_49_16 | reverse complement strand
TCTGAATCACAAAGGTTTAAAGAAAAGAAAACTTTACAACCATTACGGTTTTATATATTTTAATAATACATAATGGAATGGTTTAAAAAATCAAAGAGCGGCATTGTTTTCCAGCCCAAAAAGGAAATCAACGACGATCTCTGGCTGAAATGCGACAGCTGCAAAGAGATCATCTACCGCAAGGAAGTCGAAAAAATTCTCTGGATATGTCCCAATTGTTCATGGCATTTCCAGATCAATTCCGAAATATACCGCGCCATTCTTATCGATCAGGACAGCTTCAAGGAAATAGACCGGGACATGGGGTCCAACGATATACTGAAATTCAAGGACAAAAAGGGATACGCCGACCGTATTATTGAGCACCAGAAAAAGTCGGGACTCATGGACGCTGTTGTCACTGGCCTGGGAACCATGGAAAAACGGCCGGTCGCTATTGGCGTCATGGATTTCCGGTACATGGGCGGCTCCATGGGATCTGTGGTTGGTGAAAAGGTGACCCGTCTGGTGCGCCGTGCAACAGCCGAACAGTTGCCGCTCATCATCATTTCATCTTCTGGAGGCGCGCGCATGCAGGAAGGGGCGCTCTCACTCATGCAAATGGCGAAAACAAGCGCCGCCCTTGCCCTTCATGCGGAAAAAAAGTTGCCCTATATATCAGTTCTTACCCATCCCACCACTGGTGGGACCACTGCTAGTTTTGCCATGCTTGGCGATGTACACATTGCCGAACCAGGGGCGCTTATCGGATTTGCCGGACCGCGTGTTATTCGCGAAACAATACGCCAGGAGCTTCCCAAGGGGTTTCAGAGGGCTGAATTCGTTCTCGAGCACGGATTCATCGATGTTATCTGCGACCGCCGGAACCTGAAAAACCTCCTGGTAACCCTGCTCAACCATTTTATGGGCTCAAAAATCCCCGGACAAATTGAAAAATCAGACGACCTTTTTATCGATGCCCAGGGCAATCTGAAGAAAAAATACCAGGCATCAAAAGCCGGATAATTGGCCTGTCAGATAGTCCTAACACCAAAAAGAATAAAAAAATAAGCACTTTTTAGCTAATTTTATTTATATTATTAAAAAGCGCTTAAGTTGCGGTAACCTCAAGGGAGGGTTTTCATTATTATGCAAACCGGACCGGATTTTTTCACTTTGGATTTAGCCGGAAAAATCACTACGATCAAAGAGTGCCAGAAAACTTTTGAAACCGCCCATCAGCTTGTTATGCAGGGCGTGAGTTATATTGAAATGAACTTTGCGCAGGTTACCGAACTTTCCGGAAGCTTTGCCGGTTTTCTTACCACCCTGGTGAACAAGGTGCGGGGTTTCGGGGGCGAGCTTCGTATTTCCAATGCGAACGATCATGTGCGTTCAATCCTTCTGGCCACGGGTTTTGCCGGTCTTGTCAAGGAATTGCGCGATGGTACGAAAAAAAACACGGTCTTGCTCATTGAGGACGACATAGCGGTGCGGAATCTTACCCGCGAATATTTCAAAGAGCTCAATTATTTATGCATTGAGGCTGAAAACGGCTGTGCCGGCATTGAGCTCTACCGGAGATACAAGCAGTCAATTCTCTTTATTGTCCTTGATATCAACATGCCGGTCATGGACGGGGAAGAGGTCTTCAACGCATTACTCGACGATGATCCAGAGGCGCGTATTATCGTAGTCACTGGATACGCTGATTCCGACAAATTGATCCGCATTAAGCAAAAACGCGACCTTGAGATTCTGAAGAAGCCTTTTTTTCTACGCGACATGGAGGACGCCATCAAGCGCACTCTGCAGCGGAAGATACCGCACTCACGCGCATGACGCGCGCAACGCTCTGATGTTCTCTCCCGCATCGCCTTTGCCAAATACCGCGTTTCCAGCCACCAGTATGCGCGCTCCCGCGCGATAGACCAGAGGGGCCGTGTCCGGATAAATGCCGCCATCTACTGAAATGTCGAATGCCAATGAGCGGCCCTGCTTTTCCCGGCCAATCCTTTCGATTTTGGGCAGCATATCAGTCATAAACGCCTGTGCGCCGAATCCGGGGTTTACGGTCATAACCAGGACTTGGGAAATTTTGTCGAGAAAAGGAATGATCTGTTCCGCTGGCGTGCCAGGGTTCAGGCAGATACCTGCCTCTGCGCCCTTTTGTTTGATAAGGTCCAAAACAGCTTGGAGGCTGGGACAGGTTTCTATGTGTACTATGATAAGGTCTGAGCCAGCGTCTATGAACCGGGGAATGTATTTTTCCGGATTCTCTATCATAAGATGGGTATGAAACGGGAGCTTCGTGACTTTCCGTATCCATTGGACAACCACGGGGCCTATAGTAATATTGGGCACAAAATGGCCGTCCATGACATCAATGTGGATGCAGTCAGCGCTGGCCCTTTCAGCCTCCTGGATCTGTTCCCCGAGCCGGGAAAAATCAGCGGAAAGGATTGATGGTGAAATTTTTACCATATGGGTTGATTTAGAATGAAAAATATAATTTTATCTATTTATTAAATCAAATTATTGATTATATTTATTTGTTATTATTTTCGAACACAAAGGCCGCACAATCAAAATGGAACCATAACAAAAATCAAGGAGTCAGCACAATGGAACCAACAGGAGATCTGGCGCTCATCGGCCTGGCTGTCATGGGCCAAAATCTTATTTTAAACATGAACGACAAGGGGTATACGGTTGTCGCCTACAACCGGACCGTGTCAAAGGTCGACGAATTCCTCAACGACGCGGCCAAGGGACGGAAGACAATCCTTGGCGCGCATTCGATCGAGGAGATGGTACGCATGCTTAAGAAGCCGCGTAAAATTATGCTTATGGTCAAGGCGGGCAAGGCGGTGGACGACTTTATCGAACTCCTTTTGCCCCACCTCGAATCGGGCGATTGCATCATAGACGGCGGTAATTCCCATTTTCCTGACACTATCCGCCGCACAAAATACCTGGAGAGCAAGGGGTTCCTGTATATTGGAACAGGCGTTTCAGGCGGTGAAGAAGGCGCGCGCAGGGGGCCATCGATCATGCCGGGCGGAAGTCCCAAGGCATGGCCATTGGTAAAAGATATTTTCCAGGCAACATCCGCGAAAACGCCCGACGGCGCCCCATGCTGTGAATGGGTGGGCGAGAACGGCGCGGGCCACTACGTAAAAATGACGCATAATGGGATCGAATACGGCGATATGCAACTCATCTGCGAGGCGTATCAGCTCATGAAAGAGGGTCTGGGCATGACCGCCGGCCAAATGCACACAGTGTTTTCCGAATGGAACAAGGGAGAATTGGACAGTTATCTGATCGAGATCACACGCGACATTCTCGCCTTTAAAGACGCCGATGGCCAGCCGCTTGTGGAAAAGATACTCGACACCGCAGGCCAAAAAGGCACGGGCAAATGGACCAGCGTCAGCTCGCTCGACCTGGGCATGCCCGTGACACTCATTGCCGAGGCTGTCTACGCGCGGTGCGTTTCCGCCATGAAAGAAGAGCGCGTCAACGCGTCAAAAATCCTCAAAGGCCCAAAAGCAAAGGAATTCAAAGGCAGCAAGACGGAATTTGTCGAAGACATACGCCAGGCGCTTCTCGCGTCAAAGATTGTTTCCTATGCGCAGGGCTTCATGCTCATGCGCGAAGCAGCCCGGGAATATGGATGGAAGCTCAATTACGGCGCCATTGCACTCATGTGGCGCGGCGGCTGCATCATTCGCAGCGCTTTCCTGGGCAAAATCAAGGAAGCGTTTGACACCAATCCTGACCTGAGCAACCTTTTGCTCGACAAGTATTTCGAGAGCGTGATCGGAACGTGCCAGGCTTCATGGCGCAAGGTTGTGATGACGGCTGTCGAACTTGGCGTGCCTGTACCGGTGTTTTCCACTGCCCTGGCTTTTTTCGACAGTTACCGTAGCGCCCGGTTGCCTGCCAATCTTTTGCAGGCCCAGCGGGATTATTTTGGCGCGCATACGTACGAACGGGTAGACAAGCCGCGCGGCCAGTTTTTCCATACCAATTGGACTGGTACGGGAGGTTCTGTCTCTTCATCGACTTATACAGCATGAAACAGGAGGTTGTGTGAATTATTTAAATGACATGTTCAGTCTGGCCGGAAAAACAGCAGTAGTTACCGGCGGCGGCGGGGTTTTATGCAGCATTATCGGCAGCGCTTTCGCGAAAGCAGGGGCGAATGTCATACTCTGGGACATCCGGCAGGAAGGGCTCGATGAGAAGGTCAAGGTCCTCGCGCAAGCCTGCGGCGATCCCACACGCGTTTCATCTGTCAAGGTGGACCTTTTAAACGAAGACTCGGTGAAACAGGCGCTCGAGAAGTCGGTTTCATTGTACGGCAAAGTCGACATCCTTCTGAATGGCGCGGGAGGGAATAAAGGCAAGGCGTTTTTGACCGAGGCAAAGATAGAAGACGTAGAATTTGTGCTCAAGCTGAACCTGCTTGCCGGATGTATCATCCCTTCAAAACATTTTACCTCCTACTGGATCAAAAACAAGGTCAAAGGCGCCATCATCAATATCGCCTCAATGGCCGGTTTAAACCCGCTTTCAGAGGTCTATGGATATTCAATGGCCAAAGCAGCGGTCATCAATCAGACAGTGAACATGGCCAAGGAACTCGCGCCCCACGGCATCCGGGTGAACAGCATTGCGCCCGGCTTTTTCATTGCCGACCAAAACAGGGCGCTTTTGCTCAATCCTGACGGGAGCCTCACTGCCCGGGGCAAAGCGGTCATTGCCCACACGCCCTATGGCCGTTTCGGCGAACCGGACGAACTGAGCGGGGCGTGCATTTTCCTGGCTTCGGACAATGCGGCGGGGTTTGTTTCCGGCATAAATATCGCCATTGATGGCGCGTATATGGCTTTTAATATTTAAGGGACCAATGCATGGCCGATCCGCAGAAAGATTTAAAGAAACTCAAACCATCACGGGAATTCTTCATTGGCATCGATTCCGACGGATGCGCCTTTGATACCATGGAGATAAAGCACAAGGAGTGTTTTTGTCCCAGTGTCATCAAATATTTTGGCCTGCAGGCAGTGTCAAAATACGCGCGTGAGGCATTTGAATTCGTGAACCTGTATTCCCGTGAACGGGGGAAAAACCGTTTTCCAGCGCTTATCAGCATGCTCGACCTTCTGCGCGAACGACCCGAGATTAAAGCGCGCAAGGTAAAGGTGCCCGAGTTGAAACGGCTCAGAAAATGGATCAAGGAAGAGACGAGGCTGGGAAATGGCGCATTGAAAAAGGTGGTCCAGACGACCAATGATCCCGAGCTCAAACAGGCGCTCATGTGGAGCGAGGACGTCAATGCCCGCATTGCGGACATGGTACACGGAGTGCCGCCTTTCCCCTTTGTTCGCGAGTGCCTGAAAAAAGCCGCGTCCAAAGCGGACATGATGGTTGTTTCCCAGACGCCGATTGAGGCGCTCACGCGCGAATGGCAGGAACATGGGATCGACCGGTTCATTCGCGTCATCGCTGGCCAGGAGCATGGGACAAAAACGGAACACATTGCCCTTGCAGCCCGCGATAAATATCCATCTGAAAAAATCCTCATGATCGGCGACGCCATCGGCGACCTCAAAGCGGCCACTGACAATGAGGCGCTCTTTTTCCCCATTCTTCCCGGCAAGGAAGAGATGTCGTGGAAACGGCTTTTCGAAGAAGGACTCGAACGCTTTTTCGACAATGCCTTCAAGGGTGAGTACGAAGATACCCTCAGGCGGGAGTTTGAGACCGCTTTGCCGGAAGGACCATCATGGCGCTGAACAGTGTGACGGGAAAAAGCGCGGTGTCTCCAGCGGAGGTTTCCATGCTCTTTGCGCGCGTTGCCGCTGGAAATGGTTACGCGGGGAAAAAGGTGCTTGCCATATTTCCCGACCATACGCGCAGCGGTCCGGTACCTATCATGTTCAGGGCTTTTTGCGATCATATTGGCCCACAAGCCGCGCGTCTCGATTTTCTCATAGCCTTGGGCACGCATCCGGCCATGAGCGACGCCATGATCGAAGATCATTTCGGCATCACCGCAGCTGAACGAACGGGAAAATACGGGAAGCATAGGATTTTCAACCATGCCTGGGACTCTCCGTCTGAAAACAGCCAGATCGGTCTTCTCCGGAAAGGGGAGATTGAACGGATTTCCCAAGGTCTCATGAGCGAGGAAGTTCCCATACGGATAAATAAAAAAGTCCTGGAATACGACATCCTGGCGGTCTGCGGACCGGTCTTTCCGCATGAAGTGGTCGGCTTTTCCGGGGGAAACAAATACCTCTTTCCTGGTATTGCCGAAAGTGAAATCATCAATTTTTTCCATTGGCTGGGCGCGCTCATCACCAACCCGAAAATTATCGGTACAAAGAACACGCCGGTGCGGGAGGTCGTGGACCTTTGCGCCGCCATGCTCAAGCAACCCATCCACGCCTTCTGTTATGTCGTAAACAAGAGCGACATTCACGGGCTCTTTGCGGGCGAGTCTCGCGAGGCATGGAGCGCGGCGGCCGATCTTTCCTCTACACTCCACATCCGGTACCTGGACAAACCGTTTAACACAGTGCTTTCATGCGCGCCAAAGATGTACGACGACTTGTGGACCGCGGGCAAGTGCATGTACAAGCTTGAACCCGTGGTGGCGGACAATGGCACGCTTATCATCTACGCGCCCCATGTCGAGGAAATCTCCTATACTCATGGCAAGGTGCTCGATGCAATCGGCTATCACACCAGGGATTATTTTGCCAAGCAGATGGACCTTTTTGCGGGCGTACCTCGGGGCGTCATGGCGCATGCAACCCATGTTCGTGGTATCGGGACTTTTGAAAACGGGATCGAAAAGCCCCGGATCACGGTTGTTTTGTCTTCCAAGGTACCGGAAGAGCGCTGCAAACGGATACATCTGGGTTATTTGGACCCCGCGTCAGTCCGTGTTTCTGACTATATCAACAAAGAAGATCAGGGTGTCCTGTATGTCGAAAAGGCCGGCGAGACCCTCTACAAACTAAAAAACCCGCCGGAATGGCAGGCATAACCGCACTACTTACAAGAAAGGCATCCCCATGAACGGCAAAGACATTGAACAGACACTCGTACTCATCAAACCCGATGCAATGAAGAATTCGCTCACTGGATACGTTCTTTCCTTGCTTTCCGAATTCCATACGGGTCTTTGTTTTGCCGGGGCAAAGGTTGTCAATGTGAGCCGCATGCTTGCCGAGGAACACTATGCCGAACACAAGGGCAAACCCTTTTTCCCCTCATTGCTCGAATATATTACCGGATGCGTCCATTATCCCGACCAGCCCGGAAAGCGGCGGGTCATTGGTTTTGTCTATCAAGGGGTCGATGCCATCAAAAAGATCCGCGATATCTGCGGTCCCACCAATCCTCATGTTGCCCGCGATACCAAACCCGGCTGCATCAGGGCCCTGGGTACCATCCAGATACTCAAAGACGAGTCAGGCAAAGTCATTGGCGAACGGCTCGACAATCTTATCCATGCCTCTGCGAACACTGTCGATTCTGAGCGTGAAATCAAACTATGGTTCAGGCCTCAGGATATTCCGCCTTTTATGCATGCGTACGAGACCGAACGGAGCGATTCGCACTACTATTATCAGAACGGCAAGGTCTTCACGGAATTTGCGGCCGGACGTTTTTGTCTGCTTGCCGAAGGTGACAATGCGTGGAAGTCCGATCTTGAAGCTCTACGCAATATGCTCAACGGAAAGCCAGCACATTGCACGGTTGAGGCGGTTGCAGCAAAATACCTGATAAACGAGGACATACCGGTCTGAAGAGTAGTTTGTAATAACGAGCCTTTTTATTTACGTTCCCTGCTAAACATCGGCCAAAAAATCCCGTTTTCTCATAGGACTGGGTGTTGGAAAATGGACATTTTTTGGCCTTGTCTTGAAACTCGTGCAGCCTGCCCTACCAATATTGTATCGTGCTTAGCGAAAGGTTAAATGCGTTATGGCGTCTGAAAGGATAAAAACAGTGGAAAAAGGGCAAGGAAAAGCGTATTTTTTAGATAAGCAATTATGCCAAAGTTATTCGAGATACAGGGATATAAGTTTTTTTTCTTCTCAAATGAGGGGTTGCCGCTGGAACCTTGTCATGTGCATGTTCGGAAGGGTTCACAACGGGCAAAGTTCTGGATGGTGCCGGTTGTGAGTCTAGCGAATTCCTGGGGTATGAATGCGCAGGAGCTCAATCTTTTGGAAAAGATAGTTGAGGGAAAGACTGATATTATCAAGGAGAAATGGTATGCCTACTTTAGCGCTTGAAGCCAGTGCTGCAAAGATCTGGTTTGATAATGAACAGATGTGGCTGCTGCTGAATGATGGAAGACAGTTGGCCGTTCCGTTGCCGTATTTTCCCCGTTTATTGAAGGCCACGCCAGCGGCCAGAATGAAATATGAATTAAGCGGCGGTGGCACGGGCATACACTGGGACGAAATTGATGAAGATATCAGCGTGCCGCACCTTCTCATGGGCCATGGTGACGTGACAAAAGTCTGACATTCTTTACTCGTTTTCCCCGTTAATTATAACCCACAGGTTTCTTATGTGTCCTTCGCAAATCTGTTTTAGCCCATTGTCCGATAAATACGGTTCAAACTATCTGGTGTGATGCCCAATTAGAGAAATTTGGAAAAGGTAGTCTTAATCAATCGGAATTAATCATGAGGCTTGGGCCGCAAATTGCGAATAAATTAATAAATTGATACCTATTGACCTGCCCTCAAGGCCATAATTATTTTATCTGCTCTCATACATAAAACAATCATTGCAAACCCAACAATGGAGTAAGACACATGGCAAAAATGAGCGGCAAAGCGCTTGTAGCCCAGGGCGGCGGCCCAACTGCAGTAATCAACCAGAGTCTGGTCGGCGTTGTCCTCGAAGCTCGTAAGTTCCCTGAAATCACGAAGATATACGGTGCGAAGCACGGGGTCAGAGGTATTATCAACGAAGATTTTATCGACCTTACCCAAGCCACAACCCATAATCTCGAACAAGTTGCACTTACCCCTGCTTCAGCTCTTGGTTCCACAAGGGATAAGCCCGACGAAGAATTTTGCAAAAAGATGTTTAAGGTATTGCTAGCACACGAGATACGCTACTTTTTCTATATCGGCGGGAACGATTCTTCCGATACTTGCCGCATTGTGAATCAGCAGGCAAAGGCAGTTGGATACGACATCAGATGTATTCATGTTCCCAAAACAATCGACAACGATCTTGTAGGCACCGACCATTGTCCGGGTTTTGGATCTGCGGCTAAGTTTGTGGCACAGGCCTTTGCCGGTGTCAATCTTGACAACAGAGCACTTCCCGGTGTGTATATCGGCGTGGTCATGGGACGCCATGCGGGATTTCTCACAGCAGCGTCAATTCTGGGAAAGAAATTTTCTGACGACGGCCCGCATCTTATCTACGTTCCCGAACGCGTCTTCGACACTGAAAAATTCGTCAAAGATGTACAGACTGTATACGACAAATATGGCCGTTGCGTTATTGCGGTTTCCGAGGGTGTTTCAGACAAAGACCACAAACCAATCATCGCTTCTCTCAAGGGCGAGGAGAAAGACGCGCATGGCAATGTGCAGCTTTCCGGAACAGGCGCATTGGGCGACCTGCTATCTGATCTGATAAAGGCAAAAACAAAAATTAAGCGCGTTCGGTCCGATACGCTCGGATATCTCCAACGCTCTTTCCTCGGCTGCATCAGCGAAACCGATGCCAACGAGGCACGCGAAGTGGGAGAGAAGGCTGTTCAGTTTTCAGTATGGCACAGCGTCGACGGTTCGGTTTCTATCAAGCGCGTGGGCGACTATGCGGTCGAATACGAGCTGCTGAAGCTTGAGGATGTTGCCGCAAAAACAAAGATCATGCCTGCCGAATTCCTTCAGGGCGACAACATGGTCACAAGCGCTTTCTGCAATTATGTCAGACCCCTGGTAGGCGAATTGCCCATCATGGACCGGATAGCTGCGCCGGTTGTACACAAGATCATGGGATAAGATTATTTCAAAGGAGCATACAATGGCTAAAAAGGCAAAAGCAAAGAAAATCGTCAGGAAGGCGCCCGCAAAGGCCGCAAAACCAGCAAAACCCGCGGCAAAGAAAGCGCTGTACAAGGAGATTGGACTAGTAAACACCCGGGAGATGTTCAGGCATGCGATGGAAGGCAAATACGCCATTCCCGCGTACAATTTCAACAACATGGAACAGCTCCAGGCAATTGTCATGGGCTGTGTCGAATCCGATTCGCCTTTTATTCTTCAGGTCTCGTCCGGAGCGCGTAAATACGCTAACCAGACCCTGCTCCGCTGGATGGCCCAGGGCGCGGTTGAAGTCATCAAGAGCATGGGCTCAAAGCTCAAGTTCGCCCTGCACCTCGACCATGGCGACACCTTTGAACTGTGCAAATCGTGCATAGAGACCGGTTTTTCCTCAGTTATGATCGACGGGTCGCACCATCCGTTTGAGAAGAACATTGAAGAGACCCGCAAAGTGGTCGAATACGCTCATAAATATAATGTCACGGTCGAGGGTGAATTGGGCGTGCTGGCGGGTATCGAAGACGATGTCCAGGCTGCCAAAGCCATTTATACTCAGCCCGAAGATGTGGAAAAGTTTGTGAAAGGTACGGGCGTCGATTCGCTCGCCATTTCCATTGGCACTTCGCATGGGGCGTACAAGTTCAAACCCGCTCAGTGCACGCGTAATGAGCAGGGTATCCTGGTTCCCCCGCCGCTCCGGTTCGACATTCTTGAAGAGATCGAGAAGCGCATCCCGGGTTTTCCCATTGTCCTGCATGGCGCCTCCTCGGTTGTCATGAAGTTTGTCGACATGATTAACCAGTTTGGCGGTAAGCTTGACGACGCTGTGGGTATTCCCTCCGAGCAGCTTCGCAAGGCCGCGCGTTCGGCTGTGTGCAAAATCAACATTGATTCAGATGGCCGTCTCGCCATGACCGCCCTTATCCGCAAGACCTTTGCGGAAAAACCCGGCGAATTTGATCCGCGCAAATATCTTGGACCGGCACGCGATGAGCTCAAACAGATGATTATCGAGAAAAACAGGGACGTGCTCGGTTCGGCCGGCCACGGTAAGGAAATCTTCGGATAATTTTGGTATTGTAATATTTAGGATAGCGGCGCTCTCCGAGTCCCGGAGGGCGCCTTTTGTTTTAACGAAAAACCTTTAAATTCCAGCGATGTAATTAATTATATTCTTAGGCCTTGAAAACAAAGCTTTAACCATTTAAAAAATAGGAGTCCTCCATGGCAATCAAAGTAGGCATTAACGGGTTCGGCAGAATCGGCAGGCTCTTCTTCCGCGCTGCTGTCAAAAATTCCAATGTGGAAATTGTCGGTATAAACGACCCTTTTATCGATCTCGAATACATGGTTTATATGCTTAAATACGATTCAGTGCATGGCCGCTTCAAAGGCACGGCAGAGGCAAAAGACGGAAAGTTCGTGGTAAACGGCAAGCCCATCAGCGTTTTTGCCGCCATGAAGGCCGATGAAATTCCCTGGGGTTCCTGCGGCGCCGAATACGTGCTCGAATCAACAGGCGTCTTCACGGAAATTGAAAAGGCCAGCGCCCATATCAAGGCAGGCGCAAAACGTGTTGTTATCTCCGCACCTTCAAAAGATGCTCCTATGTTCGTCATGGGCGTCAATAACAACAAATACAAGGGCGAAACCATAGTTTCTAATGCTTCATGCACAACCAACTGCCTGGCCCCGGTGGCCAAGGTGCTCAACGACAACTGGGGCATTGTCGAAGGTCTCATGACCACTGTCCATGCCACCACAGCCACCCAGAAAACCGTTGATGGTCCTTCAAAAAAGGACTGGCGCGGCGGCCGCGGCGCAGCCTTCAATATCATCCCCTCCAGCACTGGCGCGGCAAAAGCGGTCGGCAAAGTCATTCCCGAGCTCAACGGCAAACTTACTGGCATGGCCTTTCGTATTCCCACTGCCGATGTTTCAGTGGTCGATCTTACCTGCCGTCTGGCCAAGCCCGCCAAATACGAGGAAATCAAAGCTGCCATGAAGAAAGCCTCTGAAACAACCATGAAAGGCATCATGGGATATACTGAGGACGAAGTGGTCTCCACCGATTTTATCGGCGAATCGTGCACCTCGGTCTTTGACGCCAAGGCTGGAATCGCGCTCAATGACAATTTTGTTAAAGTCGTCTCATGGTACGACAATGAATGGGGTTATTCCTGCAAATGTGTTGATCTCATCGTTCATATGGCGTCTGTGAAATAATCTAAAAGGGGCGCATACATCATGGCAAAGCTGTTTATCGAAGACCTGGATGTCAGAGGGAAACGCGTTATTGTCCGTACTGATTTCAATGTGCCGGTCAAGGACGGCAGAGTCGAGGATGATAAGCGGATTGCAGCCAGTCTTCCGACAATCAACTACCTTCTCGAAAAGGGTGCTGCCCTCATTCTCATGAGCCATCTGGGACGCCCCGACGGCAAGGTCAAACCTGAGTTCAGTCTCAAACCAGTTGCTGAAAAGCTGCAGGAGCTGATAAAACGGCCCGTGAAATTTCTGAACGATTGTGTTGGTCCTGACGTGGAAAAAGCCTGTACTGCCATGAAACCGGGCGATGTCATTCTTCTCGAAAACCTGCGGTTCCACATCGAGGAAGAAGGCAAGGTCAAACTCGACGACGGCTCAAAAATGAAGGCCAAGGAAGAAGATGTGAAGGCCTTTCGCGCCGGTCTTACCAAACTTGCTGATATCTATGTCAACGATGCCTTTGGCACCGCGCACCGCGATCACAGTTCCATGACAGGCGTCACTCTGCCCCAGCGCGCCTGCGGCTATCTTATGAAAAAAGAGCTCGATTTTCTTGGCCACGCGGTTGAAAATCCAAAACGGCCTTTTGTCGCCATTCTGGGCGGCGCCAAGGTTTCCGACAAGATTTCAGTCATTAACAATCTGCTTCCAAAGGTCGACAAGTTGATAATCGGCGGCGGTATGGCTTTCACCTTTGCCAAGGCGGCCGGATTCGAGATTGGCGCGTCCCTGTGCGAGAACGACAAAGTTGACCTGGCAAAACAGATCATGGCAACAGCCGGGGACAAGCTCATGCTTCAGAGCGATGTGCTGGTCACAGACAAACTCGATTTCAAGACGCGGACCATTGGCGCCGTAAAAACGGTTGACGCAAAAGGTATTCCTCAGGGATGGTTGGGCATTGATATTGGCCCCGTTACTATAGGGCGTTTTTCACAAGTGGTCAGCGAAGCCAAAACCGTGCTTTGGAATGGGCCCATGGGCGTGTTTGAAATTGAGGCCTCGTCAAAGGGCACTTTTGCCATTGCGCAGGCCATGGCCGATGCAACCGCCAAAGGCGCCACCACGGTGATCGGCGGCGGCGATTCAGCGTCAGCGATCAAAAAGGCCGGGCTCAGCAAAAAGGTAAGCCATGTTTCAACCGGCGGCGGGGCGTCTCTCGAATTTCTTGAAGGCAAACCCCTACCCGGTGTCGCAGCATTATCAGACGCGTAATTTATCAGGAGCTATCATGCGCAGAAAAATCATTGCCGGCAACTGGAAAATGAATAAGACCATCCCTGAGGCGGTTACACTTGCCAAAGAGGTTGTGGCAGCTACCAAGGGCGCCCAGGCAATCACGGTCATTTGTCCCACCTATGTGTGTCTTGCCCCGGTCAACGAGGCCATCAAGGGTTCCCATGTCATTCTTGGCGCACAGGACGTCCACTGGGAAGAAAAGGGCGCCTTTACGGGAAAAGTGTCGTGCGACATGCTAAAAAGCGCCGGTGTCACCTATGTTATTATTGGCCATAGTGAACAACGCTCCTATTTCAACGAAACAAATGAAACCGTGAATAAAAAGGTGAAGGCTGTTTTAAAAGCCGGCCTGCTGCCAATTATTTGCGTTGGCGAAACGTTGGCCGAACGTGAAGGTGGCCGCACCGAAGCCGTGGTAAAAGACCATGTCGAAGGCGCATATAAAGGGCTCTCCAAAGATGACGCGCTCAAGACTGTCATTGCGTACGAGCCGGTTTGGGCCATTGGTACGGGTAAAGTGGCGACCAAGGAACAGGCCCAGGAAGTTCACGCGTTTATCAGGAAAAAGGTGCTTTCAGCGCTCTACGATGCAGACACAGCCTCTAAAATACAGATCCAATACGGCGGCAGCATGAAGGCCGACAATGCAGCGGCACTGCTGAAGCAGGAAGATATCGACGGTGGTCTTATTGGCGGCGCCGCGCTCAAAGCCGATGATTTCAAGGGAATAGTTCTGGCTTAAACCAAGGGTTCGACCATGTTTTACGGTGTTTTACTTGCAATTCTTATCCTGATTTCTGTTTTTCTGGTTGTTTTTATTCTCCTGCAGTCTGATAAAGGCGGTGGTCTTGCAGGGTCTCTGGGCGGCATGGGAGGCGGGGCAATGCCTTTTTCAGGCCGCGAAGCCGCGACCATTCTCACCAAGCTGACCACATGGCTTGCGATTTTTTTTATGGTCATTTGCATTGTGCTCAATATCATGAGTCGTAATAGAGCGCATAGCGCCCCTAATAGCGCTTTGCAGAAGCGCGCTGAGAGAGTCAAAAAGCTCGAATCCAATGCGGCTTCAGCGGTACTTGACCAACAAATGGCCCTTCCTCCGCAGACAGGGCCCGAGGGTGCTGCTCAGCAGCAGGATCAAGGCGAAAACGCGCCTATCACCATTCCCGGAGTAACCCAGGAGCAGCCCACGCCAAGCCAGGATGCCAAGTAACCCTGTTGTTCGGGATGCTTGCGACCATCTGACAATGGAGAACAGTCACGGCTGGGTATCGATAACCTGTCCCGAGTGCTCAGCTGCCCAAAACGTATTCACCTGCAAAATCGCGGATGTTAGCGAAGAGCCTGAGCTCAGACAGAAGCTTTTCAAGGGCGAGCTGAATATTTTCGATTGCGTCCAATGCGGCGCCAAACTTCATTACGATGAATATTTATTGTACACGGACAGAGAAAAAGGGCTTGTTATCCATGTTTTCTCACAGGATTACGGGCCAAAGATAAACGATATATGTGATCGTCTGGTTAAAGAGTTCCGGCTGGTGCCAGCGGACGAACTTTTTTCCAACTTCATCCTTTTTGGCTACGCGAACCTGGCAAAGATTGTCGCCCTGATCGAGCGGCCTGAGAATATTAAAAATATGCGCGCTCAGTACGCAGGCGAAGGGGATAGGGACCTTTACCGCAGGTTGTTCATATTGTCTCAGGAATGGCTCAACGCGGGCCGGGAGAAAATCGGCCAGCAGCGTGCTGATGAATTGTTCAATGAAGCCTATGCCTTTCACCGGAACAAGGAATACGATGCCGCTGTTTCCCGGTATCGCGAGGCCCTGGCCGAGAAACCGAATCATTACAGTTCCCTGTTCAATCTTGGTCTTGTCTATTTTAATACTCTCGAAGACAATACGCTTTCTCTCGAGTGTTTCCGCGCGTGCAGGGAGATACGGCCAAATGACAATGACCTAGTGTTTTGCTTGGGCCAGATACATCTGAAACTTGAAAATATTGACGATGCCCTGGGTTGTTTTCTGAACAGCGTTGTACTACAGCCCCATAGCAGTCTGGCCTGGTTCAACGCGGGTCTCTGTCTTGGACTGAAGGGCCGCACCAACGAAACGTTTGACTGTCTGCGCATCAGTCTCGACCTTGCCGCCACTGATGAGGACCGGACACTCATCGAAAAGACAATAGAGAGGTTCAGGACCAACCGCCAACCTGAAATAGCGGAGTAACGGCATGGACGCAAGCCTTTTCTGGATAGGCATTGTGCCGGTCATCGCCTTTGTGGTCCTTGATTCTTTTACGTCAAAACGGGCTGCCATCATAAGCGCCATGGCGCTTGCCGCGGCCGAGTGCGTGTTCAGTATTGTCTCGTTCGGCTCGCTTGACGAACTTACCGTGTTTTCGTTTTCGTTGGTGATTGTTATGGGCGTATTCTCCATTAAGACAAAAAACGACCTGTTTTTCAAACTTCAGCCCGCGATTCTTGGGCTTTTTTTTGCGGGATCATTTTTCTTTTTTTATTTTATTCTTGACAAGCCCCTGCTCACCTTCATGGCCGAGAAATACCTTGGTGCGCAGATCGACGTCTTGATACGGGGAAAGGTCTCCCGCGAGGTGTTTGAAAGGATGATGACCCTTCTTTCGCGTGATCTCGGCTGGTGGATCTTCGGGCACGCGGCGCTCACAGCGTACGCGGCCCTCCGTCTCAGCAAATGGTGGTGGCTTGTCATCAGAGTGCCTATGTTCTACGTCATTCTTTTTATCGGGATGTATGTCGAACTGGCAGGATTCAAGGCATAGACGCAAAAGGAGAAGAACATATACATGCAAACCGCCGCATTTTTTGATTGTATCCCCGCCATACCCCGCGAAATCTCACCATGCGCATTCGACCATTTCCTATGGAACGCGATAGGCGGTTGTTTTATTGGCGTGGACGAGGCAGGCCGCGGCCCGCTCGCCGGACCGGTTGTGGCAGGGGCCGTTATTTTGGATCCTCAACGGGAAATCGCCGGTGTCCGTGATTCAAAGAAGATCGGCGAGAGCGAGCGCGAAGAACTCTACGAAAAAATCGTCCAGGCGGCTTTGGGGCACGCGGTCGCATTTGTTGAGGCTGAGGTCATTGACCGGACAAATATCCTCAAGGCAGCGCTGCAGGCCATGGCCCAGGCTGTCCGCGCCCTGGATTCAGATCTTCCTGTGTTGGTCGATGGCAACCAAACCATACCGGAAATTGACAATTTACAGCAATGGCTGGTGAAGGGCGATGCGCGTTCCGCGTCAGTTGCCGCGGCATCCATTCTTGCAAAGGTATCGCGAGATCGCTATATGCGCGAAATGAACACTATGTATCCGCAATACGGGTTTTTGCGTCACAAGGGCTATGGGACAGCGCTGCATCTGGAAAAGATCAGGGAGTTTGGCCCGTGCGCGCTGCATAGAAAGACTTTCAAAGGAGTACTACCATGAAAGGAATAATTCTGGCGGGCGGTTCGGGAACGCGTCTCTATCCGCTCTCGCAGATCGTGTCAAAACAGCTTCAGGCGGTCTACGACAAACCCATGATCTATTATCCGGTATCAACGCTTATGCTCATGGGTATCCGTGACATACTGATTATTTCAACACCCGAAGATATTCCACGGTTCGAAAAACTGTTCGGCACTGGTTCCCAGTTTGGCGTACGCTTTTCCTACGTTGTTCAGGAGAAGCCCAATGGTTTGGCGCAGGCCTTTGTATTGGGAAAGAAATTCATTGGGACAGACAGTGTGACCCTTATTCTGGGAGACAATATATTTTATGGAAAGCTGAGTACGTTTCGTAAGGCTTTTAAGACCTTCAAGAACGGCGGAACTATTTTCGGGTATTATGTCGACGATCCCGAACGGTACGGCGTTGTCCAGTTTGATGGCCAGGGCCGGGTTATAGATATAGAGGAAAAACCGAAGCAGCCAAAATCAAACTATGCGGTACCAGGATTCTATATATACGACAATGAAGTGGTTTCAATTGCCGAAAATCTAAAGCCATCAGCGCGTGGTGAATATGAAATTACCGATGTGAACCGAGTGTATCTTGAGCGTGGTACGCTTACGGTCGAAACTCTGGGAAGGGGAGTGGCCTGGCTTGACACCGGCACCAGTGAAAGCCTTATGCAGGCGGCACACTTCATTGAAATCATTGAAAAACGCCAAGGGCTCAAACTCGGATGTCCCGAGGAAGCGGCAATTGATATGGGGTATCTGACAGTCGAGGAGCTTCTCGCAGTCATTGAAAAAATACCCAAATGCCAGTATCGCGACTATGTCCTGAAGTGCGCTGTGCCTGGAAAATACAGAAGTCTTGTCAACAAAGGTTCGTGAAACTACCTGACCAGGGCCACGTGCCGTGTCCAGACTGTTTTGCCCAAGAGGATTTTAACCACATACATGCCCGATGGCAGGCGGGATGTGTCCCACAAGACGCTCTCGGCCAGGGATTGGGCAGTGCAGGAATACCGATGGTGTAATGCGCCTCGGCAGTCATACAATTCAATGGTTCCGGCCGCGTGTTGTCCGGCAATTTTCACAGAGATCAGATTGTTCGATGGATTTGGTCCGATGGTAATAGCTGGTTTTTGGTGAGACACCCTCTCTTGTTCTATAGAGGTCATGTCTGTAATCAGACCTTTCGTAAAATAGATCTGGTCAATAGTATCACGATAATCGAACCAGGTAAACAAAAGATTTGTAGCATTGGCCGCGCAATCAGCGCCATAGGAATCCGCATCGTTGTTGGTGATACGTTTGTTCCCCCAGGTCGTTGAATCGTGGCGTTTATAGGCCGCGTAGATTTCATCGTTTCCTTGGCAGTAATCTTCCCAGGCAATAATGGTTCCTAATGCGTCAGACGAAATGGAAGGGCATTTAGAGTCAGCGTAAGGATCGCTTACTATTTCCGGAACAGTCCATGTTTCGCCATTGAATCCTGCGTACCAGACCTCGTACGAAACAAAGTCGCTTCGCCAGGAATACCAGGTAACGTCTATACGATTATTATATGCCGCAATCCGGGGTTCCCAGGAATTCGCCGCGTCATTGCTCAGGTTGCGTGGAGAACTCCATGTTGTGCCGTCATCATTTGAACTGATTATATATATCTCGTCGTTTCCTGTCCGGTAATCGAACCAGACAACGTGGAGAGTTCCGGTGACTGGGTCGCGTGCAATGTCCGCGCCCCAGGAGGTGCTGTCGTCTGTTGTTAGTCGTTTTTCCGGAGACCATACGCCAGAAACATACTTCCGTAAATAAATCTCGTCATTCCCATCACGGAAATCTTCCCAAACACAATAGATATCGTTTCCATTCGCGGTAATTGCGGGAAAGGCCGAATAGACATTGCCACTGCTTATTTTTAGGGTAGGGCCCATGGTTCCGGAGGAATACCGAGCATAATATACCTCCCGTTTTCCCGTCCTATTGTCTTCCCAAACAATATCAAATCCTGTTGATGTTGCCGTAATTTTTGGCTTCCATGAAGCACTGTCGTTGTTCGATACCCTGATTGGTGGCGAAAAGGTTGCCCCATTGTCGTTGGAGACAAGGAGGAGTATTTCATCGTTGCCGAAATTATAACCTTCATAGGCGATACCAACCTGCGTACCATTGAGCGCCATGGATGGTTCGCCATTGTACTCAGCGGAATAGGTCAACCGGATGTTTTGCCAATAGGTTTGTGAAAAAAGGGGGCAAACGACAATAAGCAGGATGAGCAGCAGGTTCATTGTAGTGTTACAGTATTTAGGTCAATGGGCGTGAGGGGATTCACCCCGGTCAAATTCCTTTCCATGCTGGCCATGAAGATTTCTATGGCCCCACCGTTGCCTTATTTCATCAACAGGGCCTGGGTTGACCGTGTTTGCCGAGGAATCGGCTTTTGGAAGTGAATCAGTTTCAAAGATGTCGGTAATGCCGTTGTTGTTTTTATCATCAATGACATACCCGAAGGTTTTTGTATTGGAAGCGTCCGGAGTATTCTGGGAGAAGACAGGCAGTAAGCCCGAAATGATTATCAAAAAGCCTGAGAGCGCTATTTTTTTCAGCATGATCAACTCCTTTTTGCTTGTATAAATAAATATCAAAAAGCATACCTTTTATCTTTCTGTGATAAAATATAATTTATTAATGGCTTACGTAAACTGCATATTATAGAAAAGATTACTATTAATCATTCTTGGATAAATTTTAATCTTTCATTGAGAACCCTATCGGAAACATGTGCCATGCTTCCGATAGGGTTAATGCAAGTGAGGAGTAATGAAGTCTTATTTTGTCAGCAAGAGTTTTTGCGACAGATGAATGTCTCCGGTTTTTACCCTGACTACATAGACACCGGCTGCCAGGCGGTTGGTTTGCAGGGGTAGGGAATACGCCCCAGGATTCATTGCGCCATGGGCAAGCGTGGAGATCAATGTGCCATCAATCGCATATACAGCGACATTGACCTGGCCGGCTTTTGCCATATGCAAGGATATAGTCGAAACATCCTTGCACGGATTGGGAAAGGTTTGCAGGGTCGTATTTCCTGTATTTACCGCGGCTACCTCCATTGAGGTATTGCCGTCCCATACGAGTACTATATCCAATTCGCTGGAATCCGCGGAGACCGAATGGTTCTGTTCAAACGGAATATACCCGTCGAGTGACGCTGTTACCGTGTATCCGAGTTCCTGGGCTGGCAGCATTATGGTGTATACACCCGCGGCATCAGTAGTGCCGGTATATTTGTTCTCCGTTCCATATCGTTGCGTAAAGACTACTGACACGTTTTCGAGCGTCTCTCCGGTGGATGAATCTGCGGTTATTTTTCCGCTGATGATCCAGCTGTTGGATGTGTCCATGGGAATAAGATGAAAATCTATGGTATCGATGGGCGTGGACGAATAAAGATAGGTTCCTCCACTGACACCAGGCAAATACCCTTGTTTGGATACTGAAACCATAAACCGTATGGCAAAAGAAAGGTTTTCGAATGAATAGCTGCCGCTGGCATCGGTCCTTATAGAATCGACAAATACCGTCACCCTCCCGGTTCCCTGGTTCAGAATGACCAGTGCGCCGGCGATGGGATCATTGGTGACGGTATCATACACGGTCCCGACAATAATGCCGCTATCTACCGGAGGTATAATGACTGAATCGGTTTCAATAAGGAAGAAATTTATCGTATCAGTCTGGTCCTTTGCAAGTACCAGGTCGGATTTGAAGGTACTGCGAAAGCTATCGGCGGATACGGAGATCGTATACTTGTTTCTGCTGCCAGTGAGCAGATTGGTGAAGCTGAATTTTCCATCAGCGCCAGTTAAGAACGTATCGATTTCCAACGGATTGATAGTATACTGACTCAAGACCACGAGCGCGCCTTCCAATGGTATCTGCGCTGCCGAATCGTACACGGTTCCGGTGAATGCGCCCGAACTATCTACCGCAGGTGCGGCCATTGCCGGAAAAGAAAACAGCGCGGCATACACTGCGGCGGCAGCAATTGTTTTCAGCGTCATACAGGCTCCTTTTGTTGAGGTGTTTAAAATGCATTAAAACAGAGACGGGGGATGTTCCCCGCCTCTGTTCTGACTTGTAATCAGGACAACTTCTGTTATAGTTATTTTGAACCGCGGCTCCCGGTTCTATCCTGTTCTGAGCCATGGCTGCCGTGCTGTGATTTGCCTTTTACCTTTTCACGGCTCTGCAGGCGGGTTTTGGTCATTTCGGCGTTTTGGTCGCAGATGCCATCACCGTTTGCGTCCACGAAATAATCGTTGATGCCATCACCATTTTCATCGACAAATCCATAACCATAGCCATAGCCGTTTTTGTACATATAGGCTTTGGCAGTGGGATCGTTTACGCCGACAACATTGTCATTGGCACCGTCACCGTTCATGTCCTTAAATTCGTATTTGTATTTTGTCTGACTGGCGATCATGGACTGGTAACGTGTCTGGGCCTGCAGAAGTTCACTTTCCTTTTGCTGGATCTGTTCCTGCAACTGTGCTTTTTCAGCGTCAGTCTGAGCCGCTTCTTTTGTCTGGGTAAGCGTCTTGATTTGGTTTTGAATCCGTGTTTGCTCAGCAGCGCACGTCTTGATTGCTTCCTGCTTTTGTTCCCATGTCTGGGTTTGTGCCTGGGTGGCATCAACTTCAGTATTAGCCGGTACGCTCGCTGCCATGACTGCTCCAACCGCAAGACCCGAAATCACTGTGATAAGTTTTTTCATATAACCCTCCTTTTTGAGTTTTTACTTATCTACCTATCGTACATCAAAAAGCATGCCTATTCGGAAGATGATGTTTTTCAATGATTTGAATGAAAAATGTGGGTGAAAAAAGATTAATTTTTCATCTGAATGTGGTGAGGCTTAATCAGACCATCTTAGAAAGAGTAGGAAAAGTTCAGTGTTGTAATGGTCTTTGAGTATGAATAGAATGGAATCGATGAATCCAGTTGCTTATAATAAATCCCCGCACCAGTTCTTATACTCTTTGTAATACGGTAACCGCATGAAAGACCTGTAAAAACGCTGGATTCTTCCTCTCCATCAGCATATGCCTCCCGGTCAGGATACACTTCTTTATAGTAACTGAAAATAGATTTCAGGGCAAGTTTCTTCACGCTATACTCAACCCGGACCGCTGGAGCAAGGTGGTTGGCATTAAAGTATGGGTCGTTCGAGAGAACCTGCCGGATCAGAAATGAGGAAATAATATACAGGTTTTGGGCGGGTGTCCAGGTACAGGAACCCTCTCCAGAAATAATCCAATCCTGTTGTTGGATGTTTTGCTGATAGAGCGGTATGTAATCATAGATTGTATCGCCGGTATTTATGTCTATGTAATTGATGATCTGGGTTGAACCAACATAGTCTGAATCGTGCGTGTCGTTGAAAAAATTCTTATAACCCGCATTGGCATCAAGCCGAACCGTGAATTTTTTTCCCAGAGCCCTGTTCACAAGCGCCCCGGCTTCAACAAGGCGGAAATCGTAATAGAAGCTTTTCCTGGTTCGGTCGTCGAGGTCGGTGCGGAACAGGTCGGGGAATGTTTTCTGCGATGCGATCGTGGAAAGCTCCAGGTTCATTTCCGCGTTGAAATAGCGGCCCCAGGTTGCTCCGCAGCTGATGAATCCCGATGTATAGTAGGGATTGTCGGAAAAATACCGTTCGCCGTCCACGGAGAGGTTAAGCATGGTCAGGTGTGAGAAAAGGTGCTTTAGCTGGAGCGAACCGCCAAGGACGGTGATGTATTCGGAGACTGCGAATAGTTGTTTGTTTTCCGCAGAAGCGCTGAGCTTCACCATGGTTGACCGGTCTTTTTGGACAAAAAGTCCGCTGGAAAGTCTTCCTTCGCTGATGAACGTGGAAATATCAGTCACGGAATCAGGGAGAATGATGTTTGCGTCGTGTTTTAAGCCTATTTCACAGGAAAAATCGGGCTTCCATTTGAGTTCTGCCCAGGGGGGGAGACCGATGAGGAGACCTATGAAGAGCGGCAGCAGCCATGCGCATCGCGTCATTCAATACCACCTTTCAATTGTTTCCTTATATATTGTTTGTTCTTTTTAAGCTCCTTTTCCAGCGCCTTGATACGCGGGGTGATGACGTCGATGCGGGTGATGAGTTCGGACCGATGTTTCTCCTTTGCCGGATCAATGGCCCGTGGGTTGGGAAATCCCCTTTTTTTCGGGTTGGATTCCAGACCAAAACCAGTCTCCCAGTCATTGTCCTGGCCGTTGTTTTCCATGTCAAGTGCGGCAAGCGTTGCCATAAGAGAATCGCGTTCGCTTTCATCCTTTTGCAGCCGGTCTTGCAGGAATATCTGTCGCGCTTCCAGCCCGTAAACATCGTAGGCAGAATCATTGCCAATCCGGGTGTTAAGCGAATCATTCGCCCAAGTGGAGGAATAGGCAAAAAGCATCGCGATGAGCAAAAACACGCGGATATACGATTGGTTTTTATAAAAGGCCATATTTTTTCATTTTATACCTGAGTGTGCTGCGGTCCATTTTCAGCGACCGTGCCGCCTCCACCTGCTTGAAGTTGCATTTTTGGAGCGCCTGCGCTATCAGGTTTTTTTCATAGGTTGAAGTCCGGTCGATAAAACTGTTTTTTGCCTCCTGCACCTGTTTGCCGCCTGATTTTGCCGTGATCTCATAGGGAAGGAATTCCTTTCGGAGGATTGGGTCGTCCGAGAGAACAACCATGCGTTCAATCACATTCTCGAGTTCACGAATGTTGCCAGGCCACGGGTATGAGCAAAGGGTGTCTATGAGGTCCTGGCTGCACCCGGTGATTGTTACAGGGTTGTGCTCCTGGTTTTTACCGATGAAATAGGTGATGAGATCAGGGATGTCCTCGGGCCGTTCGCGCAATGGGGGAAGGTAAATGGGAATGACATTGAGCCGATAGAAGAGGTCTTCCCTGAACGTGCCGTTAGAGATCATTTCTTCGAGGTTCTTGTTTGTTGCGGTGATAATCCGTACTGTGACACTGATGGTCTCATTGCCGCCAACCCTCTCAAACTCCCTTTCCTGGAGGACGCGCAGCAGTTTGACCTGCGTGTTGAGAGGGATGTCGCCGATTTCATCGAGAAAGAGAGTCCCGTTGTCAGCGATCTCGAATTTTCCCTTGCGTTGGCCCATTGCTCCGGTAAAGGCGCCTCTTTCGTGGCCGAAAAGCTCGCTTTCAAGGATACCTTCGGCAAGCGCGGCGCAGTTGACTTTGACAAAGGGTTTTCCATCAGCCTCCCGGCCATTGAAATGAATGGCTTTTGCAATAAGTTCCTTGCCAGTGCCTGAGTCACCCCGGATAAGCACATTGGATTTGTTTTGCGACGCTTTCTTGGCTATTTCATATACTGAGACCATGTTCTCATTTCTGCTTGGATGTCCGTCATACCGTTCAAGAATTGACTGGGACGCTTTTAACGGCGGGGTAGTACTGGTGGTAAAGAGCTTTTTAACTTTGGTTTCTATCTCTATAAGATCAAAGGGCTTGCTGATATAGTCGAGTGCGCCGAGTTTCATTGCGGCAACAGCGTCGTCAATCGAACTATAGGCGGTCATCATGATGAATTTCACAGAAGGATCAATGTTTTTGATCGCTTGCAGCAGTTTGAAACCGTCCATTTCAGGCATACGGACATCGCTTATGACCAGGTCCGCCGGCTTTTCCTGGAATGCTGCCAGTGCCTGTGTACCCGTGGCAAAGGTATTTACCGTGTGTCCCAAGTCGGAAAAGGCGCTTTTCAGCGTATCCCTGATGCTGTCCTGATCGTCGACGATAATAATATCAGCCATGCGCGGCTCCTTTTAATACTATTCTTACCATGGTCGCGAACCCTTCACGGTTTGACCTGGATAACTGGATTTGGCCACCATGAGATTCGACGAGTTTTCTGCAGATTGCAAGCCCCAAACCTGTACCGCGGGGTTTTGTGGTGAAGAAGGGGACAAAAAACTTCTCAGCATCGGTTTCGTTTATGGGTTCACCGGTATTGTGAATTTCCATGACAATCTCGTCCCTTTTTTTCTCTGCCACGAAAAGGACCCGGCCGGTATCGCCTGCCGCATCGACCGCGTTTTGGAGCACATTTGTAAGCACCTGGATGAATTTGACACTGTCCACCCAGATGTTCAAACCTGGGGCAATGGATGCATTAATTTTGGCTTGGGCGCAATAGGCCCGCACACGGTCGAAAAGGTACTGTATGGGTACTGGTTCGTATTTCAGTTCAACAGGCCTTGTATAATCAAGAAGCTGGGCAATGATGAATTCGATAAGTTTTATTTCATTCTTTATTTTTTTCAGGATCTCGGTGAACTTCGGGTCGTTTGTCTTGCGTTCCATGAGATCAATGTATAAGTTGATCCCATTGAGGGGGTTCCGGATCTCGTGGGCTACTCCGCCCGCAAGGATCATAAGCGAAGCAATTTTTGCATCGAGCTGTGTACGGTCGCTCTGCAATTGGGCGCTCATCCTGTTGAGGGAGCGCGCAAGATTGCCGATTTCGTCTTCCCGGTCAATGGAACTCCGCATGCCAAGGCCGCCAGCTCCTATTTGGGCGGCTGTCTTTTCAAGGGATCGGATGGGGTGGGTAATGTATCGTGTTATTAAATACGAAGACAGAAGCAGCAGGATGATGAGGACAACACCCGCGACGTAAAATGAGCGTTGTATCTGCCTGAGGATTTTAAAATAATCCGCACTTGCTTCAACAACAAGAACCGCCCTGGCAGCGCCTGTTTGATTGTTTAGGGGCAAGAAGACAGACATGCAGGGTGCGTCATGCACGTTGTAGAGAGAGGTGGTGAAAATCTTATTCCGCTGCATATCGCCGCCGGGGAAGACTTTACGCAATCCTGGTGAACGATATGGTTCTTGTGAGTTCTTTCCCGGATTGGTTGAAACGATGACGCGCGCATCCATGGTGAGAATAGTTAATTCCGTAAGGGAGAAGATTTCTTTCTTTTCCTTTAGTTTTGCGGTAACCGTTTGCAGAAACCTGCTCTTTGGATCTGATTCAAGGAGGTACTCTGCGTACACGCCTGATAATTCAGAGGAAATCGATTGAGACAGCGAGATCATTCTTTTCGCAAGAAGGTCGCCCATCTCTTTTTGAAGATAGCGGTTGATCAAAACTCCGCCAGCAACAAAAAGGCCGCCGAACAGGATGAAAAAAATGAGTGTAAAACGGGTGTTGATACTTTTTCTCATTCTAAATGACAGATGATGCAAAAATCTAACCATTATACCCGTTCCTGGATAACTTATTTCAGGATAATTACTTGAAAAATACTTTCAGGACGGGGGAAAAAGACAAAAGATTAATTTCAATCTTTTTTTATCTGGTTGAGCTCTTTTCGGGCAAGTCCGATATATTCCCCAAGTTCGTAGAGCATCTCGGTTTTAACGACTCCGGCGGAAACAGCCGTGCGCACGGTTCTAGCGCATTGGCGATGGATAATCATAAGGTCATTGTTGTTCATGTTAAAATAGTCGGCAATGTCGGCCAGCCGCGCTTTTTGTTCCCCGGTTAGACAAAGATTTTGCACTGCCTGGCGTAGAAAATGGTTGTACAGATGCATGGCCAGACCAAAGCGATCCCCGGACGTTATCTGTCCGATACGGTCATCTTCGATCTTTGAAAAGGCCTCTTTCCATGACTCCAGCCGCTTTGCCGCAGCGATTTCATCGAAGAGTTTGCTTTTTCTGAACAGGGCGAACGAAAAGATTTTTCTGATTACCGTATAAAAGAGGGGGAGCGTGAAGAGAAAAAATACAAAGGTCAGGTTAATGAAAAAGGTAATGAAAATTCCCGGCCGCATTTTACCCGAATAGAACCCGAGGCCGAGCAGTCCAAGGATTATACAGATAACTATCAGGCCGAGAATGGCCCAGATAATTGAAAGTATTTGCGGCATTTTTTGTTTCATAAAAGGTCCTTTTTTTGTAAATTCCCAAAAGAAAAATGGCTTACGCGGCAGGCGAGTGTCAAGTCAAAAGCCGGGTGAGTGTTTCAATCGCCCGCATAGTTCCCGCGGTATCGCTTCCTTGGACAAGGAGCGCATGCCTGCATTTGCCGGTCGAATCGTAGGCTGGAGAGTTGATGGATTCCACCAATTGGATAATGCCGCGGCCTTTGCCCGGATACAACCGCGTTACCTTTTCGAGCACCTTGTCATAGGTAAAGACCTCGGGTTTCTCTATATGCGCGGCAAGCGGGTTGTTTCGCGTTGTCCCGATGATGATGAGGTTCCGGTTTGTTTTCAACGGCTGGTTTCTGAACAGTTCGAGCCTTACACCGTCGAGTTCAACAGTGAACGAGGTCTTTCGCATCTTTATGTCTTCGGGGGCCATGAATCGGGCGGGTATTTTTCTGTTTCTGAAAACGCATTCAAGTTTTTCAATGGCTTTGTGGCATTGCTTACTAGTTGTTTTATCGATTACCACATACGCCGGCTTGTTGCAGAGCGCCTGGATGCTGAAAACAGGCGCGTTTACCAGAACCGGTTCTCCGGCTTTTCGAACGAGGAGGACCATGGCTTTTCGTGGACCGATCGCAAGTGATAGTCCCTGGCTTTTCAGTACAAACGCGTTTGCACTTTCCGCCACAAACCTGGTTTTTCTGCCGTTTCTGTCGATTTTCAGGCGTTTTTGTCCTTTTTTGTCTTTCACGATAATGGGTTTTTCACCTGTGACATCCGTTATGTCGTATGTTCCTTTTGGTAAAAAAGAAAAGCGCACCCTGCAGTGTTGTTTCTGGGACCCGTAGTTTACCACGGCCGCAAGCCAGTAGCCGTTGCCTTCAAGGATTGCCGGATCGAGAAGGTGGGTATTAGCGCTGGAACTTATTTCCACGGGTTTTTTTACTCCTGCCCGAACAAGAATGGCGTTGAAAAAGGCGCGCCATGTTGCGTCGAATGGAGCGGCGAGGCGGTCAATTATCTGTAGCTGCGGGCAGATCATTGAAATTGTCCTGCCCTTGTTCGCAGAAATTATTGCCGGATGACCATCCATTGCGCCAATGACCGAACCGCCGGGTAAAAGTGATAAAACACCCGTTGATTCAAAACGGTGGGGAGGCAGGGACCCTATCCAGGGTATTTGGCCAACGGAAAATTGGGGTGGCCACTCATAGGTGGGAAGCGTTGAGCCATCTTTCAATAAAATTGGTTTTTCAAAGTTAGGGACAATGGAGCGGTCTGCCCTGGCGCACAGAAACGTATCAAGCCCGAACAGAGGTTCACGGTTTCCTTCGCGTGCAGTGTTCAGGTCGTAGCGGCCGGCCCCCTGAATAAAAACCAGCGTTCCGCCTTTGCGCACGAATATTTTTAGCCTATTGGCAAGATCAGCGTCGAGAAGGGTTGCGGCAAAGGTGACAAAGAGGACTTTGAACCGGTTTATTTCGTCCCGTTGGTAACCGGTCACCACTTCGCAGGGCGCATGGATGCGGTCGAGTAGGTCGACAAGCGCAGGGACAGCTTCGAGAAACGCCCATTTTCCTCCTGGAGTGAAGCGTGTTTCATACGTAGCCAGAATACCGGTCTCAGCTTTGGGCTTTTTTGCCGGCAAGAAAAGGGGCGCAAGCCGGTAGCAGAGCTGGTAGGCGCGGGCAAGTTCAAGGGTCTTACGTTCAATTGAAACATCAGGTTCCTTATTTTCATCAGGGGTATATACGACCGGCTGGTCGTTCCAGCCAATGCATTTCTTTTGCTGGTCCAATTCGCGATAGTGTTTTTTTCTGTGAAAATAATGGTACTCGCATCCGCCATGGGGAGCCGTAGCGGAATAATCTTCCATAAAGATTGATTTCGAGCCGTCAAAAATCTCTTTGACTATTCGCGCATACGCGGCCTTTTGGACGCTGTACAGGTCTTCTGTCCACGAATTATTGCGTTGCCAGGGGCCGCGGTAAAAGGGATAGTGCGGCCATCCCCCTGACGGCCATTCCCAATATTCACAGAGACTCACTATCGAAGGCTGGGGTACGGCTTCAAAGGTACTGATGCCCGGCATGGCGAGACTGCTGGTAATGTCGCAGTATCCTGAAACATCGGCCCATTGGTTGCTGTACCACATGAGAGGGCCGCGGGCGGTCTTATAACCGAGAACAGGCATGTCAGGATCTATATCCTTGATTGTCCGGTACATCCATTCCTGGCGTTCGAGCAGTATAGCGATTTTGAAAAGTGAGAAGCTAAGGGCATTGGGAGAGAGTTCTATTTTTTCTTCAGTGGCTGCCAGGATAAAAGGATCCGCTCCTGAGCGGGTCCCATAGAGCGGCATGTCCTGGTTTTCGCTTTCCGCGGTCGGGGGTGATATCTCTGAAAATGTTCTATATGCACTTTTCCATTCATGGTTTAACGCTGCGATTGTTGCATATTTTGTACGGAGGAATTTCCTATATTCCTCGACTTCCAAAGGACTGTATCCGCCGAAATTATAATGCATTTCTTCATAAACCAGAGGACCCATGATGGCCGGATGCGCGCGGCACCAGAGCGCCATTGAAAGGTGTGTTTCACGAATCCGCTTTTTCAACCATGGGGAACCCAGGCGCGGTACATTGGTGTAGAGATAGGGTTTGCTGAAGGCCTCGCCGCGATGGTTGCGGGCAAGTTCTTCAGGATGGCGTTTTATAACGCTATCAGGTAAAATAAAAATATACGATTCGGAACGGGGAATCGCGAGAAAACCGAGTTTGTAGGCAGCGGTTGCATTGTTCAATACGTTTAATGGTATGCGGCCCGGTTTTGCGTGCGCCGCTTCAGCTCCGTTGATTTGGGCGGCGTTCATGAGCGTATAATGCGATAGAATGCGCGCAATATACTGGGCAAAGGGGTTTTTATGAAAACGGTTCCATGTGTGCCAGTGGATATAGAAGAAGGGAATATTGTCCCGTACCAGGTATCCCTTATTGTTGCGTATTACTTGTCTCTGTCCGCAGGGGATGAGGGTCTTGGCGGATTTTTTTACCGATACCTGAATATGGGCAATCGCCGCCTGTTCGCCTGGTTGAACAAGCGGATGTTTCATACGATGCCTTTTCCGTTTCCGGAGATAAACGCGATGATCGCGTCGATTTCCCGCGAATGTTCAATAGTCGCGGCAATGTCATCGACCACGTTCCGCAGGTCATCTTTGGAAGCCTGGATTTTTTTATAGATCTGCGTGATGGCATTGATAATGGTTTCAGGTACGCCCTTTTTTCGCAGGGCGACGGTATTGACGCCAAGCATTTGAAGGGGTTCATCACCTGCGAGGATGAAGGGAGGCACATCTTTTACTACGTTGAAGCCGCCGCCAACGAAACAGAGTTCTCCGATCCGGCATCCCCGATTAATGAATGTCAGGCTTCCGATGATGGCGCCATTGCCCACGCATATGCCGTCCATGAGGATGGCCGACTTGGAAATGACCACGTTGTCGCCGATACTACAGTCGTGTTCAACGTGACCGTATGTCATAAGGGTGAAGTTTTCGCCGATCACTGTTTTTCCCGTTGATCCCCGTGAAATGGTGCAATATTCGCGCAGTACGGCATTGGCGCCGATTTCGAGCCATGTTTCAGCTCCCGTATAGCGTACGTCCTGGGGTTCGAGGCCCAGGGCAGCGCCCATGCTAATGGTCGTGTTGGGGCCGATCATGGTATTGCATTCGAGCCGCGCATGTGAGGCAATTCGCGTGTTGTCGCCGATGGCAACTGATGGGCCAATAATGGAATAAGGGCCAATCGAAACATTTTTCCCGATATGAGCCGACGGATCTATGATTGCTGTTTTGTGGATGGCCATGGGCGTTCCTACCGTTTGTCCATTACCGAGATCATGAATTTGGCCTCGCAGGTGACTTCTCCGTTCACCATGGCCCGGCCGGTCATAAGGCAGACTTTGCCCCTGAACCGCGTTAATTCGACCTCAAGGAACAAGGTATCGCCGGGCCTGACAGGCCTGCGGAAGCGGCATTCGTCAATACCCATAAAAATGGTAACCTTCTCCTTCATATCGCCGATGGTGTTATGCATGAGCAGACCGCCAGTCTGCGCGAGTGCCTCAATCTGGAGCACGCCCGGCATGATCGGGTAGTTGGGATAATGCCCCTGGAAAAAGAGTTCATTTACGGTCAGGTTTTTCATGGCCAGAATCCGTTTGTCTTTTTCAATCTCGATCACCCGGTCAACCATGAGGAAAGGATACCGGTGGGGGAGGATTGCCTTGATCTGTTCTATGTCGTAGATATATTTGCCTGTACCGCTGGCGCGCGGTCTGATGTTGGCCTTGCGGATACGGCGCGCCATCTCAATGTTCGCGGCATGGCCGCTTCTCGCCGCAAGCAGATGGGCCTTGAGCGGAGCGCCGATGAGGTAGATGTCGCCGATGAGGTCGAGGGCCTTGTGACGGCACAATTCATTTGGATACCGGAGTTCGGTATTGTTGAGAAACCCGTTTTTTCCTTCAAAGATGTTTTCGGAAATGGTGAAGAGGTTTTTCAGCTGGGTCACGGTTTCGGTGGTCAGTTTCTGGTCCTGCACTACCACGGCGTTGTTGATGCGGCCGCCCTTGATGAGACCTTTGTTGTAAAGGTCGAGTATTTCGGAAAGGAAACAGAAGGTGCGCGCGGGAGCATATTCCCGCACGAATTCTTCGGCCATGTCGAACATAGTGGTGTGCTGGGCGCCTAACGCTGGATGGTTGTAATCAATCATGAAGGTGAGGTGGAAATTTTCAGCGGGAAAAATCGACAGGGCCTTGTGGCTATCCTCGTACAGCAGCGGTTTCTCGATATGGATGAAGCGCCGTTCCTCGTGTTGCTCCTCAATCCCGGCTTTTTTTATCGCGTCGACAAATTCCAGGGCGCTGCCGTCGCAAAGCGGCACCTCCTCGCCGTCGAGTTCGATCAGTACATTGTCGATTTTAAGGCCGTGGAACGCGGCCATAATGTGCTCAATGGAATGGATCTTAACGTCGTCGCGGCCGATGGTGGTACCGCGGTCGAGTGAGACTACATAGTCAATATCCGCCTCAACCTGCGGTTTGTCTTTCAGGTCCATGCGCTGAAAGACAATGCCCGTGTTTTCGGGCATGGGTTTTATGGTTACCGTGGTGGTGTTTCCCGTGTGCAATCCTACGCCGGATACTGACACCGGGTAGCGGATGGTATGCTGCATTTCCATGAATAGTTCCTTTTTTGCAATATCGTATGTTAGGTCTTTTTTTCCTCGGAAAGTTTTTTGACAAGGTTTTCCAGCGCGCGCACTTTTTTAATTAATTCGGGAAGTTTATGAAGGCAGGCGTCGCTCCGGCGGGCATCCATGAGATTGCGGGAAGGATATCCGGAAAGAATGCTTTTTGCCGGAAAATTTTTTGAAACACCGGTTTTAGCGCCGACAAAGGAGTCGTCGCCAAGCTCAATATGGCCGACAAATCCGACCTGTCCGGCTATTTTGACTCTGTTGCCGATTTTCACGCTGCCCGAAATTCCCGTTTGCGCGGCAATGGCGCAATCAACCCCGATCTCAACATTATGCGCGCAATGGACCATGTTGTCGAGCTTTGTCCCCCGTTTTATCACGGTGTCACCCACGGCCCCGCGATCAATGGCGCAGTTTGCCCCGATATCGACATCGTCTTGGATCACGACCTTTCCCAGCTGGTGGATGGTGATAAACCTGGCGTTGTCTTCCGCGTAGCCAAATCCATACGAGCCGATGACAGCGCCTGACCAGATGACGCAGTTGTTTCCGATAATGGTCTGGTGATGGATGACCGCATTGGGATGTATCTCGCAGTCATTCCCTATCTCGCAGAGTTCCTCTATGACCGCGCCAGCGTGGATGATTGTGCGAGCGCCGATGGTCGTGCGGGCGCCGATGCATGCGCCCGGGCCCACATGGACATCGGGTCCGAGGCGCGCTTCCGGATGCACGCGGGCGCTCTGATGGATGCCCTGGCGCGCAAATGCCGTACGGTCGGGCCTGAACAGAGCGGTTGCCAGCGCCCATCCCAAGTAGGGATTTCTCATTATCAGCTTGGCGCAGGGCAACTCAGACCTCTCTTTTTCCATTATCACAGCGGCTGCACGGGTGTTTTTAAGGTCTGTCTGGTACTTTGTGTTTGAGAAAAAACTGACTTCCGAAGCGGAGGCCGCATTGAGCGGGGCGAGGCCCGTAATAGTGAGTTCCCCGTTTCCGCCCATGCATTGGGCGCCTATCTTTTCCGCCAGTTGGCGCAACAGCAGGGCCACAATTACAGGCCCTTGTTCAGTTCTTTGACAATGCGGTCCGTAAGGTCGTACGCGTCGTTGGCAAAGACCACGCCGCCGGCGGTAGCGTCGAAAATAAAATCGAACTGCTCATTTTTCCCAATCTCTGTAAGGATTTCATTGATCTTTTTGACTATAGGTTTGGTGTATTCCTCGTTTTTCTTGAAGGCTTCCCCCTGGTTGCCGAAGACCTTGTTCACGAACCCCTGGTATTCAACATAGAGCCGTTTGATCTCCTCCTCTTTTTCCTTTTTTTTCGCTTCGCTCATGAGCAGTCCCTGTTTATCCATCTGCTCCTTGATCTCTTTGATCTGTTTTTCTTTTTGGGCCGCGTCTTGTTCCCATTTGGCGACTTCTTTGTCGTATTTTTCCTGAGCCTCGGCGGTTCCCTTGAATTTTTTAAACACTTCATCGGATTTAATGAAGCCGATTTTCATGTTTTTAGCCGGAACGATCGTGCAGAATGCGAGAAGCGCGATACCGGTCAGGACCGCGATGTTCAAACGTCTCATATGATACCTCCTTAAAATGGTTTTCCAAATCTGAAATGGAACTCGAAATAGGGCGGTTTTTCCCCTGTTTTCTGTTCGTGGGTGACAACATTCCCGTATGAGTCGCTGCCAACGCCGGGTTCGGGATAATCGTTGAGACCCCAGGCCACGTCAAACCCGATGAGGCCCAGCATGGGTACCAGGAGTTTTACGCCCGTGCCCACACCGGTCTTTAGATCAGCAAAATTAATGTCGCGCAGCTGGGCCCATGTGTTGCCAAAGTCGGCAAAAACGCCCAGATATAATCTTCGTTCCATGATGGGAAAACGCAGCTCGGATGAGAAAACCGCGAGGTTGTATCCCACATGTTCACCCATGACCAGATCGCCGAAAGAACGGTCGGGATAACCCCGGATAACGCCTTCGTAATTCACACCGCCTGCGAGGAAATGGTCGTATCTGCCTATGATACTACCGTTGAGATGCGAGAAATTGATTGCCTGGGAGTATACGAACTGCCAGAAGACCGGGAGGTAGAGTTGGGCGCTGAACCGATGTTTGATGTACTTGTATTCGCCGCCAAGGAAATACCCGGAAATGGATGGGCTGTATTCGACAACCGACCCTTTGGTGGGAAAGTCGGGAAGGTCCGTCGAATTGCGGGTAAGCGTCAGCGATAAGGCGCTTTCAATACCGCTGTTTTTTATCACGGTTCCTTGAATAAAATCGTCGTCCATAATGAGGCCGTCCTGGAGATATTCGCGTAGACTGACATCATACGTTGAATAGACCTTGAAATAGGGATCGGGCCACCGCAGCCTTCTGCCCACGCGTATTTCACCGCCTTTGCGCCGTTCTTCGATGGCATTGTATTGCCAGTCGCGCCACCAGTAAAATCCGCGGAACCCAAGAAGGGTTGGGGTATCCATGAACCAGGGCTCGGTAAAACCCACGTCGTATCGCTTTGAATATTTCCCATATTCGAGCTGCAGATCCACCGACTGGCCCGCACCTTCCATAAAGGGGCGGGTGATGGAGAAATTGGGCATTGAAAGGCTTGCGCCCAGGATAAAACCGTCGCGTTGCGAATAGCCGGCGCTGGCCGAGACCTGGCCTGTGCCGCTTTCCTTCTCCTGCACGTTCATCACCAGGTCGATGCTTCCATCATCATTCGGACGCACATCGGGCGTTGCCTGGTCGAAATAGTTTGTCTGGAGAATGTCCCGCTGGCTGAGCATCATCTGGCTCTGGCTGTAAATGTCGCCAGGGTGCAATGCGATTTCGCGGCGGACCACCTTGTCCCAGGTTTTGGTGTTCCCATTGATGATGACGCGGTTGATGTAGGCCGGCATGCCTTCTTTCAGCCTGAAAATGATGTCCACGGTATCTTTGCGGTAGGTTTTTTCGTCCTGCAGAGAGATGTAGAGATACCCGTCTTCACGATAGAGCGATTGCAGGTTGAATTTGGATATTTCGTATTCCTGGTTATTGAAAAGATCGCCCCGTTTTAGCGTCATCTTGGGAATAAGGATCTTATCGTCGAAGATTTCATTGCCCGTGAACACGACGTTGCCCAGAAAATACCTTGTTCCCTCAAAAATATCGATGGTGATGTACATGTTTTTTTTGTCGTCGCTGTACGAGACGTCCCAGTTCTGGACTTTCGCGTCGAGGAACCCTTCGGTGTTGTAGTAGGCCTCAATGCGCTTCATGTCTTCGAAGAACTTATCTTCATTATAATCACCGCTTCGCCACCACCGGTCTTCCTTAGTATTTTCTATCACCTTTTTTATTTTTTTCTCCTTGAGCGCTACGGCCCCCTTGATCCTGATCTCCTTGACCTTGACTTTTTTACCCTCTTTGATCTCGAACTCGAGAATGGTCTTCCCCGTCTCCTTTGATTCGTAGGTTTTAGGGGAGATTTCGGCGAGTAGAAAGCCCTTCTCGGTATAGAGGTCGGCCACCTGGTTTTTTGCTTTTTGGACAACGGACGGGGAAATGACCGTGCCTGAAAGAATATTGACCTTTTCCTCAAGGTCTTTAGTATCAATTTCGTCGTTGCCGGAAAACTGGACTTTGTCGAGTATGGGGTGCTCCTTCATGGTGATGACCAGGGTGAATGAGTCGTTCTCAAGAGAGATCGCCTCAATCGATATGTCGGCGAAAAGCCCCAGATTGTAAAGAGTATGGATGGATTCCTGGACGTCCTTTGCCGAATAACGGTCGCCTTTTTTCAGGGCGAAATTCGCGGTGATGAGACCCGCGTTTGTGTTGACAGTGCCTTTTACGGCCACGTCGCGCACATAGACCTTCTTCTGCGCAGGGCTTGGCGTCTGTTCTTGTCCGAAAAGCGAGGCCGTGCAGACGCACAGCGCGCATGCAACGGAAACAATGCGGTTATTTGTTTTCATTTTTTCTCTTCTTCAGGGATGAAGATGTTGAACACTTTGGTCAGCGGTATCCTTAATCTGATGTTTGACCGGAAATCACGCGCATTGAAACCGTCGCCTATGACTCCGGACAGGCCGCCGATCTCATAATCCATGTTGAAGTACAGATAGCGCCACGGAGTGAGTTCGAGCCCCAGCCGGTGGTGCAGCCGTTCGACTTCAAAGCCTTGGTTGTTTTCGTTGAGGTCAACCTGGCTCGAATAATTAAAGAACACGCTTCCGCCAAAGAAGTACTTCCCGGTAATGAACTCCATGTTCTGGATCAGGTCTTTCCGGAACTGTTCCATGGTCCATAGAGACATATCAATATAATTAAAAAACCGGTCAGATTCAATTTGGAAGCGCATGACATCGGGCGTTGCGTTGAATCCGAGAAGCGGGTTGATGTTTGTCCGGCCAAAGGCGAGAATTTTCCGTTCCAGGTAATTTGAAACATATCTGCTGAGAAGGTTGCCGAACATGGCTTTGCCTTCGGTCATGGCCAGATCCTTGGCGGATTTCTCTGGATTTTTACCGAACATTTCCTGGTATGCGTCGGTTTCGGCGTCGACAAGCTCGCCGTCGTCGTTGATGGTCATGTTTGACGAGGGAACCATCCTGAATTCATTGAATTTACCACGTTTGTATTCCACCCCGGTCTTGGGATCTCTCATGTATAAAGTAACGGTGATTTCCTTGCCAAAATCACTTTTGTTGGCGGTCCTAAGGATCGTTGTGGCCGATCCCCAAAGAATAGGGATATTGTTTTGCTCGTCGAATTCGACACCCGCCTCTATGTCTTGCGTGAAATTGAGACCAGCATAATGCACGGTCCCCTGTCTTGAGGAAATTTTGCCTGATACCTTAAAATCTTTATGGCCGGGCATGCCTGCCAGGTGGAGCCAGGATGACCGATCGAGGGTAAGTTCGCAGAAGGGGTACGTTATAAGCGTGTAGACGCCGCGGTCGATCTGGTCCTTGATATTTTTCGGCAGCACTTTTCCGATAAAGGGCAAGGGCGAGGTACGGCGATGATTGTAATAATACCGGAGGTTTTTCCCCGCCATAATGGTACAGTCCCAATCGATGAAATCCTTGCCCCCGCTTCCTTCTGCCGCGGCAATATCTATCAGCATGGGGAAGGTAAACCGGGTATTGTGGACCCGCATTTTCCCTATTATGCGTGGATGATTTATTGGCCCGGTGATCTTGAGGCCAGGAGAACCGTTTTTGTCTAAAAATTCAAATTCACCGTACTCGCCGGCCGGAATAATGCCTGGAACATTGAGCGCTACTCCTCCCTCGGATGTGGTAAGTTTGAGCACGCCGAGATCGAGGTTGACCACTGAAATCACAAGGCTTTTTTCATTTTGGCCGGCTGGTTCATTGGTTATCTTTAGGTCTTTCCCCTGGATGGTACCTTCAATGTCCAGGCTGGTTACAGAGTTGTTGATACCCGCATACAATTTGAATTTCGAGATCTCGTCGGGGAAAATATACGCTGGGAAGACAGCCGCTTTCCCATCAACGCCGATTTCAAAAAAGCCGTTCTCCAGGGTGAGTGCGCCGGTCCTGCCGACCAGGTGAAGCTTCCCTATGCCGCGTCCCTGTGTGCGTGAGCCGAATTTGTTTTTGAACAGGGAGGTTTGCTGCGCAACCTCCTTGAGGATGTCGCCCTTGAGCTGTATCAGGACATTGACGGAGTCTGATGATTTGTCGAATGCCGAGGAGAAAGGGAAGGGAAAAAAACCTGAAGCCTCACAACTGATGTTTCCATTGCCGAATGAAAAGACCTTGATGTTCGCGGTACCGTTGCTCTCGTACATGTCGGCCTTGAAATAGGAAAGGGAGAAGTTTTTGTATGAAAAGCTGTCAATGGCCGCGGTCAGCTGGGATTTTCCCGCCGCGGAACAGTCAAAATTGACAAAGACAAGTCCGCGAAGGCCTAGCGAAGGTCCTAGAATGGAGCCTAGATTCAGGCGGTCAATTTTCACCTTTCCTGTAATGCCTTCTTTTGTCATGGTGAAATTGTCGGCAAAAAGGAAGCGGCGTTCCTGGTTTTCGACTGTCAGTTCGGAAAAGGAAAAACGGTTGGCATTGCCGGAGGCCTGAATGCGCGCAGTGAGACCAGTCAGCTTGCCCAGTCTGCCATTGATGAGGGAACCCTTGATTGCGAGAGAGGGATTCATCTTTGTCCCATGCAGGGAAAGGGAGCCATTGACAATGCCCCCCAGGTTTAATAACCGCGCGATTTCAGTGTCGCGGTTGATGTAGGCTGAAAGGTTCCAGTTGTCGAATATAAGGCCCCCGTCCAGGATGCCGCCATTGTCTGAAAACTGACCGTGGACCGAAGGGGTAAAGGAAAAGGAGGATGCGGAGAGGCGGTTGTTTTTCCGTTCTATATGGCACGATAGGGGCCCCAGTATACCCATAATGGTCAGGCTGTCGGATGTGCAGACAGCGGTAAGATCGGGGTTAGTAAGGAAATTCTTGACCGTGCCATTGAACGAGACAGGGCCACTTAACAGAGCGCCATTGATCCTGAGTCTGCCGGTCAGCGACAATAGTGATGCGTCTCCTTTCAGTTCGGAGGAAAGCGCAAACGACAGATCGCCCGGCTTGTCCTCACGCGTTTTCCGTCTTTCGCCGCTGAAATGCCATGGGTGCAGATTTTTTGCCCGCAGAGAGACCATGACATCGGGTTTCTTCTTAAAAAGGCCTTTGGAATAGGCGTTGTTGATAAATCCCTGCATAGTGGCGATTCTGTCAACATCAGAAAGCTTGATTAAAATATTGGTCCCGTTGGATTGTATTTCAGCGGTCAGGGCGCCAAGATTGGGGAAGCGCGTAATGGTCCCTTTGCCAAGAATGGAATAGTTTGGTCCGTCACGGTTTTTATTGAAATCGCCCTTGATAGAGAAGCGTGAGGACCGGATTGTCCCGTCCTTGTTTTTTTCAGCCGCGCGTATGATATCGATGTCTTGGGCCAGGAAAGAAAGGGCGAGTCCGGAATCGGGATTGAATGAATACGTACCCTGCGCATTGATGCTTCCCCCAAGCAGAGCGGCTTTTATCTGGTCAAAGACAATGGCGTTACTCTTCAGAGAGGCCTTTATCAGAGGGTTGGTAAGCGTGGCCTGTCCTAAAGAGATTTGTGATGAGGAGAGATCGGCGGTCACGGTCAGGCTATCGGGCTTTCCCATGCAGGTAATGGTCCCTGAAACTTGTCCAGAAAGGGGGGCGGGAAGCTTTCCGGCAATGGTCTGGTCAGCGAGATTGACTGAATCAATGAACAGGCGGAGGTTGAGCTGCGGGTCGAAAATACTGCCGGCGGAACCGGAAAGGACCCCGGTTCTTCCCAGGAAACGAACAGAGAGCTCGTTGCAGGCGATAGTGTTGTTTTGGACCGTAATATAACCGCTTATATTGGAGACCGGGAGCGCGCCTGGAAGGACCAGGTCAATACTGTCAAGATTTATACCGCCATTGACCAGCACTCCCTGGTTTTCCGCCACAGTCCGGCTTATGGAGAGGTCCATATCGAGATGTGCGCCGGTTATTGTAAGTCCCGACGGGAAAGCCAGGGGTTTGTCGAGTGAAGCGCGGGAAAGAGCAATGCGGAAATTAAAAGAGGAAAAATCAGGGGCTACTGAGCCTGAAATCGCGACATTTTCCCTTGTATGAAGGAATTCTCCGGTCAACAAACATGAGAGGTCCCCTTTTCCCAGGGACACATTTCCATTAATCCCGGTAATATTGAGAAAGGGCTGTTCCTCCGAACCCAGAAGTACCTCGCCGTGCCGGATGATGAATACGTCGATGGGGAATCCGGCAAAGGCGTTTTCTTTGCTTCCGGGAGCAACGGCCGGTTTGGCCGCCGCTGGCGCAACCGGGGCGCTTTTCTTTTTCGCCTCGGGAAAGGGAATGTAGATCCTGGGTTCGCGGAATTCAATGCGTTCAACGCTGTTGACGAAGTCGAAACCAGAAGAGAAGAGTTTCCGATAGTTGAGAATGATGCGGATGCTCCGGATGGAGATGCTTTTCAGCCCCTCCCTGTTTTTCAACTGGACATTCCTGATGTTGAGGCCGTGGAGGCCGAGGCTGATGAAATCTATGGAAACCTCGCCCTTGATATAGGGCGCTGTGCGGGCGAGAATGGCCCGTTTGATCGTGTCGTTGACCTGTATGAGGTTGAGACTGTGATAGAACGCGACGATGAATACAAGCAGGACAGCGACCGAAAGCAGTCCGCGTTTACGTTTCATTACGTGTCGGACTTTTTCTCCGAAAAGGTGAGTTCGTCTCCTTTACGGCCTATTTTAATGATTGCGCCGTCCTTGAATTTTCCTTTGATGAGCTCTTCCGAAAGCGGGTCTTCGATCATGCGCTGAATGGCCCGTTTGAGCGGCCGGGCGCCCAGTCCTGGTTCGGTCCCCTTTTCCACGATAAACTCTTTTGCGGTCTGGGCGAGCGCCAGCTTGATGTTCCGTTCCTTGAGCCGGTCCTCAACCTCCTTCATGAGTATCTCAATGATCTGGCCAAGCTCTTTTTCGCCGAGGTTGTGAAAAATGATTGTTTCGTCGATCCGGTTCAGGAATTCCGGGTTGAAGATTTTTTTGATCTCGTCGCGGACCGTGGATTCCATTTTCTCGTGGTGCGATCCGGATTCGTCCTTGGCAAAACCAAAAGAGGCGTTTTTCCTGATGTCGCGCGTGCCCACATTGCTGGTCATGATGATGATGGCGTTTTTGAAATTGACATGCCTGCCGAAGCTGTCGGTGAGCACGCCGGCGTCCATAATTTGGAGAAGGATGTTGAAAACGTCGGGGTGGGCTTTTTCAATCTCGTCCAGCAGGACCACGGAATAGGGTTTTTTCCTAACTTTTTCCGTCAACTGGCCGCCCTCGTCGTATCCCACATATCCGGGAGGAGCGCCGACAAGCCGGGAAACGGCGAATTTTTCCATGTATTCGGACATATCGATGCGTACCAGGTTGTCGTCGCTTTCGAAGAGCATTTGCGCAAGCACGCGGGCCAATTCTGTTTTTCCCACGCCCGTGGGCCCGAGGAAAAGGAAGACGCCCATGGGCCGCCGGGAGTCGCGCATGCCCGCGCGGGACCGCCTGATGGCTTTTGCGATGGCGCTGATGGCGCTTTCCTGGCCGATGATTTTTTCCTTGAGGCTGTCCTCGAGTCTGAGGAGCTTTTCCGACTCTTCCTGTTCGAGCCGGGAAAGGGGGATACCGGTCATGCGGGCGACCACTTCAGAGATGAAGTTGTCGTCGACAACAAGCTGTTCGGTCGACTTTTTATCGCGCCATTTCTGTTTTGCGTCGGTCAGTTCTTTTTTGACCGTTTCCTGTGTGTCGCGCAGGGCGGCGGCTTTTTCAAATTCCTGGTTTTCAACCGCCTGTTCCTTCTGTTTTATCGTTTCCTCGAGTTTCATCTCCTTCTCGTGGATTTCAGGCGGAATGGCAAGCGAGGTGAGCCGCATGCGTGCGCCCGCCTCGTCCATGACATCAATGGCCTTGTCCGGCAGGAACCGGTCGGTGAGGTATCGTTCGGAGAGCTTGACCGTGGCCTCGAGGGCCTTTTCAGTATATGTGACCTTGTGGTGTTTTTCGTATTTTCCCTTAAGCCCTTTGATTATCAGGATCGTCTCGGCCTGTGAAGGCGGATCGACCATGATGGTCTGGAAGCGGCGTTCGAGGGCGCCGTCCTTTTCAATGTGCTTGCGGTATTCGTCGAGCGTGGTGGCGCCGATGCATTGAATTTCACCGCGGGACAGCGCGGGTTTGAAGATGTTGGAGGCGTCGAGGCTGCCTTCAGAGCCGCCCGCGCCCACAATGGTGTGCAGCTCGTCTATGAAAATAATCACGGTTTTATCGCGGTTCAGCTCTTGCAGAAGCGCTTTGAGCCGCTCTTCGAACTGGCCCCGGTACTTGGTGCCCGCCACAATGGTCGCCATGTCGAGTGTGATGACCCGTTTGTTTTCCAGGACCTCGGGGATTTTTTTCAGGATAATCTGCTGGGCCAAGCCCTCGACAATGGCTGTTTTTCCAACGCCCGGCTCACCAATGAGCACTGGGTTGTTCTTTTTTCGTCTGGAGAGGATTTGTATGACCCGTTCGATCTCTTTTTCGCGTCCAATGACCGGATCGAGCTCATTCTGGCGGGCAAGTTCGGTAAGGTCCCTGCCAAAATGGTCGAGAAAGGGTGTTTTGCTTTTTGCCTGGCCGCCAACGGGTTCGCCGCTGCCGTGGAGTTCTTCTCCGCCTTTGAGAATACGCTCTATTTCTGCCTTGGCCTTTTCATAATCAATATTGATTGCGGCAAGGGCGTTCGCTGACGAGGATTCCTTGTCGGAAAGGAGCGCCAGCAACAGGTGCTCCGTCCCAATGTATTTGTGGCTCATGTTGCGCGCTTCCTGCGCGGCTATCTCCAGGACTTTTTTTGCGCGGGGGGTGAAGGGAAGCATTTGCCCCAGGGTCATCATGCCGCCCGAACTGGTTACTGATTTTTCAACATTTTTCGCTAGTTCGTTCATGTCAATGCCCAGGTTCTGCAGGACCGCCACGGCAACGCCGTCACCTTCGCGAATGAGCCCCAGTAGCAGGTGCTCGGTGCCTACATAATCGTTTCCCAGGCGCACAGCCTCCTCGCGGGCCAGTTGCATGACTTTTTTGACCCTTTCAGTGAACATTCCGTTCATGGATGTAACTCCTTGTTATATCAATATTTATTATTGCTTAAATTCTGTATGTAAAAGATATAAAAAATAGAATTGCAGTCTCAAGAAGATAGAAGAGAAATAAATTGTTAAAAAAATCAGGAGTGTCCGGTTAAGAATACCTAAGAGGGACATTGCATAGGCCTGCTGCGCCGGTGTTGACAAGCTTATTCGCGCTTATGGACATTTCCCCTGGCCAGAGAGGCAAAGACACCGGCTGAACAGACCACGGTGAAAAAGGTGAATCCAATGCGCATGCTGTATAGAAACCTGGGATAATACTCCGGTGTAATGCGCGTCCTTCCCATGACACAGGAAAAAATGACCATTAGTACGCCCATGGAGAGCATCATGCCGGCGAGTCGCATGGTGCCCAGGATGGCTGAGGCCACGCCATAGTGCGGCTTGTCCACTAAACTCATGACCGCGTTGGTATTGGGTGACGAGAAAAAGGCGAAACCAAGCCCCAAAAAAACCAGACATGCAATTGATAAACTGCAGGTAAAGGCTCAGCAAAAAACCGACCCCGGCAGTGGTGCTGTAATTAATGAGCGCGGTAAGGTTAGAGAAAAGAAACGCGGTATTTCCGCGGAAAATTTTGAGATCAAGGACCGGCGAAGCGGCTGGTAGTCGTGGTGGAAAGAAACATTTAGTTTTTAACTATATATATTATATGCGCAATGAATTCGACTATAATCAACCAATTATCTTTTCTTTCATTCTGTTCACTTAATATATTATATGGAATTATCGGTGAAGGGTATTTTTCCCAGCAATCAAAGGCCACTAATTGGATGTCCGCATTATTCGGGCCATCGCGGTAACAGCTGTTTCGCTGTTCTGCGGCTGCCTGTTTACGACCCAATCTTTTAACCGGGGAAAGCTGCTGCAGCCCGGGGTCTCCCGTTTTGGCGGCGGGGTTGGAGTGACTCCGATATCAGAGGAGAATTTTGGCCCTGTCACAATGCGAGACACGTTCTATACTTGGACGTCATACAAATCCACCGGATGGGAGCGGAAAAATATTAGGTCTTTCAGCGTCCAATACCGCCTTGGTGTCCTTGAAAAAAGACCCTTTGGAAACGGTCTTGAAATTGGTTGGATGGTCCAGGCGCCGGTGGCTATTTATTCCGGCTATGCCGCTGTTCTTGAACTCGACAGCCGGTTTGGCTTCAACCCCTGGGTCACTGAAAGCGGCGTTATGTATCATAATGTTTCTCTGGGTTGGGATATTGGGCAATGGGTGGATAATACCTGGTTTGCCGAATACGCCGTGGGATACGAGCATGGGCCTATAACGCCGTATTTTAATATTCGAGCCATTGCCGGTGGCACGGATTTTTTCGGGCATAGCCGTGATCCCATTGCCAGCGATTCCGTGGGGGGGCTTGGACGGTTTGACTCGTCAAAAAGGGTTTTTAAAGGCAGGGCTACGGCTGGCATCGCCCTTGCAACCGGGGAAATTCCTTTTGTCCCAGACTACATTATTCCTGAAATGAATGCCGTATTCCCGGATTACGATACTCTTCGGAATGTTGGCATGAGCTTCTCTCTTGGTTTTCAATGGGAATTTAAATGAGCGTGCATTTATTCCTGTTCATGGCATGTGCGGCAGCTTTTTCCGCCGAGTCTTCTCCCGTAACCTCGGATTCCGTGTGGACGGTGTCGGGCCTTGTGGTGGAACGCGAGAACGGATTGCCTCCTTCTGATTCCGGACTCCTGATAACATTAGGTGAACAAGGTGTGAAACCCGATTCTGAAGGAGCGTTCACCTTTACCGTACGGAAAGCCGGGACCTACACGATTAAAATTAAATCGCACCTCTTTGTTGCCGAAGAAAAAACAGTGTCGCTTGTTCCGGAAAAAACCAATTTGTTCGTGTCGGTCTCTCTGGAACGGAGGGTTGCCCCGTCCAAGGCCAGCGGAGAGCGGGTTGCGCCCGAAGTATCGCGAACGGGCGGGCTGTGGCATATTCTCGGATTTGTCGTGGAAGACCGCACGGAATTGCCGTTGCCGGACGCGCGTCTTTTTTATGATGGCCGCACTGTCCCGCTCACTGAAAAGGCTTCGTTTCAGATCGTCGATAGCGTGTCCGGGGAGCATCATTTTAATGCCGAACATCCCGGCTGCCGTTCTTTGGCGCAGACTCTGTTTCTTAAAAAGGAGGAACCGGATCCCTTTATTGTCCTGCGAGTATCAGATACCGGCAGAACGCCTGTCAAACGGGAAATAGTGGTTTCTGCGGCGCGCGAACCGCTCCATGTGACTGCGAGGCCGGGAAGCGTGCCAATAAGCCGGAAAGAAATCGAACGGTCGGCCGGGGTCATGAATGATCCGGTCCGCGTCCTTCAGACCCTGCCCGGGGTCTCGGCCACGAGTGACCTGAACTCGCGGCCGGTTGTCCGCGGGGGCGACGTGCTCGAGACGCGAGTAGCGCTTGATGGCATCCCCCTTTTGCAACCATATCATTTCGGCGGTTTTAAGTCCATTTTTAACGCGTCTGCCATGGAAAAGATGACGCTCCACCGGGATGAAATGCCGGCCCAGTTCCACAACGCTCTTTCCGCAATCACCGCGGTGGAAGCCCGCAATCCCATGACTGAAAAAGGGTTTGACCTGGCGTTTGACGTCAATCTATTGCAGTACAACGCTTTTCTGAATGTCCCAATTCTCCCGGAAAAAATCGGCGTCAACCTCGCCACCCAAGGGTCCTATATGGACTGGATGATGAAGCGGATGATGGACCTGATGATGGACTCTCCCGAGGAGGCGGACTATTACAAGGCGTCCATGTCCCTTCCGGATTACCTCGACTTTTCCCTGGGCATTGGCCTCAAGCTGTCCGGCAAGTCCCGTCTTTTTGTTAATGGGTTATATAACACGGACCGCTATTATCTCATGGATCCCGAATCCGTTATTACCTATCAGGTCCATTTTTCCGATGGTACCGATACCACCATGGAAGATGTTGTACCTGCGTTTGACCGTTATTATAATTGGGGGGGCTACGACCCATATTTTTCGAGACAAGATTCCGAAGGAAACTGGATGTACTCAGAATATGCAAGACGGACCAAATCGGAATTTCAGCCGGACACTGTCATGTTTTACCGGCACGCGTATTCTGTTTTATACGGTCTGTTTGAGCATCAATACGGAGCGGAGAACGTATTCCGGACCTCGCTTGCCTGGCAGCGGAGGGGCTGGAATATCCGCTTTTTTGATAACCTCATCGGCATGAACGGCATCAATGGGATTCAAACTGTCCGTCAGCAATATGATGTCACACTGGACCAGGGCAATTTTAGCCAGTCGTGGATCTATTCGGGCCGCAGGAACCACCTTTTCCATTCCGGTCTTCAGGCGGACTATACCCGTCAGGATTACCACGTGCACCTTCCACGCTATCTCCATGAAATGATCATCCGGGGAAGCACCAATTATGGCGATATGTGGGGCCCGGTGACCGGGGACTCCGGGTACGCGCCATTTTCCATTGATACCGCGTTTTTAGGCGCTGAACAGTATGGCTCGTTCAATGACCTGGAAACCCGTACCCAGTTGAACTATGAGGGACATGACGCCTATGTCAATGGGGCTGTCTTCGCGTCTGACCGCTTTGACGCCTCTCCAAAGCTGACGCTTAATCTCGGTTTTCGCGGCGAAGTATCGATGATCGACACCTCTTTTGTATTTTCACCGCGGGTCTCCGCGCACTACTCTATCACATCCCGGGACGAATGGCACGCGGGGCTTGGCCATTACACACAAAACAATTACGACTTTTCGCACGTCGCCCTGTCTGAACGCCTGAGGCCCGAAAAGGCCTGGCATGCCAGCGTCGGCTGGACGCACGAATTTCTGCCATGGCTGAAACAGGAATTGACGCTGTATCATAAGCAGTATTATCACCTCGTCACTGAGGAAATCCGGAAAAAACCGCTGACCGGCCTCTCTGACGAAGAGGTCGTCCTTGCATACCTTCTGGATCAGCAGTATTTTTGGCCGGATTCCCTGGAAGAACAGTACCGGCAGGAGACACTTTCACTTCTTCAGGCCCTCCGGCAGGCCAACCCCGATGAATTTAATAAAATGCTCACCCTGGCGCAACTCAATACCGGAGAATACTATTCTACATTCACCAATAACGGGACCGGCTTTGCCCAGGGAATCGAATATTTTCTGCGATATGATCCAGCTGATTTCTGGTCCGGCTGGATCTCAATGTCGCTCGCCCGGTCCCTCCGTTCCCGGGAATCGGGATGGAAGGCGCATCCCTTTCCGCTTGATAGATCGCTTCTGCTCTCAATGGTCAATTACTACCGTTTGCCCCGGGCCTATGAAATCGCCTTGCGTGTCCGGTATATGACCGGACTGCCCTATACCGATGTTCTCCTGAGAGAAAACGAATTCCGGATTGGGCCGTACAACGAAGAACGCTACGCGGCCTATGTCCGTTTCGATTTCCGGATCAGCAAGTCGTTCAGGCTGGCCGGGCACAAATGCCACTGGTACACGGAGCTATGGAACGCCTTCAATACGCCCAACGCCTTTCTGCGCGACCGGGACAGCGGGTCTATCAAGATGATTGAGATGAATTTTCCGGTGCCGGTACTTTTTATGGGACTGGATTTTGCCTGGTAACGAATTTTTATTTTAAGGATTTCAAGCGAGGAGACATTATGGATGCTGTGAGGGAATATTTTATCAAGGGTGGGATATTCATGTTTCCCATCGTTGGGTTCACTTTCTGGGCATTACTGCTTATCTGCGAACGATTCATGTTTTTCTGGCAGACCGCTTCAAGAAGCAAGCGTCTGGCGGACCGTTTTTCTGAAACGCTTGCAACCGGCGGTCTTGAAGACGCCCGGACCTTTCTTCAGGGCGAGACCGGAGTTATCAAGAACGTACTGAGTGTTGCGCTGGAGGGTGCGGAACTTCCCTTGTCTCGACTCGAGAAAAAGGTCGATACCGCGCTTTTGAAGGAATTGCCGGCCCTGACCCATTATCTCAACATTATCGCGACATTGGCCGGGTTGATGCCGCTGCTGGGGCTCCTGGGAACGGTCACCGGCATGATCACCACCTTCAAGGTCATTGCGCTGCAGGGGACTGGCGATGCGCAGGCAATGGCGGATGGGATCGCGGAAGCGCTTATCACTACGCAAGCCGGACTTGTCGCGACCGTGCCCATTATTCTCTTTCACGTTTTTTTGTCCAATCGTTCCGCATCGATTGTGTCGGTCCTGAAGGCGTCGCTGACCCATCTGTTTGAATATCTTGAAGAACATAGGGGAAAAATCTGATGGCGATAAAGGCCTTTGATGTAATGGACGGAGAACTGCGGAAACCGGAAATCAGCATGGCCCCGCTGATAGATATGGTGTTTCTACTTCTGATTTTCTTTGCGGTGACAACCAATTTCATCAAAGAGAGCGGTATCAAAGTGGACAAGGCGCGCGCCGCGACCAGTCAACCCCTGCAAAAAGACCTTTTAATCGTTTCCATCGATGATCAGGGCCGTTACTGGTACGATGGAGGCGTCCGGACCCTGGAGGAAGTCGAGAGTGCGGCTGTTTTGGAATCATCGAAGAACCCGCGCTTGAATGTGGTGCTTGTGCCGGACCGCCGTTCACAGGTGGAACCTCTTATTACGCTTATGGACCGTCTCCGGGAGAAGAACCTTCATCGTTTTTCCATAGGAACCCAATTTATGGAGAAACGGTGAAGTCTATTGTACGGTCCGACAGGTTCCGCTGGACGCTGTCAGCACTATTTTCAGCGATTCTGCCCTTGGCTTTCTGCCTGATTTTCCTGAATCTGGACCGTCCGGGAAAACTGAGCGAAGCCCCTTTCATCACGCTGGAGGATGTGACGCTGCCGCAGGGCAGCGCTGAAAAACTACGTGCCGTCCGGCCGCCATCACCGAAAAAACCGATTGAACGGCCGCCTGAACCCAGGGAAGCGCAACCTCAGCCGTTACCCGACGAACCGGTATACGCCCCTGCTGCGACCGAACCTGCTCCACCAAACGATGCCGTATCCGTTTCCACGGCGCAGCCGGTTTCTCCTATCGAGGAAACGGGATTTGTTGACGCGAAGCAGCTTGATAACACTGACTTTACTCCTGTGTATAATCCCAAACCGCTTTATCCGGCAATTGCCCGTGAAGCGCACATTGAAGGGTATGTGGTTGTGGAACTCACGATTGATCCCAAAGGGTATGTGAAGTCCTTCTCCATCACTAAAACAGCCGGTCACCAGCAGTTTGCGCTTGAAACTTCAAGAGTTATCCGAAAATGGCGCTTCCCGCCGCCGCGTATCAAGGGCCAGCCTGTTGAAATTCGCTATGAATACAAAGTTGTTTTCAAACTGGAATAAGAGGCCTGCCGCTCGTTTCCGTTGTGTTATCTGGCAATGCCGTTTGGCGAGGTCTTGATGAAATTGACCATGTTTTGAAGCTCGGCCAGGGACATGTCGCATGACGTCATTATCTCTTTTTCAGCCTCGGCAATAGTCAGGTTTTTCATGTAGATTATTTTATAGGCTTTTTTCAGTTCATTGATGGTTTCAACGCCATGCCCTTTTCGTTCGAGCCCCACTTTATTTATGCCTGAAGGTTTTATCGGATTGCCCGTTGCGCTCACATAGGGTGGAATGTCCTTGTGAATAAGGGAGGAGGCGCCTATATATGCCATCTCACCAATGACGCAAAATTGGGTTATAGCGCTTACACCGCCCACACGGGCGCCTTTTTTAATAAGAACATGACCCGCGATTTGAGTGGCATTCGCGACAATGACCTCGTCTTCGATAATGGTATCGTGCCCCGCATGCACATACGCCATAATCAGACAATTGTTTCCGATTTTTGTGATATTTCCTCCGCCTATTGTTCCCCGGTGCAGGGATACTGATTCACGGATGTTATTATTATCGCCGATGATGAGTTCGCTCTCTTCTCCCCGGTATTTGAGGTCGACAGGGACCGCACCAATATAGGAAAAAGGAAAGAACATGTTGTCTTTTCCGATAGTTGTGGGCCCTTCCACTTGGACGTGAGACATAAAGCGTGTGCCAGCGCCGATTTTCACTTTGGGACCAACAATGCAATAGGGTCCCACATCGACAGTCGAATCTAGTTCGGCCCCGGGATCAATGATCGCAGTTGAATGGATGGTTGCCATGGATTCTAAAAGATACTATTTACCTGGTCTCGGCTGAAATCCAATTCAAAAAGTCTGGGTTCCCTTCGGTTATGGGCAGGGCAACAACGCACGGACAGGAGTAGGAGTGTAGCTTTTTCACACGGGTAACAAGCTTTTTTACCAGGGTTTTCCTGGTTTTTACGATAAGCAGCGCCTCAGCGTTTTCCTGGAGTTTGCCTTCCCACCAGTAGAACGAGTGTATTTTTTCAATGATGTTCGCGCATGCGGCAAGGCGTTCGCGCACGAGGGTCTTGCCAATGCTTTTTGCCTGCCGCTTATCTTTTGCCGTGATATATACAAAACAGTGTTCCATACGCGCCTCTAAAAAAAATAGGATATTTCAGGATTTCAGATGGTGCAATACCAGAGATGCCAAACCACCTGTGGATGTTTCTTTATAAAGTTCTTTCAGGTCTGTCCCTGTTTTTTTCATGACCTTCACAACATCGTCAAAGCTGATGCAATGCCTGCCGTCGGAAAGAAGCGCGTATTCCGCGCAATCAACCGCGCGTACAGCGGCAAAGGCATTCCTTTCAATGCACGGTATCTGGACCAGGCCCGCGACCGGGTCGCACGTGAGTCCCAGATGGTGCTCAAGCCCCATTTCAGCGGCATATTCGATCTGGTGCGATGTCCCGCCGTAGAGTTGGCATACAGCGCCCGCCGCCATGGCGCAGGCCGTGCCGATCTCACCTTGGCACCCTACTTCCGCACCCGAGATTGATGCGTTGGATTTGACCACATTGCCAATGATACCGGCTGTGGCAAGGGCTTGGACAATTTTATTTTCCGAAAGACCGCATACGGTTTTGACATAATAGAGTACTGCGGGGAGTACGCCGGCCGCTCCGCAGGTAGGCGCGGTCACGATCCTGCTGGCAGAGGCATTTTCCTCCGCAACAGCCAAGGCATACGCATAGATGAGCCCGTTTTTTCGCACATCAGGCCTCATGCTTTTCGCCTTCATGAAATAAGAGCGCGCTTTTCTCGCCAGTTTTAGCCTGCCGGGCAATACGCCTTCTTCCTGTAACCCATTTTCCAGGGTTTCCCGCATGACCTTCCAGATTTCTGACAGGTATGCCCAAATGGAGGGGCCTTCAGAAATATCGACATAGTCCCATAATGGCCTGCCGGTCTTTTGCGCCCATGCAACAACAGCGCCCAAGGTCTTTAGTTTATAGGGACCAGGGACAGGCCGCTTCTCTTGTTCTTCCCGGATTGCGCCACCGCCAATACTGTATGCTGTGCTTCGCGCAAATACTTTGTTTTTTTTGTCTAGGGCCTCGAATTTCATGCCATTAGGATGAAGGGGGAGGAATATCTTTGGTTTCCAGCTTATGTTGACGCGTATGGACCTGAAAACGTCTTTGATGACCGTATGGGTCATGTGGCCTTTGCCAGTAAGCGCGAGACTCCCATACAGCGTGACCCGATAACTTGAAGCATTGGGGGCCTTTTTAAGAAATAACTCCGCGGCTGTACGCGGGCCCATGGTATGGCTTGCTGACGGCCCATGCCCGATTCGATATAGTTCCTTTAATGATTCCATGGTATTATTAACGGTTATCTTTCTTTTGTACACAACGCAATCAGGTCGTCAACATGGGCCGTTGCAAGGCATTCAACGGTATCGGCCGCACCGTAGTATATTTTAACCTCACCCGAATCTTCGAGCACCATGCCGCCGGGGAAAATAACGTCATTTCTGAAACCGTTTTTAGTTTCATAATCCGCTTCGGGCGCAATGAGCGGTTGTTTGGATATGCCGCTTACTTTGCTTGGGTCACTCAGATCAAGCAGCATGATGCCTGCGCAGTATCTCTTTTTCCATGAATCTTCCCATCCATTTTTTCCTCGGCGTGAATCAATATCCACGCTGTGAAACATAGTGAGCCATCCAGCCTTTGTTTTTATGGGAGGCGCTCCAGGACCGATCTTATCATTGGCAAACGGGACATGTTCGACACCCAGCAATAGATGTGAGTCTCCCCAGTACTTCAGGTCCGGCGATGCTGATATCCAGATATCGAACCTGTCCTTGCCTCCGCGGCTGTACACCGGAAAGGGGCGTTCGAGCCGTACATAGTTTCCGCCTATTTTTTCCGGGAATAGGACCATGTTTCTATTGTCAGGCACTGATAGGCTCAATATTTCGAAGCGCTCGAAATCGTCAGTAACGGCGATACCTCCGCGCACCCCATGGTTGGTATCCACGGCAAAACACATATAGCACCTGCCGTCCATCACGGTAAGCCGGGGATCGTATGCCCGGGTTATCTCTCCATCGGCAAGGTCAAAACAGGGCTTTGGTGCGACATCCCAACTGATGCCGTCGTTGCTGAACGCGATACCAATATTTGTTCCATCCAATCGTTGCTCTGGAATGGATCCGTAGTCGTTGCGGAAAACCATTACGTATTTCCCATTGAATTTGGCGATCCCGGCGTTGAAAATAAGAGCCGCCTTGTACGGAACATTTTTTGCAGACAGTATGGGGTTTGAGGTGTGCCGTTTAATGACCGGGCTTGATTTCAGCGTGGCTGGGATTTGTTCATTCATGACAACACCTCGTATGCAGTAAACATGTTTCTAGTGGTTGATTGCAGTTCTTTATAATTTCCCGATTTTGTGCCGGTTTTTGTTTTCCTGGAAAAAATAATCCTTTTAGGGAGGGATGCCAAGAGAAAACAAAATGCTATATAGTCAGTAAAACCGATCTTTTATCTAGAATCAATTACATGCATAGTAACTACTTGCATTTTATCATTTTTTGTATTATAATATAGTTAACCGCTTCATTTTCCGAAGGAAACTCCTTCGGACCCATAAACATTTTTTCAAGGAGGCAGTATTATGGCTAATTATCCAAGTGTGACAGAGACCGCGAACACGTCTGACATTACACTGACCAATGGCGGCAATGCGGGTATTGGCGTTACCAGTATTTCGTATCCCCTCCACGTGCAAAAGGTCGCGAACAGTGTGACAAGGGTGGGGGTTGTGAATGCTGATTCCGGCAGTTCCGCTGGCACTGGTGTGCAGTTGATTTCGTATCAGGGTGCGGCTGCTATGACCAAGTATGGCAGCGGAAGCGCTGGAAAGCCAAAATGGCTGGAGATTGATTCAGGTACAAGCGCACCGCTAGTCCTGTGCACAGCTGCCACGGCAAGGGTGTTTGTTGAAAGCGGCGGCGATGTTGGTGTGGGCACGAATTCGCCTGGTGCAAAGCTTGAAGTGAATGGTGATTTAAAGGTTGGGGGACAGCAAGTCGTAGATAGCAATGGGTATATAAAGCCTAAAGTTTCTTCCGCTGCAAGCGCACCATATTGTTCTATTTATGTTGACTCAACTTCCGGGAAACTTTGCTTTAAAGATAATTCTGGCGGGTCTCATGATCTTTATTGAAAATCAATGAAGATGAGATGCTAACAGGGGACAAGTGAAGAACTTGTCCCTAATTTTAAGGAATAGTAAATATTTGGATTCCATTATTTGCACAAATGAAAACATTTTTTCCATCCACATATGCTGTCACTGGATAATAAAGATACCCTACTTGTGCGCCTGATTTCCCGAATTGTCCTAAAAGTCTCTCTTCTTTATTAAAAACACGAACAAAATCATTTGTATACCAGAAGGGGATAAAGAAATTGTTGTTTTTATCCATAGCAAAACGGAAACCATCTGCTAATCCATTAATTGTCCAGCTCTGGATCAGGGTACCATTGGATAAATATGTTGTTAGCTTATTATCTCGTGAGCTTACGAACACAGTATCAAGGTCTTTAATCGCAATATCAAGATTGCCCACGGGTGTCTTCCATTCACTTAGCTTAACTCCACCAGTATCAAATACTTGTATGAAACTTGAATCTGATTGTGTAGCAACATATATTCGACCTGAATAATCAATTGCGATGCCAGATGGTAGCCCTTTTGTACTCCATTTTGTAACGAATGAACCAATACTGTTGAATTTATGGACGCACATTTGGTCTGCGTCGGTAATGTATATTTTACCCCATTTGTCTATTACGATATCTTGTGGTCTGCTGAATTGCCCGTTAGTATTACCTTGGCTGCCGAATTTCATTAGAAAGTTGCCAGATCTGTCGAATTTCTGTATTCGCCAGTTTCCTAAATCAACAACATAGACATTTTTCATGGAATCTATAGTGATTCCTTGGGGCAATGAAACCTGTCCGTCATTCGTGCCTGTGGCTGCAAATACTCGCAGGAATTTGTACGCGCTTACAATTGTCACGCTGTCTCCACGCGTTTTTACCCCTTCTTCATCCCCTGCATTCACTGAAGCCACACGATAGATATAGGTCTCATCCTGAATGGCGTTGGAGTCCACGTAGAAGGTGTCTGTTGTTGCCACTGGCGTTAGCAGAGAATCACCATTGCCAGCATGCTCACGATACACATTGTAGGCACTCACCTTTGCGGGGTTCATTTTGTTCCACAAGAGCGTTACTCGCTGCGTCATGCTGTCATATTTAACGGCAAACCCTGTTGGAATGGGTATTTTCAATGGTATTACAATGGAATCTGTTCCTAAATCAATATTCGCGCCCGCAAAAATATGAAATACTGTATCCAAATTACTGTACTTAGGCAAAAGAGAGAGGAATTTCACATTATATTGCCCTTCTGCCAGGTCCGCAAAGCTGAATCGGGCGCTAGTGGTTATGAACGAGAATGTATTAGACCCCATGGCAATGGCGATTATCTTGTCTGGTTCGTCCCCGGCAAGCAGTTTGATATACCCGGCCATTGAACCTGGCGTCTTAATTGTGTTTTCCGGGACCTGTATGGTGTCGCCTGTGAATGCCACAGAGTCCTGCAGGCCCAGGCTGTCATTAACCCCTGCGGCAAACACATTGTAGGTATCAAATGGAAGGGTGTTTATGCCATACCATCCTGTGCTGTCCGTGAAAGTGGAGTCTGTAATGGTATGAGTCTCGTAGGGATTATGGTCAATTGCCACAAACCTGATTGTAGCTCCTTGTGCCGCGGAACCGTTTGAATTGTATACATATCCTGACACAAGCGCATTGCCGGTCTCAGACGTGTTGCCTGCCACGTCGGGGCCTGAAGGTTGGCCGCATTGCCACAGGAGCAGGCTGCTGGCAGCGCAAAGGCACAGGACTGTTGGTGCGATGGTTTTTTTATTCATTCTTGGGTTTTCCTTTTTGACCAATTCCCAGGTTTTGAGAACGGGACCATATACACGTTCATCTGGTATACCCTGTCCGACCCCTTGTCAGCGTCCACTATACCTCTGATTTTTTGCTGGAATTTCATTATCTCTTCAGAGATTTTTTCATAACATTTCCTGGACACACCAAGCGTCATTCCCGAGACATGGCGTTCGGAACGGGGCAAGTGGGCCATTGCCGCGCACGCCAACTTTGTGCAGGTGTCGTGAAAATCCAGCACTCCAAGGCCAGCCACTTCCTTGCCTGTTGAAATGTGTTTTTCAGTGAGAACGTATGTGCCGGTTTTGCCTTTTTTAATGAGCCCCAGCTTTTCAAGGAGCCGCACTGACCGTTTTGCCTGCATTGGTTTAATCGCGGGATAGAGTGACCTGGCCAGTAATTTAAAATCGTTTTTAAACGGGTGCATGCCAATGTAGGAGCGGATTGCGCTGTTCCACCATTGAGCGTAGTAGTCGTATTGGTCCTGGCGCATGATGCGCGCCTGCACGCCTGCGCCCGCGGTTCGTATGCTGTTCATGCGTTCGAAATAAGACTTTCGCGTGGCAAGGTCCCCTGCCTGGTTAAAGCCCACCAGGTTTCTAAAGTATTTCGTTTCTTTTTTGTTTAGTTGGAGGGCCTTGATGAACTTGTAGACGCCGTTTTTGGAGAGGTCGCGTCTGCCGGTGACCACGGCGTGTATGGAGCTTTTGTCCTGAAACCCCGCCCGTTCGGCAAAGGTTTGGTACGAGCAATGGTTCTCGCCGGTTTTATGCGCTTTAAACCAGTCGCTCAAAAATTCGTGGTAGTTGGCGTATTCGAATAGTTTCTTCATAAGAATCCCCTCTGTTAAATTACCTTTAAAATGAAAAAAAAGCAAGCTTTTTGTGGTCTTTCAGGCGTGTGCAAAATACACACGAAAACTGCATTTTTTGTCTTGCATTTGCCCTTAAAATGAATTACATTTATTGGTGATAGTGGAACCAGGCTCCAGTCGTTTAAAGGTGCTTGTGTATTGGGATTTATCCCTATGCAGAAGGGATGGACACGCGGTTGGGGCCGGTTCTTTTAAATTAAGAGGGGAAGTGAAATGGATGTCTGTAGCGTGTGCAAAAATAGAGACAAATCAAAGGATACGAGGTTTTTTTGCATTGGACATGAGCAGGAAATGGAATATATTGCCGGGCTTTATCCGGACAAAGACAGGGTCCGTAAGTTTTTAGAGACCAAGAGGAATGTGCAGTGGATAGGATATGCCGCATATCTTAAAGTTTATTGGATGATCAAACAAGAACTGGGGTATCCGATTCCAGGGTAACGGTGACGGGGTGTATGTTTATAAAAACCAGTTAAACTGAAAAACCCAAGAAGAGTTCCGCGAGGAACGAAAACAACACATGAAAAGGAGGACACCATGACCTGGTCTGAAGAAATCATCCAAAAAGTCTGGGAAAAAGGCCAAACCGTGCCCAGTCTCGACCCAAACGTTATCAGAAAAGACCGCTTTGGCGCCATGATAATCCGGCAATATTATGATGATAAGGACATCAAATATGGTTGGGGCATAGAGTGTATGGATCCAGACAGCTTCAAAATTGTGGAAGACCTCCAGCCGCTGCAATGGGACAATCTGATACTGGAAAAAAACCGTGAAAAAGACGTTGCGATCGCCTGCGGATAGCTATTGTCAGATATCTTGATGCAACTGCACCTTGGGTAGTCTTGTTCAGATGGCGTATTTTCAACGTAGGATAGATTAAAAAAACCAGTTATGAGGTTTTGAAAAAGGCGTGCACTCATGGAAAAAGTAAAATCAAGGTTCAACCTGCTTTTGATCGATGGTAACCCGGACGATGCATCTGCCATCAAGGAACTGATAGGCGAATCAGACGAACTCGACCTTGTCCATGCGGACCGGCTCTCCATAGGTCTCGAACACCTGTCGCAGGGAGGGGTGGACCTTGTACTTCTCGATCTTGGCCTTCCCGACAGCCAAGGCCTGAACACACTGGCAAAGGTGGCCACACGCACGCCCTCGGTTCCCATCGTGGTCCTCACCGGCTGCGAAGACGATGAAATCTCGCTTGTGACCCTTGGTATGGGCGCGCAGGATTATTTGCATAAACAGCGGATAGACTCGTACGTGCTTTCACGTTCGATCCGGTACTCGATTGAACGGAAAAGGATTGAACAAACGCTTCTTGATAGAGAACGGAAGCTCAAGGAAGCGCAGCGGTTGGGCAGCATAGGCCACTGGGAATACGACATCGGTTCCCGGACAATAATATGGTCTGACATGGTATATAGGTTATATGGCAGGGACCTTGAAAAAGGTCCGCCAACAGAGGAGGAGGAAGCGGCCTATTATACCCCGGAGACAGCCACTCTCTTGCGGGAGTGTTTCAAAAAGTCACTGGACACTGGCGAACCGTACGAAGTGGATGTACGGGTCATGCCTGAATCAGGCGAGGAAAGAACATTTACTGTGATAGGCACGCCTGTCCGGAACGAGGAAGGCCGTGTTTTTCGGTTTCTTGGCACAATCCAGGACATTACCGAGCGCAAGCAGGCCGAGGAAGCGCGGTGCGTTTCAGAAGTCCGGTACCGTCGTCTTTTTGAGTCAGCAAAAGACGGGATACTGATTCTCGATGCTGATACAGGCGTGATCGTGGATGTCAATCCGTTTCTGATCGAAATCCTGGGGTATTCAAAGGAGTATTTCCTTGGAAAGACCGTATGGGAACTGGGATTTTTAAAGGACATTATAGCCAACCAGGATAATTTTCTGAAATTGCAGCAACAGGAATACATACGCTATGAGCATTTGCCCCTGAAAACCGCTGATGGCAGGTGTGTGGACGTGGAGTTCGTCAGCAATGTTTATCTTGTGGACAACAAGAAGGTGATCCAGTGCAACATCCGGGACATCACAGCGCGCCGGCGGGCCGAGATCGAACGGGAGCGTCTAGCTGCGGCAATCGCGCAGGCGGGTGAAATGGTGGTCATTACTGATAGCACCGCGGCAATCCAATATGTGAATCCCGCATTTGAAAGGATCACGGGGTACACGCGCGAGGAGGCTGTTGGACAAAATCCACGCATTCTCAGAAGCGGCATGCAGGACAACGTTTTTTATCGGAAACTTTGGGAGGCCATATCAAACGGCAGAACATGGGAGGGGCGATTTGTTAATAAGAAGAAAAATGGCGACCATTATACCGAAGAGGCGAACATCTCGCCTGTACGCGACGCTATTGGAAACATCGTCAGTTATGTGGCTGTCAAGCGCGACATCACGAAAGAGATCAGCATGGAATCCCAGTTGCGGCAATCGCAGAAAATGGAGGCCATTGGCCAACTTGCGGGCGGTGTGGCACACGACATTAACAATGTTCTGACCGCCATACATGGATACTCGTCCCTTGCGCTAGGCCGTCTGAAGGAAGATAGCCCATTAAAGCACGATCTGGAGCAAATAGCCCTGAACGCCAACCGCGCGGCAGATATAATCCGGCAGCTTTTGTTATTCAGCCGGAAGCAACCTATGGAATTCAGGGCTTTTGACCTTAACAAAACCGTGACTTCACTGCTCAAAATGCTTGAGCGCATCATTGGCGAGGATGTGCGGGTAAAGACCGAACTTCCACAGGACCTAAAACCGGTTAGCGGCGATGCAGGCACTATTGAACAGGTGATAATGAATTTAGCTGTCAATGCGCGGGACGCCATGCCCAGCGGCGGGACTATTACAATAAGCACAGCGAACGAGAATGTGGGTGTTGAGTATTGCCACACGCATACCTTTGCCCGCACAGGCCTTTTTGTATGCATGGCCATTGCCGATACTGGCACTGGCATTGTTCCGCAAAACTTGGAACATATCTTTGAGCCGTTTTTTACCACTAAAAAAGACGGAAAGGGTACGGGACTGGGACTTTCGGTGGTTTACGGCATTGTAAAACAGCACAATGGATGGATAACGGTTGATAGCCAGGAAGGCAAAGGGACTGCATTCAAAGTATATTTTCCAGCTTCCGGAGAGAATATTGAACCACGGCGTGTCCCGGACAAGGCCAAAAGGGCCAAAGAGTTAAAAGGCAGGGGTGAACTGGTGCTTGTTATCGAGGACCAGACTGATGTCAGGGAACTTGCGGTCCAGGTGCTTGAAACCAGCGGCTACATGGTGATAACCGCAGGATCAGTTGCCGATGCAAGGAAAATATACACGGAAAAGGCGAATGTCATAAAGGCCGTCATCTCCGACATTGTCCTCCCCGATGGCACGGGCATAGCGTTTGCGGAGGAATGTATACACGCAACGCAATTGGCGCCGGCAGTACTGTTTACCAGCGGTTATACGGACGACAGGTCGCATTACGACATAATTCATAAAAAAGGATACCGGTTCCTTCCCAAGCCCTATACTGTGGAGAACCTGCTTGTGGCGCTGCGTGAGATGCTTGAGCAGGCAAAAGCGTGAGAGAAGGAATTTTGCGAATATTCCTTATTTCACGAGCATTATCCGCTTTAATACCGTCTGTCTGCCAATCCGTGCTTTAATGATGTATATACCGGAGGGGTGTCCGGCGGCATTCCAGGAATATTTTTGGTCCATATAACTGCCGCTCCCCGCCGATGATGATGGAAAAAGTGTTTTCAGATGATTTCCCCTCACATCATGTATGGTCACGGACGCTTTGCCGCCATGTATCAGGATAGAAAGATCTGGATTGAACGGATTCGGTAGCGCCTCCAGATTAATTCGTGTGTCATCAATGGTTCCAGTATCTTTTTTCCTTGTCGAAGACGCCTCATGGAACACCCATATTTTTGAATGGTCCCGGCAGGACACAACCACGACATATCCGGGCATAAGAACGATATCGCCCGGTACGCCATAGACAATAGCGCCGTTGTACGTACGATAGTCGGGCAGATCGTCAAATACATGTTCATCCACCAGTTCTCCATTAGAAGCGCGGTGGATCTGCAGCGAACTGTCGTTTGTGGAATAGACCCATGTCCCGTTGCAGGCAAGAGTCTGGCTGGGTGTATTGCGGTTTCCGGGAAAGCGGTTGTAATCAAATACCTGAATGGTCTGATGATAGGTAGTACGCACTGGCGTAGGCGTGCTCCACCGTACGGTCCGGAGGTCAAGCGAATACGCGGTTATTTCACCGGAACGCTGCACATATATCGCGTTATCGTCAAGGGCGATCGATGTTCCCCGGTCGTTTATGGATGTACCCAGGACAATGGAATCTGTTTTTATGCAGCCCATGCTTATCCGTCTCCGAACCAACTGGTTTTCTACGGAGGTTGTCCGTTCGATGGCGTAGAGATAGTCTCCTTTTAGAGCAAGGCGCATGAAAATATCGGTATTATAGCTGGTCCAATTTGTGGGACAGGTGGGAAGATAGACGCCCGAGACGGTATCGTTGCGGACCACGTTTCCGGCAGTATCGAGCATCAGGTAGCGCGCTTTGCCATAGGCAAGGGCCGGATTGGTGGAAAAGCCAGAAAGTACCGCCACCAGGCAACGGCTGGAGTCCCATGCATGGTCCATGACGGCAATGGAATCGGCATATTGTATTGTGTTGTAATCGATACCGTTCCAAAAACGGAGCGTACCGCCGTGATAATATGAGGGAGAATAGTCGGGACGGAACCGATTGTTCTTCCATGCCCATTTTCCCATGAGTATGCGTGACCCTTTGCAGGAGTGGCTATCCTGAAAAAAGTTCTCTTCTGCCTGTGTTTCCGCATTATACGTGTCCCAGTATGTGCCGTAGAAGGAAGCCACATGCAAGGCGGCATGTCCCCGCGGGTCTCTGTAGAGCTGAAAGGCGCGGGGCGTACTTTCGTCCTCGCCATTTGCCTTTGTAGAGTTCCAGGCAAAGGAACCGTCGGATGGATCGATTTTCCAGAGCGTTTTGTCGGCCGCACCTGAATAGTCGCGGTTGATCTTGAGATAAATCCACAGACTGTCCGCCCGTACCAGCGTCCCCTCTTTAAATGCATCAGCGGCGGTGTAGCCGAGATTGTCAGCCTGATTTCCGTCCCCGTTGGGGTCGAGTAGATTCATGGCCCATTTGAGTTCAATATCTGGATTGGGCGCTTCGGGTATGCAGGCATTGCCGTTTGCAGGTCCATGCCACTGGCCCCAGTAGGAATCTATTGAATAACCGAATGGTGTCTGGAATATAAAGACGGAGAATACAAACGCGGCAAGGAATTGATACCTCATTTTTCTCTCCTGTTTTCCCGTTATTATGACTGATGAACCGGCGGATTTGCTTTTCTTCGAGGTATTCTCCTGTTTACCCGATAATGTCCTTGTGCATGTTGATGACCTGGTTGCGGTCGGACATGATGAACTCGAAATGGCCCTTTGCCTTGAGTTCAACATCATTGATCCAGATCTCGGCAATGGTTGCCTTGCGGGCATTGGTCTGCGCGCAATCGAGGAAGAGTATGGAGATATAAATGTTCATCCCCATTTCAACCAGTTTGCGGGCAACATAGTCTGTATAGTGCTGATTTTTCTGTGCTTTTACGTGTTCAATGGCCTTGTAGAGCTGTGAAATAATCTCTTTGACCTTGTTGGCCTGACCCTCGAATTTATCATCGAATTGTTTGGCGCTGAAATCGTCGAAAATTTTGTTCAGGGAGCCGGCCATGAGTCCGCCAATTGCCGCCACCACCTGAAGCTGCGTGGTACCTTCATAAATATTAGTGATGCGCGCATCGCGGTAGTAGCGTTCCATGTTGTAGTCTTTCATGAAACCGCTACCGCCCATGATCTGGATGCCCAGATAGGCGTTTTGATTGGCCATTTCCGTGTTAAAGAACTTTGAGAATGGAGTAAGCACTGCGGCAAGGCGGTCGTAGTACCGGACATCCGCAAGCATTTCAGCGCTTGGCTGCTGGCCCTGTGCCCTCATTTCATCGGCCCTGCGTTCGTTCACCTTGAACAGGTCGACCACTTTAGCGGTCTCGTACAGAAGCGTGCGGCCAGCCTCAACCGCGATTTTCATGTTGGTGAGCATTTCGTATACTGCCGGGAACTGGGAAATTGGTTTGCCGAACTGGACCCGGCTTTCGGCATATTCGCGCGCATCGCGGTAGGCTGCTTCGCCAATGCCGAGCGCCTGGGCCGCAATGCCGATGCGGGCGCCGTTCATGAGCGCCATGACATAGCGGATAAGACCGAGTTTGCGCTTTCCCACAAGGTAACAGGGGGTGTTGTCAAAGGTCATCTCACAAGTGGGAGATCCGTGAATGCCCAGTTTGTTTTCAATGCGCCTGATACGCACTGACTTGTCCCTGAAGCAGACGAACATAGAGAGCCCGCGGCCGTCTTTGGTGTTTTCCTCGGAACGGGCGAGTATGAGAAGCACGTTTCCACAGCCATTAGTAATGAACCGTTTGACGCCTTTGACTGTCCAAACGCCTCTGTCGTTGCCGTCGGCAGGCGGGGTGGCAACAAGGCGTACAGACTGGAGGTCTGATCCGGAATCGGGTTCGGTAAGCACCATGGCCGCGGTGTGCGTTCCCATGGCAAGCGGGGTGACATAGGTCTGTTTCTGCTCTTCGGAACCGAATTCATTCACGGTTTCGGCAATGTCCTGTAATCCAACAAGATTCATGAGGGCTGCGTCGACACGGGAAACCATTTCAAGAATGGCCACTTTGACCACCTGGGGCATGTTGACACCGCCATACCGTCGTGGAAGTGAAAGGCCCAGGAGCTGCGCTTTGGCAAAGTCTTCAATGTTCTTTTTTACCAGGGGGTGGTAGATGACATCGCCATCCTTGCATTCGTTGCCCTCTTCATCGATCTGGCGAGCACGTTCAAGCACAGGGCCGCCGCACAGTTCGCCCGCGATTTTGCAGACGTTCAGGTAGTTTTCGCGTGCGTCGTCCGCGTTTGCAGGAGCATAATCGTATTTTTGCGATTCAGCGTAGTCGCCTTCGAGAAGGTCCGCGATTTTGCACAGATTCAGACGTTCAAGATTGTATTCTATGTCTGGATTGTCCGTATAAAAATTATCTGCCATGGGTTTTCCGCCTTTATCCTTTGGATTTGTACGCTTTGATCATTTTCGGAATGACCTGATTGAGATCACCGACTATGCCGTAGTGGGCTATCTTGAGCATGGGGGCGTTCGGATCACTGTTAATAGCGATTATTTTAGAAGCATGTTCCATGCCAGCGCGGTGCTGGATAGCGCCGGAGATGCCGCAGGCAATATATAGCTTTGGTCTGACTGTAGTACCGGTTTGGCCTACCTGATGGTCGTGGTCCACAAAACCATTGTCAACAGCAGCGCGCGATCCGCCGACAACACCGCCAATGGCCTCTGCAAAGTCCCAGATGAGCTTGAAGTTTTCCCTGCTGCCAACGCCAGCACCGCCCGATACAATGATGTGCGCGGCAGTAAGGTTTACTTTACGCTGGCTTATTACGCGTTTGATGACATGGTTGACAAAGTCTTTTGCCGCGAATTTGACCTTGAGGGGAACGATAACGCCTTTGCGTGATTTGTCCGGCATGCCGAGTTTCATAACGCCTTCGCGCACTGTAGCCATTTGGGGTCTGTGTTCGGGTGAAACAATAGTGGCGATAATGTTGCCGCCAAATGCGGGCCGGATTTGGTATAGGATGTTCTGGTACGTCTTTTTTGTGCGGGGATCTTCGTGGTCGCCGATTTCGAGGGAGGTGCAATCGGCCGTGAGCCCAACCTTAATAGTGCTTGCCACGCGTGGAGCAATGTCCCTGCCAATGGAAGTCGCGCCAAAGAGCGCGATCTGCGGCTGGATTTGGCCAATGGCCTGCACCAGAGCCTTGGTGTAGGGAATGGTTTCGTAGTAGGCAAGGCGTTTGTCTTCGAGCAGGTAGAGCGTGTCGCAGCCGTATGAGAAGATCTGCTGGGCGAACTTTTTGAGGCCCGAGCCTATGGCTACCGCAGTGACTGTAACAGAGAGCTTGTCCGCCATTTCGCGGGCCTTGCCAATGAGTTCGAGGCTCACCTGGGCGATTTCGCCGTGCTGAGATTCGATATAGACAAGGACGCTGTCTTTTCCGGGGTTTTTCTTTCCGGTTTTCTTCGTATTAGACAAAGGTCTTCTCCTCGATGAGTTCTTTGATAAGGCTTTTTATACCGTCGTCCGTGGGTGGCACGGTTTTTATCTCTCGCGCGGTGAGGACAATGCTTTCGATTTTTTTGACCTTGGTAGGCGACCCGGCAAGGCCAATGGACGATGCGTCGACCTTGAGGTCAGCGGCGGTCCAGGTCTCGATGAGTAGGCCGCGAGTTTTCAGGTCAGCGCATTTTTTATTGATAAGGTCCCGCACATAGTCGTCGGCATAGCTGCCGGCAACCGTGGAATTGCGGACCTCGTCGGTGACGTCGAGAACAGTGCGCGCCTTTTTGAACTTCATCTGGTATTTTGCCCCAAAGCTGCGCGGCTGGTTTGCGGAGGCAGTGACCGTAAGCAGTACCGGAAGCTTGGTCCGAATAGTTTCGGACGTGCGCCCCAGATTGCGATGGAGCGTAATAGTGTCCTTTTCTATTTTCTGCACTGCCTCAACATACGTGATCTGGTTGTAGGTGATTTTTTCGGCAACCTGGGGGCCAATTTGCGCGGTATCGCCGTCAATGGCCTGTCTGCCGCACATGACAATGTCGACCTTGCCGAGTTTTTTGATGGCAAGACCGAGTGTGTACGACGTGGCAAGCGTGTCGGCGCCCGCAAAGGCGCGGTCCGTGAGCAGCACACACCGGTCTGCCCCGCGATACAGAGATTCCTTGAGGATCTCGGCTGCGCGGGGAGGGCCCATGGTAATGACGGTGACAGTTGCCCCGAACTGCTCTTTGACCGACAAGGCCAGTTCGAGCGCGTTCAGGTCTTCAGGATTGTAGATGGCCGGCAAAGCGGCCCGGTTCACGGTCCCATCGTCCTTCATCGCCTGGGCGGTGATATTGTGGGTGTCGGGAACCTGTTTTGCGAGTACAGCTATGTTTATTTTCATAAGTGTGAAAAGATATAATTTTCCTGAATCCATGCAAAAGGTTTTTTTTAATTGAATCTGGAAAGATGGTTGAGGGTGTTGCGTATTTTTGAGGCGCATGGGCGCTTTTCAATTGACAGATGAACGGCTTTTTTATTATCTAACAAGTGTTAGTATAAACCGAACGTATGTTAGGTTAGGAAGGAGGCTGGTGTGGAAAGGAAACGCGATGCATTGCGCACGCGGGCCCGTATTATGGCCGCGGCAAAGACGCATTTTGCCCGTTCCGGTTTTACTGGGACCTCCATGCGCGCCATTGCTAAGGACGCGGAGGTGCGTGCTGCGAGCATGTATCACTATTTTCCTTCAAAAAAAAGGATGGCAGATGAGTTGTTCGCTGAATATTTTACTTTAAACGCGGCATTCTTCGACCGTTTTTTGCTCGGGCTTTCGGCCCGGACCGCGTTTTTGGGTGCTTTGAGCAGATTTTTCAAGGAATACCGTGTATTTGCGCGTGAGAACCGGGAATTGGTTTCCCTGTTTCTTGCCGAGAGTTTTAAGCCAACCGCTGCAATGAAAGGGCATGTAAAGGTTTTATCGCGTGAGTATGTGCAGAAACTCAAAGCTATTGCCGGATATTGGGAAAATATTCCGGAACAGCATGCACTTACGCTGTTTGCCGCTTATATGGGATTGGCGCTTTTTCTTGAAACGGGCGAGGGATTTTTTAAGGATATTCTGGGCCTGCGCCTTTCCTTTGAGGAGCAACAGGCCACGCTTGGTGACATTATATCAGGTCAGACAGCTGCGTACGAACCCAGGATGCAGGGAGGTTTGTTGTCGTAAACTCACAATGGCCTGCAAAGAATGCGTTGTATCCTAAAGATGTGCGAAGATGCTCTGGTTGCATGCTTGAAAGGTATGTCCAGTGGTGTCCGGTAAAAAATGAAAAACCAGACATTGCTAGGACTGGATGATCCGGTGGGACAGAGCCCACCGGTTGATCAATAATGGTTGTTCTTTCATGAATCGCGCACAACTGAAGGCTTTGGAAAGCCTTCCCCGCCCATAAGAGGTGTCATTCCGTCTACGTCTAACCAAGGCTGATATTTATGAAATGACAACTCTTATGGGCGGGACCCGCTTCAATTGTGTTCTCTTCGTGGGGTGTAAAGCGGGTGGCTGTGCGCAAGGAAAAAAGAAAGACCTGAACAACCGGCGGGCTCTGTCCCGCCGGATAAAGATTGCATGTTATTGTATTTAACTGGACAATGTTTAGATATGCCTGCTATTAAACCCTGATCCGCGCCCCTGATTTCCATCTCTATATTCAGACAAAAGGTCTCAATTTTATTATTGACACATACCGGGGAAAAGGATATTTTATAACTAAATCGATTTAGCAGGGGGTGGCATGGCTAAAAAGAGTGTTTCATATGCCGGCGACAAACTGAACAGGATCGCTTTTCCACTTGGCGGTATGGGTGCGGGTACAATCTGCATCGAAGGGACTGGCGCGCTCTCTCATGTTTCACTCCACCACAAACCCGACATACACAACGAGCCTATGATCTTTGCGGGTCTTTCAGTTAAAGCCCCGGGCAGGGAACGTATTGCCCGGGTTCTGGAAGGACCGGTGCCTGAATGGAAATATTTTGGCCAGGCAAACGCAGGCGAGGGGCTAAAATTCAAGTCCTATGGTTTGCCAAGGTTTGGTATGTGTTCGTTTGGCGCTCAATTCCCGTTTGCGTCCATAGAATTATCAGATGCAAAGCTGCCGACAAAAGCCACTGTTTTGGCATGGAGCCCGTTTACTCCAGGAAACAGTGATGATTCCAGCCTTCCTGTGGCAGCGCTCGAATACAGGTTTAAAAACACGTCAAAAATTCCAGTCCAGGCTGTATTCTCATACAATAGCGCCAATTTTATGGAAATTGAGCAGGCAAATGGAGGCTATGCGGTTACATCAATTCGCAATGGATTTGTTTTATCGCAAAAGGCGAGCAAAAGAGCGCCCGCTGCCAATGGTGCGTTTGCAATCCAGTGCGACGATCCGCGTACCAAGGTAAACTGCGCATGGTTCAGAGGCGGTTGGTTCGATCCGCGCACCATGGCTTGGACCAATGTTGAGCAAGGTGTTTGTGTCGCAGCGTCTCCTGTTTCACAAGACAGGCCATCGCCGGGAGGGTCGATCTATGTGCCTTTTACGCTTGGGCCTGGAAAGGAGAAACGCATTATCGTACGCATGTGCTGGTATGTGCCAAAAAGCGACCAGCGCTGGCCCGAGGAAAAGGATTCGTTGGAAACATATGTTCCCTGGTATGCGGGAAAATTCCCGAATATTGCGGCAGTAGCGACATATTGGGAAAAGAATTATTCAAGATTGAGAGAGGCGTCTTTACAATTTAGCGATTGTTTATTCAGTTCAACGCTTCCAACCGAGATAGTAGACGCGGTCTCGTCGAATTTGAGCATCTTGAAAAGTCCGACCGTGCTGCGCCAGAAAGACGGCAGATTCTGGGCATGGGAGGGGTGCGAGGATTCCAAAGGCAGTTGTGCTGGTTCGTGCACGCATGTGTGGAACTATGCCCAGGCCCTGCCGCATTTGTTTCCCGATCTTGAACGCACAATGCGCGAGACCGAATTTTTTGAAAGTCAGAACAAAACAGGATATCAGGCGTTCCGTGCTGCGCTTCCCATTGGGCCGCGAAAACAGGATTTTCACGCTGCTGCTGACGGCCAACTCGGCGGCATCATAAAAGTATATCGGGAGTGGCGCATTTCCGGCGACCATGCCTGGCTGAAAAAGATGTGGCCTGCTGTCAGAAAAAGCCTAGAGTATTGCATTAAAACCTGGGACCCTGACCATGAGGGGATATTCAAAGAACCTCATCACAATACGTATGACATTGAATTTTGGGGCCCTAATGGCATGTGCACAAGTTTTTACTTGGGCGCTCTCTGCGCAGCAGCTGCAATGGGCACGGCTCTGGATGAAAATATCGCCCTCTACGAAACATTGGCCCAAAAATCAAAAAGACATATTGAAACACAGCTGTTCAATGGTGAGTATTTTTTCCAGAAAGTAACATGGAAGGGCTTGCGCACCAAAGACCCGACAAAACTCCAGACATTTTCATGGAATATCGAATATTCTTCTGAGGCCATTGCTCTGTTGAAAAAAGAGGGGCCAAAATACCAATATGGAACCGGATGCCTTTCGGACGGGGTCATTGGCGCGTGGATGGCAGAGGTGTGCGGCCTGGGCATTCTTATGGACAGGAAAAAGGTTGTTTCGCATTTAAAAGCAGTACACAAATACAATTTTAAAAAGGACCTGTCTGCTCACGCCAATCCCCAACGTCCCGGATACGCTCTTGGAAAAGAGGGCGGGCTTCTGCTGTGCACATGGCCAAAAGGCGGCAAGCCCTCGCTGCCTTTTGTTTATAGCGATGAGGTATGGACTGGCATCGAATATCAGGTAGCGTCACACCTGATTATGAATGGCGAGGTCAAAAAAGGCCTCGATATTGTTGCTGCATGCCGCGCCCGGTACAACGGCCGTGTACGAAATCCCTTCAACGAATATGAATGCGGCCACTGGTATGCGCGCGCATTGGCCTCATACGCGCTCTTGCAGGCATATAGCGGCATCAGGTACGACGCTGTTGATAAGGTTTTATTTATGAAGCCTGTGATACAAGGTGATTTTCAGTGCTTTTTCAGTACGGCAACCGGGTATGGCCTTGCTGGCGTGAAGAAGGGGAAGGCATTTGTGGACGTAAAATCGGGTGTTATAAAAATTAAGGAAATTAAATGCAGGGGCGTCATTCATCGATAGAAGAAGCCAATTGCAGAATGACGCCCGTACAGAAAAGATGGAAATATTTATTATAGAGCGTAGGGGTGGGTTTCAAACCCACCTCTACGATATTTTTATCCCGGGGATGTGGCATGATATCGATAAATGAAATTGCCCGCAAAGCCGGAGTATCAAAGACCACGGTGAGCCTGGTCATGAACAACAAGGCCAGGGAACAGCGTATTAGTCCGGCGACCGAGGCGAAAGTCATGGCCGCGGTCCGGAAATACGGGTACTCGCCAAACCAGTTCGCGCGCGGGTTCAGACTCAAAAGAACACGGACCGTTGGTTTTATCGTGGGTGATGTCAAAAACCGGTTTTTCTCCCTGCTTGAGGAGAGCATTGAGGCCGATGCGCGAGAACGCGGGTTCAATGTCATTGTGGCCAGTTCAAACGACAAACCAGACCGTGAACTGGAGGCGCTCTCCGGGCTTTTCTCAAAATCCGTAGACGGGGTCATTATCGTCAGCTCCTTGCAGGACACACGCACGCATGAGACGCTCAATAACAGGAGTGTGCCCCTGGTGTACATAGACCGCATGGTCAAAGGCGCGCGCGCTCAGGTTGCCAGTGACAATACTTGGGCCGCACACGAACTTACTACCAGCCTCATACAGCGCGGATATAAAGACATCGCTTATATTGGCGGCGTGGCGCATGTATCATCAAACAGCGAGCGGCTGAAAGGGTTTGTCAGAGCCCTGAAAGAGAATGGTCTTGCTATCACCGAAGAGCGGATTTTTCAGCATGATTTTACCGGTGAGAGCGGGTACCGCTCGGCCCAGGCGCTTTTTTCCCAGAACACGCGGCCTGCGGCGATTTTTACCGCAGGGCTTACTCTGCTCGAAGGTCTGCTCAGATATTATCAGGAGCAGGGGCAACATTTTGGCCGCGACATACGGCTTGCGACTTTTGATGACCACCCGTTTCTGGATTTTTTCTCATCAAGGATTGATTCGGTTGCCCAGGACTGCGCGGCCATGGGAAAAGAGGCTTTTGCACTGCTTGCCCGCTCCATGGAGAATGGAAAGCTGGAAAAAAAGACAATTCTGATAAAGCCAAAATTAATAATACGGTGACAAACGCAGGAGGAATTATGGCATTGTATAATGGACTCGGGGTGGGACTGGGGAATATTTCCCGGCTTTCAGACGCTGAAACGCGGTCGATTACGGCTGAAAACGTCTATGGCGAAAAAGGCAAGGGCGGCATGGCCTTTCCGGACAAATGCCAGAAAGAGGTCAAAAAGATAGGCCAGGCATGGGCCAGTGATGAAAAAGGGGCAGCGCGCGAACTTGGCCAGAAGTGGAAAGTACGCCCGTGCATCGATATTCCCGCAAGCGCGACTGTCACCCTTATGGATATTGACGGTCCTGGCTGTATCCAGCATATCTGGATCACAGTGGCTGAGAAATTTTACCGCGACCTTATTGTCCGGATCTATTGGGACAATGAAAAAGAACCCAGCGTTGAATGCCCTCTTGGCGATCTTTTCTGTAATGGGTTTAAAAAACGGGTGAACATTCTCGCTCTGCCGATAAATGTGAATCCTTCGGGCGGATTCAATTGCTATTTTCCCATGCCATTCAGAAAGCACGCGCGCATGACAATTGAGAATCTTTCACCGGCCGACGCCGGGGGTTTTTTCTACGCCATTAATTATGCACTGACCGAAATAGCAGATGACGAAGCCTATTTCCACGCCCAATTCAGGCGGACAAATCCATTGCCATACATGCAGGATTATACAATTGTTGACGGTCTGCAAGGAAGAGGTCATTATGTAGGCACCTATATGGCATGGCAGCAGAACAACGAGGGCTGGTGGGGCGAGGGAGAAATAAAATTTTTCATTGATGGGGACAGCGAATTTCCAACAATCTGCGGCACAGGCACAGAGGATTATTTTGGCGGTGCCTGGTGCTTTCAAGATACTTTCTCAGCGCCATTTCTGGGTTATCCTTTGGGGGTGAAGGAGGGCGTTGCAGGTGCGCGGCATGGATTGTACCGGTTTCATATCATGGACCCCATCAGGTTCAAACAGGACCTGAAGGTCACCATGCAGGCAATCGG
>MFYT01000011.1:0-8938 GCA_001789205.1 Candidatus Raymondbacteria bacterium RIFOXYA2_FULL_49_16 | reverse complement strand
AGGGGCGTCATTCATCGATAGAGGAAGCCAATTGCAGAATGACGCCCGTACAATATGCCCAAAAAGAGATAGGATCAAATGAAATTAATTGCAGGGGCGTCATTCATCGATAGAGGAAGCCAATTGCAGAATGACGCCCGTACAATAAAGGGGATAGAATCCAATGAAATCAATTAATGCGTGCAAGCCGGAAAATACGTCGGCAGCTAAATTACATGCGTCGCAAACAGGGGTTCGCAAATTCGTAAAAGACGGATTTGGCCTTACCGCCCACTGGGGGCTGTATTCCCTGGGCACAAGCGGTAATGAGTGGGCGCTTTTTAACGAACGTATTCCTGTTAAAAAATACATGGAACGCATGAATGAATTTAATCCATCGCGATTCAACGCAGACGAATGGGCTGACCTTCTTCTAGAGGCAGGGGCGAAATTCTTCATGATTACATCCAAACACCATGACGGGTTTTGCCTGTGGGACAGCGATCTTACGGATTTTAAAGTCACGAATTCCCCGTTTAAAAGAAATATCCTGGCTGAACTGGCAAAGGCGCTGAACGACCGGGGAATTCCGCTGCATTTTTATTATTCCCTTGTTGACTGGACCCATTCTGCCTATAAATTAAAAAAGACCTGGAACGAGTATATTGCCTATTATCAGGGGCAGGTCCGCGAATTGTGCACCAGGTTTGGGAAAATCGGGGGAGTGCTTTTTGACGGATATTGGCCGCGCGTCCAGTTCAATAAGCACGAGGCGGAATGGTTTGGCGCGCAGGGTCCATGGGACCTTGCAGGAACATATGACCTGATCCATTCGCTGCAGCCGCACGCTGTCATCACCAATAATACGCATATCCCGCCATTGAAAGGCGAAGACTATCAAATTTGGGAACTGGATCTGCCTGGTGAAAATACGATCGGATTTAATTCCACGCAGGTAGGACGAAAGCCCCTTGCGTGCTGGTGGAACCTGAATTCAGGATGGTCGTACCAGCCATGGAACCATACTGTTAAAAACGCGGAAGAGATACATTGCGCTTATAAGAAGGCGCGTGCCTCTAACGCGGTATTTTTTCTGAATGTTGGCCCCAGACCTTTTGGCGATATTCATCCAGAGGAGCAGGGGGTGCTGAGGGAAATAGGGAAGATGGTGAGGGAATAGTAGAATCCCCCACCCGCACCCTCCCCCTTTTTAAGGGGGAGGGTCATGCGACAGGTATGGTCGATACACACATACAAAAAGGAATAAACAATGGCAAAGAAAATTGCGATATTCTGGCCTGGTGATTATCGGAAAACACCGAATGAACTTGCCCTTCCCAGTATAACAAAGGCAACATTGCAGCTAGAGAAGGCTCTCAAGCGTTTGGGCAGACATTCGTACCGGATCAAGGGGTATCTGACCAAACCCCATGAATCAATCGAGAAGCTAGGCCCTGTGGACGATCCTATGATCGGCGTGTATGTTCACTGGGTATATGGACCTCACACTGTTGATGGAACTGTTGGGAAAGATAATCCCTTACTCCTGGCCAGTAATTTTTCAGGCGAATGGCCAGGATTGGTGGGACTGCTCAATACATCGGCCTGCCTTGAATCTGTTGGCCGCAAACATTCGCGCGTGTGGACAGACAGCAAAGACTGGTCAACTGATAAAGTTTTCATGGCCCGTCTTGAAGAATGGTGTCAGACCGGAAGAATCCAGTATCCGGAAGATGAGATTCGAAATACTGCTGTAATTGATAAAAAGTCGCTTACAACAGCCCGGAAAATAGCGGCAAGCATCAGACAGAGAAAAATCCTCGCGCTTATGCTTGGCGATACCTCCATGGGCATGATCAACGGCTATTTTGGACCCAGGCTGCTGCCAAAGATTGGCTTTTCCGAACATAAGATTGACCAGGCATGGATCATTGACCGGGGCAAACGGATCAGCCAGAAACGCATTGATGACGCCTTTCGGTTTGTGGTCGAAAAAGGTGTCATGTTTCATTATGGCATAAAGGGGGCTGAGGATTTCAATACACAGGCGACCAAAGAGCAGCTGCGCGATTATCTGGCAGTGCTCGACATGGTCAAAGAGTTCAAGGCAGACTGCATTGGCTGGCAGTATCAGCTGGGGCTTATCCCATTGCGGCCGCCGTCGGATTTTGCTGAAGGCCTTTTAAATTCAGTGTGCAGGCCCGAAGGAAACGGAGACACTATTGTCGATTCCACGGAAGCTGACCAGGGCAATCTTGTTCCCATGGAACTCATGAAACGCATTCTCAAGGCCAAAGGCATGCATCAGGGCGTAAATTTTCACGATGTGCGCTGGGGAGGCATGCACAATGGAAAATTTCTCTGGATTCTTCTCAATTCAGGCTGCTGTGATGCGTACTCATTCAATCATAATCCCAAAATACTCAAAGGCGTTCATTCTTACAGGCAACCTAGAGGATATTTCCCCATTCCAGGCGGTACGTTCGCAGGGGAGAGTCTGCCGGGTAAGGTCACCTGGGCACGCGCATATCTCAAGGACAACGAGCTCTGGATGGATGTAGGCAAGGGAGAGGTGGCAAAGTTGCCGCCTGCAAAACGCGAAGCATGGTGGAAGGGCACCACACGCGAATGGCCATTTATGCCGACGGACATGGGGATTTCGCGTGACACGCTCATGGCGCACTACATGAGCAACCATGTTGCAGTTGCCTATGGCGACATCTTTCAGGAGACGGTTGCGCTGAGTCAGGAGTTGGGATTTAAAGTCAGGGTGCTGGGCAGAGAGCTGTAACCCCAAGACCGCAGTTACGGTGATAGATCTGGTGAGTGGCTGGAAATTGGGCTAGTAATTCCTGGTTCTTCGATAAACGATATCTTATATTTTTAGCACAAGAAATGCTTCAAAAGGGTATTTTACATTTTTTTATCCTCCTAGTTGGTTTTGGTATTGTCTTTGCCCAGGATTTCAATTGGACATGGCCAGCGCAGGGCGTCTTTAACCGCGATCATTTCATCCAAGCCTATGTGGACCACAATGGCCATGATTACAGGGGAGGGACAATTACCTATACAGGCCATGATGGGATTGATTTTTATATCTATACGCCAAAACAGATGGACCGGGGTGATACTATTTACGCGGTCGCAGACGGCTATGTGCAGCAGACCGATTATGACAATTCCTATGACCGGCCCTATCATGGATTAAACGGGCACAATAATTCCATTACAATCATTCACAATGATACGCTCATGTGCTGGTATAGCCATTGCCGGTACAGGTCGTGCATGGTGGCGCCAGGCGACAGTGTGCGCCAGGGCCAGCCCCTTGCGTTTATTGCCAGCGCTGGATATTCCCTGTATCCGCATGTTCATTTTGAAATCACTGAGCCAGAACAGTCGGTTGGTGTAAAATGGGACCCTTTTGACGAATCTGGTGGACGTCACTACTGGACCACAACACCAGTATATGCTGGCGATGCTTTTGGTGTGCGAGAGTTTGGCCTGTACACGCAAACCGGCCTTGGTTTTGCCTGGAACAGCGCGTATGAGAATGCTGTCCCAGCTGTTTTTACCGCAAAAATGGATTCTGCCAAGCTTCATGCGCCAAAGGTCTTTGGTATTGACGAACCTTTTCTTGTGGCTTATTGGAACACGCAGAACGCACCCTATAACAATGACCTGATGCTTCGGATCATAGATCCCCGCGATTCAGTCTTTTACAGTCAGACATATTCCTCTGCCGGCTATTCCATTCGTAAAATGCGAGCCATTACCTTTGCAAGCCAGGTAAACGCAAGTTTGTTTGGAACATGGAAGGCTGAAATATGCACAGGCGGGGTTGCTCTCAGAACCAATTTCTTTACGGTTGGAGCAACCAGTGTGTATGGGCCTCTGTTTTCACCTGTTGCAGGCATCTCTTTTAGAGTTGGGGAGCTTGCGGCTTATCAGCTGGCCGTTGATTCCCTGAGCAACAGTGTCACCTATACGCTTGGCGAGTCAACCACGGCTTTCGAAGTCCGTGCTGCACCTACCTATTCCTATCTCTACATGGGCAATGGCGCGCAATCTGATCAGCCGTATAGAAACAGGATTGTGTCTGTGGTTGCCTCAAACAGCACTGGGTTCACAGATACTTTCCATGTGCATCTGGTGGATTTTGCCAAGCCGGTTGAGGGATTTACCCATGTTCAGTCTGTTCCGCAGGTTGCCAGCAACAATGGGAGGTTGCTTATTTTTGCCAATCCCTATGCGCCGGGAATGCCGATTATGACCCAAAGCGGTTCAATCGAGGGCAGTGTTCAGGTGTTTGACATTGCTGGCCGGGTTGTCAGACGATTAAAACCCGGTAGTGCTGGTATGTTTGTCTGGGATGGCAGGGCACAGGATGGGGCTGTGCTGCCTGCGGGTTTGTTTGTGATTCGCAGCCGGATCAATGGCCTCGACCGCAATCAGAAAATTGTTCTATTACCGTAACTCAATTATTTCATATTGACAGATATTAAAGGAATTGTTTATATTCTGTCATTATGAAGATTCCTTCTGAATCAGATCTTCTGCAAATCCAAAAGTTTTCCCCAGATCTTCAAGGGGTATTCAAGCTCTCTGACCTGCAGATAATTTTAAAGAGTGAAAATCTCCCAACCTTATATAACCGGATAAACCGTTTGGTCAAAGCAGGGGTGCTGAAAAGGTTTTGCAAGGGTGTGTTTACCACGGAAAATTATTCCAGCGAAGTATTAAGCAGCGCGATTAATTCTGATGCCTACCTCTCAATAGGAACCGTGCTGGCCAAAGAGGGTCTTATTGGCACTGTGCCTGAAAAACGGATAATGGCGGTGAAGCCTGGAAGGAACAGGCGCTATCGCAGGGATGATCTGGTCATTGATCATTTTGGAACCTCAAGAAAACAGTATTTTGGGTTTTCGATTGTCAATGGCGTTAAATACGCTGATTGTGAAAAGGCATACATAGATACATTGTATTATTATATGAAAGGACGGAGGTTTTCCTTTAACCCTGCGTCTGATGTTGATGTAACCAGGTTAGATCGTCGAAAAGTGGAAAAATATCTGAAACAGTATAAAAACAGCAGGTTTGTGAAATTTTGTAAGGGGTTGCTACGTGGATAATAATCAGGAGAAGCGCGAGGCGTTGCTGACAACGATCATGAATCGGTTTTCAGAGGTTTTTCGGGAAAAGGCTGTGTTGCGCGGCGGAATGGTGCTCCGGCTTTTGGAATGCCCAAGGTTAACCAATGATCTAGATTATGTGTTTGTGCCCTTCAAATCAAAGAACGACATCAAAGACAGTGTTGTATCAACCCTTCGGGAAATCCCAGGCATTAATCTGACCTATTCACTGAACTCGAAGTGTCTGCGTATTGTTATCACGAGTGGCAGCATCAAGGTCCAGGTTGAGGTGACGGTGGATAAACAATGTAAAACCGCGGTCTTAACTTCCGCCCCTCTGTCCAAGCGTTACAATCAAGCGGTTCGGACAGTACAGGTTATGGACCTTAGCGTTGCGCTTTCCAATAAATTGTCAGCATGGCTCGATAGAAGATTGATGCGGGACATCTATGACATTCAGTTTTTCCTGAATATGGGCGTTCGGCCAGACCTTGAAATACTGGAAAAAAGGCTCAAAAAGCCTGTGTATGCGAGAGGGGTGGAGCCGTTCCCAGGAAAGCCGCCAATCCCTGTGCAAAGTTTTTATGATTTTCTGAAGGCTGAGACCCTGAAACTAAATGAAAAGCAGGTTTCGGAATCCCTGGCTGATATTTTACCAGAAATGGAATTGACCGGGCTTGCTATGAGGATCAAAGCGGCCATTACGTCGAAACTTGTTTGACTTCTTCTGGCGTAATGGTTCAAATCTTGACACAAGCGAGCGGAAAAGGGTACATTATCAATGTTCGCTTTGCATGCCGTAGAAGATAGGGGGATGTTCGTATTTATGCCCCGGAAGGTATACAAAATGTTCGTCACTACACTAGTAAGCAGATACTATTTTTCCTGACAACAGCATAAACCACCTCCAAAAGCGAAATTCATATTTCTTTCTGATGCGACAGTTTGTGTCACATCCAGACGTTATATTTATCCTGCAGAATCGAAGCATAACTTAAAAAAGGAAAAGCAAATGTCTCAAGCTCGTGTGGTAGTTTCAAAAACAGAGGATCAGAGATTCTATGAGGTCAAAGTACCCTATAACATCAATCAAATCAATATGATCAGGTCTGTTGAGGGGCGCAGATGGGACCGGGACAGGAAGCTCTGGATTCTTCCCCGAACCAAGGAAGCGGACGCGGACGGAAAGAAAGTGATTCTGGATTTGCAGCAGGCCCGCTGGATAAGAATTATCCGGCACGTGAAAATCAGGCCTGAGGCGAATCCGTACGATCCCGCCTGGACGAATTACTTTGCAGGTCGCAAGATGAATAAGCGATTTTGTAATCTGGACAGGCGCTTTGTCGAGGAGTTCGGGCTGTCCCTTGACAGGGGCCGCCTTTGAAGTGCTTGAGCCGTATGAGTGGAAACTATCATGTACGGTTCTGAGGGCTATCTATTACCCATAAGTGCGGCACCGCGGAGGGCGCCGCCTAATCAATGTATTTTAGGCCTATTTATAGCGAGGCCAGACGGCCTCGCCTAATGGGCCGTCCCTGGCCCATTAAAAAACGGAAATAACTGATTAGCCGGCGGCCTCCGCGCCGCCGAAAAAGATGTGGGTAATAGATAGGTTCTGAGGGGGGAAGGGGGCTGAAAAGCCCTCGACCTACCCGGTTGTTACATTGTGGGGCTAAGCTTCAAAGGAGGAAAAGCGCTGGCCTTTTACAGAATGCTTGATTACCGAATTAACTTTTGGAAGAAACCATTAAAGAAGGAGGCTGTCTGATGAAGAAAATGCTATTTGTCTTCGTGCTTGTGCTTTTGGGTCAACAAGGTTTAACCGCCGGGGGAATTACTTCCGGCATAACAATCGGTACGGAATATTTCCTAACCGACCATGGCAATTACTTTAACCCGGGCGTAGGTGCAGGTTATCGATTGAGGCTTGGATTGGGTGAAAACATGAAATGGCAATTGGGAGGCGACATAAACGCCAATTATTTCATTAACAAAGAAGGCGTGGAAGGTCTTTTTGTCGGCGTTCCTTTAAAATTGTCAATTTCCAGAAAGTTCACCATAGGGTCTTTTACGGTTTGTCCCGGCTATGCAGCAGGCGGATACTTTTCAATATTCAAGGATGACGCGTTTGATATCTTCGGAAAAGCAATGGATGTTATTCCGATAAGCCCGTATCTTGAGCTTGGGAAAACTTTAAAAAACAATTCGCAGATATTGCTCATTGTCGGCTATGATATCATAATAGAAATGGCCGAAAACGGCGGCTTGCCGATGTTTTTAACCGGAAAAATCGGCTACACATTTTAACCATATACCGAAAGGAATAACACATGAAAAAGCTATTGTTGACATGCATACTCTTAATCGCCTCACTCGTTTATTTTTCGTGCGACCGGAATTTTGCGTCGCTTGATCCCGATATGCGGGGCGACTTTAAGTTTGACATTGTCGGCAGCCATGGGTTATCAGCGCCTCTTGCAAAGAGGCTTGCAGGCGCTTCTGATTCCCTGCCGTTCTGCAATCTTTCCAAATTTGAAATTGATGTTCAATTTGTCAGTATAACGCTCATGTCCATGCAAAACACGAATGAATGGTCTACCCATGTTCTGCTGAACAGGGCAAATGGCGATGGGATTAAAGTTGACCTGGCAATCGAAAAGTTGTCTGATAAAATCTCATTGCTCGTTGAGGAGCCTATCGGTATTGGTCTGGTCAGCATTACGGTAGGCATTGTTCCCAATGTTACGGTAAACGGATATATTAATTCATCAAAAAAAGGCCTTCTACGCTCCACGGCCGCAGGATTTGATACCAGCGCCGGATCAACGGAAGATTATGTAATGGAGATGAAGGGGACGTGGGAAACCTTAACGAGTTATGGAAACTCCGAGGACAATTCGCAGGAATCAATTAAGGGAACCGGGCTGAAAAAGATAAATCTGAATGCAGATTACAAGGGCGGCCACCACGACACATTACAATATGACAACTCCAGCACGGTTGAGGTCAAATGGCCCCTGGATATTGCAATTGCAAATTCAAACGGAGACGGCAGCGACGAATGGAGATTAGGAGATGCGTATTGGATGACGCCGTATGTTGAGGGACAAACGGTTTTCGAAAAATATTATCTCCGGCGCACCGGGGACACCGCATATACGGACTTTATGACATGTTTGTTTGATAATAGCGGAAATGTTTTTAAAATATCTGTCGGTATTTTCGAAGCCTATACTCATAGTGTTATGAGTTTTACTTCTTCCGGCCCCGGATGTTTTAACGAATCTGACGCCGATTGTTATGACCAGGCTTTTGAAAAGCTCGGTAATAACGCTATCCGGTTCCGCGTTTCAGCGGGGGGTGGATATTCTGAATTCCATAATTTTACCAGAGGCGACCATTCAGGCACTATGACAATCAATGTGTACCAGGAAAACTTGGTGGTTCAATACGACTGTATTAAAGTGGAGTAAACGGGCCAGCGCTTAAAGAGCAAAGCCCCACAACGAAACACAACAGCGCCAGCCCAAAATTGACGTTCCGGCTGGGGCATTCACGGCAGGCGGCAGCTCCGCAAGCCGCCTGTCCGCTCATGTCCACCAACCTCCACTTGGTGTTTTACAAACGCCACAACTTCGGGCGAGTGGCGCGCACGTAAGCAGATACTATTTTTCCTGACAACAGCATAAACCACCTCCAAAAGCGAAATTCATATTTCTTTCTGATGCGACAGTTTTTGTCACATCCAGACGTTATATTTATCCTGCAGAATCGAAGCATAACTTAAAAAAGGAAAAGCAAATGTCTCAAGCTCGTGTGGTAGTTTC
>MFYT01000010.1 GCA_001789205.1 Candidatus Raymondbacteria bacterium RIFOXYA2_FULL_49_16 | reverse complement strand
CCTTGAATTCTTTTCGTACCCCACAACAGGTTGTCATTTTTCATTGATAGAATCAGGTTTGGGTGCATTCCCATTTAGTTGGTTGATATTTTCGCGGTATTCGTTGGTGGCGTTGTTGCCAAAGTCAACAGCACGTCCCATCTACCCGCCTTGTAGAACGCGCGGAGCATGATCATTGCCTCGGCGTTTTCCTCGCTCCAGAAGATACCTGCGCCCTTAAGCCTCAAGTTTATCACGCGCCTGATCGCGCTTTCCATTGGACCGCTGCCGATGGGTAGATGCCGCCGCCGGGCCTTGGCGTAGTTCATACGGTGCGCGTTGTTGTCGAAGTAGTCACGCTCTCTGGCAATGGCGGTGCTGATTCTTCCGCGACAGATCTTTTGTACGGCAGCGACCACCATATCTACTGCTCCGTTCTTTAGTGCGCGTTTGTGCGTATTGAGCCAACGGGAACGCTTTTTTAATGACCATCCTTTCTTCAGTGATGCCACGACACCCAGATGCTCCACCGCATGATAGAAGTCGACCAGTTGGGTGACTTTTGCCGGGTTAAGGCGTAGGTCGACGATGAGTTGTTCTACTCGTGACCATATCCAGCGTGCCCGTCGGCGATGAACAGTACATGGTCGGCTTCGGTGACACCGAAGGCAGTGAGGTAGTAGCGCAGTTGTCCGAAAATGACGTCAGGGCCGCGCAACGTGCCGTCGATCCAGGGAGAAGCCTCTCTCAGGATTATGCCGTCCTCGCTTAGCAACCAAATGTGCAGCAGTTTGGGTTCCCGCCAGTCGGTGTGGTAGCGCTGGCGCTTTTTGGGGGTATGGTGCCCTCGTTTGGGGGTACGGATACGGATGCGCCCCCCATCAACCGAGACCGCGCAGCGACATCCCTGTAGCGACATGTGGGCGCCGAGTTGGGCGACACCCTGCGTAGCCCGTGCTCTGCGAGAAAAGCGATATGTGATCGAGCGCAGTGTTTTTATATCAATGGGACGGCCCTGTCGGGCGAGCATCGCCGTCGCCTCGGCCAAGGAGGACATTGCGCTGGCCATGATCGCCAGATCCGCCGCATCCCCCGGCGTATGGCCATCCTCGATCCCCAGCAAGATCAGCTCGGCGTAGAGCCCTTTTTTTTTCGGTGGTAGTAGGTGGTCTTCACCGCAAACGCCTCCCCCCGGACCGGCTGGATGGTTACCGAGCGGATGCCGACATTCTTCATGCGCTGGGGCTGTGAACGACTCATCTGCTTTCCCTCATCTCGCAGAAGCGGGTCTTCCAACGCCTTGGTGGTCATCTGAGCAATCATCGCTCCTGCTAACCGATCGGTCAGCGCCACGACATCCCGCTCCATGGCCAGCATGTGCTGGGCATCGCGTATGGTATTGGGGCTTTGGATACATCACCGCATCTCTTGGATAGTCGCCTCAAGCAGTTCGGCGGCCGATGGTGTTGTCGTCGCGAATTGTGCATCTGCCGATGGAAGGTTCTGGTTCATATCTCTCCCTGACGTAGTAGCGCAACATACTCTTGCAGTAACCTGACCTGCAGGGCTCTGAAACGCTTGGTGGCGGCGATGTAGGACCTGACTTGGCGCTGCTTGGCGGCCGGGACGAATGCTGTGGAGCTCTTGCCCCCCAACGTATAGCTGAGCTGGTAGTAGGGACCGTGCTTGCGCGGCTTGTGGGGATCCTTACAGCGACAACCCGCTTTGCCGCAGACGTTCCACTGGGTGCTGATGGTGCCGGGGAGCATGGGGCCGAGTTGGGCGAGTTGGTCTAACAGCAGCTGGACGCGATCCAATGAGCCACTCATAACGAGCCTCCTTTCCTATAGCCATTATATGGCTATAGGAAATATACTAAAAAAAGAGGCCGATGTCAATACCTGGCCAATAAAATACCCACAAATCGGGAATGCGCCCGGTACACCTTGCAGAAACATGCCCTGTGCCGTTCTTCGGACACAATGGTCCGTGCCAGTCCGGCATGAGACTTCGGGCCACGGCATAACAGCAGACTGCTGATCAACACCGGCATGATGACCGTCTTACGCTTATCAAGGCAGAAGGCGAACAAAGCGGTAAATGTGTGTGCAACCTGTGGGATGAGTAGGTTCATGGGGCCTATGCGTGGCTTCGTTTTGCCAGAATAATGGCGCGGTTCACATCACCCAACCGGTTGACCAGTACCTTCAATCGGGTGAACTGCTTGATGCCCGCTTTGAATGCTTCTACCTCATCCGGCCTAACATATTGGATTTTCGTCTTCTTCTGCACTTTCCAGGTGATACGCCAGTATGCATTGGCGCTTCCGGGGGGGACTGGGGTTATTGAAAGGTTGCCGCTGATTGCGCCAGGGAAGCCTGACAGCTGACTGACGAGGACATCGCGCTTTTTGATGAGAGTGGCGAGAGATGGCATGGGAACCTCCTGTTTGGGTGTTTAAACGCTTATGTGTATATATACACATAATATAATAAAAAAAGATGCCCCACGCAAGGGGCAAAATGCTATTTTTTATTTGTCAGCTAAATGTGCAACACTATTGCTTCAAATTAATAAAGAATGTTCTATTAAACGCTTCTTTTGATTACACTTTTTATAGTTGGGGAAGAACTGAGTCGGCGACTACCAAAGAGTACAATGATGGTATTTCAGTACCTTCAATATCAGCATCATTAGTTTACGCTACGCAGAACGACTCAAAATCAAAAGTAGTAGCTTATAACATTGCAAAATTTTCTGGCATCTTCCTCTTTTCAGCATTTGCTATTTTCTTTCTTACTTCATTCGGTCCCTAATCTCCCCTCTTTCGTTGCAATAAAAAAGAACCCCTCAGCACATTGCTGCACTGAGGGGTTCTGCGATCTGGCGCCTCGCAGAATGGTCTTATAAATCAATACGTTACAGAGCGGTGAGATTAAATTGGGATTATTTTACGGCAGGGGTATTGCGGTGGCATGGAATTCTTAAATCAATATTTTGCCGCTTCTCTCGTAATCCACAATAATTCTATACTATAGACCGCTAAGCACTATCTGTGATTTCTGGCCACACGATGATTAGGGGCGGAATATTAAACCCAATCTTCGTGAGCATCAGGAAATGGCAGGTTGCTTTTTACGAAAAAGGTTTATTATTCTACTCTTATACTTTTCCATCGTCATGTAAACAGAAGGCACCAAAACCAGCGTGAGTATGAGTGAACTGGTCAGTCCCCCTATAATTACCCAGGCCAGACCATTTTTGCTCTCCGCACCTGCCCCGGATGCCAGCGCAATGGGGAGCATGCCAAAGATCATAGACAATGTGGTCATGAGGATTGGGCGTAAACGTTCCTTGCCCGCTTCCACCAACGCTTCGGTTACACTCTTTCCCTGCTCTTTCAATTTATTGGTAAAATCAACCAACAAAATCGCGTTTTTGGCAACCAGTCCTATCAACATAATCATGCCTATCATTGAAAATATTGTGAGTGCTTCACCCGTCACTGCAAGTGCGAGAAAAGCACCAAACACCGCCCCTGGGATTGCAAACATGACCACAAAGGGATAAAGGTAGGAATTATAGAGGGCAACCATGACCAGATAAACGAACAGGAGCGCCGCCCCAATAGCAATAAAGAGACTGCTAAAAGCATCCGCCTGACGTTCCATTTGTCCTTTGTAATCCAAACTGATCGGACCGAGATGGATGCGTTCCTTAACAGCCTTTTTGATTTCATCGCCAACAGTACCCACAGGTCGGCCGAACACCGACGCATTGACTGTAATGGAAGGCATTCGGTTAAAACGTTCCAGTTTATTTGGTCCAGTAGATTGAGTCAGAGTTGCGAAAGAGCTCAGAGCAATGTTTTCACCACGGCTATTCTGGAATTTCATCGAACCGATATCTTCAATGCTTTTTCGGTCAAAGCGGTTGAATTCCACATTAATTTCATACTCTTTGTCCCCCTCCGAATATTTAAGGTCACTATTTCCGGCAAGTGCCATATTTAGTGTATTCCCCACCTGACGTACAGAAATATCCAGGAGTTCCATCTTTTCACGGTCAAATTCTATCTGAATCTCCGGATTGCTTCTGTCAATGGACAGTTTAACATCGTTGGTGCCAGGAATCTTCCTGACAACCCCCATAACGCTATCTGCTGTTGCAAAGAGCTGGACGACATCCGCCCCCCGCAAGAGAAGCTGTATCGGCGCGTCATCGGCATTACCCATCATGTTAGATGGGGTAGAGGTTACCTTTAGTCCGGGTATCTCCTGTATCTCTTTTTTAATCATGGCCGCAAAAGCGTCAACCGGCATGGACCTATTCTCCTTTGGCACCAAGGTAACAGTCAATTCACTTTTGTACTGACCATTGCTGCCCATTCCCATGTCTGCGCTGGTGTAACCCACATTGGAAAAGACCTTGATAACTTCTGGATGTTTTCTAAGCAGGTTTTCAACTTTTTCGGTGAGGAGCGAAGACTGGAGTAATGTATTTTGGGGCTCACCTTCAAGTTTGATCACGAACTCCCCTTTATCACCATCGTTCATAAACGCGGCGCCAATTAATCCCAATTTTAGGAGAACAACGGAAACAAGCAAGAGAGCAAAAACACCACCATATACACATCTCCGATGCTGCAAGGCCCAACGTAGAATGGACTCATATTTACACAATAGCGCCTTGAAAGACCCCTCAAACCAGATGGCAAAGCGGCCGATAAGACGCTTCCGGGTCAGTTTTTCAATTTTGCTCAACTGGGAGGCCAACAGCGGAGTGACTGTAAAAGAAACAAACAAGCTCATTAAGGTTGAGAATACAATAACCAGTGAAAATTCACGCAACATGTGCCCGATCATACCGGACACCAATGAAAGCGGCAGAAAGACAACCACATCCACGAATGTAATAGCAAGAGCGGTAAGCCCGATCTCATTCCTTCCGTCGAGGGCCGCAACGGTACGGTTCTTTCCCATTTCAAGATGGCGATGGATATTCTCAAGGACCACGATGGAGTCGTCCACCAGAATGCCAATCACCAGAGAGAGTGCCATTAGGGTGAGCATGTTCAATGAAAAATCAAAAACATACATGGCAATAAAGACAGAAACGATCGAACAGGGAATTGAAACAAGAATAATGAATGAATTGCGGACGCTGTGAAGAAAGCAAAACATGACAAAGGCAACGAGGATGATTGCGAGCATCAGACCTTCCATAACGGCATGTGCAGAAGCCAGCGTATAGGTGGAGTTATCTGCCGCGATATCAAAAACAATATGGTCGCCCGCATATTGTTTTTCTAATAGGGTGAATTGCTTCTTTAGCTTGGTACAGATATCCACCGTATTGGCATCGCTCTGCTTAGTTATAAGAAGCCCTATGGAGTTTTGGCCATTGATACGGTTAAGGGCCGTTTGTTCCGCGATACCATCGGTAATTTCGGCAATATCACCCAATCTCACGATTCCGCCCGATGTCGTCCTTGAGAGCATGAGATTTCTTAGCTGGTCAAGGGAGGTCACCTTCCCCTTCATTCTTACCGTGTATTGTTTGTAATCGCTTTCGATACTGCCGGTCGGCATTTCCAGATTAGCTGCCTGGATAGCTGCATAAATCCGATCCATGCTCATTTGATAGGCGTTGAGACGGTCTCTCTTGACACTGATTTGGATTTCACGCTTGCTCCCGCCCACCAAGCTCACCTGGCCTACACCACCGATCTTGGACAGCTGAGGTTTGATCTGATCTTCGACAAGTTGGTAGAGCTGCTTGGGAGGAAGCGACCCGATGACACCCAGTTTCATGATGGGCATATCATCGAAGGAAAACTTGTTGATGGAAGGAGTCTTGGCACCCGAAGGAAGACCTGCCAATATGGTATTTACCTTCCGTTGGGCATCCTGTAACACCCGATTGACATCAGCTTCAGTCCCCAGTTCTAGCATAATGGTTGAGGCGCCCTCTTGTGATGTCGACTGCATGCTTTTGACATTGTCCAGCGATGAAAGCGCTTCTTCAAGAGGCTTGGTAATGGAGCTTTCCACTTCATGCGCAGAAGCGCCCGGATAAATTGTTGCCACTGTAATATTAGGAATACTCATCTTAGGGATTAAATCATAATTCAGCAAAGAATAGGATGTTAATCCCAGTACCGCCAATATGGTAAAGATGACAACAATTAGGGTCGGTCGTTTGATGGCTATTTCTGTTATGGACATGACATCCTCCATTAATTGCGGATGGCAATGGCTTTGCCATCGGTGAGGTTGACTTGACCGCCTATGATAACCGCTTCTCCGGGATTAAGCCCTTTACGAATACGGAGCCACTTGTTCCCTGCGCTTTGTACAACCACAGAGCGCGATAAGGCAAGCCCCCCTTCCGCAACATACACATAAGCATTCTGGAGCGTCCCCTGCAGTGCTTCTCTCAGAATGTAAGATGCCTTGGGAGAGGCAGGAAGAGATATTCTAACGGTTACGAAAGTTCCTGCTTTAAGCGAATGATGTGCGCTGTTGTTCAGAATCACGTCCACAAGATAATTGTGTCCCGCATCCCCTTTTGGGCTGATAAAACTTACGATACCGGAAAAATCGACATCAGGATAAATATCGGTCTTTATTGTGGCTGGCGATCCTTTTATCAACACGTAGACCTGTTCCTCGGAAACATTGAGATTTATTTTAAATCTGTCAACATTGACAATGGTGACAACCGGAGAACCTACATTGATGAATGCTCCTTCTTCGGCAAACTTTTCGGATATAATTCCGGTGATAGGGGCTCGGATAACAGCGTCGGATAGCTGTTTTTCCATCTGCTGAAGCTGGATCACCGTGTTGTCGCGAACACTGGTCATCTCATCCAGTTGCTGCTCTGTGATTGTCCCACCCTTGTAGAGGTTCTGATAACGCTGTAAGTCTTTTTCAAGTTTCCTTAAACTGATACGCGCCGCCTCTACGGAAAGCGCTTTCTGTTTGTCGTCAATCTTGGCAAGGATCTCTCCCTTCTGTACTCTCTGCCCCAGGCGGACCGGCAAAGAAGTAATACCGCCCTGAGATTCTGCTGCAATATTGATTTCAGTGATGGGAGCGAGAGTGCCAACGCATTCCATGTCCTGCTCCAAGGAGAATGATTTCACAGTATCCACGGTCACACTGACCCGGGGAAGGTCCGTACTGACATTTTGGCGCGAATTGATTTTATTATAATTACCGTTCAATCGGTAAATGATCAGCCCTACGATGACCAGACCTATGAGTATGAATGTTTTTTTGCTCATGGTGTACTACCTTTCTTTTGTTAGAAAAAATGAAACAAGAGTGCCTTTGGCCTGTTCCAGTCCTATCCTGGCGATATAAAAATTAAGCAGCTTGTTGAAGTAGTTGTTCTGCGCTTCGCGAAGCGAACTCTCGGCCTGTACTAAATTATAGGTTGAGCTTACACCCTGCTCGAATTCCAGTCGCGTATCGGCATAAACCCGTTTTGCCAGTTCATAATTATCAGACTCGTTGGTTATCTGGGCCAGGGTGGTTTTGTACTGCACCAGGTAATTTGAAACATTGACTTTAATCGATTGTTCGGTCTGTTTGAGGGTTTCCTCTGCTTTTATCATAGTGAGTCTTAATTGGGCAATCCTCTGGAAGGTCTGCAGACCGCTGAACAGCGGCATAGAAAGCTGAAGCCCGATGGCCGAACTTTCATACCACTTCTGATCCTTGTCAATTAAATTAAACTCCTCGTTTGCGGCATTATATCTCAGATTGACATAACCAGTAAGAACCGGAAGGGTGGATGCGAACAGCTTTTTACGATCCAATTTTGAAAGGAAAAGATTAGTCTCCTGTAATCTATAGTCACTCCTACTTTCCACCGCCATTGCAACCGAAGTATCGACGGATGTATCAGCGAAACTTGTGGGTAGTAACGTGTCAGCCAGTATGAGGGCGCTGTCAACAGGCATTCCCAAATTAAACTTGAGGCTGTTGAGCGATTGTTCATAATTCATCGCGGTCTGTTCCATCTGTGACCGGGCATTGTTAAAGCTGATTCGTAACCTATCTATATCAGTCTGTTTGGCCATTCCATTGGCAAAGCGCAATTCGGCGGCCCGAAGGGACGCGTTCGAAGCATCAAGCGTGGCCTGCAATATCCGCACCTGTTTTTGCAGAATCATGGATTGATAGTATGCCAATCCTATCCCATAAACAACCTGTTCATAGCTCTGTTGAAACCTCTGCTCTGAAAGTTTTTTGCTTATTCTTGCGCTTTCCAATCCAATCCAAAAAGAAGGGTTTATTATGTTCTGATTAAGCGAAACACCGGCGGACATACTGTACCGGGTGCCTGACTCCATTTCCACATAACTTCCTGAAGGGCCTCCGAACATTGCCGCCGGCATGAGTTGCGTGGCCTTTTTAAGATTGTCATCCAACGAGCCGGATGCCGTAATCTGCGGGAGTCCTGAACCTATCTGCTCATTCACTCTTTTCTGAGCAATGGCAATATCATATTCACCCGTTTTTAGGGTTGAATGGTGAGTTTTCGCGTATTCAATGCAATCTTTAAGAGAGAAGGACGATTGGGCATTGAGCATGCATGCGAGAAAAAGCATTCCACACCAGAAAAGAGGGTGATACATGTTAAATCGCATATCGAATTCCTTTCAAAATAGATTAACAACGTCAACGGTTGATAATGTCAACTATTGGAGCAAATTTTTTTAGTCCTGTTCCTCCATTTTTATCTTAATTGCTTCAATGACCCTATAGAAAGCATCCATATCCGCGCACTCAATTCCTTCTGTAAAAGATTCAGCCATGGCAAAATCAATGCCCATGACTTTTTCCAAAACTTCGTGTCCTTTCGTTGTCACTGAAAGAATATTTTTCCGGCGATCGTTGGGGTCATGACTACGCACCACATATCTTTTTGCTTCTAAAATATCTGTAAACCTGAGAATTCCCGATTTATTCTTGCACAGCATGTCAGCCATATCCTGCTGAAACACATCGTCCATCTTTGTCGAAATTGCATGCAGAAGTCCTAATTGCTCAAAAGTGATATCTAATCCTGATTCAGATATGCGTTTTTTTAATTGTTTCATGTACGGTCTCATCAGTTCGCCAATCACCATTCCAAAAGGTATTTCGTGCTGTCTCAATTGTTTCTCCTTTAGAGCAGTAATAAATATAATACAAATGGTTGCAATAAGCAACAGTTATCTTTATCAACCAACTAAAATCAACAATTAGGCCGAATGAAATGGAAAAAGAAAACCCCTCAGCCCATTGCTGGATTGAGGGGTTTCTGCGATCTGGCGCCTCGCAGAATGGCTTTTAAAATCAATGCGTTACGGAGTGGTGAGATAAAATTGAGATATTAACGGCAGGGGTGCTGCGGCATGGATTTTCTTTAATTCCCCTATTTGTCGCTATGGGTCCTTATTAACACTGGGCGGAGTGTATGCCCATAATTCTCTTTCATCTATCTCTGGCCGGAAATGTATTTTTTACATGAGGTTAATAATATGCAATTTAAAGAGACGGAAAATGTCGAGTTGAAAAAATCAACATCCGAACTGAAAGAGGCGGTTATATCCATATCTTCCATTCTAAATAAGCATGGGAAAGGGATCCTTTATTTCGGCATCAAAGATGATGGAACGATCATTGGACAGCAGGTCGGTAATTTAACACTAAAAGACATTTCAAGGGCCATAAGCGACCATATTGATCCAAAGATATTCCCGGATATTAAAGTTGAAAAGATTGACAGCAAAGACTGCATCAAAGTCGAGTTTTCCGGTCATGAGGCGCTTTATTCGGCCTTTGGCCGTTTTTATATGCGGACCGGAGACGAGGATAGAAAGCTTTCGGTAAGTGAAATACGTCGGCTTATTGAAAAGAAAAGCCATTACGTTTACCCATGGGGTGCGGAAATTTCAGATATCCCCGTGTCCGATGTAGACGTTTCAACCTTACGCCAGTTTATAAAAAGAGGCAACGAAGTAGGACGGATCAGCTTTCCTTACGATTCCGCAAAAAACGCCCTGAATAAATTGAACCTTATGAAAGGCGACAAACTGCTTAACGCAGGCAAAGGATTGTTTTGCAAGGACAATGGAATCGAGGTACAGGCCGCTGTTTTCGCAGGTAATGACAAGATAACATTTCTGGATATCCAGAGCTTCCGGGGTAATCTTTTTGATCTGATCGAGAAAAGTGAACTGTATATAAAAGAGCACATCAACTGGCGTGCCGACCTTTCCGGAAGCCGCAGGCTGGAAATTCCCGAAATTCCTGTACGCGCCATCAAGGAAGCCATCATCAATTCGTTGTGCCACAGGGATTTTACGAATCCCAAGAGCAACGAGGTTGCCATCTATCGGGACAGAATAGAAATCTTTAACCCCGGTCAATTCCCCTTCGATTTTTCACCGGAAGATTTCATCAAAGGAACGGAGCCAAGCATTCCCCGGAATCCCTTAATCGCGGAGACATTATATCGTTCTGAAGATATTGAAAAATGGGGTTCTGGTTTACGGCGAATTAGTGAAGAGTGCAAAGCGGCAAGCGTGAAAGTGATGTTTGAAAGGACCAAAAGCGGCTTTATGGTGACCTTCTACAGACCTGACATGACCACATTGCAGACCGAAAGGAACAAAGGTATTATCGCTGAATCAGGGGAAAGTTCGAAGGCTGGGTTGGTAGAAGGGTTGGTAGAAGGGTTGGTAGAAAACCAGAAAAAGATGCTTGAGCTGATGACAAATAATCCGAACATCTCGAAGAAAGAATTATCTGAAAATATTGGCATTAGCACTACCGCGATCGATAAGAATATAATGCACTTGAAGAAGAAAAGCCTGCTTCGCCGAATTGGTCCGGATAAAGGCGGGCATTGGCTTGTTATCAGTCCACCTCCTGAAAAATGATTTGAAATACACCATGGATTGACGTCCAAACGCCTGCAAAAGACCGAAAAGGGCTTGTTGGGGTAAAACGGGGAAAACAAATCAATGGCTGAAAATAGAAACCCATTCATCGGCAAATGGCGCATTACCGAAATGGAGCAGTGGGGACCAGGATTTCATTGATGAAGAGGTGGAAGGTTTCATCGAATTCGGCAAACGAAGCTCTTTTCAGTTTGGATATGTCCAAGGGCAGATAGATTACGAAATAGAGGAAATCGAAGGAAAACAGCGCCTTGAATTTTCTTGGGCCGGAAACGACGAAATGGATCCGGTCAGCGGTAGAGGTTGGACAAGAATTGAGGAAGACGGAACCCTATACGGTAAAATTGCTTTCCACATGGGCGATCAGTCGTGGTTCAAGGCGAAGAGGAAATAAAAATGCAAAAATGCGGACTTTGTAAAATAAAGAAATCCCAGCGAACCTGCATGGCAAAAAACAAGCTTGAAATTTGTTCAATGTGCTGCGCGGCCATTCGCAATGATGAATGTGATGGATGCCGATATTACGCTGATTCCATGAAATATAAGAAAGAACTAGGGGGAAAAAAGACCCCAAAATTCATTTTCGAGGTGAAACCTGAAATAGAGGAACAAATTGATCGTGTCTTGGAACTTGTTGAAAATAACAGCCTATCTGAAGCGGAAAGAATGCTTGATGGAATACCGGCAGTGGATTCAGAATACTACATGGTCAATTTTGCCCGTGGTACAGTCATGGCCAAATGGGACAATCCAGACGATGCGATACGCTATTTCGATAAAGCGCTGAAAATGTTTCCTTATTTCTTCCCCGCATTGTTCAATAAGGGAATGGCATATAAGATCAAGATGGACATTCCAAACATGGTCAGGGCTTTCAAGGAAGCGATAGAATATGGAGACCATAACAATGAAAATGTCATTTGGGCCAAGCAGTTCCTATGGGAACTTAACGATGATATCCGCAAAAGAGAAGGCGTGAACTTGGACACATTTGTCAAGGCGTACGATGTGTTTGAAACAGCTGTTAAAGCCATGGAAGAAATGGACTGGGAAGGGGCTATACGTATTTTCAAAGAGTGTGTTTCAATTAATCCCGGAAATGCGCGTTCGTACGGCAATATGGGTCTTTGTTACGCCAAACTTGGGCAAAAACAGGAAGCACTCGCGGTTTTTGACAAGGCGCTTCAAGTCGATCCGGATTATGAACCTGCCCAGATAAATAAGGCTTCGCTTTTGTCGCTTGAAGAAGGCGAGACCCTGCATGAAGGTCCTGTCCCGATAATAAATTATGGTTTGGATTACCAGGCAAAGAATAAATCTCTTCTCAAAGACCTGTTAAGAAAGTTAGCATAGACCTTGGCGCGTCTGAAAAACATCAGGTGAAGGAAATAAAAAATGACGGATATTTTAAAAAGGCCCTGGGATTTGGTTGAAAATCAAAATAGTGACTTAAATATTCAAGCAGGGCAGGTCGTTGAATTGGTTGTCCTTGCCGTAAAAAGAACAGGGATTAGGTGCAGATTATTAAATGGGTGCCAACCGGTCACGTTCAGGCTGGTTCGGGAAGAAGTTGAGGGAGAAATCATTACCGTAGAGGTTATAAAGATTTGGCGATATAAAACCACGGATTATATGACCGGCAGCGTTCTTTCAAGTCGAATTGATATACCGGCCTTGAAACTGACCCCTCTCGGCATTAAAGATCAGGGCGAATGGGACCCTGCCGGTGAGGATTTATTTGATAACGGGGATCCCTTTGAGAAATACTATGCGCCAATAATTGTCCGCGGCCCCAGAAAATCATACGAAATGGAACAGGTAATACCCTTTCAGGATCCTGATGATGATTGGAGCGATCCTATTATCGAAGCGGCGGATTGTCATGATCGCGGCGATTACGAAAAGGCTCATGAAATTATGGAACACATATTGACTACAGACCTTCGCTGTATAGATGCGCATGCTCATTTGGGGAATTGGGACAGTGATGGAAGTACGTTTAGGCTGGAACGGGCAAAACGACACTATCAGGTTGGGATTAAGATCGCTGAATTGTCCTTTGGAAATGAGTTTGAAGGATTATTGCCATGGGGACACATCAATAACCGGCCTTTTCTTCGGTGTATGCATGGGTATGGATTGGTACTCTGGAAATTAGGGGAAATCCAAGAAGCCAAGCAAGTATTTGATAAAATGCTTTGGCTTAACCCATCAGACAATCAGGGGGCAAGATTTCTTTTGGCTGATATCGAATCCGGGAAATCCCTGAATGAACTTGAAGACGATTATAAAAGAATGGACGAAAAGAAAAACAACCATGTGGTGTGATTTTATCTTCCAATTGAAAAACCCGGATTTTCCCACAAAAAATATGCCAATAGAAGCAGCTGGCAAGAGCATAAAGAAAGAACCCCCCAACTCTTTTGGAATCAGGGGGCTCAATATGGCGACCCGAAGAATAGTCTTTAAAATCAATGTGTTATAGAGCGGTGAGGTAGAAATGAGATGTTTTTGGCAGGGGGTGTTTTGGCACGGATTTGCTCTCATAGCTCAAAGAACCTGTAAGTTTTGGTTCAAATCCAAGCCCCGCTACAATAAGAAACCTGCAAGTCCTTCTGGTTTGAAGGATTCTCTCTTTTCTGGCTGATGTTTCTCTCTGGTCGGGCAATCAACAGTTGGGTAGATACACGTATTCGGTCCCCTATTTCCTCATCTCTTTCTCAAGCTCTGTTCTTCGGGCTTGAAGCTCATCCAGTCTCTTCTTTAGATCGGCCATTTCCTTCTTGATCTTCCGAAGCTCTGTCTTATTCGTGCCCGTCCGTAGATGATCTTTTCCAAGCTGCTCAGTGATGTACTTCTCAAGTTGGCTCCGCAAGACCTTTATATACGGATTGCCCCATATTGAGCCCTCGCGGTATTCGAGTTTGCCGGCCTGTATGCCCTTAATGATGAAATCCCGGTCTACTCCATATTCCCTCTTAGCCGTTATGTCGCTGAGGGTTGCCCCTTTCCGATTCCACTCACCATATTCTGCCATATCTTACCTTTCTGACCGAACGTCACCAATGGTTTCAAGTTGCAAATCTCAGGAAACTTATCGGACATTATCCCGTGACATCGTATTAAGTAATTCACGTGCGGCTTGCTTAGAAGGGTTGGTTCGCTTACTGTATTTCATACCCCCACTTCCGAAACCATTTCATCAGTTTAGAATACAAATCGAGAATGCATTCTGCATTTATAGTGTGCTCACAAGGCGGCATAGGCGCAGCAAATGGTGGCGTTCCGCTGAAAACCAAAGACATCTCGATCCGTTTTTTGCCGGTAGCTTTAATTGTTGTCTTGGCATTGTAGTGTAGATAATCAGTGGAACGGCGATCACAGTATTTCGCCGTTAGGATTCTATCCTCTTCATATATGCTGGATCCATTAAACATAACGTTGCTTCTTAACGTCTGGCATAAGAGGTGCGCGGCAGCGCATCCGCTGCCAAATTCTGATGCCCCATCGGCATTATCAAAATAACCATCCAAAATTCCTCCTGCCAAGTGTATAATCTTCTAAAACATCCAAAATCACGAAAAGTTGCAATCGTTACTCCAGGTTTATTTTTCTTGTTCGCTTTATCAGTTCTGAGACTTTAGTATTCGGTTGAGCTTCGACTGTATAGCCCAATTTTCTATAGGCAGGGAGCCGCTTCCTGAACATCGAAATTGTCAGGCCAAGATTTATATCCACATAATCATATACCGTTGCCGTGCTTTTCCCCTGGCTAACTCTGTTGATGCGACCGACATATTGAATAATCCGCCCCTTAAACGAAATAGGCATGGCAAGAATAAGCGTATCCAGTTCTGGAAGGTCAAATCCTTCACCTATCAGCGACCCCGTTGAGAAAAGACAGGGTTTCTCTTTCTGTTCCAGACATTGAGCCAACCCTACCATAATTCGCTTGCGCTCTTTTTTACCCATATCACCGAATAACAGAAATCCTTTGAAGGCAGTGTCGGCACTCTTTTGTTGAACAAAGCTATACAGCCGCTCCAAATGGTCTTTTCTTTCAGACAATACAAGCGGGAATTGACCTGATTGAATTGCCGCAATGATATCATTAGAAATTAATTCAAGGCGATTCTGGTCTAAAATCAATTGATTCCAGACTTCGTGGATCGGGGACTGGGGTGGTGACTCCGGAGGCATACGGAAATGCGATTCGCGAACAACTACTCGTTTATTTATCAAAATGGAATCCTCCGGCCCTTTCATCTGATGGCGAATTGGTCCGCACTGCATATGAAAAATGGCTTGGTCTCCATCTTTTCGGAAAGGGGTTGCAGTCAGACCAAGTATGACGCGAGTGGAAAATAGTTTGAGCACCCCTTCAAAAGAGACCGCAGAACCATGATGGCATTCATCCACGATGATCAACCCGTAATGGTGGTCTATGTCGGGAATATTTTTGGAGCGTGCAAGTGTTTGTAACGTAGATATATCAATCAGTCCGCTTCTTTTAACGCCAGGGTTTCCAATCTGTTTGTTAGAAATACCGAGAAAGGTTGTAATCATCTGCTTCCATTGTTCCTGTAATTGCTTGCGATGAACCAAAACCAACACCGGCACTTTAAGTTTGGCCATAACGGCGCACGCGGTTACGGTTTTACCGGCTCCTGGAGGAGCAACCAGAACACCATATTCATTCTGAATTAACTTGTTTAAGGCCTTTTTCTGTTCGACGGTCAATTCTCCCTGGAATTTAAGGGATACAGGAGTATGGCGAACCCGTCTATCCTCGATACGGATACGAGCGCCAGCCTTTTCACACAGAGCGACACATTCATCAAGCGTTCCGCGTGGCAACAGTAAACGACTTCCATCCAGTTCACCACAGAAGATATAACGAGGGGTTTTCCAAGTGGAAAAACGGAGACGTTGCAGTTCAAAGAATTTTGGATTTGCGAATGTGGCAACTCTCTTTAAGGCGTTGATAAGACGGGCCGGAAGTGCGCTAATATCAATTTCGACCTGACTATCCAGAATTATTTTTATTTCATCGGTATGGCACCCTTCCAGACTGATGAATGATGAATCCAAGGGTGCCTCAGCGTTAATGATTTCAATCTCTTCCGTATCTGATAGTGCCGGTATATCCTTCTGTGGACAATGGCGATCAAGAATGGTTGCAATTTCGGCATACGAAAGTCTCCGTATGCTGGCAAGAAAAGCCCATTGGTCAGGAAAAGGGGTCAAAGATGCATCGATAAAAACGGAATTTCCATCTTTCCGCGGCAGTCGCTGAAGGGGAAGCGCTATCAGATTTCCGAACCCGCCATTAGGC
>MFYT01000009.1:119579-153767 GCA_001789205.1 Candidatus Raymondbacteria bacterium RIFOXYA2_FULL_49_16 | reverse complement strand
AATCTGCAAGTCCGGTTCTGTGAGGGGGTTTGTAGTGTCTTCCCACGGGCTTTATGCACAAAGGAGGTGGCTATGAGTTCTACTCGACAAAAAATGCTGCTTTTCGCGATCATGCTCTTTGCCATTGTTTCCGGTTCTTTTGCTGCCGGAGCTTTCGTGCTTTCTCCCCAATACCTACATTTAGATCTTTCACCAGTAACCAGCTTGTGCAGGGAAGAACCAGGGCTGAACAATTATTTTTTTGATTTCTCGGACAATCGGTTTCTGATGCAGGGCTTTGCCGCCTATTGGGGATCAAAAAATAACGGCCGCGCTGGTTTTGGCGTGTGGGGCGGATACCGTCAGTACCATAGCAAGCCCTATACGGCAGTGGTACTCGACGATTCTGGCGCTCCAATACTTGATACGGCCAACAACTCTGTGTTGAAACAGGATTCCATCACCCATATGGTTGTCATCCCCGCCTATGCGGGTATCCTGATTGAAAAAAGCGCCACGTTTGGCGCGGTCAATCTCTTTGCCGGCGGTGTTGTTGGCGCCGGAGCGCTTGTGTTGGTAAAATCCATGGAGGAACAATCCGAAGAATCGGCGTTTTATTCCGTTACCACCGTTCAGGACACAAACTGGCAATCCATGCACAATCCCATGCAGGGAAATAAAAGCGACGGCGTTGCTGTTGCGCCCCTCTGGGTGTTTGATGTGCATGCTGGCGCCACCTATTCCTTTGCAAAATGGTTCCACGCGGGCGCCGAAGGCTCGCTGCTTATGCTGTACGCCACTGACGGTTTTGGAGCGCATTCAGCCACCTTTAACTCAATCAATCCAGGCATCAGGCTCAGGATTGTCTTTGGCAACCTGGGATAAACCAATATGTATATTTATTTGAAAGGAATAGGTATGAAAATCCATATTATCTGCGCGCTTCTGCTGGCGGGCGTTGCCTGCCGCGCGGCTGGACAGGAAACTGATACCCTTGCCCCGGCCGGGGCTCCTGAGCCAATAGCGGTCCAGGAAAAGAAACTGACCATGCTGGCTGAAGATATAACCCGATTTATCGACAGCATGCCCAAGCGAATTGACAAGTCCCGCGTCCAGGGTTTTGGCGGCGCTGGCGGATGGACCCCATGCCTCATGGGGGTCAACATCTCCCCTGTGCGCGACTTGTTGAAAAAGGAGCCGCAGCTCCGTGATCTGTCCTTTGGCATGGGAGGCAGGTACGACTACTTTGCCGGTTCGGGCGGCATGGGATACGGCGGCATCGGCAATGGCCTGCGCATTGGCGGCGGCGGATGGCACCTTTCCCACAAATATACCAGCAACCTTTTCGGTGCGGCAAAAGACTCCATAGCTGAGCTGAACGTGACCGTGAATTACGGCGGCTTTCTCTTTGAAAAGGCCCTGGTCAGGGGAAAAATGAATTACGTTGCCGGCGGCATGTTCGGCGGTGGGTCGTACGATGTAACGCGCCGTTTTTATAACGACGCTGAACCTTCGGCATTTTCCGAACCCGGCAAAGACCTGAGCGAAACAGCCACCGCGACCTTTACCGCATTCGAGGTGCATGCTGGTTTCACGTATACAATGACCTGGTGGTTCCATGTGGGCGCTGACGCCAATATCTCCGCTTTTGTTTCAGTAGATGAATTCGGCCCGCTCACCGACAGTTTCAACACGTTTAATGGAGGGATCAGGCTCCGCCTGATCTTCGGCAACCTAGGATAGGCATGTTCGAAACGTTCAAGCAGGGTATTGTGGGCCTTGCGCTCTTTTTCGGAAACTGGATGGGCCCGTCCACGGGTGTGGCTGAGATTAAAATAGAACATGTGAAAAGGATTGAACAGGCGTATCTGGTGTCGTGCAGGATTGATCTGAGCCGCGACAGCAGGCTTGAGCAGCTTGTCGACGCAGGCATCCCGTTGCGCGTTGCACTCGTCGCGCGGCCGGTTCCCGGGGATTCGATCTCTCTGGTACGGACACTCAGGTTCGACGTGGTTGATTACACGTATTCATTCACTGATTCATCGTCGTCCAACACCATGGCATCGAAAAAATTCCCCATGCTGCTCCTTGCTCTCAAGGAATTTTCCCAATGGGAAACGCGCCTGCCGCTCACCACCTCACGCTGCACCTTCGATGCCTCGGTTTTGCCAAGCGCGGTTTCACGGCTGGGCAGAGAACTTGATATGAGTCAGATATGGGACCGTCAGCGGCTCACTATAACCGTTGACATACGAACTCTTGCGGAGAAGTGACGCGCCCATGAAAACACTGTGGAAAAAACTCGAACTCGAATGGAAAATCCTTCTTGCGGCATTGGCATTTTTTCTCGCCTTTGCCATTCCTGTGCAGCATACCATAAGCACACGCATGCTTCCCACGCTGCAACAGGGCGTTGACCCGGAACTTGAAAGCCTGTTGCGCCAGGGCCTTGCCAGGGCCAATCCCAATGAGCAGGCCGCGTGGATCGCGAGCATTGAACGGTTTCGGCAGTGGAACGCGATGATTCCCATCATTGTCGCTGAACAGCAAAGAATAGCGCTCGGCCTTCTGGTCATGGTCTGTTTTGTCTTTGCCGCCTTTGCCCTGTGGACACTTAAACGGATGACGCGGCCGCTCAAGGAACTCGCAATTGCGGCCGACGCTATCGGTAAAGGAAAACGGCCTATTATTGATGATAACGCGGGCGGCGCCCTGGGACGGCTCCAGGAATCCATGAAGGAGATGCAGTACGAGCTCGAGGTACTGCGTGAAAAGTCGATTACCGAAGGTATGGAAAAAGCGTGGCGCGATATTGCCCGCGTCATGGCCCATGAAATTAAAAACCCCCTTACCCCTATCCGGCTTACCCTCGACCGCCTCGAGGAACAGGTGCGCGCTGGAAAACAGATCACGGGAGATGATTTGCTGAAAATGCAGGAGCGGATCGCGTCGCAGGTCGCTCTGCTCGAACGGCTGGTGGGCAATTTCAGCAGCTTTGCAAAAGAACCGGAAGTGAAATTCAAGAAGGTGGCACTGCGTTCTGTTTTATCAAACATTGCCGAGGGCATGCGCCATTCTCTGGCAACATCGTTCAGCGGAGACGCGACAATTGAGGCTGATCCCTATCTGCTCAACCAGATTGCCCTGAACATCTGGAAAAACAGTGTTGAAGCCAATGCCACGGAAATGGCCGTGGTTATTGTCCGTGAGGGCGGGTTTGTCGCAGTGACCATGACCGACAATGGACCAGGGTTGCCACCAGACCGCATGGAAAAAGTGTGGGTGCCCTATGTTACGTATAAACCGGGCGGCACGGGCCTTGGATTACCCGTGGTGAAAAAACTTGTGGAAGCAATGCACGGCCATATTATATTGGAAAACAGCCGGGAACACGGCCTTTCCCTGCGCATGACCTTTCCAGCAATAGAATAAGAGGTGTGAGGACAGCATGAAACACGAAGCGACCATACTTATTGTCGACGATGAAATAGAAATACGCAATTCACTTGCGGAGATTCTCTCCGAAGACGGCTTTCAGACAAAATCAGCGGGGTCCGAGGCAGAGGCGTACGAACACCTGAGGAATGACGCAGATCTGGCAATTGTTGATATTATGCTCGGTGCCGGAAATGGCATGAACGTGCTGCGCCATATCAGTGAAAACCATGCCCATATTCCCGCAATCATGATCACGGGCCACGGCACAGTGTCTTTGGCCGCCGAGGCCTTCAGGCTGGGTGCGCACGATTTTCTGGAAAAACCATTGCGCCTGGTCCAGGTCCGCACCTGCGTACGCAATGCACTTGAAAAAATATCCCTGCGAAAAAGTCTTGCCAAACAGGCGCTCTATACGCGCGAGACCCCGGTCTTTGTTTCGCCAATAATGAAAGAGCTCTACGCAACCGCGGCCAAGCTCGCGCCAATCAAAGCGCCTGTGGTGGTGCTGGGACCTTCGGGTTCGGGAAAAGAGCTGATAGCGCGCTATCTGCACTTTGAGAGTCCACGCGCCCAGGGACCGTTTATCGCAACCAATGCAGCCTCCATGCCCGTCACTCTTGCAGAGGATGAACTCTTTGGCCACGAAAAGGGCGCTTTTACCGGCGCACACGCCCAGCGTGCGGGCCAGATAGAAGAGGCTGACGAAGGCACGCTTTTTCTCGATGAAATCGCTGATATGGACCTGCAGGTGCAGGCAAAACTTCTTCGTGTTATTGAGACCGGCTCACTGACACGCCTGGGCAGTACAAAATCCATTCCAGTCTCTGTCCGTTTTGTATGCGCAACACACAAAAACATCGAGGCGCTTATTAAAGAGGGAAAATTCAGGGAAGATCTATGGTACCGTCTTTCCGCCTTTGTTGTCCAGGTACCGCCGCTGCGCAAGCGTCCCGAGGACATTCCTGGCCTGGCGCTTCATTTTTTAAAAACGACCTGCGCTGAACTCGGCATTCACAAGGAATTTTCTAACGACGCTCTTGCAGCGCTACAAAAGCATGCATTCCCCGGCAATGTGCGAGAACTTAAGCACGCGGTTTCGCGGCTGGTTGTTCTGTGCGACGCAGACACCATAGGTCAGCCTGATGTTGAGGCCATGTTCGAGAGCTCGCAATCGTTGGGAAAAACACGGACAACCGGGTCGTTTTTGATTGACCCTGCGAATGTGGGAAATTTCAATGAAGCGCTAACGGATTTTGAAAAGACGTTTTTGCAAAACGCGCTTGCCGCGTGCAATGGCAATATAACGCTCACTGCACAGAAGATTGGCATGGCGCAGTCGAATTTATCGAGGAAATTGAAAGACTTGGGCCTGCGCTAGATAGGCTTAAGAACCTTACGCTGCCGCTAATCACACTGAAAAATTGATATTGCCCCTCTACATACCCAACGGCCGGGCTATGGGTGTAGTGTGTGGAAACACGCGTCGACCCAATTCGGCATCAAACCGCCGTGGGAGATTACCGATGTGCAAGTCAGCCATCTGGAGAAAAGTGTACGTATCTTTATTGTCATGAACGCTTCGGCAAGCCTGGAATGCCCAGAGTGTCACACGCCGTCGTCGCGGTATAGTACGCCCCGTCGAGAATGGCGCCATCTGAACACGTGCCAGTATCAAACGATTTTGGTTGGGGACATACCCCGTGTTGAATGCCCTGACCATGGGGTTCGGCAGATTTCCGTACCGTGGGCGCTGGACGGCTCTCGTTATACGGCACTCTTTGAGACTTTGGTGATTGATTGGCTGATGGATGCGCCGACCAGTGCGGTATAGCGGATCACATGCGCTTGGGTTGGGATGCCGTGGATGGTATCAAATTGCGTGCGGTCGAGCGTGGTCTGGCGCGACGTGAAACAACGGTTCCGATTAACGTTAGCCCAAGTTCGACAAGTTTAGGGTAAAAACCTCGTAAGTGACGTATTTACGTTGTTATTTTTCAGATTTCTTCACTACAAAACACGTTTTATTAGTCTTTCCGGCAGGTTCAAGCCCAGCCGGTGCAATAGTATTTGCAAGGGTTTATCTGGGCGTGGAACCGTACGGATTTTCATTTCCTTCCCATCAGTAGTGGTGAGAACGACATCGACCATGCAGATTCTTTTCAATTCGTTAAATACCCGCCTGGGCTCATCACCGAGGCCAGCATTTTTACACATCAACCCGAAAGTTTTCCACAAGACAAATGCCAGGAAACATACCAGGACGGTACGACTCTACCAAGGCCCAATAATGATGGTCTTTTCCGCAGACTTTCTTGTTGATGCGACGGAGATACATATACCATAAATATGCATCGTCTTTGTGTCAAGTGCAAGGGGGTATTTCTTCACTACACGGACTTTGAGAAAAACTATGACGAAATTAAAAGACTTGCGTCAGAATAATTTTAAAAATGGGGCGCTATTGTCGAACTTGGGCTAACAGGAAACTCTTCTTCATATCCCAAACTCCTTGAACTGTGAAAAAAATCGGCGATACCTAAACAATGGTCCGCCCGACCCGACAGAGGATCTTACTGACTGACGACGCGATAGTGCTACCAACGCCGACTAAGTCCCGATCTTATTCGTTATTGATGAAAAATAAACAACTAATTGCCAATTTCTTAACAAATTAGATGTGACCTCTGGCGGAAGTTATGGTCATAACCCGGTTCAATGCACCTTATTTCAGCCCCAACCGGACATACTGTTCCGTCGGCGCATCGCTTTCTTTCATCATCTTTTTCAACGCTTCTGTCATGGTGCATTCGATCACATCATCCTTGATCGGCTTCATTTGGTTCGGATCGGTTTTCAAGTCAAATAGTAATGTTCCGTACGGTCGGGTATCAGGATAAGGCGATCCGCCGATCTTATTCGTCGGTATCTTCATCAACGGACAGCCCTTTGTAAAATTGAACTTTGCAAGCCCTTCAGCTCGTTCAAGGCATTCGATATCGAACCGCCGGTTCATATGAGTCGCCATCATTGTGTATTGGTAAAGCGGGTTGTTATCCGGCGTTAACGGCGCTCGCATATAGACATACCGCCCGTCCGTGATATTGACATGCCCTCCATGGATGCCGAAGAGCGCATACTCTCGGACCGATTTATCCGTTGCAATCGTGTCCTTCAACGGCTTTCCCTGCATATCCTTGGGGATTGGGAGATTGAAATACTCGAGGATCGTTGGCGCGAGATCAATTGTCTGCACGAGCGCTGACCGCCGTTCGCTTTTAATGCCGGATCGCGGATCCCAGATCAACAGCGGCGCATGAGCGACCTCGTCGTAGAACGGCATTGAGCATTTCGCCCATTCGTCATGCTCCCCCAACAGCCAGCCATGGTCAGTATTCAAAATGAAGAGCGTATCGTCCCAGAGATTGTATTCGTCCATTTTATCGAGAACGCGACCCAGCATATCATCGCACATCGCGAGCATTGCGGCATAGACCTTGCGGATATGATCGCGCTGTTCCTGAGGAACATTTTGTCGGCCATAGAGCGGCCAGTCCCAATGCGGGCCATTATACTCATGAGGAAACTGATCCAGATAATCTTTCAATGTATAGAACGGCTCATGCGGATCAAATGTTTCGATATGCAGAAACCAGTTGTCTTCGGAATGGTTTTTGTCGATGAACTCGACGCCCGCGTTAACCGTCTTTGCCTGAGGCATATCTTCGAGCGTCTGCATATAGTCGCGATTGACCCAGTCCTGACGCCAGTGTGACGAATTGCTAACTTGGAAGGTCTTTGGGATTACCGGGTCTTTGACATGCCCTTTCCAAGGATCGCCTTCGCGGCCTCTGGAGATTTCCCAGGACTTGTAGCGCGTATGATACGTGCAGCCGCCGTCCTCCCAGTAATGATAATGGTCGGACGTGAGATGCGAGTAAATACCGTTCTTGTGCAGAATTTCCGGCATCGAGTCATCGAACGGCTCAATCGGCCCCCAACTCCGATGCAGAAAATTATACCGCCCGGTATGGAGTTCTCTGCGAGCCGGCATGCAGGGCATACTCCCGACATAGCAGTTGTCAAAAACTGCCGACCGATCCGCGAGCCGCTGGAGATTGGGCATCTTAGTCCAGTCGCAGCCGTACGGCGGCAGAAATCGCCGACAGAGCGTGTCGTACATCATCATGATTGCGCGCATGGGTTATTTCTCCGTAAAGAGATTGAATGCGTTACAATGAAACGTTTCGGGTACGCCCCGATTGCTTCCGGGTGGCACTGATTGCTCGCAATCAGTGCCACGCAGCGACAAGAGACAATCATTAACTGATAAGTATTTTGATTTTTGAGTTCGTGTAGTCTCGCGGTCCTTCACGCATGGCGAATTCCGGCCTGTTCGGCCCGCTTCGCTCTCGCGATGCGAGGCGAGCGAGGCAGGTTGTTCCGGCATTTGATATTACCCCCGCCTCGCGTCGCCGTTTCGGCGAGGCGGGCCCCGGTCTTGGTCTTCCGGGCCGAAAAAATATTGATTCTACGCTGCTTTTAGATAAAATACCCCTTCCCGGTCTCGAAATCAAGAGTAAAAAGAAAAGCTCCGCCATGGCTTTCCGGCCCGCCTAGCCGGCGAGGCTGGCAGGAGCGTTAATTATCGTACGATGGCAGGTTCTCGAAGACGGTATGCTTCGGCAGGCTCAGCATAAATAGTCGGGTAGCGGGTCTTCGAGGGACCGGGGTTTAGCACCCGCCTCGCCGAGAGCGAGCCTGCCTCGCCTTGCGGCGGGCAAGGCGGGTCGAGGCGGGCATATTTCCGGTGGGGGACGGGGTTCAGCCCTCGCCTCGCTTTCGCGAGAGCGAAGCGGGTCTTTCCAGAGCTTGCAGTGCCGTAAAATATGCGGATACGCAGCCTATTTTCGGCAGTTACGCATCTCATCTGGTGCTGTATCTCTGGACTGGGGAGGCTGAGATACTGCAATTGTCTGTCAAAAATAGGCCTTCAGCCTTCGCCATTATTCTTGGTAGTTTTCTCATAAATTCAGCAAGATCCTCCCTTGTGAACTTCCATTCAAAAGGTTTAGCGATTGATTCGAAATACCGTTCGAAATTATAGATGCGCTCCCGCAAGGCTTCAAGCGATTGGAAATCATTCGGAACAAGAGCTTTTCTCTGAAGAATCGAGAAATAAATCTCAATCTGGTTAAGCCAGCTCGCATGGATAGGGCCATGAACAACAATTATCTTCGGATGCTTGCCTTGGCATTCTATGTGCAACCATATTTTCATAGTGACCAGTATCTACTCAAACGAAGGTTTAACACAAAAAACGGCCGAAAAGGCCGATGTGCGGCACCTGGGCAGGCTCTCACTGGCGCGGACGTTTTCACTCACCGTGGTCCTTGCGGGCCTTGCCGTGATAGCGGGTTGGATTTTCCAAATCGGCGTTCTTACGAGCATCTCTCCGTCATGGGTGAGCATGAAATTCACCACGGCCATCGCGTTCGTCTTGAGTGGCATCACACTCTATTTATTGACCAAGGCGCGCACAGGAGAGTTTGATTTGGTTCAAGTGGCGCTCTCCATGATCTCGTTCACATTAGCCCTTCTTATGGGACTCTTCATCTTTTCCGCTTTTTTGAGAGTACACACGGGATTGGAAGACCTCTTTGTCATCGATCCCGGCAGCCCCACGTGCGTGGTCCCCGGCCGGCCGTCCATGCTCACCATGCTCAATTTTATTCTGATTGCCGTTGCCGGCATGCTGGCGGTATTCAATACCGTCAAACTCTCGCGAAAACTCCGGGCCATCGGCATCATCGTCGGGAGCATCGGCCTGATCGCGATTATCGGCTATATTTCCGGTACTCCTGTGTTATTTTATTATATTGCTGGCTTCAATACGGCCATGGCCCTGCATACCGCAGCGTTGTTCGTCCTCCTCGGGATCGGTTTGGCCTGTATATAGAAAGCGACGCATGTCAATACGGTCAAAGCTGACGGTCATCATCCTTGCCCTTGTGTCCATTCCATTGGTCTTTGTGGGGCTTATCACCTTCCATAACTATCAGGACCGCCTCGAGGCCGCCCGCCTTCTCCAACTGCAGGACCTTGCCCGTTTCAAGGCAGAGAGGATCGAGGCGTATTATGAGGGATTGAAGAACGCAATGAAGATGGCGCAAAACTTTTATATCATAAAGAAGTTCCTGCCTCAATTGTTGGAATACGGCCTGGATCCTAGAAATCCGGCCGCTGTCGCTGACCGGGAATGGCTTGACGGGCAGCTCCGGAGCATCCAGAGAATCTTAGAACTGTCCGATATTATGCTGGTGGATACTCACGGAAAAATAGTATATGTCAGCAATCCTGGCCACATCGCGCTAGAGCTGTCCAAGTCGTTCGCGGACATGCAGCCCGCCCTGTTCAATGAGGGTCTGAAGGGACTGCTCATTTCGGACCAGTCGTTGAACCTTGCCCGTGGAAACCGGCCCGAGATGTACGTCGTCGCGCCTGCCTTCGACTTTTCCAACACTCTGTTGGGGATGATCGTCTTTGAACTGGACCTGGGACCTGTCCACCGGCTGCTCCGCGACACCACGGGACTGGGCGCCACGGGCGAGGTCCTGATCGGCAAACGTGACGGCGAAGAGATCGTCTATATGAACCCGGTGCGGCACGATCCTTCCGCGTCGTTCAGGAAACGCGTCATCATAGGCGGAACAGCAGCGATCCCGGTGCAGAATGCGGTGCTGGGCCTGACAGGAGCGGGCCGATCAGTGGATTACCGGGGTGAAAAGGTCATCGCTGCCTGGAGACACATCAATTCCTTGAAATGGGGGCTGGTGGCGAAGATGGACTGCAAAGAGGCCTATGCGAGCATTACGGACCTCAAACGGCTGGTCATATTCATCATCGCGGTCGTGTTCTTCCTGGCGGCGTTCATCATATTCGCCTTTGCCAGGTCCATTTCCCGGCCGATCGAGGCGCTTTCCAGGGGTGCGGAGATAATCGGCCGCGGGGACCTGAATCACAGGATAGGGACCAATCTGAAGGACGAGATAGGCGCGCTTTCGCGCGCGTTCGATACAATGGCGTATAATCTTCAGGCCATCACCGCTTCGCGCGATGAATTAAATAAAGAGGTCGAGGAACGGACACACGCCCAGGCTGCGCTCCAACACAGCGAAGAGGGGCTTAAACAGGTGCAGGAGATCGCCCATCTGGGAAGCTGGGAACTCGACCTTGTGAAGAACAGTCTGACATGGTCCGACGAGGTCTATCGGATTTTCGGGTTGCAGCCCCAGGAATTCAGCGCCACGTACGAGGCCTTTCTTGATGCGATTCACCCCGATGACCGAGCAGCCGTGGACGCGGCCTACTCAAATTCGATTCGTGATGGCAGGGATTCGTATGAGACCGAGCACCGGGTGGTGCGGAAAAACGGCGAAACCCGTTTTGTACACGAACGGTGCCGGCATTTCCGCGACAACGCGGGCACGATCATCAAGTCAGTTGGCATGGTGCACGACATCACCAGGCGCAAACAGGCCGAGGATGCGGTGCGGGAGAGTGAGCAGCGGCTCAGGGCGTTATATGCCTCCATGAACGAAGGCCTGGTCAACCATGAGGTCCTCTATGAGAATGGCGCGGCAGTCGATTACCGCATCCTAGACGTGAATCCCGCCTTTGAGCGCATCACCGGTCTCACGCACGGCGCGTCCGTGGGTAAAAAAGCGTCCGACCTTTATGGAACGGGAAGACCCCCGTACATGGACGTGTACGCTAGGGTGGCTGACGGGGGAGAACCGGAGCATTTTGAGACATACTTTCCCCCCATGGATAAGCATTTCGCCATCTCAGTCTTTTCGCCCGAACGCAGAAGATTCGCCACGGTTTTCACCGACATCACTGAACGCAAACAGAGCGAGGCTGCTCTCCAGCAGAGCGAAAGCAGGTTGAACAGGGCCCAGGAGGTGGGGCACCTTGGCAGCTGGGAACTCGACCACCTCACCAAACGCCTCATCTGGTCCGATGAGGCATACAGGATTTTCGGGTTGCAGCCCGGGGAGGTCGGCACCACGTATGAGGCATTCCTGAATATCGTGTTCCCGGACGACCGCGCTGCCGTGGACGCGGTCTATACCGGGTCCCTGCGCGAGGACGGGGACAACTATGAGATCGAACACCGGATCGTTCGATGGACCACGGGCGAGGTCCGCACGGTCTTTCACCGGTGTGAACATTTCCGCGACTCCACCAATACAGTCATCCGGTCGGTGGGAATGGTTCACGACATCACCGGACAGGCCAGGGCCCGCAAAAAAATCCAGGAACTCAACCAATTCCTGGAGAAACAGATGAACGAACTGGCCCTGGCAAACAAGGAACTGGAGGCCTTTTCCTATTCCGTTTCTCACGACCTTCGCAATCCCCTGAACGCCATCATCACGAACATCGAGGTCCTCTCGATGGAGGCCGGACCGACGTTGGGGACCGACGGCAAGCAGGCCATGGATCACATCAGACAGTCGGTGGACCGCATGGCACGAGTGATCTCGGACCTGATGACGCTGTCGAATATTTCAAGGCGGGCCCTGACGAGTGAAACAGTGAATATGAGCGAAATGGCCCTGGCCTTTTTCCACGAACTGAGGGCCACTGACCAGGGCCGCACGGTCCACATAGACATCCAGCCGGGTCTCACCGTTACCGGAGATCCGGGCCTGCTCAGGATCATGATGGAGAACCTCGTCCGCAATGCATGGAAATTCACTTCCACAAAATCCGAGACGCGCATCGAAATCGGCGTCATGGAACAGAAGGGCAGACACTGCTATTTTATCAGGGACAATGGCGTGGGATTTGATCCCAAAGAATCAGACTCGCTGTTCAAGGCATACCACCGGCTGCACTCGCAAAAGGAATTCAAGGGATCGGGCATTGGCCTTGCCACGGTGAAAAGGATCGTGGACAGGATGGGGGGTTTGGTCTGGGCAGAAAGTGGGAAGGAAAAGGGCGCGACCTTCTATTTTTACTTTTAGCCCAAGTTCGGCAATAGTCCCCCATTTTTTTTGGGTACCTGGGACGGGTTTTTAGGAGGATGTGGTTTCTCGGGTATCATTTTGTGCTGTTTTTCAATGCAAAATATAAAAGGGTCGGGCCATTATTCAGGAATAGATTTCAGAGTCAAATCATTGAAGACCCGGATTATTTTCAAAACGTGGTACGATATATACATAATAATCCAGTGGCCGGGGGGTTTATCAACAGGATAGACGAGGAGAGAGACGAAACCATAACGAGCTATAGATATTTGTCCGGGCAATCAATGGAATATAAATGGCTTGCAAAAGAAGAACTATACAGGCATCTCGGGATTCATAATGCCCAAGACCTTTCACGTGTCGCGTTTGCATTAGGTAATCCGGTGACCATGGAAACATTTGCTATTCTGACGCAGACTGAAAGGAAAAAGATACGAGCCTTAAAATTACTAAAGGCTGCTTGAAAGAGGTACCTGGCACCAAAAACATCCCTGGTACCAAAATGGTGCCAGGCACCGAAAGCGCAGGGAACATGAAAAACACACGAACAGCCGGAGCAGAAGGCGAAGAAAAGGCCGCAACCTTTCTTGCGACCAAAGGATATATCATCAGCGAACGGAACTTCAGGCTTCGGCAGGGCGAAATCGACATTATCGCCCGCGATCCCGAGGGAACCGTGGTGTTTGTTGAAGTGAAAAGCGCCTATGGCATCTCAGCCGGAGACCCTGCCGGATGGGTCAATGGAAAAAAACAGCACCAACTCTACCGCATGGCTGAAATCTATTGCGCTAAAAAGGCGATAACTAATGCTGCGTGCAGGTTTGACGTGGTGGCCGTGAACATGGGGCCTGGTAACGCAGTGGCCGTGAACCACTACGAGAACGCGTTTATTCCGAACCGGGGACCATAGCGTCTTTTTCCAAGAGGAAGCCCTGAAAAAGATGTTTTGTGTCAAGACTTTTCAGAAGCCATATGCAGAAAAGGCATAACTTTTCTGAAGTGCGGTTTTTAAAAACAGCCCCCTCCAACCGATTTGTTTTAATTTTAGCGATATGATCTTTACCGGTCTTATTTTTGATAAATCAATTTCATCATCTTCACTTTATTACACGCCTTCAACTGAAGGATATAAAGACCGGAAGGTAGTTCTTGTCTACCAATCATTTTACCATCCCAGGCAATAGAATGATACCCGGTGTTTTTTTCGCCATTCACCAGTTCCGAAACCACTTGGCCAGTAGCGCTGCATACCTTGATGGTAACAAGGGATTTCTGAGGCAGTGAATACGGTATTATTACGTCTGGATTAAAGGGATTGGGAAAGGCGGGTCCGACAGATACAGTTTCAGGTAATTTATTTCCAGTGTTGAAATTTTGTGTTGTTCCGCTGGTCCTGGCTTTTGCTGAATAACGTTCGTTGTTATAAGTAAAATCAAATGAATAGTTATTTCCATCGCTGGTGTATGAAATCACGTCAAAAGGCCGGGTGTTGTTGCGGTAACCAGCATACCCAGCGTCTAGTACGTCCAAATTTTTTGAGTTTTGGTAATCGAAGTACACAACATCAGTGATTGTACCTGGAATGGTTATTGGATTTCCAGCCAACGCAAAGGTCAGAGTCATGCTATTGCTAAACATATCAATGGTTTGTTGTGACGCCCCAGCGTCTTTCAGCAAGGTTATACCGAGTCCTTTCAAGACATCCTGAGCAGCCATTTCCATGACAATGACACAACCAGCAGGTCCCGTTGGATTGCCGAATAAGGTCGAAGCGCAAAAACCACCTGCGCCAATATAAGTTATAAACCCGCCAGGTCCTATTTGAGATATAGTATTATCAATAACGTCATCGAAAAAGGTTTTATGAAGCTGGTAATCTATTTCCTTTGCTCTATCCAGTATTTCGGGTTTGCCGTAGAAAGGGTCGGTTTGACTGCGTTGGTATTGCTGCAATATATAAAAGTAATTATCCTCATTAACATCACTCGCAGATTGTATGTGAAATAGTGAAGTTACATAATCGTTGCTAACCCAGATAGGGTTCCCGCTGGGATCAAAAAACGTCATATCCGATACTTGAAACCCTAGATTGGCGTTCAGCCTTGGAATGGTCGATTGCGCATAGGCGTTGGTCATAAGATTCATCGAACTCGGGATATTTATCGCAAAATTCAGGTATGTGCAATCATGGCCATATGCAACGAAGAATAACATATTTCTAGAGCAGTGTATATCGCCGGAGGGGACGCTGGTATTGTAGATGAAATTACCAGAAGCATCAGTGGTCTTGGCGGCACAAACTTGTTGAAAAGCATCATGCACGCCGAACATAGTATTTGGAAAAGGGTTCCCGAATTGGTCAAGAACGCGTCCCTTTATCTCAAGATTATCCCCCATATTAATATATGCTGGCAATTGGCCCAGCCATACACTATAGGGCATGAAATAATTTACAGTCACCTCCCTAATTTCAACTTTTGCCGGCATAGGGGGGTTGGGGTTTTCAATAACGTTTATTATAATGGAGTAACATTCATAATTCAGGCAGTCAGAATTTGAACTAGCCGGATAGCCTTGAACAGGGTCATAGACACAACGAGCCCAACTTGAATCGGCAAGAGCCATCCTGAAATTTATCTTAAAAGACCCCCACTGTTTGGGAGTAATATCAGCAATGAGGGTATTGCTCTCGCCTGAGGCCCAACCGGAGTTATCCGCGGCTTCAATCATGCAATAGTCAGCGTATTGGTCTCCTCCTCCAATAGGCCATCCTTCGTTGATTTCACAACAGCCGTAGAAACTATTAATGGTTAAATCGCCGCTTGAACCTGAGGATATGGATATATGCGAGTGATCCTGGCTATTGCTTAGTTGGGGGAATGACATAGTAATGTTATTAAAGGAAGCCGGGCTCATTTCGGTGCCGGTGTTGGAGCATCGAAGCCTGACTTCAAAAGATTCCTGAAGGTTATTTAACATAACAGTGATCGATCCGCCAGGGCCGACAGCTGTATTGTTGACCTGGATGTAAGATACTTCAGGAATAACATTTAAGGATTGAATGGTATAATATATCCGGAAGCTGAAGTAGTCAATCATACCAGTGTCGCCAGTAAATACGTCCTCGACCCGAAAACCCCAATATTGATTAGCGCTTTCACCGTTAAAATAATCAGTCGATCTCCAATTCAGGTAAATATCAGAATCATCCTCTGCGTCGTCGTCGGACCCGCTATCAGTACGCGCACCCTGGCGGTCATATACGAGGTGATCCGCCAAAACGCTTGTTGAACTGGACGAAGACAGGTAGATTTTATAATCCCCGCAATAAAAGTCAGAAGCAGCGCCAGAAGGGGCTACTCTCAGGCGATATTCAACCTTGGTAACAACGGCGCCTGCAGGCGCACATCCATTTTCATTAAAATACCGAGCGCTAAACCCACCGTCAGAAATATGATAATCTCCACTATCGTAAAAGTAGCAGGAGTCAGAAACGGTTCCCATCGCAGCAAAAGTTTTTCCCAAGGCAGGAGATGGCGATTCAGCATTATCAGGTATGGCATTCAAATTAAATCCATGGTCTTTGGTAATAGTCGTCATGGCCGCTGCATGCAATTTTCCTTCAAAACCTGATGCCGGAGCGCTTGAAATTACGCTTGCAATGCCTAACAGCGTACCTATTAAGATCGCATTTTTATTTCTAAGTATAAACTCTCCTAACCGGGGGTTATAAGCGCCTTTGCCCGTTCCAGGACCTCGGCGCCGGTGGTGTCTTTCAGTTTATTCCCCGCAATGTACTCGAAGCGGCCCTTCTGCAAGCAGGCCCACTGTTCCTTTTCACCGTTTTCAAACAGGCCTATAACCGGCCGGTTGAGCAGCACCGCGAGCTGGTAGGTCATTGTGTTGAGCGACACCACCAGGGAACACGAATAGATGAGCGCCGCGGCATGGGCAATCCGTTCCTCTTCGAGCAGCACGATCCGTTTTCCCGCAAAAGAGGCGCCGGGTGCGTCTTTTTTTATTTTTGTCCTCATGACGACCACTTCCGCGCCCGCAATGGACGAGAGGCTCCGGACAAGGTCCTCGGCAAGGGAGTCGGGCATAGACTTTTGGGTTACAGAGGGAGAAAGGTCGATACCGATGAGCAGGCCACCTGTCCGGTATCCCATTTCAACCAGAATACCCTCCATGTCTTTTTCCGTGCTCTTGGGTATGTTCCACCGCACGCGCGAACGGGGAAACCGTACGCCAATGGTACGGAGCAGGGACTCGTACAAGTCTCCTTCGTATATCAGGCACGCTTTGGGTTGCACCGCAAGGTTGATAAATGGAAAAGCTCTGGGGTTGTTGAATCCCATGCGCAAAGGGGCTTTAGACGCTGCCGCAAGATAATAGTTGAGGGGATGCTCGTCGCGGTTGAGCACAATGCAGGCGTCGTATGCTTTTGCCTGGATGGACCCGGTGAGTTCTTTGAACAGGGGATGGTTGTAGAGAAAGGTCCCGGCCGTATAGAAGAAGCCGCCGTCGATATAGGGATTGCTGGTAATAAGGTCTTTGCTGCGTGTTTCGGCCACCACGTCGATGCGCATGTCCGGCTGGTGTTCCTTGAGGGCGATGATGCTCTTCTGGGCAAGAACCAGTTCGTGGGGCTTTTGCGGTAAAATGAGCAGGACAGACCTGAAGCCTTTGATATGGTCGTTGAACGCGGTCTCCCTGCGCAGGGCGGATGCGTTTGACAGCACAGAGAGCATGCGCAGCCTTCCGCTTGCGCCGAGCCAGTTGAGCCAGAAGTATCGTATGCCCCAGGCAATAGGGTTCCGGTTGAAGAACATGGGTGAAAAAATAGCTTATTACAGTGAGGGGGGAAAAGAAGGGAGAGAGGAACGAGGCCTGAGGAACGAGGCCTGAGGAGCGAGGCTGGAGACTGGTTGTCAGGGCGTTGTTCTACAACAGGTGCCTTTATTAGATGAATGACGCCCTTACATCCCCATGGCTCTACACGTACTCGAACCAAAAGGCCTTGACCCCGCAGGGCTGAAGGTCAATCCTGAATTCATGGCCAAAGGCTTCGAACCTGCCTCCGTCCATCATCTCGTGCAGCACAGGTCCCTTACCAGCCCGTTTCCAGGACGCGGTCTCAATGGCAAGTGAATAGGCGTTGGCTGTATCGAGGTTTGCGCAGAGCAGAAAACAGTCTTTCCCTGGCCGCAAGTCCCTGCGTAACGCGGCAATGATTGCGCCGTGGCAATTGTCAACAAACTCAAGATTTCCGGTCTGGTGAAAGAGCGCGTACGACGCGTGCAGGGTATTGATTTTTCCGATAACAGGGCTGAAGCGGCCGGGCTGTTCGATCGCGGGCTTGTTGTATCTGCCGATGAATTCGATTTTACGCGGAAGCCCGTGCTCGTTGCCTTGCACCAGGCCGGTCTGGCCCGTTGACATGAGCGCTGTGGCAAAATAGCGCGGTACTATCGCCTCGGGCTTTCCATACAGCTGCGCGATTGATCCGGTGTCGTGCGTTGCAATGGGCGTGAGAAACCTGATTTGGGAGCTGATGTCATGGAGGTAGGCGAAGTATTTTCTCAGGTCCTTGGCAAAGGGGTGTTCCCACGGATTGGCCAGAAACAGGGCTATGGCTGATTCAGAGGCTGTTTTTATCAGCGTGTTTGAGTCTGAGAAGTACTCAGCCTGCACTACAAGCCCGGGAAAAGAACCATGGAGCCCCTCGAGCAGCGCAGCAATAAACTCCTGGTGGCTGGCATGGAGGTTATCGAGCCGCACCATGCCATGCGAATAGGACGCGTAGGTCGTCCAGAAGCGCGCATAGGCGGACATGTACGCCCAAAGGTCTTTTTTTACCGCGGGCTCGGGATGGTCGTAGTTGATGCGCACCAGGTCGTGCCACTTTATCCAGCTGTTCATGTGCCAGCACCCCGCGCGTAAAAGGCCATTGGCCTCGTTTTTATCAGGCACAATCCATTCGGGCGTTCGCTGGGCCATGACACTCGAGAGGCCGATATGGTTGAGCACCAGGTCGAGGCAAAGGCCAATGCCCTTTTTTTCCGCATCAACCACGAAGTCCTCGAACTGGTCAAGACCGCTCCGTTTGTCATTTGGATTGAGATACGAAGGGTCAATGGAAAAGAGATCCGCGGCCGCATAGGGACTTTCGGAAACATCCATCCTGGTCACGGGAAGCAGGTGCACCACGTTGAAGCCCATGTCGCGGATGCGGGAGAGTTGGGCCTTCCATTCTCCAATGCGGCCCGATGCCGTGGGAACCAGGGTGTACTGCCTGATGTCGCGCGCCGCAACCGGATCCACAATGACTTTGGTGAAGGGTGTGCGGTCTAAAAACCAGGTTGCGCCATTGTCAGGCGAATACTTGAGCTTGAACCTGAAGATGCCGTTTTTTCGCGGCAGCGCGGACAGGGAACAGGCGCCCGGTCCTGTTTCTGAAAAAGGAATATCACCCCATTTTCCTTTTGCGGCAAGCAGGTCAGTGCGGAGTGTTACGCGGGGCGCGCGCATTTTTTTTGTGAACGAGCACTCGAGGGTTAGGGGTTCGTCCTGGTATATGCGAAAAAAAGCGCCTGGCGCAACAGGCCACGACCGTTTGAGCTGGCCTTGCGAGCCTATGCGGATATTGCGCGCCTTGAGCGCGGGTACGGGCGCGCGTGCAAACCCTTTGTTCGTCTTTGCGGTTATTGCTGCTTTTGCCATGAGACCTCTATAATATAAAAAAGCTACGGCTGGGCATGGTACGTGATTCGCGTAAAAAGGTATGTTTCACTCATGGAACAAAGTGTCCCTGTTGAGCTGGTAGTCCCTGCGGGCAGCATGGAAACTCTTGAGGCTGGCCTGCGGTATGGCGCTGACGCGCTCTATTTCGGGCCCGCACGGTGGAGCTTGCGCGCGGGCAACGAGGACTTTGGCCTTGAGGAGATTGGCCGGGCCATTGACCGGACCGTTGGCGCGGGAAAAAAGGCTTATGTGACACTCAACAGTGTGTTGACTAACAGCGATATCGAAGAGAGCGCGCGGTTCATAGACGCCCTGGCGGACTTTCCCGTGAGCGCGGTCATTATTTCAGACCCGGCGCTTGTTGCGCCGCTCAAGGCGCGCACGGTCCCCTTTCATGTCTCCACCCAGGCCAATGTGTCCAATTGGGCCGCGGCCCGGTTTTGGAAAGAGCAGGGCGCCCTGCGCGTTATTCTTGCGAGGGAACTGTCAATTCACGAGATAGGCGAGGTGTGCGACACCTCGGGTATTGAGTGCGAAGTCTTTGCGCATGGCGCCATGTGCATGGCCTATTCCGGAAGGTGCCTGCTCAGCGATTACCTTACGTACCGGTCGAGTAACCGGGGTCTATGCTCCCATGTGTGCCGTACGCCTTTTTCCGTAGCAAACAAGGACGGGGACATGGCTGTTGAAGAACATGACGGCAAGACATACCTGTTTAATTCGCGCGACCTCTGTTCCTTGCCGCTGCTCGACCGGCTCATTGCCGCCGGGGTCAGGGCGCTCAAGATCGAAGGAAGGAACAAAAGCGCGCATTATATATCAATCGTCACAAAAGTATACCGTGAAGCGATCGATAGCCTACGCGAGGCGGGCGGACAATGGCGAGTGAGGCCCGAATGGCTGGAAGCGCTCAATTCGGTTAGTAACCGGGGCTATACCACTGGTTTTTACCAGGAACTGGAATACACCCATTTCAGGCAGAATTATAAGAATGCCCGTGCCAAGCAGGAATGGGCTCTGGCGGGCATTGTGCGCGAGGCATTGCCGGGAAACAGGGCCGTGGTCGATGTAAAGAATCAATTCAGCGCTTCGAACGCACTCACCCTCGCGTCGCCCGAACAGGGGGTCTTTTGCGAAGAGGCGCACGTCCTTTCAATCACCGATGTTGATGGAAAACCCCGGGAGAGGCCCAATCCCAATGATATTGTCATTATGCGGTTTGAGCGCAAGGTGCCTGCCGGAAGTTTGTTACGGGTGAGGGGGAAAGGGTCAGAGGGGCAGAGGGCCAAAGGGTAAAGGTATTCTTTGAAGGGCCATTCCGGGGGACGCTTATTCTGGAATTCTGAAATTTTTTACGCTGAAAAAGCGTACTGCTGCTTGCGGTAGCTCGAAAGAACGTGTTTTTTCATAAAATATTGGGCGGTCAATTCTTCCTGGATTTCCCTCATGCGCTTGCGTACCTGGTCCATGAAGTTGCGGTCTTCCGCGGCTATTTCCTCGACCAGAAGCCTCAGTTTTTCGTACTGCGAAACAAGGCTGGCTGGAAGCGTTTCCTTGTCCTGGGGCAATTGGGCGGCAAGGAGCTGGATCTCAGCGAGCACTTCACCCCGGCGCGCGACTATGGCGTTGATCGCGTCAATGTCCTTGAGTGAACGGAGCGCTCGCCAGTCCGAGATCTTTTTCATGGTCTCGTATGCGCTTGTCAGCCTGGCCAGCAGCGTGCGCAACTCTTTTTCCATGGATGCTTACCCCACCAGCCTGAGTGAAAAGGCCTTTCCGGTATCGGACGACGCGGCCGCGGTGGCCAAAGCTGGGGCCACCATGGGCGCGTGCGTGTCCTTGCGCACCTTTTCAGCGGCCACTACCCACGCATCGCGCAGGCTTTTCAGGTGGCGCATCACCTCCTCGATCATGGCGGTGTTCAGCTTGATGTTCGCCTCGGAAAGGCGCCAGTTGAAATAGTCGTAGAGCGCAAAGAGCCTTTTTGCAAAGGCACCGCCCTTTTCCATGTTGAGCGAGACCATGAGTTCGGTTATTGCATCTTGCGCCTTGTAGATTTTCTTTGATTTTTCAACGATTTTTTTCTCGGCCAGGAGTTCCTTGGCCTGGGTGCACGCCTTGATCGCGACATCGTAGCAGATGACGATCAGCTTTCCCTGGTCCGTGGTGTTGACGTTCGCGGTCTTGTAGGAATTGTACATGCTGTTTTTGACCATTGCGTTTCTCCGTGGTTAGGCGTCCGTCCCTTATCCGCCCAGGGCGGCCATCATCTGGCTGCTCTGGCTCTGTATTCTCGACATGCTCTGTTCAAGGTCCGAATATTCCTTCATAAGGCGCTGCCGGTATTCCTCGAGCTTGGTATTCATATCATAAATGCGCTCGTCCAGTTCGTCGATGCGGTCCTGGATATTTTTCTGGCGCACAGAGACCACGCCGTCGTACGCGTCAGTGATGCCTTTGACATAGTCGTACATCTCGCGGGTAACGCCCTTGCTGAACGTGAGGATAGTGCTGCCGGACGACGGTACAGTGACCGAAAGGTCCTTTGCCGGGCCGTCCTCTTTTACCGTAAGCACGCTGCCCACCAATTCCGCGTTCCAGGTCCCAATCACGTTGTCCTTGGCGTCGAGTTTGGAGACCGTACGCGCGTCCACATCAATGCGGTATCTGCCCGCTGAGGTGTTTTCCGTTGAGCGGCCCAGGATAAAGCTGGAGTCTTCAGCAGTGCCGCGCGTAACAAAGAGCTTTTTCACATTGTCATAATTGTTGGCAAGGGCCTTTTTGAATTTTTCCTCGTCAATCGTGAATTCGCCAGTGTACCGGTCAGTGGTGATACCCACTGACGCAAGCGACTTGTAATTGGCGCCCACCAGCTCCTCAAGCTGTTTGCTCATGGTGTTGTAGAGGTCGTTTTTAAGGCGCGAGACCGTGGAATCGTTGGACAAGGGGCCTTTTTCGGTTTTGTCCTTTTTGTCCGTGCTGCTGGCGTTGGGATCTTCTTTGTCACCCTGGGTCACCTTGACTTTTGATTTTTCAGTGATATATTTCATGACCCCGTTGACCGTATCAAGGAAGCTCTGCACATTGGCGGTCACTGCGTCGAGGTCTCGGTCGAGTGTGACTGTGACCTTTTCGGCAAGGTCCACCTTTTTCAGGTTCACGGCCACGCCTTCGATGGTGTCTTCGGCCTTGTTCGCGTACGACTGCAGATAGAGGCCGTCAACGCTGAAAAAGGCGTCCTGGCCAACCTGGAGAATGCCATTTTTGCCAGCGGTATTCACGGCCATAAGGCCGCCAAAATTAAGCGAGCCGCCGCCCTCGTTGTTTGCCGTTATTTCAACCTGGAGCGCGCTTTTTCCCGTGGTCTTGTCCGTGACCATGATTTTGCCGTTTTCGACCGTGGCCGTGACAGTGCCGTTAAAGGTCTTTTCAATTTCCTTGAGCAGGTCGTTTACCGTGAGACTGGCTGGATCGTCGATGACAAAGTTTCGGGTTGCAATCTCGTTGCCATTATGGTCCATGCCCCGTATGGTGATGGTGTCGTTCACTGACGCGCTTGCGGCATCTATGTCCGAAAAGAGCGTTGCCGCGGTAATATCGCCGCCGCTGGTGTTTGCCGCGGATTCGGCCTTGTGGCTCACGTTGCCCTTTTCGCCCGCAGTGTTGAGAATGCCCAGGTCGCGAAGCACAGTGCCAGTAGTCTCGGTATAGGCGGTGCCGCCCGAACCCGTGTCCTTGCTGGTAATGATCAAACTGTATTCAGTTTCGCTCAGCTTTACAATAGAGGCTGAAATGCCGATGTCAGCCGCTGAATTGATCTTGTCCCGCAGGTCGCGCAGGGTGTCGCCCGCTTCAATCGTAATGGTCACATCAGTGCCAGCCGGGTCTTCTGCAACCGCGTCTTTTGTCCGGTTTACGGTAAACTGGCCCGAGAGACCCAATGCGATGTTCTGTTTCGCGTAGGTGTTGGACATGATCTTTTCGCTTTGGGCAAGCTGGTACACGCCAATGCTAAAGGTGCCGGGCGAGCCGCCTTCAAGGCCTTCGAGCGTTACAATGTCCTCGTTGGACGAGGTGAGGGAATATTTGTCAAAAGACTCCGCGTTGTTGACCGTGTCGGCCTTGCGGGAAAGTTCGCTGAGCTTTGAGGAAAGGTCGCCCCACGATGAGAGCGTGAGGTTGTAGTTGTCTTTTTGCGTTTCAACCCGGGTTATACGGCTCCGTTCAATGTTGACCAGGCCGTCGATGATCGCATTTGTGTCCAGCCCCGAAGCCAGACCGCCGATCGATAATCCTTCTGCCATGGTAATCCCCTTTTTTATCCAAAAATGGATGTCTTCAATCACTATTATCGACTTTTCCGTGAAAAAACTTGAGATTATTCATCAACATTAACTATTTATTCCACGCCACATGTCTATCTGTGCAATCCATCCTGAAAATCCCCAGAATCGGCTGGTCCAACAGGCTGCGCAACTCATTAAAAATGGTGGAGTTATAGCGTATCCGTCCGACACAACCTATGCCTTGTGCGCAGAGATATTCAATAAGAAGGCGGTTGACAGGCTTTATATGGTCAAAAGGGCTGATAAATCACGTCTTTTCAGCTGCATATGCTATGATTTTTCAAAACTTAGCGAATATGCCCATATTTCCACCACAGCCTACAGGATCATGAAGCACCATCTGCCCGGCCCCTATACCTTCATTTTAAAGGGCAAGACTATTTTACCCAAGCTGACGCTGACCAAGCGTAAGACAATTGGCGTGCGCATGCCCAAAGCGCCCATTGCCCAGGCATTGTACGAGGCTGTTGGTTCGCCCCTGCTCTCCTGCGGAATACGGCTCACTGAAAACGAGGTGCTCAACGATCCACACGAAATCAACAAGCGTATTGGCCATGAGATCGATATGGTCATTGATGGTGGCGAGGTTTCATACGCGCCTTCATCCATTATAAGCCTCGAAGAGGATACGCCGGTCATTATCCGGCACGGGAGCGGCGATCTGAGCTATTTCGGGGAGTAAGAAACGTGAAAACAAAGAGTGGTGAATTCCAGCGGCTGGTCCGGATCATGGCGCGCCTGCGCGGTCCCAAGGGGTGTCCCTGGGACCGTGAGCAGAACCATCGCACCATACTCCGCTGCCTTATCGAAGAGGCGTATGAATTTTACGAGGCAGCGCTCGACAACGACCCGGCCGCTATGTGCGAGGAGCTGGGCGACCTTATGCTCCAGATTGTCTTCCACGCCCAAATGGCCGCGGAGAAGCGACGTTTCTCCATGGACGATGTTCTCAGGAGCATCAGCGACAAGCTCGAACGCAGGCATCCCCATGTTTTTGGATCAGCGGTTGTAAAGGACAGCGGGCAGGTTATTTCAAACTGGGAGCGCATCAAGCGCAACGAGCCCCACAACAGGCGCCGCGTTTCCCTTCTCGACGGCATACCCGCGCACATGCCCGCAGTGCTCAAGGCGTTCAAGATACAAAAGCGCGTTGGCCGCGCAGGGTTCGACTGGAAGGACACGCGGGGCATCTTCGATAAAATAGGCGAGGAGACGGGCGAGCTCAGGGCCGCGGTGCGTTCGGGACGCGCGTACCGGATCAGGGACGAATTGGGAGATCTTCTTTTCTCGGTTGTCAATCTTGCGCGCAAACTGGACATTGACCCCGAAGAGGCGCTTGCGCTCACTAACAAAAAATTCTCCCGCCGGTTTAAGGGTATGGAAGTGCGTATTGCCCGCGATGGAAAAAAACTCGAACGCATGAGCCTCGCGGAGATGGACACGTATTGGGACAAGGAAAAACGCAGGGATGCAAAAGGCGACGGGCGGTAGGCTTATTTTGTCAATACGATGGTTTTTGACCCGCGTGTATTACCGATGACCGCTTTGATTACATAGATTCCGCTTGGCTGGCTGGACGCGTCCCAAGCAATTCCGGCCCGCTGGTCGGCCGTGTTGCGAGCTGCGCGCAGTTTTTGGACCAATGCGCCACGAACACTATATATTTCTATGATCGCATCTCTGCTATCCACCGTCCATTGCCAGTGTACGGTTATTTTTACCCCGGGATTACACGGATTCGGATACGCTGTAATTATGTCAGTCTGATTTTCCAGCGCATGCCAGGGTGCGACCGCGGTCGCCGACGTTACTTCCCATACGTGGATTATCGGGAGGCCGCTGCCATATGCGCGCGCCTGTTCCCAGTATATCCGCCTAGTGGCTGGGTCGTACGCTGCTCCGCCTCCCCCGGCGTCAGTGATACCGTTTGTAAATGGGATTACCGGCGGCGCAAGCGGCCAGACCGCGTATGGTGTTACTTCATACGGTTCTTTTGCGCCAGCCGCAACAGAGGCCCAGTCGTTCAGGTCAAATGCCATGATTTGGAAGCGGTACGGATACGCGTGATCGCCTTTGCTGACCACTGCGGCCGGGTCATAGCAGTATATAGTGCCTCCGTATGGCTGTCCGTGGAGACTTGAATCACTGGTCCCCTCGCCATAGCAGTATTCCCCGATTCCCTGCGCCCCAAAATACAAGGCGCTCCTGGTTCCGTCCGGGATCACCAGCCCGCGATATCCCGGTACTGGCGCATCGTTCCAGCTGTTGTTCCATGCCGTCTCAAAAACCAGAGGGCCAGACCCTCCGTCCCACTGTCCCAATGCCGGGTGGCTGCTGGTGTAGTACTGGAGCGCCACACTGGCGGCAGGGGTGTTGCCAAGCGCTGATGGATCAAAGGCAAAGGCGGCGGGTCCCCATGAAGTGGAGGCAATTATGCTGTGGCAGCAATTATAGGTAATGGCAGGCATGTTTCCCAGCGCAGCCTGCCACTCCTGCGGTATCCAGGTCATTGGGCCGTTAATAAAACAGGTTCCGCCTGCATTGTTAGTGACCAGAAACGCACCTGTTGCATCGGCAGCGCTTAGATCCAATGAATTTTTCACAAAGTGGCTAAGGGACTGACAGCCGCCTGCCGGATAGCTGTTGTAGCAGGTAAAGTACATTTTTGAGCCCGCGATCAGGATCCCGCTGATCCCTCCCTCCCCAAAACTCAGGGTGGCCGACGCGCCTGCCTCTGCATTGGCGCAGCGTTGGAGGCTTGTTGCTGTTGGAAGATCATTGATGTTACCGGTGTTGGAGATCACCGGTTCCGGTATGCTGACCTCACCCACGTTGGAAGCCCCTTGTCCTGTAAAGCATGCAACGAACAATGATGGCGGGTTTGCGTTGTTTCCGCCCTGGTGCGGGTTGAATGCCACGGCGCCGTGCGCATAGTGGAATGTGCATTGGTCATCGCACACGGGCTCCCAATACTCCGGGAGCTTAAAGGCCCCGCAATAGCGCAAGTCGCCAAACTGGACCTGCGGCTGGCTGGATTGGGCCGCATTTTGACTGATTATTGCCAGGATAAAAAACAGGACAACACGCCTTGCTGCGGTCAAAGTTCGTACAAGCATGGCCACCTCCATTATCGTACGCTCAATTTCTCGTAGACCTGATTATAATAAAGCGCACTCTCTACTGGCGTATTTGCCGGAATATGATTGCCAACAGCCATAAAATATCCCGGGCAGCCGCGGCCAAGCGCCATGCACCGTTCTACCTCGGCGCGGATTTCGGCCCGCGTACCAGAGAGGAGAATTCGCGTGTCGGCATTGCCGATGATGACGTGGGTCTGGCCGTATTTTCTCACAATATATTCCAGGCTGGTGAGGGGTTCGAACACAAAACCATGCACTCCGGTGGCCGCGATGTCGTCAATAAATTCATTAAAATTGCCGTCAGAGCAGAATATGACTTTTTTCCCGCTGTCTAAAAGCGGGGCAAAATACCGTTTATAGTTTGGGAACACGTACTCACGGTACCAATCCGGACTGAAAACAGCGCCTGATGACCACACAATATCATCGTGCACCATGACCACCGGCACATCAGCCTGGGCCAAGGCGTCAAAGTATTGCTGGTTCCAAGCTGCATACCTGTTGGCAAGATCTCCAAAACGCTTTGGATCAGTACCGGCTGCTAAAAGCAGCATCTCCCATCCGAAAATTTCGATGAACCCTGAGATTAACGTGGTATAAATGCCCGTCATATTGATCCCAAAACCATGGTTTTGGCAATTTGTCCGATAATGCGTTTCGAACCGTTGGACAAGCGCGGCCTTGTCCGTATGTCCGTATGCTTCCCCTGGGTCAAAACACAGCACATGCTCAGGGTCAGTGAACGGGCAAAAAAGCGTATCGTTGCGATCCACGCCTCCAGCCGCATATTCTGCGTGACCCATGCTGGTCCTGGTCGCGCCGAATTCATTATTGCCAATTAATATGTCCCAGAAAAAATCGTAGTTCCAGGCGTGCATAAAGGTGGCGCTTGCCTGGCGCTGCATTTTTTCAGGCGAGGTAGCTCCCACATCAATGCCGGTCACCGCTTTGATCAAGTCCCAATGGCCTTCGGCTGAATACTCGGTGCGCGGCACGCGCTTGGGCATCTCCAGATTGATTGCGGCCCATCCATCATCAAACGGCATAATTATTTCTCCCGCTACATGATCCATTGATTCGTTTATAACGTTCCTATTGATAATTATAACATATTTTATCTTAATTAGCTATTCACGATGACCCTTATTTTATATATATTTCTCACATACCATGAAGACCGGCTTTCCAAACAATGTAACAGTCCCTCTCATGCCTTTTTCCATTGATGTGCTGGTGTGCCGAAGTCAGACCCTTTCAGACTGGCATTATACACTCTGCGATCCTTTTTGGCGGATCTACTGGATGGACCGGAAGGGATGGTATGTGCGGTACCAGGGAAAACCATTGGCCCTGGATCCCACGTATCTTGCAGTGATCCCCGCCAATACGCCGTGTTATTCTGAAAGCCGTGCACGGGCCACACAGTTTCATGTTCATTTCAAACTTGATTCAGCAATCAATCCATTCAAACCAGGGGTCTATTTTCTCCCTATTACCAAAACAATTTCCGGATTGATTTCAGGTCTTATGGATCCTGCCCGGATTGATTTGGAAAATATCATTATGAAAACTCTGCATATAAAAAACCTCTGCTATGATTGCCTTTCCAGGCTTCCCAAGGAAAGCCTGGACACGTGCGCCTATTCTCCAAGAATTACTTTTATCATGGAAACTATTGTGCAAAATTTAAAGGACCCGCCTTCGAACAAAATGCTGGCGCAGAGCATTGGTATGAATACTAATTCCTTTATCAGGCTTTTTCACCAGGAAACAGGAACATCACCCCAGAAATGGTGCATGAAGGCGCGGATCAATCAGGCGGCTTTGTTATTATCGCATAGCACAAAGACAATTGAGGACATAGCCGAGGAAACCGCTTTTTTCGACCGCAACCACTTTTCCCGCGTGTTTAAGCAATTCAAGGACATAGGCCCTGCCGCGTATCGAAAACAATCGGAAAACAAATAGTGATTACGGCCGGGGAGTCAGCGTTCGCAAGGGCTGGTTATTGTTTTTGGCGTGTCAATTTCTTAAATGGTATTGCGGATACCGGGGTCAGAGATACGGGACCGAGCAGGCCGGCATCGGTCAACGGCCAGTCAGCGGCGTCGAATGGTTTATAATTAATGTTCACAAAATTAATATTATGGAAATTTTTCCATATAACGCCGCGGCGGTCAAGATCGCGTATGCGGTTGGCCGGGACGTTTGTGATTTCAACTTCAAGCACATTGTCCTTTGGTTTTAATTGGTCCACGGGAATAGCGCAGGGAAACATGAAACAGGTGCCAAGATCACGATTGTTAATGCGTATGCGCGCGCTTTGACAAACTTTTCCCAGATTCAGAATCCAACGCTTGGACTGCAACGCCGGGGCCTCAAAGGTAATGGCATATTGCGCAGTGCCGGCAAAACAACGCGTTTCTTCATTGCCCAGCCCGGTCCACGAAGCAAGTTTATCTGTTTCAAACCCCATGGGCAATACAGGCCCACCCTGAATGAATTTCACCCGCCATGTTCCTTTGATCTCAATGGCCGGTCCAGTTTGCTGTACGTAGTTCCAGGGAGCGCCATCCGCTGCTTTTCCTCCGGTAAGTGCCCGCAGGATTACTGATTCGTTAGGCAACAGTTTTAAATATACCTGAACGCCGCCATTCTTTTTTTGCCTAATGGCGCCAATACCGGTGTTTGATGTCATGGGATCCATTATGATAACGGTCTTTGCCTGAATACCAAGCGTGATCCAGCCACTGAACAATTGCTCGCCATGGTTGGTGATAAAATAATGATACCCGCCATTGAAAGAGCGTCTCGCGTACAATAGGCCAGCATTGTCGACCATTGATTCCCGCATTACTCCAGCACTATTTACCATTGTCTCCACGTTGCTGCCGATATATACGCGGCCATTTCCGAATTTTTCTTTTTTTATGGTTTTTTTAAAAGAACCCAGAAGCTGGTTGAATTCCGTGCGTCGTTTTTCCAGATCACCCACGCCCGGCACATCTGCTGGCAGATGGTCTTCAAACACAATGGTTGCTCCCGATTGTGCCAGTACCAGCAGTTTTTCCAAGGTTTTTACCGGCATGTGCTCGCAGGAAGGTATAACAATAACACGATACCTGCCACCAGCCATTGCAATGCTGCCATCAACTGTGTTTGCCATAACAAGCTGACGATCAGACACAAAATCAAAGGCAAAACCACGGTTCCACAATTGCCGGGTGGTTTTGCCTATGGGTTGTTGTTCGAACCACTCCTGCGCGTGAATGGAAAAGTGCTGTATTAAGCCTTTGGGGTTGTGCCATCGATCGTGTATGGGCCAGTACAGCAGAACATCATTATCGGGCTTGCCATATTGGAGAATTGACTGGCAACGCGTAACATACGTGTTGAGCGCGGGTGCATCGCGCCAGATGGAATTGCGCGAATTCATCTGCGTTGAAGCATAGAAAACCCATCCGGGCCAGGCTGCTTCGCTAGGCGAATAACACATGCCGTGATAGAATATATGGTTCACTCCGCTTAAAAAGAAGTCATCGGCTATGCCTTTCAGGTCGGCGAGTGTTTCGGTGAAGTGCTCCTGCAGCCAGGTCCCGGTCTCAGAGGCGATCAGGTTTTTTCCCATTACATGCGCTGCAGAGGAGGCAAACTTCGAAACAAAAATATTGCGGTCAATATGATGCATCTCGGTTTCAGGGATATCGGCAAGAGCATAGAGGTCGAGCAAGTTACCCGGGGATCCATGAGCCTGGTTGCGTGTCAGGAATCCATGCTGGCGCGACCAATCGGCCCACAGGGGCAGTGATTCTTCGGCCATGATGTCTGAAATGGTCTCGCGGTAATCTGATTTGACACGCGCGGTATGATCGTTTTCCAGATTGCCGAACAACGCTTCCAGTTCTGACTGCAGCCGGTATCCGCGGCGTTTTTCAAACTGAGTGAAGAAATCCGGCGACCAGTTTGAATGGTATTCATATGAATCATGATACATAGCCCGCGGCATTGGGCCTTTGTATGTGCTGAAGGCTTGGTCAAATCCCTGCATATAATGGCGGACCGCCTCGGGGTATAACAGGTTCAGCATGTTCCCTTCGCCGCCAGGAGCAGCCCGTTTTACCATTTGCCCTGACGGGCGCTGCGAAACCGCATACATGCGCCACGTGCCTTTTTCACCGCTCCAGTTGACAGTGCTGTCCGGGCCAATTTTATCGGTCAACTCAATGGCTGCGCCTTCAGGTGAGAACGCCATGAGAGCCTGGGTGGAAAGGCGGTCGAACTTCATGTTCAGTTTTTTGCCTGCCACTGCATCGGGGGTAAACCAGAACGTTTCCGCAACCACCGAGGCATTGGCCTCTTTCTCAGTAACGTGCGGCCCGCCAAAACACCAGCCGGTACCGGTGGACATATCTACATTAAGATCAAACTGTTTGGCTTTGGTAATGGCATACCGCAGCATTTCCATCCATTGCGGGGTCAGGTAGCTGATATATTTACCTTCGCAGCCTTTTGCGCCGTAAATGGGGACAATATGGACCGTTCCCAATCCGGCGTTGCGCGCTTCCTGCAATTCCCTGGCCAGGTTTGTTGTATCAACAGCACTGCCCATCCACCACCAATATGCGCCTGGGCGTGCTTCCCTGGTAGTTTGCGGCCAAGCCAAGGCATCAATGGGCGCGTCAGCACTGGCAAAAACCCAGGATATTGTTATAACCGTAAGAAGGCAGCTAAAGATCAGATTTGTACATTGCTTTAACGCATTATGGCACATAGACTTTTTTACCTGCCGTTCAGTTTGATCAATTGCGTATGAAATTCACCTATATCATCGCGGCCGGTTGCGATGATTCCTCCGTCAGCAGTTGCCTGGACGCAATACAGGGGATAGTCTGGCGAATCCCCGGCAATGGTTTTGGTCCACATCACATTTCCCTGCTCGTCAGTGCGCACCAGATACCCGCAGGTCGAGTCCGCTCCGGTCAGGCCGCCAATGATGTATCCGCCTTCGGACAATGCTTTCACAGATCTGCCATGCTCTGAGGTGCCGGGAGAACCGATCGTTTTTGTCCACACCGCGTTTCCGTTTGTATCGGTTTTGACCAGATACACGTCCTGATAATCATTGGTGTACCCGGTCACCACAAAGCCCCCGTCCAATGATTGGCATATGGAATATCCTCCATCATTCGCCTCTGTGCCAAATGTTTTGCTCCAGGCGAGATTACCGTTCTTGTCCAGGCGAAGCAGGTAAACATCCGAGCCTCCTGCGCCAAACGACTCGGTGGCGCCGCAGACAACATATCCGCTGTCTGCGGTTACCAGGATGTCCCGCGCCCAGTCATTTTTGGTCCCTCCAAAAGTTCTTGACCACATCGTATCGCCATTGGCGTCTATGCGGATGATATAGACAAGGCTGTGGCTGCTGGCGCGCGGAAACGTATAGCCGGCTATAATAAAACCGCCATCAGGCGTCTGTTTTATAGAATTGGCATTTGCAAAATCTCCGGACCCGCTGCTGCCGTACTTTTTTGCCCAGAGCGTGTTTCCAATGGAATCAATACGGACCACGTAATACATGTTGAAGCTGGAACCCTGGGTGAATCCGGCTGTTATGAATCCGTGGTCCCCGGTTTCCTGGATGCAATTTGCGACTTCATTCCTGCTGCTGTCGTCACTTCTCAGCGTCCAGATTATTGTACCGGCCGAATCAGTGCGTATCACAAACATATCGCCGTTGCAATGGCGGCAGCAGCAATGCCCGGTCAGCGCAAAGCCACGGTCGTGCGTTTCCACAACATAGTGCGAACGAATGTCGTCCTGGTCGCCTGTTTTGGCGCCAAGGGTGTCTTTGCTGAATAATTTTGTCCAAGAAATGTCAGGCGCCTGCGAATACCCGGTCGCAAATCCGGTCAATACGGCCAACGCAATGAATATGTTTTTTTTCATGGAGACCTCTTTTTTATCGTATTTATTTTATCAACACGGCCTTTTTCAACAGCGTCTTGCTTCCCATGGTTGCCTTGATAATATAGACGCCGCTTGGCTGGCTGGAAGCGTCCCAGGTGACGGAAAAGGTGGAGGTAGAAGGTAAAAGGTGAAGGTCCGATATTGTTAGCACCATTTTTCCTTCAATGGTATAAATTATCATTTCTGCCTTGCACCGTTCACCTTTTTCCTCTCGCCTCGCTTCGGCGAAGCGGGTCACCTTGACCGTGATAACGGTCTTGGGATTAAACGGGTTCGGGGATATGGCCAGTTGCATGTCTGGAACATTCCGGGATGCATGTTTTTCCGCGGACGTTGTTGCCGTGTCTATCCGGAACACATGTATAAGCGGGTCCCGGGTCGAGGATTCAAGCGTCTGCGCAACATACAGTTTGCCCCGCTCGCGGTCATAGGCCATGCCGCCTATACTGTAATAACAGTCCTCCATGCTTTGATCGCTGTTGCTCCCCGGCCTCTTTGCGCCGAAAAAGTGAGAATCAATTGTTTTCCTGGCATACCAATGCGGTTCCCATTGGTTTTTCTTCCCTTTGACCACGTCAGAAAGGTCTGCGGGATCATAAAAAAGAAGGCAGGCATATCTGCCCGGTCCATACGGGCCGCTCATATACATATGGTCAAGGCTGTAACTGACTGACGACAGGAAAATGACGGCGGATCTGCTTCCCCGGGTCGCCCACGCACCCGCCTGCCAGTCGTTGCACGGAGTAAATCCCTTGTCCTGTTTTTTTATTGTCCCATCCATAAAATGCATGAGCGGCTCACCCGGAATGGTGTCTCCATACAGTGGGGGATTGCCCTTTTCCCATGGAGCGCATGCAAAAAGATTCGGCCCTTCTCCGCCCCAGTTCCTGCACCGTCCGCAGGCCAATATTTTTCCCGGCGTATTTGTATCTGCCCATGATGCGGGAATTTCAAACAGATATCGTGAATTGTCCCAGCGGGAATAGTCCCCAAGACGCCATAATCCTGCTATCGCGGGATTTGAAAGATTGGTCTCAAACCAGGCCATGTGAATATCATTGGGAAATGTGCCCACATAATCGTTGCACAGATTTCCGTACAGTTTGCCCGAAGCCTGCTGCCCCTGGGCCGGAAGGTAGAGAAGGCCGCCCTGCGTGGTTTTTGCCGGGCAGCCCGGAATGCCTAAATATGGATTGGCAAAGTTCTGCAAAGGGGAGGCCAGGGGAAGATCGGCAAGGTTTTCTGCCAGTGAAATAACCGGTGCGGGAATACTGATTTCGGCAATATACGACCCTGATGCATGCCCGGTGCCGAACAGTGATCCCGGATAACCGTCATCCGGCCCAGTGGAATCACCAGCGGGATAATACGCGAAGGCGTAGCCGCCATAATTGAAGTAGCCGTGTTCGTCTACCCGCAGGCCGCCATCAAGCCGGAAAGAACCTTCATACTGAATATTGTCTGGAAAAAGAAGGGTGTTCGGGTTCTGCTGTGCTGCATTCATTAAAGGAAAGATCAACACGAAAAGGCATATTAATAACC
>MFYT01000009.1:34853-119570 GCA_001789205.1 Candidatus Raymondbacteria bacterium RIFOXYA2_FULL_49_16 | reverse complement strand
CCTTTTTTTTATTTCATCAGCATGACTTTTTTCGATAAAACCGTGTTCCCGATGTTTGCTTTGATGATATAGACCCCGCTTGGCAGGTTGGAAGCGTCCCAGGAAAAGGTGAAGGTGTTAGGTGAGAGGTGAAGGTCATATACTGTTTTCATTATTTTTCCATGGATATTAAAGATTTTTATTCCCGGGTTTTCCTTTTCACCTTTTTCCTTCACCTTCATCTTAACTGTGATAACAGTTTGCGGGTTAAACGGATTGGGTGCAGCCGTAATAAAGACTCCGTCGCCTTTCAATAATTGGGCTGTTGTACCCGATACCGGGTTCAACGGGACCATGATAAAACGGCTGCCGCCCGTGTTCTGGTCGCCGGATTTAACCTGAAAACCCCTGAACGTTACCAGACCGAAACTGTCGGCCGTCACAGTGTCTGTCTGAAAAACCGTACCTGGACTGTTCACGGCAGTATTTGAGACGATATAATCTTGTCCTGGAAGAATCACAAAGTTCTGCAGCCTTCGGGGCGTTATATCTGCCGTGTTGTCGCCGGTTGTTGAGGCTATGACAATTTCATACTGGTTTGTCTCGTCAACCTGATTTTGATAGTTGCCCACTTTATAATGGGGAGTGCTCCAGATAAACTGTTTGTTGAAAAGGTAGTCCACCGCGGCAGTAGAATCCGGCAATGGCAGCGCCGGATTTCCGGAAACACTGGAAAAAGCCGGGAATGAATTGTTCTTCCGTATGGTTTCGGCCTGGGCAAGGGCCCGGATATTTCCGCCAGTACCGTGACCGCCGTCACCGTCGCATCCTCCGTTCCAGCCGCGCCTTGTCGCATCCAGATTGGTAAAATAGTTTTTTCCCTGTTGCGGCCAATCAACGCTTCCGTCGAGTCCGCCGCTGCCAAAGGAGATCCATGGCAGGTCCATGCCCTCCATGGACAGGACCATTTGTTCCGTATTCAGAAACTGGTGCAGTATCATGCCGCCATACGCCTGTTCCAGCCTTTCGCTGCGCCAGCCTGTAAAATGGATCGTAATATTATCGTTTGTATGCGATCCCCAGCGCGCCTCCGCCTGCCTGAGCCAATGCCAATCGGTCTCAAGATAATTTGTCGGGGGAACATCGCCGTTTCCATAGGCGAAAAAATCAGGATAATATTGGCAGAACAGAAGCGTGCCGCCGCCGCCCATTGAACCACCGGCAACGTGGATGCGGTTTGTGTCTATCCGATTGGCATAATATGGCTCTACCTGGATCATCCATTTGAAGAAATTCATTATTCTCGCTTGCACGAAGTTGACCACGGGTCCCTGGTCTGCCATGGGATCAGACGCAGTAGGCTGCAGTTTGCTCGTATCAAATGGAAAGGTCTGGCTGTATCCGAACCACCAGCTGCCTGTTTCGCACGCCTTTACTTCGATTCCATCGGAATTCCACAGTGCGTAATTCTGCGTGTAACGGATTGGGCCGGACATGCCTTCAATGGTCAACAGAAGGTCCACTTTGTCAGATGTTGTGTTATAATCCTGTTTGACAGCAACCCAGAACGGCCACGCATAGGTGCCACTATAGGTGGGATTGAACGAGTCCACATCGGTATACAGCAGATATAGCCGACCGCATTTTATGTCTGTTTGATACATAAGTACCGGCGCCGGGTCCTGGACTGCCTCAGTAATGGGGTCGGCAGTATTGCCCGCACCAATGGTCTTGTCTTCAACGCCGCCCACCACTGCTGTGACTGCATAATAATAGACGCCTGCTGTATGTGTTGTTAAAACAACCATGCCGGTCCCTTCTGAGGCGGCAGAAGCATTGCCAGACAGGGAAGGATCCAAGGGCAATATGATATTCTTGCTTATTGTGCAGGGCGGTATCAGAAGTGGGAAATTTGACCCGCCAGTAAGATTCGATAGGGAATCAGATAGATATTTAAGCATTTTATTGTTTAACGAGCCTGGGCCCACCTCAAATCTTTTATTCGCTGTTGTTAGGTCACCGGTTGTAATAGGCGAGGTGCTTCTGTATATGATGTATTTTTGTCCGCTGGTTACTTCGTCCCAGGTAAGAAAGACCTGGCCCGAACGGAAAAAGCCGGACATATTTGTTGGAACAGCGCTGAAAACAGTAACCGTCAACAGAATACTTGCTAACACAAAATACTGGATCATGGTTTCCCCTTTTTAATATATAATATATACCAGGAAACGAAAAATAGCGAGGGTAGTTGTTATGAATACAGCAGGTAATTATTTAAGAGATTAAGCGCTCAACCATGTCCAACTTCAATGAGATCCACCGCTCTTCACCCTGGGGTGAGTGTATTAATTGAAAAAATATCCGATTTGGATTCTGTATGTCAGTTTATTTGCCTTTGCTCCAAGTAAGGAAAACATGGAACCCTTTATAAGATCAGTTAGGCCATACCAAAATTCTGGACTAATTATAAAATTCTTGTATTGATCCATATGCGGCAAGGTGCGCGATCAGATCATTTAATCAGCACGATCCTCTTTGTAAGTACTTTTCCGCCTACCTCTGCCTGCACGATATAGACATTGCTAGGGTGGTTCGATGCATCCCACACAATTGTCATATGTCCCATGTCGTTGGCAGAGACGGTCCGGTGGACCGTCTCCACACAACGCCCTCGCAAATCAAATATATCTGCCACGATTTTAGACTTTAGACCTTTGACTTTTGTCTGAATATGTATTGTAGTTGAGGGATTAAACGGATTCGGGTAACAGGATAATTCAGGACCGGCCTCTCCGGCGAATATTGCTTCAACACTTACCCGTTGAGGAAGCAGCACTGCCCTAGACAGTGAAATGACCGTATCACCATCAACCTTAATTCCCGCATGGAGATTATACGCGCCTTCTTCCACACCGGAACGGTCCCAGACATAGAGTGTATCAGCATCGACCACTCCGTTCTTGCTGATGTCTTCGATAAGCACTGTACCGCCTCCGGCACTGTCATATTGGAAAATAAGCCCTGAGAAAGCCGTGGTACTCTGCGGTCCTGCGAATTCCTTTATTGACCCGATGACTGCGGCCGTGTTACCCTCCACGGCAACAGTATCAATTGATGCAGCCAGAAAATAAGCCTGGTCATTCACTGCCGGATCGGTATCATAGCGTGATGAGGCCAAGAGAATCCTGGAAGACTGTGAAAGGGTAATGGGACCTATGACCTCGGAATTGAACAGCCTGAGCACAGAAGTTTGTTTATGGACTATCGGGGTGTTTTCCTCAATATCCCGGATCGTGGAATTATACACATCAATCCGTGATGATTGCTCTCCACCGAAATACCCGCCGGTACCGTCACATTCGCTGTTTTCTATAATCACATGGCATTTTTGGAAGGCGAGCATTTCTCCGAATATACAGTCTTTGATGACAAGGGTCACGGAATCCATGGGATAGAGGGTCCAGGCATCAACCAGGGAATTGTTCATAACAAGTGTTCGGTCCGAGATTGGCATTGTGGCTGCAGCATAGAGAGAGTCATTGTACAACCCCTGAACCGTATCGGTCCCCGACCCGAAATACTGGATACCGCAGGCACGGATAAAAGAATTATTGATCGTTGCAGATGAGCCGGACTGGGGAAGCAGACACCAGAATACCAAAGGCACAGACCGAACCTCAACCTTGTAAGGGATATCCGCCAGCCCATTCACTCCGCTGTTGAATGAAAAGGAATCTACTGCACTGGCACCAGGTACAGTGGGATAGTCAGGGTCAGGAAAAACTATTGTAACTGATGCGCTTTCCGGTATCGAAAACCAAATGACGGCCGAATTGATGTTTTTTATCGATATTGAACAGCTGTGCCAGATCGGCAGTTCAAACCCATACTCGCAATCTTCTGCGATCAGAGTGCTATTCCCGGACATCCCGAATGTCATGGAAAGCCCGCCCGGCTTGTTGAACCGGTTGTTTCTGTGGGTTATGCGTGCAGAATCCACGAGCCCGCCCCCCAGCTTTACCAGCCCGACATCGAGAAGGGAGTTCTGTATAGTGATATTTGCCTGGTTTGACCCGTTGATCGAATATTGTCCGACATACGTTGTAGGCATAATAAGGGTTGCGCTGTCAAAGACCATAACCGCTTGTTCAAAACCGATGATATTGCCCCGTATGATAACACTGTCGTAAATAAAGGCCCTACTATTTCCTCCTGCTACCAGCGGGCCGTCGATAGAAAAATGGCAGGACCTGACCTCCATTGTTCCAGAGTTCAGAACAAATAGACAATTAAGGGCAATAGTAGAATTTACCGCAGTAAAAGAGCCGCTGTTTATTATGATAAGCGTATCTGCGGTTAAACTGCTGTCACGGAACACAAAGGCTTGGTCAGGGGGGTCAAAGCCCATGACCGTGCGCGCAGCGAATATATTTACAGATAATATTAAACCAGCAAATACAATAAAGTGTCTCATAATATAAATAAAATAAAGCAATATATATACCATTGCAATGTTTTTTAAATTTCAGGAATCTGATATCGATTATGATACAAATAAGAGCAAGAATGTATAATAAATGATACAATTTATTTCATGTCAGGTCAGGCATATCAGGGTCGTTTCTTAACTAAAATATAAAAGATGGCCGGTTGCCACTAAAAGGCGAAAGAAAAAGTCGCATGAGAAAATTAGTGCTTAGTCACATGTAGCATCAACCGCATCCAGGAAATCACCAACTACGCGCAGATATTTTTCCGGCTCTTCAAGATGGGCGACATGGGAGCTTTGTTCAAAGACGGCCATTTGTGAATGTGGGATGCCTTGATGCAATGTTTCTGCGCACGCAGGCGTGACTTCATCATACCTGCCAACCGTAATCATCGTTGGGACGGATATTTCACCAAGACTGTGGGTATGGTCCCAATTTTTCAGATTTCCAATCACCGTGAATTCATTGGGACCATTCATTGTTTCATAAACAGGCGTTTTGCTGAGGTTAACAAGGGTGCGTTGGAATGGTTCAGGTCTCTCTGCAAGACGGCAGTTGTGGCGTTTATAGAATTCCCTGACAGCCTTTATATAATCTGGATTAGTGTAATCACTGGCAGCCTCAAAACGGTGCAGTGTTTCGTGGATCTCCAGGGGCAACTCAGATATAAGGCGCTTTGCTTCAGATACAAACTGAGAAGTGCTGGCCGAGGTGCTGGCAAGGATCAGGCTTTTTATACCGGTTGGATGTGTGGACATATATTCGATGGCCAGCCAGCCGCCCCACGAATGGCCCAGTAGATGGATGTGTTCCAAGTCCAAAGCCTGGCGGAGGGCGTCTATCTCGGCGACAAAACGCTCTATTTTCCAGAGAGACCGGTCATTGGGTTTGTCAGATTTGCCGCAACCAAGCTGGTCGTAAAATATGACAGGACGGTTTGTGGCCAATTTTTCCAGTGGTTCCAGATAGTCGTGGCCAGCGCCAGGGCCGCCATGGAGGGTCAATAGCGGCGTCCCTGTGCTGCCAACCCGGCGATACCAGACTTCATGGCCGTTTACCCGGATTTTTCCTTCCTGGATTTTCATGAATATAGCCTCATTTTAACAAGGTTACTTTCAAGACAAGAGATTTTATGAAGCTTCCTGTAAAATTATCTTACTTAACCAACAATATTCTCTTAATGGTTTGAAAGCCATTATCAAACTGAAAATTGCATATGTAAATTCCCGCGGCGAGGTCATTGCCAGAACCATCTTTTGCTTCCCAATTAAATCGTTTCAATCCAGGCGACTGCTTTTTTTTAACATAACCTATAATTTTATCACCCAAAATATTAAAAATGGAAATACTTACGGTGGTTTCTCCGGCTATTCTGTATTGCATGGCAATGTGGTTGTTGAATGGATTTGGGCATAATGTAATATCGAAGCAGTTATTAACATCTTTCTGTATGGCAGATGTTGGTTCATGAGTATATACAACCAAATAAGCGGCATAGCCCCCTTCTTTTGAAAGATATTCAGCCGCATCGCTGTTGCTGGTTACGAGTGCGATGGAAAGCGTCTCGCTAAGAAGGATTGTATTGTTTAATTTTATTGTATAAATTTGATTGTTATTCACCTGATTAAAATTACCAAGGGTATCTTGGGAAATAACAGGTTGCGTATTGAACGTTACATTGTCCTCGGACCATGAATTGTCATAGACTGCCATTGCATATCCGCCAAAGATACTGTTGGAATAAGTGCCAGTAGCAACTTTTATAATCAAATGAACACTGTCCAAAATCAAGGAATCGGGTTTAATGGCCGACAGGTTGAACTTTAAAAAGGCTGTTTTGATCCCCTGGTCGCCATCAATAAGCAGAATTGGTTCAGCGCCATAGTTTGCGGTTGGCGCTGCGCCCGATATGTATGTGTCCTCAAACGCAAAACAAGTATCGCCTCTTTGCAATAATACATAGCTGTAAACTGCAGTGACACCGGTATCGCCGGTGCTGTTCGGCGTATCAGAAATATCCAGGATATTTTTAGCTGTTAACACATATTCACTTCCCAGCATATGGGGGGAGGTTAAAAGCGTAACAATGGTCCCGGTTTGGCCCAAAGACGCATTTTCCACTAAAATGCCATTTGTTATTGAATAGTTGGAAGGATTTGAAGCAGAGAGAGAATCCAAGGGTTCATTAAACGTAATAGTAATGATGGTATCATTTACAATGCCTATCGATGATATCTCTGGTGGTGTTGAATCTGCAATGGAACCGACATCCAGTTCGGCAAAAACCGCAAAATGGTCAGAGGGCCACTGCGCATAATCCCCGCTATCAAGTACATTCGCGCTGATAGCGCTGAATCCCGGATTCGTAAAAATATAATCGATTCTCCGGTCAGCTGCGCCTTGGGCATTGTATGTGAATCCTGGCTGGACACTGTGATCAGGATATGCGGAACGATACACGTCTGAAAAGCCGCTATCCGCCATGAGTGTTGTTACGGCGCCATAATCTCCGGAAAGACCGTCAAGCTGTGACCGTGAATTCAGGTCTCCCGCAAAAACAATGGGAAACTTTGATTTTGTCGCCATAATGGGCAGGATCTCTTTTATTTCTTCAAGGCGCCTTTCATTGTCTGTTCCAAAGGGATATAAATGTGATGTAAATACATAAATGAATGTATCGGGCGAAACTTCGATTTTGGCTTCTAAAAGGGATTTGGATAATGTTGAGGACGTGTAAATAGCGCTATCCTTAATGACGTATTTGCTTAGTATTCCAACATTGTAAGTATTATGTACGGAAAGAACGCGATAATATCCAAGGCTGTCAGCTATTCTGTAAAATACACCCGGGTCATTCGCCTCATTAATTGTAATGATTTCCGCGCCAGAATTCCTGATAATATTCAAAACATGCTGCCAGCTGGTTGTCGCGCCATCTAAAATGTTAAAGGTCATGAATTTTAAGGCGAATATCTGGGAAAAACTGAAAAGGAGAATAATGATAGTTTTCATTTTCAACGAATGCGGTTAAAGGAATTAATCATCAACCTAATCATCAGTCTAATCATCAACCAGGGATTATTTCAAAAGATAATGCACTGAACGGCCATGCCCCTTAGATTTTATTGCATTGATTTTAATAAGCTTAGATAGTTCTTTGTGGGCTGCTTGGGCTGATATTTTATACATCTTCTGAACATCTTGATTGGTCAGTTTTCCATGCGAAGTAAGGTACTCAATCATTTCAGTTTGCCGGGAGGACAAGGTGATTTGCCGGTCCGTGACGCCCTTTGACCGGCCGCCTGTTTTCGCTACGGCATTTCTCACCTCATTCACGGAAACAGAAACACCTTGCGTAAAATATTCGAGCCAGCGGGTCAGGTCGCCATTATCTTCCTGCACGGCTTTCAATGCCGCATAATATGACTTCCTGTCCCGGTCGTAAAATTCGTCAAGGGTAAAAAGCCTGCGATGATCGAATCCGCTTAGATACAGTACAAGTGATGCGAAAAGGCGGGCGGTACGTCCATTGCCGTCAACAAAGGGGTGTATCCTGGCGATCTCGTAATGCGAAATTCCGGCCAGCAGGACCGGGTTTGTTTCCCATGTCTGTTCAATGTTCAACCAGGCGATGAATTCCTCGACCAGCCCTTTTACTTCAGCTGCAGGAGGAGGCGTGTAGGCGACCTCTTCCTTGAAACTGGTGCCGCTGAATACGACTTTGCCCACAAAGACCTGGACATCTCTGAATGCCCCGCTCTGGCGGTCGTCATTCAATACTTTCCTTGAAACCGCGCCATGCATCTTCAGCAGGTCTGCGGCTGAAATTTTTCCTTTTACAGCCAATCCTTGTATTTTTTCCAGAGCATTCAGGTAATTGAGCACCTCCTGCTTGTCTTTCTCAGTTGCCGCCACTTTTCCACCCTGGGCAAGGGTTTGAACCTGTTCCAGGGTAAGTTTATTGCCTTCGATCGCGGTTGAAGAGTGAGTGCTGCTAATCTGCGCGTTTCGCCTGAGTTGCGCTTCCCGGGAGGGCAGGAGGCGCGCGTTTTCAATAACAGCGCGTCCTTCAGCTATCAGCATCAAGCTATCGAGCATCCTGGGGGTGATAGTGTAGCGTGGTTGGAAAGCCATGGTATTTGTTTAGAAAATAACCCTTGCATCCCTCTCGTTGCACCGGAATTCGCTCTTCTCGTCAATAAAATAAGCCATCCCGGCGTCAAAAACAAGAAAATAGTTACCTGCTCAAAATCAGGCGCCCGGTTTTATTCACTTTTTTGCCGTCAACAAATGCCGTTAATCTGTAAACATAGACCCCGCCCTTGACGCGTTGTCCAAGGCTGTTCGTGCCGTCCCAATGAAAGTTCCCGAGCCCTGGATTCATATTGCTGGACAGGGGCAGTTGGCAAACAAGGGCCCCGCGAACGTCAAATAATGCCAGGCGCGCATTTGCCAGGGAGCCGGATCCATTGCCCGTTAGGGAAATTGTCGTGCCCGAGCTGAATGGATTGGGCTGGATATTTACTTCAATATCCTGTGGCCCGCTGGAGTTTGTTTCTGTGGCTGTTCTGCAATCGCCGGTGTATACCCGCAATTGAAACATTCTCCAGATGTATATGTTCATAGAACCGCCCCACAGGCACAAGCCATTAGAATTGCCTTCAAGGAGGTCTTTCAGGATGGTTTTATCCAGATCAATGAAAATATTATAGACGGAATCTTTGTTCCTCACCAGTTCCCGTCCGTCGAAGGTCAGCGATCCTGCGCCTATGCGTATGGCAAAATATATGTTCGGAAGGCCGGTTTTCCATGGAACATCGGGGGTCTGCGCCCATGTGTAGCTGGGATCGCCAGCAGGGGCGGGCGAGGTGAATTCGCGGTCGCCGAATGTTGCCTGGTTCCAGTCATTGTCCGACCGGATGCAGTTGTAGGAAACCTCTGAAAAAGCCTTCCATGGTTCGTCCTCTTTAAACGCGAGCTGTACGCCGGCAATTTCGGAAAAAGCCGGCAGTGACGACACGTCAAAATCAATCAATAAATGGCTGTTCGTATGAAACCGGTAATATTCCCAGGCATAGAAATTGCCGTTTTGTTCACCAGGGTAGCTGCTTAGCCAGGCGTCTTTTGTGTGCTCCAGCTTAATTACTTCACACCCTGAATAATCAATGGGTGCGGCGAATATGTTCACGATTGCACCCAGCATAAGCATCAGCGGCGTTAATGGTTTGCACATAGGGAACCCCTTCTTTTATTGAGATGTATCGAATTATCGGTTATCGCAACATTGTGATTTTCTTTGTTTGAACCTTGTTGCCCGCCCAGAGCCTGCATAAATATATCCCATTTGGCGCCTTCATGCCCCTGGCATCGAAACCATCCCAATCCACGGCATATTTGCCGGTATTCAGAAAGCCATTTTTGAGCATTTTAACCATGACGCCGTTTGGATTGTATACCGCAAGCCGGACATTTTGTTTTACGTCGCATTGTATTGAAAACCGTATATTGGTTGTCAATGCAAATGGGTTTGGAACATTATTTTCGAGCATGGCATTGTCCCGGACAGCGGTGTTAATAACAGGATTGTTATGAAGGTGATCGAACGTCACGCCGCCCTCAACTTCCATGATATTACAGAAACTTGGGTCCTTTACCCAGGCGTTGGCGCATGTAACGGTATAGTCAATCAGGCCGTTTGCCTGAAAAATATCGTCCGCTGTAAATTTATTTATTACCGTGTCCCTGCCATTACCGTTAATGGTTTTAAAAATGTGCGTTATTTTAATATCGTTTAGATAGTCCTCTTGCAGGTGATTCGCATGATAGTGCATGTACAAACGAGGCGCATTAACACTGGAGTTTTGACCAGTGCTATAGAACTGGACATATCCGTCGGTTCCGGGATCGCTGATGGAGTCGCGCTCAAAACTTACCGGTTGTTGAGAGCCCGCAAAGCCCCCCCTGTCTGTCCTGGCCATGAATTCCGGTGTTGTGTGCATAGGGGAAGGGGCCGTTGTTCTCAAGGCGAGGTTTGTACTGCTGTTCCCGGTCTTTATATGAAAGGTGTTTGTTGGAGAAGGAACAAACTCACTGAAACGTTTGTTGCGTGTTACTGGAAAATACCCGCTTACGGAAACAACGTCGCTGTTTCTGGGACCGTCTAATTTAAGGGTTATATATGAGCCAGAGTCGCCTGTGACGCGGCCATTACTCCACGTATATCCTGCGGCATTGACAACATATTTGTTGTAGCCATCGACAGTGCTCCAGTCTGGCAGAAGTGACAGGGTCTCGTCGTTGTCATAGAGCAGAAACCTGACATTGTTGTCGCCAGCGCGCAATAAGGGCAGGCCGCCGGGATTAAGCTGTCCTATGGTGACTACCTTTAAGCCGGTTATTTTTCCGTTTCCCGCTACTCTCAACAGGTAGTCATATTGCCCCTCGGTCTGGTTCAATGCGGCATACCGATAGCTTGGGGAATAGGTTTGTTCAGTATAGGCAGCCCATGTATTACCAAGATCAAATGAGAGCTCAACAGTTAAGTTACCCGTGGTATCCAAGGAAACATCTGAATCAAACATTGGATATGGAGAACGTATTGCCCATATCACATAACCATCTGTCAGGCGCACGCCATCTGGTTCCAACACAGTGTTTTCTTCATCATAGATACCGTCTTCATAATCAGCATAACCGCTTCCCAGCACAGGGTCATAAGTGATCCGTGAATTTCCCCATACCGGCACGCTGTAACTCGTTATGCCCGAAAGTCTTATCCTATAGTTTGTATTAATGGGGTTATAAAAACGCTCTATTTTTTCCCCAATGTGCAGGCAAAAGCTCATGTCTGCTCCGCCGCCGGTGTTTACATCTGAGCCGAAAAACAAAGCCTGCGGATAGGGCAACGCGCCTTTGATAAAAGTAAGGTCTCCTCCATAGCTCCAGAAGTAGTCTGATTTTACAGGAACCTGGTCCCAATTGGCCCCGAAAATAGTGGCGGAATCCAATCCATATGTCACTCCCAGGGAATTGGCGCCCCACCCTCCTTCGTCCCAATCAAAATAATGCCACCCACCGTTATAGTACGTATCGCACACATGGTGGCCGGGAAGGGACAATTTTCTTCCCTCGTGTCCAAGGAGCTGATAATAATTGACTTCGTTCGCGCTTGTGGGAGCGCAGAACCCAAAGCCAAACACGTTAAAAAGCTTGACAGGATCAGATACACACATGGCGTATCCGTCGCTTTGAATGGGGAACTCCAAATACGTATCTCCATTGTGGAAAAAAATCTCGTTTTTCCGTGCATAGTTGCAGTCACCGCCCCAGTCATCGTAGACATACCCGCCGCAACGATGTTCTCCGGCGCATATGGAATCGTGCCACGCCTTGAAAAAAGCGTCCGGATTGGTTGAATCGTATTCCGGAAAAGAAGGAAAATGGTCATGGGTGGTTGTGGATTTTATGCTGCTCCAAGTATTGAGCGAATGATCGACAAGAATCCAGGGGTTTCTGATTTTCGCATACGAAACATGGCACAATACTAGTAAAACCATGAGGAAAAAGCATACATACTTCATAAAGACCCCCTTTAAAAGGACGTTAGTTCGTTATAGATTATTCTGGTTTTACCGTATCGCCTTGGACATAATATAAATTTAGAGACCTAAAATCGAGAGGGTAGATGTTATGATAACGGCGGGTAATTCTTTAAAATATGCGTATTTGGCCAGGGGTCACATGTTTCATGGACTATTTTACCAGCATGATTTTTCGTGAAAAAACTTTATGCCCCACTGTAATACGCACGATATATAGGCCGCTTATCCGATCCCGTGCATCCCACACAATTGTGCCCCGTATTACCGCATCCGACAGGGTCGCCAGGCAATGGCCTGTCAGGTCGTAAACCACCAGCCGGAACGGGGCGTTGCCCGCGTTACTCAGGCGGATAGTTACTCGGGGATTGAAAGGGTTTGGCCTCACGGTGATTTCTGGAATACCAACGCTTTCTGACTGGGATAATGAGTTGGTCGAAGTGGTCAAGGTATCAGAAGGATCCAGCGCCTTCATAATGGTTGGCGTTACGATTGTTGAGATGCCGAGGGCGTTGGGATGAAGCCCGTCCGCGGTGTAACTCAGAAAGAGATCCATGTCATTGTCAAAGATGGGTTTCCATACCGCATAGTTGTCAATCAGCAGAAGCCCCCGCTGGGCGGCCACATCGCGATATCCCTCATAATAATCCTCAAGTGAATCACGGGGAGAAAAGCCCGGGGCATTAACGGGATTCATGGTCATGGGAAATATCTGGCAGTCGGGGTTGCCGGCGAGTATTCTGTCGATCATGGTGTTTAAGTTTATCTTGCTGGAGTCCACGGACATGACAATCGTATGTGCCGCGTCATTGATGGCGAATTCAATGAAAACCGCGTCAGGATGGCAGGCCAGAACGTAGTTATCGAGATTGGTTATGCCCCAGCGGGAGTTCATGCCCGACCCGCCACTATTGACAATTGTTAAATGTCCGGGATATTGGATGGCGCAAATGCTGTCAAGCTGGTGTTGATAGATGCCGCCCGCGGTAATGCTGGTTCCATACGTTACCATTGTCTGTGCGTGACCCAGCTTTAGGTTGCCTATGAGAAGGCTTGTAACCGGCACGTCCGAATCCGCATACATAGCTGTCGCGGTCAGTGAATGCCCGGGCATGGGGAAGCTGGCCGTGACTTTTCCATATCCCCGGAAGAGCGAACTGTCATGCGCCATCCACCGGTAAAACACCTTGCCCGCATCAGGGACATTGGCAATGATAGACACGGCTTGGCCGCAGATATATGATCCGCTTCCATTGCCGTTGATGACCGTGAGCGGATAGCGGGCTGAAGGCGCGTTATAAATAATGTCCACTGGCACGATGGAAGCGCGGTTGCCGCCATCGGTCCAGCGCAACAGTACCTCGTAATGGCCGGTGTCGGGCAGGAACGGGACAAATCTGACCCGCATGGCTCCCTTGTCCGCATTGTTGTCGTGGATATAATTGGTCCCGATGAAACCCGGGGTACTGCTGGAGGAAGTCCAGGTACCGGTAATGGATACGCCGGAAGGGTCGGTGTTGTCAACTATTTGCTGTACCGTGTCCTTGCGGAACATAACCGCGTCCACAATCACATAACCGTTAGTGGCGTCGTTTCTGACGGTCAGTGAACCGGCATCTCCCGCATCAAAGTAGAAGACACCAAGAGAATTCCACTGGCCGCCGTTTGCCTGCTGGTTCACGGAAGTGGTGAGCGTATCAGCCGCAAAACTGGCTGAGAGACAAAAAAATAGAACGATCAAGGCAAAAGATTTCATGAAACTTCCCGGAAAATTATCTTACTTAACCAACAATATTCTCTTCACGGTTTGAAAGCCATTATCAAACTGAAAATGGCACAGATAAACGCCCGCGGCCATATCATTGCCAAAATCATCTTTTGCCTCCCAGATAAGTCTTTTTAATCCAGGAGACTGCTTCTCGTTACTATACCTTTTTATTTTTTGACCTGAAACTTTGTAAATGGAAAGATTTACCATTGTTTCTTGGTCTAGCCTGTATTGCATGGCAATGCAGCTGTTGAATGGATTTGGGCTTACTGTAATATTATTATCGAAGCCGCCATTAACATCATCGAGCAGAGTAGATATCCGTTCATGGGCATACACAACCAAATAAGCGGCATAGCCCCCTTCTTTTGAAAAATATTCAGCCGCATCACTATTGTCCGTTGCAAGCGCGACAGAAAGCGTTTCGCCAAGAAGAATCGTATTGTTTAGCCTGATCTCATGGATTTGATTGTTGTTCACCTGACTGAAACTGCCAAGGGTGTCCTGAGAAATACTCGGTTGTGCGGCGAACGTCACAGTATTCTCTGACCATGAATTATCGTAGACAGCCATTATGTTTCCGCCAAAGGCGCTGTTGGAGTAGGTCCCATTAGCGACTTTTACAACCAAGTGAACGCTGTCTACATCCAAGGAGTCGGGTTTAAAGGCTGAAAGGTCGAATTTTAAGAATGCTATCTGGATGCCTTGGTCGCCATCAATATGCAGAATGTGTTCAGCGCCATAGTTTGTTGTTGGCGCTGCGCCCGATACATAGGTGTCCTCGAAAGTAAAACATGTATCGCCTTTTTGTACTATCATATAGAGGTACGCCGCGGAAACGCCGGTATCGCCGGTACTGTTCGGCATATCAGCGATATCTTTTATTTCCCTGGCCGTTAACATATACTCGTTTCCCAGCGTATGCGATAAGGTTAAAAGCGTAACAACGCATCCGTTTTGATCCAAAGACGCATTTTTCACTACAATGTCATTTGTTATACAATAATTGGAAGGATTTGAAGCGGAGAAAGAGTCCAAGGGTTCACTAAATGTAATGGTAATAATCGTATCATTTTCTATATGGATCGATGATATCTCCGGCGGTGTTGTATCTATTATGGAACCGACATCCAGATCGGCAAAAACCGCAAAATGGTCGGAAGGCCATTGCGCATAGTCCCCGCTATCCAGAACGGTCGCACTAACAGCGTTGAATCCCGAATTTATAAATATGTAATCGATTCTTCGATCAGCTGCGCCTTGTGCATTGTATGTGAAACCTGGCTGAGAATTGTGGTCAGGATATACGGAACGATACACATCTGAAAAGCCGCTGTCCGCTATAAGCGTTGTTACCGCGCCATAGTCGCCGGAAAGTCCATCAAGCTGTGATTGTGAATTAAGATCTCCGGCAAATAGAATGGGGAATTTTGATTTTGCCGCCATTATGGGCAGGATTTCTTTTATTTCTTCAAGGCGCCTTTCATTGTCTGTTCCAAAGGGATAAAAATGGGAGGTAAATACGTAAATGAAGGTATCGGGAGAAACCTCGATTTTTGCCTCCAAGAGGGATTTGGACAATGTTGAGGACGTGTAAATAGCGCTATCCTTAATGTCATATTTGCTTAGTATTCCAACGTTATATGTATTATGGACAGAGAGGACGCGGTAATATCCAAGGCTGTCCGCGATCCTATAAAAGATGCTTGGGTCGTTCGCCTCATTAATAGTAATGATTTCCGCGCCAGAATTCCTGATAATATTCAAAACATGCTGCCAGGCGGTTGTTGCGCCATCTAAAATGTTAAAGGTCATGAATTTTAAGGCGAATAGTTGGGAAAAACTGAAAAGAAGAACAATAATAATTTTCATGCGCGCCCTTTTTAGTAATTCAGCTGGAAGTTATTTTAACAATATCAATTGTTTTGTCAGTATACTGCCGCTAGTCGCAACCTTAACGATATAAATACCGGACGGGAAAGCGGTCGCGTCCCATACAGCGCTTGCCGAGCGCTGGGACGCGCGAACGGCCAGTTTGTCCACGAAATGACCGGTAATGCCGTATATCCTGATATCGCATCTGTCGTCTAAACCGGCCCCCTGGACCGTGATTCTGGTATGCGGATTAAACGGATTCGGACTCACTTCAATACACCGCCCTCCCAATTGGTTGGCGAATTTCCCCGTGGCAGTGACAGGCTCCACAGGAACCATGACGAAACGGCAGCCGCCGCTGCTGGTGGTCCCGGACTTTATGGAAAAACCTGGAAAGGTCACCAGACCCAATGAGTCGGCAGTAATTGTATCAATCTGGTATATGGTGTTCGTATTGCCGACAGCGGTGTTTTTCACGATATATTCCGCTCCCGGGATTGTGACGAAATTCTGTAATTTCCTTGGGGTCGCATCAGCGGTATCATCGCCGCTCAGCGAGGCGAGCACAATTTCATATCTGTTGGTCGAATCAATTTGGTCTTGATATCCCCCAACGCGATACACCGGCGTGCTCCAGCGAAAATGAGCGTTAAACGGGTAATTTATGCTTAATGGATCATCGGGCAAGGGAAGCGGGGCATTCTGATGCGCATTTGAAAATGCCATAAAGGAATGGTTTTTACGGATAGTCAGAAGTTGGTCGTTCGAATTACCTTCGCAATTATGGCCATAGCCTCCGCTTATATTGCCCAGAAAGCCTCTTTTAGTAGCATTCAAGTTTGTATAATAGTTTTTCCCTTGCTGAGGCCAGTTAACGCTGTTGTCCTGTCCGCCGGAACAGATCCCCAAAAACGGCATTTCCACGTCCTTATTATCTACAAGAAAGGTTTCCAGGTTCAGCCATTTATGGACCGTCATGCCGGCGTATTTTTCATTCAGCTTTTCGCTGCGCCACCCAGTAAAACCTACTTTAATATTATCATTGTTGCCAAGGCCCCAAATAGGCGTAAGCCATCCGGTATATTGCCAGGCGATTTCCAGGAAATTTGTGGGCGGAACATCGGCGCGGCCATATGCGAAAAAATCAGGATAATTCTGAAGGAACATAAGGGTCCCGCCGCCGCCCATGGAGCCGCCAAGGACATGTATTCGGTTTGTATCTATACGGCTGGAATAATAAGGCTCCCTTAGAATCATCCATTTAAGCATGTTCATAATCCGCGCTTGTGTGAAATTAATTACAGGCCCGCTGGTCGCAGCAGGACCACCCGCAAAATACAAATATGACGTATCGTATGGGAAAGTTTGGCTATACCCATACCACCACGTACGGTTGTCCTGGACTTTCAGATGGATGCCCTCGCAAAAATATCTGCAATCATTGCCTACCGCCGGCATATTCCCCGGAGAACCATCCACATGAAGCTCCAATGGCAATGTTCCGGAAGTCGTATTATAATCAGGAGTCACGCCTATCCAATAGGTAAAAGCATAGGTGTTGCACATGGTAGGGTTAAAGGAGTCCACATCTGTGTATTGAAGATATGCCCGTGCAAGCATGATACTTGACCGCCAGATGAGAACCGGAACAGGCTCCTCAACAACTTCTTCAACCGGACCAACCGAATTACCGGCACTGCAACTTTTATCCTCCACGCCGCCTGTAACCGCTGTTACGGCATAATAATAGCTGCCTGCCTGATGTGAAGTTAGGACTATCATGCCCACACCCGAGTCGACCTCATCAGCCATTCCTGACTGCCCATCCGCCAATGGGGTAATAACATTACGTGTAAAAGTGCAGGGCGGAGTAAGGGTTGAAAACGCGGCCCCGCCCAGATATTCCAACATTTTATTCCCCGCGGATCCCTGGGCCCTTTCAATCCTTTTTACCGCGGAAGCGATATTCTCCGTTGTTATTGGAGCAGTGTTGCTGTAAACGATATATTTTTCACCGTTTGCCACTTCATCCCAGGTGATAAAGACCTGGCCGGACCTGAAAAAGGCGGCGCAGTTAGCGGGTTGTGCTGAAAATAGAGGCGCTTGAATGGTCAGTATGACCATAAGCGTAACGAAAACTGAAAAGCCTTTCACGAATTCTCCTTTTTGATAATTTAAATTTGCTATGGATTATCCTGTCAAAATCAACGAATTTAAACAGAAACTATTTAAGTTTAATGACGTCAAACCCGTCTTCAGCTGTTGATCCTGTGTGTATCCGTGTTGTGACAACGATTCCGTTGTCTGACGTCAATTCCATGCCCATAATGAGTGTCCTCTTGCCATTGTCCAGGACTTTTGTCCATGCCACGTTTCCCGAAGCATCGGTGCGGACCAGATACCCTGAAGGACGGTTTACGCCAATAAGGCCGCCAATCAGGAATCCTCCATCAGGCATGAGCTTCAATGACCTGCCCCATTCTGTCGTACTATCTGCCCCAATTGTCTTGGTCCAAAGGGTGTCGCCATTCGCATTGGTCCTGAGCAGATATATGTCCTGGTAGTCGTTGGTATGTCCCACAACAGCGAATCCATTGTCCTGCATCTGTGCTATATAATAACCGCCGCTGTTCACTTCTGGCTTTCCGAATTGCTTTGTCCACAGTGTGTTCCCGGATGCATTGGTGCGGATAAAATACAGATCCTCCTGTCCCGCACCACAGGCATTTGTGGCGCCGCAAATAATAAATCCGCTGTCTTGCGTCTGCTGCACACACCGGCCCCAGTCGTGAGCGCTTCCGCCAAAGGTCTTGGTCCACAGAGTGTCCCCATTGGAATCCAAGCGGAGGAGGTAGGCATCACTGCTGCCTGAACCAACGGGAAAACTATAGCCGCTGGCGATGAATCCATTGTCAAATGTCACACGTAATGAATAGATGGAGCCAAAATACGTGCCGCTTTTACTGTAGATCCTTCTCCAGGTCTCATTCCCCAAAGCATCGGTCCGGATAATAAACAGACTGCCCTCGGTGACACCTCCTATGATATATCCTCCGTCCGCGGTCTGCTGGATGCAGTTTCCAACCTCATCCTTATCATTGTCGTCAAATCTTTGCGACCACACAATCCTGCCAGCTGAATCCGTTTTCATGGCAAAGAGGTCGCCGGTACAATGATAACAGCAGCAATGGCCTGTTATGGCAAATCCTTTGTCCTGTGTTTCAATGATGTAATGCGAACGGATGCCGTTTTGATCGCCGGTTTTGTCGTTATGGAGAGAGTCTTTCGAAAAATATTTTGTCCACAGTACGTCCGGGGCCTGGGAAAAACCATTGGCCGCCCACAGGACGCATAGAATACAGGCAAGTGGTATTGTTTTCATCGCATCCCCTTTTTTATTTCAGCAGTGTAATCGCTTTTGAGAGTATTGCCTTCCCAATCCTTATCCGGGCGATATATATGCCGCTTGGACATGCGGCCGCATGCCAGTTGAATGCATACGGATTGCCCGATAATGCGGAAAGGCTCGTGACGCGCATTCCCTGCAGGGAGTAAATGTCCAGGACCATTCCCTCTTCCAGGGGAGTAAAGCCAGGGGCGTGCGGGAACAATGAAATGGTCACCCGGGGATTAAAAGGATTGGGACTTGCCGATAAATAAAAGGCGTCCGTTTTCCTCAAACCGGTCTTTTCCATAGAGGCAGTGACTGTCGTATCGATCCGGAACACGTGTACAATCGGATAACTACTGGTACCGAAATGCCCTCTCTGGGCCACGTACAATACGCCTCTCTGGCGGTCATAGGCCATGCCGGCATTCTCGTACCGGCCTTCTTCAATATTGAGATTACCGCTGTTGGTCGGAGGGACTTTCAACCCGATATAATATTTATCAAGATTTTTCCTGGCATACCATTTGGGTTCATAGGGCTGCTTTTGGCCCTGTACGACATCCGCAACGTCGGCAGGATCGTAAAAGAGCAGGCTGGGATATATGCCAGTGCCAAAAGGACCGCTGAAATAGCTCCAATCCAGGCTGTAATTGTTTGTTGCTGCCATGACAATCGCGGACCTGCTTCCAAAAGTAAGCCATGCGCCGGCAGTATACCAACTGCAGATTGAAAATGAACGGTCTTCCTGCTCTTCAGCTGTCCCATATTCCATTAACGTTGTGACGCTATCCAGGGTGTCACCCGAAGCAGGCGGATTGCCCTCTTTCCACGGGGCGCAGGCGAAAAGGTTTGGACCCATGCCTCCCCAGTTGCGCATCCTTCCTGAAGCAAGTATCCTGCCAGGCGCGTAGATATCAGCCCAGGAAGCGGGAATTTCAAACATATAGGAACCTATGTTCCATTCAATGGAACTTCCGGCCCGCCAGAATCCAGCTATGTTGGGGTTGGACAGGTCAAGGTCCATCCATGCCATTGTCACTGCGTTGGACATGGATTTATAGCCATCGCAGATGTTTGCGTACAGTTTTGGAGAGGTCTGCTGGCCTTGGGCAGGAAGGTACGTAAGGCCGGTAACCCCCATTTTTGCATAGCCCGGAAGACTTGTGAATGGGTTGACGAATGTTTGCAAAGGAGCGGATTCCGGAAGGTCGGCCATGGTTTTTGCCGGTGAGATGACGGGTGCGGGAATGGTTATTTCCGACACATAATCGTCCTCGCCAAAACCGCCGCCGTACAAAGAACCAGGATACTCGTCGTTGGGTCCGCTCGGATCGCCATTAGGATAATAGGCAAATGCGTCACCGCCATAGCGGAACGAGGTATTGTCGCTGGTTACTGGTCCTGCTTTTGGACGAAAAGCGCCCTGATAGGTAAGGTTCCAGGGAAAAAGGACCTTTGCGGAATCCTGTTGTGCAAAAATGAGCGCTGGAACAGCCATTCCCAGGCTAAAAATGGTTACCAGCCACCATGCCGGTATTTGTACGCGGCAAGCGCTGGTTCCAGGCTTTTTAGAAGCATTCATTTATCCTCCCCATGTAATTTGACCCCAAGATTGAAATAACCTCTTTTATAATATATATTACTTTTATTTGTTTACAATAAATTTTCCCGTAAAAAGAGTATGTGTACCATTAATGCTCCCCGATACCTTATATATATAAAGACCAGTAGTAACCTTTTTACCATCACTATCCGTTCCATCCCAGAACACGCTGTTCTTTGATGTTGATATGGTTTTTAGTTTATCCCCATTAATTGAAAATATTGAAATGTGCGCCTCGACCATCTCTTCAGGACACTGAATGTTAATCGAGGGGTTTGCGGGATTAGGAAATAGCAATATTTGATCGCTGGTGTTGTTTTTTTGGGTCGCAGCTTCAATTTTATCCTGATTTTTATACACGCGTAATCTATATAAATTGCATATATATCTATCCGGTGAGCCCCCCCAAAAACAAAGGCCGTGACAGGTTCCTTCAAGCAGATCCTTTATTGCCGGCAGGTCAAGATCAAAGATAATTTCACCAAGGCAGACTCCTGATGCATGAAATTCATTGGCCCTATTGTTTTCCAATGGCCTGTAGGTGTCTGATGCCATCAACAATTCCTTTAGGTTCGCAGCGCTGGCAGCCCATGGCACATCAGGACTTTGACAAAATAAATAACTTGGTTCTCCGTGCGGTGCGGAAACTGTAAACGCGGAACCCGATGCCTGCGTCCAATCGCTGTCGGATCGTACGCAATTATAATAAATACCCGAGACTGTTGTTAGCCATCTTTCATCTTCGCCAAAAACCATCTGAACCCCGGCTATTTCCTCAAACGGCGGTAGAGATGAGACATCCCAGTCCATGAGCAGGAGATGCGAAACATTAAACTTGTAAAATGTAAAAGACGGCCAAAGATTTCCAGACTGCTCCGCGGAAGCGCTGCTGAGCCAGGCCTGTTTTGTGTTGCGCAATTCAATCATCTCGTATCCGGTATAATCCGTAGGAAAATATCCAAAAGCGATGCTGGTAAGACTTATAATGCAGATCATTGATTTAATAACTGACATTGCAGTACCCCCTTTTTTAAGAACCAGGTCTATCGTCATTTTATCAGGAATATGTTTTTCGATGCAATCGTGTTCCCCTTTTTGGCCCGTATCGTATAGACCCCGCTTGGGAAATTCGAAGCGTTCCATTTAAAAGAATTATGAATTATGAATTTCGGATTACGAGTATTCGATGATAAATCAGCGACCATCTTGCCCCGTATATTATATATCTTCAATTCAGGATTCATTCCCGCTATGTCTGATAATTCGTCATTCGTCATTGTTATTACCGTGTTCGCATTGAACGGATTTGGATATGCTTCAAGCGCATGTATGAAGCCTCCGGAGCGTGCGGCTTGCTGTTCAAGTCCCACGTGATCAGGCGTGCCATTTTCTACGATGATTCGGTAGACTTTATTTACCGCATGCCACGACACGGCGTTTCTGATCCCATATCCGCACGCGGGGGTCGCGGTATCGGTCAGATTGCATCCGCCGGAAGGATGGACATACTGGTCACCAAACCATGTGGCTGTGAAAGGATTGTTGTTTGTATAATCCATGAAGGCCTGCCAGTAATCCACTAAAACAACGTGCTTTTCCCGCGCGATAGCCCTCACCGAATCATTTGCCGCCAGGACCTCAGGCGTAAGATCAATACCGTTATCCATGACCGGGTTTATAGTGCTCATGATAGGAATGATGCCTTTTAAAAGAATTATTGTAATATACTGGCGGAACCTGCGTGGAAAAGTGGAAAGCTTGTTTTTAAAGATGTCGTTTCCGCCATATTTACAGATGATGACTTCGGGCTTTAACGTGTTCATGGCGCCGGAAAGGCACAATATCCCGTCGTCGACAGTATATCCGTTGACCGCGCAATTGGCGTCATCGTCCTTGTCAATGAGGTAGCTTTCCGCATTGGTGTTGGGAACAACGCCAGTGGCGCTGCCTGGAAAAGGGCACCAAAAGGCGCGTGAGTTTGTTACACTTGCGCCAAACGTGGCCACATTACCATGTACATAGCCGGACGCAGGGAATTTAGCGAGCCAGTTAGCGCGCAGGGAATCCTTGGTTTCCTGGTCAATGGTTGTGTATACGCTAAAATCCAAACCATGGATTGAAAGCGCGGCGCATGCGATGAATAACAGCGCTTGTTTTTTCATATGTATCCTCCAAGAACAACATACTGTATCATTAGTGCATAAAGCAGCAGCGCCCGGTTTGGGGGGGGGATGGGGTTAAACCGGACGCTGCTGCCGGCCTTTTCGCGGGCATTATTTTCCTAGGGACATTTTTTATGATAGTTGATGCTGCATGTCCTCATTCCATCACTGGTTCCGATTATAATATATTATAGAAAAGGTAAAATCATAAGGGTAAAAATTACACGATCAAGGGTATTTATTTAACAATTCATCTCCCGATATATATGAAAACCCGGTTTACGCTCCCCCAGAGTCCAACGATTGGCCAGTTTATTGTCGATAAAAATGGGAAAATCAGGAAAATAATTTCACTCCCTGGTGAAATGAAAAAGTTCAAAGAACGCGATATATATGGACAGATGCTTGGCAAGTTCCTGGTCCCCTTAAGTTTTGAAGCGAACCGGTATCTCAACCCACGAAGCGGTACGGCTCTTTCCCCGTGCCCACCGGAGCTGTACGTGCAAGCCGGCCATCCGGGAAACATGGACAATGAGAGCATCTATCTTTTTTCGTTTTCACAATGGTTTAGCGCCGCCGGCAAACGGTATACTCTGATAACGCTTTCTCCGCAGACATATACCGCTCCTCTTGTCAAAACGTTCGCCACGCTCTACCGGAGTGAAAACACCCCGGTGATTTTTCTTGATCCGGACATGAGGATAATCTCGTACAACCTTCTGTTTCTTGACATGCTAAATTATGTTAACGAAGATGCGATCGCCGACAAGCCGGTCACGGATCTTTTGCCCGCGGAATATAAAACCGCCAACCTTTTCATGTCGCATAAAAAGGTCGATTATATAAAAAAAACCGCGGCAAGAAAAGGGCATGAGTGGAAAACCATTTATAATCTTTTAAAGGACCCGCTGACCGATGCGCTGTTGAAAGAGATTTTTATAACGAACCACGCCCACGTTCGCTGCCGGAGCAACCGGCTAGTGCTTGAAAGGGACGATCGCGAAACCCACAGGAACCCCCTTGTCCTATTGAATAAAGCGGTGAATTTCCCGGAGCAGGACATTGAGGTGGACATGCAATTCGCGAACCTGTCTGACAATGACGTGACAATAGGTTTTGATCATCTGTTTTCCGGAGGAACGGTTTCGGCAAAGTTCGAGTTGGCCTATCATTTCGATTTGCAGATACGGGACCGGTTCTTATACGCATTTAACCGGAGGATGGTGGAGATATGCACCGGCAGCGCGGACATGGGCCGTAAAAATTCACGCACCAAAATTACTCTACGGCGTATTGGCGCCCAATTCACCATTGACCTGAACGGTGTTCCTGCCGTGTGCTACAACGATACGCAGCCTATTTTCGGGCCCCGCGCTTCCTTTATCTCCTTGTACGTGTATACAAAACCGCTGGTCATTGACGCTTTTACCATTAAGACCCGGCCGACCCTTTTCAACATAGAAGAAATGGAGGAAAAGGAGCCGCAGCTGATTTCTTTTGTTTCCACGCCGGGCAAACTCTTCCGGTTTTCAACGGAGCCAATAAGTTATCTGAACAATAAATCCGTTCTTGCGGTTAGATTTTACCCGGTACCAATACTCCCTTCGTATAATAAAAAAGATTATTATCTCACTTATTTTGAAGATGCGCGAGAATATATCCAGAAGAATTTTTTTCGGCGAATCGATTTCAGAAGCCTTGCGAAGAAATGCTATATGAGTTATGAATATTTCATAACAAAATTCAAGGCCTTTTTCGGCGCAAGCCCCAAGGCGTATCAGACGGAATTGCGTTTACGGGAGGCCCAGACATTGCTGGACAGCAAAAAGTTTAAGATCGTCGAGGTGTACGAAATGGTGGGTTTCGATGACGCGTCGAATTTCCGGAAGCTTTTTAAAAAACGGTTTGGGTGCAGCCTTGGAGAATATGGGCACCAGGAACAATAGCTTTCATCAGAGTTATCCCTGGATACCGGAACCCCGGTAATCAGAGGGCGTAACGCCCTCCAGGTCCTTGAATATCTTGTTGAAATAGGAAGGGGTCTTAAACCCAAGGTCCAGGGCGATCTGGGTGATGGACGCATTGGTTGTTCTCAGCAGTCCCTTGGCCTTTTCAATGCGTTTCTTGTTAATATAATCCGGGAACGTCTGGCCCAGCAAATCCTTGAAAAGGGTGCTGAAATAGGAATAATTCATCTTGAAATGGTCAGCCGCCTGTTTCAGGTTGAATTCCTCGGTCATGTAATGCGCTTCAATATACTCCCGTATCATCCGTATCCTGTCCTCATCGCTGCCTCTCTGGCTGAACGCTGTTGCCGGCATGTTTCCGGCAGGCGCTGTTGCCGGCTTTTTCCTCCATAGAACCAGAAGGACGGCAGCCAATAAAAAGCACAGGGCAATGCTCGCAACGGGCAAGGCCTTGAAGGGTTTTTTGTTCCCGGTCAGCTTGAGATTGCCCCATTCGCTGGGGTTGTCGCTGTTGAAGCTCTGGACTCCGCTCCACGATGAAAAGAGCGCGTAGCCCGCAGTGTCGTCCCGGTCCTTGTTGATGACATCGAACCCAATGGTCTTTCCGTTGTTGGGCCGCACGCCCGCGTCCTTCCAGGGGACAGCCACTTCAACGCAGTATCCTTCGGACATCCGCTGGACGCAATACGCTATCCCGGCGCCGAACCGTTCAATGTTCCCGCCATTGACAACGTAGTCTTTGCGTCCCACAAACGAGGAATCAACGCCAATACAAATCTCCGCGTCGCCAGAATCCTTGAATTCACTGTGATTGTTGTTAAAATCAAAGTCAAACTCCACGCCGTCCCAGAGGAAGTTTCTCAGGAACTGTTCACCACTCCTGCTGACCGAGAAATCACGGTGAGGCAATGCTACCAGGGTGTCGTCAAGTACGCGTGCGGCAAAAAAGAGCCGTTGCTGGTCCCATGCCGACCAGATGGTGATGGTGTTGTCATTGTTGTGAAAGACAGCGGAATCGCACGTGCGCCATTCGTTGAGCGCGCCGTCGACCACAGGGGCCGGTTCCATGAACAATGAATTCAGGGTAATGCCTTTCAGGACCGGATTCCTGTCGATGATATAAAACTGCTCCTTTGCCACACCGTATTGCATATCTTTCGTGAATGTTGCACCATCCTTGTATTCCACAGCGAATCCGAATGAAAGGCGGTATTGGTCCTGATCAGGGATTCCGGAAATGTCCCACAAGACCTCGTAGGGCGATTTTTCAGCAATGCCGATGGTATCCACGGGCAGTTGTTCCGGAAAGCGGTATATCTTGAGGACATCGAGTGATTTGTAGTAGCCGGCAAGGAAGGTCACTTTCTTGACGGCATCCATATTCGTGTCAACGTCCACGGCCACGCGTACAAGCGAGGCTGAAAGCACGCTTCCATTGACCGGTTTTGTTAAGCAGGGGGCTGCGGATGCATGGTGTGGCCGTATGATTGGGAGAAAAAGCATGAGCAGGACCAACGGGAAAGAAATAATGAAGACTTTGGAGACCCGCATACTGTTTTAAAATATATATTCTTTCCGGCATCAATGATTACTTTTGAAAGCGAACACCTTGGTATTTTTTGGATTTTTTGCGTGTATGGTGGATTTTTAAAAAGCCCGGCGCGTTTTTAGGGACGCACCGGGCCTGATTCGGGTGGATGTCGCGTTACCTGACAAGGACCATTCTGTTCACAACCACCCGGTTGCCCACGCTCATCCTGGTGATATAGATACCGCTTGCCGCATCAGTGTTGCGCATGTCTTTGCCGTTCCAGGAAACGGAATGCTTTCCAGACAGTCTCTGGTCCGCCAGTTTTTTTATCAGTTTGCCTGAAAGATCGTATACTGAAACCGTGACCTTCTGCGTTGTCTTTCCCGCGTCGAATTCTATCACTGTGCCCGGGTTGAACGGGTTGGGCGCGTTACGAAGGGAATAAGACTCCATCATCGGTGTTTGCGGCTTGCCGGCCCCGGCCGTGCACTGGATGCATGAAAGTTTCAGGGTACGGTATGTTTTTGTGACTGACAATTGCGGAATGGTGACCAGCCCGTTTGAATCCGCTGTCGCAGTGCCGTTTGCAAGCGTTGTTACGCCCTGCGCCAGTTCCCAGGAATAGGTGGATCCAGGACCATGCTCAAGGGCCTGCAGCTTGCGGGGGGTAATGTCTACTGCGCATGAGTCCGCCGGGGGCAGTGTTGGCGGATAGACGTTATCAACATACGCGAGTTTGAGACTTATTTCCCAGCGGTCAGTCTGATCGACAATGCTGTCCGCCTTCCAGTCAAAATACCTGTTGACCTCCCCTTTAGAGTTGGTCGCGGTAGTATCGGAGACCGAGGGCGGGATATCGGTATTAAATGAGCAATTTGAGAATACAGGCACGGACTGGTACTTTTTGAATTCAACAATCCCTGACCCGGGATACCGGACCTGGCATCCGTGGCCCTGCATGTCCCAATGAAAGTTATAGGGCCGTTTGGTCTCTCGCAGCGCAGCCTCATTTTTTGTCGCTTGCGGCCAGCCGATTTGTCCATCGTTCAGGCCGTTGGACAACGCTATCCACGGGGTCTCCGTTGTCGGGTTCGCGCGCAGCCATTGCGTATTGTCCCAGTAATCCCACACATATACGCTGTCTTGGGGCCGGATGACCGGATACCCGAACCGTTCCAGCGCTTCGTTGGAGTAATAACAGGTATAGACAGCAGGATCCCCGAAAATACCTTTGAACGAAGAGGTGAATGAAGGCGATTCAGAGGGCTTGTGAACGCCGACATAGGAAAACAACATGGAAAAAATATGACCGCTCCGCAGACCCCACAGGGAAGTGCCTGTCCCGCCCATTGACTGGCCGCCCAGGGTCACCCGGTTCATGTCAATACTATAGCCATCTTTGACGAAATCATAGAGAAAGGACAGTATGCGGACCTCGGTAAAGGGCTTTACCGATCCTTTGCCCAAGTTTTTCAATGTCTCGTAATTTTCATTATAGGCGGTCCACCAGTCATACGGCCACTGGTTCGTGGAAAGAAGGAGATAGCCTTTGCTCCCGGTCAGGCCCGGGGTCCATCCTGGCACTGGTTCTTGCAGGCTTGCTCCCCAACAATGCAATGCCACGCTGAGGCCATTGCTGGCCTTCATTCCGGATGAAGGTATTGCCACAAGATAATCGTACGCCTGACTCGGTTTGTTGCACGTTGGCGGGCATTCCCAGCGTACGTAATAATGCAGCGTTGGATTGGTGATAAACTGCCAGACAGCCGGACTTTCCTCTACACGTTTGACGACCATGCCAGGACCAGTTGACTCCTCGACAGGACCGGCCGCATTGCGGTCATTCTCTAACAGCGAGAAGTCCTCTGCTCCGTCAACCGAATGACTCACAAAATAATACGCTGTTTCAATGCCGGTCCCGGTGAATCGATTGACATATATGCCTTCATCGGGATCGGTCAGCACCAGGTCGTCCTTGGGGAGCCGGGGGACTATCTGGAGAAGTTTTGAGGCGGTCCATGACCAGTTGCAGTTGCCGTCGCCGTAGAACATGGGATTCCAATTTGACAACGGCCCTATTTCGTCGACAAAGGTCGCTGTCCGGATAGCCTCTTCAGTTGTCAATGGCTGGTTTGAACGGTAGATCCGGTAACGCACTTTTGGGTCACTCATGGCTGCCTTGGCATTGATCACGTCCGTGCAGGTAACGCTGTCCGTGGTAAAAAAGGGATTCACTTCATGGAACGTGATCATGGCGTCCCCGTCCTTGAACCGCGCCTCGGTCCCTGTTACCTGGGCAATGGCCGCGGGAGCAGCTCTGTCGCACATAACATCAAGCGAGATAAGGTCTGTCAAGTGGATGCACTGGATGCCGGTAAGGGTAAAGGTAATGGTCCCGGACGCGATTGCGGCGGCCACCGCTTCTGTCAGGTCAAACGAAAGATACCGGGGCGGCATTGGCCGGACAGTGTCCCCGCTGGTAAGTACAACCCTGGCGTCATTGGCCGTGCAGCCGTTGTTCTGCCAGTGTACATTGACATATGGATTCAGTACGGCCCGGTATACCTGGGCGTCCTGGATGGCGGACAGGTTCACGGTGATTGTGTTGCTGGATTTTGACAGCGTTGCCGGGTCCGAACCCCTGCTTGGACTATTGGTAAAGCTTCGCGTGGAAGTGGCGCAAAAAACGGTTATGGCGCTGACAGCCAAGAAACACATGAGTACATATTTCATACACTCCTCCTTTTTGCGGGTTATGGCGATTATTTTTTAATAATATATTTCCCAACTGGTTCGTTGCAAAGGCATTTTACTGCAATTGATTCAGCATTTATGAAGAATCGTTCGGCTTTTTCTAAGATTTTCGGCATTTTCTATGAAAAGGACGCTACGGGTAAAGCTTGTTTTGATAGTAATGCATTGAAAAATAAGAAGATATGTTACCTGGGCTGGTTTTTCCTCGTTTTTCGATAATCGCTTGGTGAAAAACCAATCGATTTTTTGAAACTTCTCAGAAAATTGTTCTGGTCCTGAAAGCCAACCGCAAAACCAATGTCGGAAATGGATTTTTCAGTGGAAAGCAGCAATTCACAGGCTTTTTGCATCCGGATATCACGTAATTTTTGCATGGGTGATATGCCCTGGGACCGCTTATAGAGCATATTTGTGTGCGGTTTGCTTAAAAATACATGTTTCGCGATATCTTCATGCGATAGGTCGTTGTTTGCGTAGTTGTTGGCAAGAAAGTCGTCTATTTTCAGCACAATGTCGCTAAGGTCCCCTTTTAACGCGGTGTCTTTTACCACGGAGCGTCTCGTATAGACCATTGACACAATAACAAGGCTGATCAGGCCGGCCGCCAAGCCGATCAACAGCCGCAATTTTGGATAACGCGGTTTTATATAAAAAGATAGTGACGGCAGGACCTGCGCGTCATTACTTTGCCCTGTATGCACCATGCAGGCATTGATCTCCCAGCGCCCTGGTTCAAAGTCCTTGTTAATACGCAATGCAATGGTCCCTTCTCCATTACGCGGATTGAAATAGTATGCGTCCATGAGAAGCGTTGTAAAGGGATATGAACGCAAAGCAATGGCGTCCTTGGAGACGGCGCCCCATGAATTGAGCCCTTCCTGGTCTTTATAGGGGACTCGCGCTGAATCATACAAACTAAAGACAAGGTTTCTTTTTTTATCCAAAACCCCGTACCGGTCTAATTTTGATCCCTCAAATGACGTCAACCGGAAATTCAGGTCAATATAATCATTCCGTGTCATTGGGTTAACGATAAAGTCAAGATACAGCGTGTCCCCAACCGAGAATACCGGGTTGTTGCCGCGATCCGGCCGCAGTGTCATCAGGTTTGCGGGTTGTGTGTTTACCGTCCGCTTGGCTGATATGCTGACATTATCAAAACAAATTGAGGAAACCGGCAGGCCATCTTTGCGTTCTTGCCCCAATTCGATTTTCTCGATCATGGCCGGCATGACTATGAACCTGCGCGTACCAGCGCCTATGCAACGGTCATCATAGAAAAGCGAATCAATCAGCACGGAATCCCGTATGCTCACAAACACTGAGAGCGCATGCCATCTATCCGGTGCAACGCGTACCACGGGATCGGGCGGGATGGTAAGCGGCATGTCGCCGTGCTTCTGGCGCATGAGCATTTTTAAGAAAAGATCAGACCCTTGTTTTTCGATAAGCACCGTTGGATTGCCATACAATGGCCAAGACCCGGACATAACGCATGAAAGGAGCGTGCCCCAGAGAGGACCGCTGGGTCCGGCTGTTATACTGGCCTTGTCTATCTTGAAATCGAATGAGAAATAGAACCCTTTGGCCACAGAGGCAGCATGGACAGGCATAAGGGTCCGTTTGATCAGAATATGCAGGTTTCCTGGAACCAGCCGGAGGCACTTTGCGCCGGAAGACGCTGTTCTGGTCTCAACCAGGGCCCATGTTTCCACAGGATCGGGGGAGATAATTTCCCAACCGGCAAAGGGATTGGCGTTTTCAAAACCGTCAAGAAACAAAGGTCCATCAGTCACGTTTGCGCAAAGACATGGAACAGCGAGGGCGATAAGGAACCGGAGAATTTTTTTCATTGACGGTGAAAATATACTTTTTTCCCCTTCATTATTGACATGTCCAAACAGGACAGGGCCTAAAAATTCACCGTTGTTCCCACATTCACCATGGTCCTGAAGGAATCATGGTCGCGCCATTCCCTGCCCAGCGTTGTCCGTAGTGCGACCAGGGGATTTATAACAAATGAAAATGAGGCGAAAATCGACTGCACAAGGCTCTGCGTATACTCGCTTCCCACGAGGTCAGCGGTCTCGTTACCATAGGAACCGCCAAAACCAATGGCAAATTTTCCATCGCGCACATACTGCATGTCGCCCACATGCGCGACAATATTCTGGTCAACATTGTCCTTGCCGGCTATGAACGCGTAATGGGCATACGAATCGCCCGCATACTGGGTGATCTCGGCCCTGCCAAGACGCGCCCAACCGTCCGCATATGCGGAAAGGTCAGCGCCAAGACCAAGCACTGTGGAACGTAACAGTGCGTACAAGACCAGGGGCCGATGCTTCTGGACCGGACAAAAACCAGCCTTGTCCGAGAACAGGCCTTCGTAGGTCAGGGAGAGGAACTTGTCGTACCTGAAGGCCGCACCAGCGCCTGCCAGAAAATCCGTGCGCTGGTATCTGCCCACAGGCATTGCCGCTGCCCACGCCTGCAGGTCGGGCCTGGGTTTGTACTGGACCACAAGACTCGACACCCACCACGTATCATCGTTGAACAGCCGGTCGTATGACTCGTCGGCCATGGCCGAAAAGGGCCGTGCGATAAGTGCGCGGCCAGGATCGGGCTTAAAAGCTTTGTCAACCGCGCGCGCAGTGGGGAAAAAGCTGTTTTCCCAGCAGAGATGCGCAAAATACCGCGATGCCGCGCTGTCCGTTGCCAGGGCATTTATGCCGTCTTTCAGGATCGCCGTGGCCATGGAGCGTTTGCCTTTGAGCTCGCACGCGCGCGCCATGCCGATATAGGCGTCCGCGTAGCGCGGGGCAAGGGCGGCCGCTGTCCTGAAGTCATTGAGCGCCTCATGGGCCCGCGACGGGTCCCCAAGCCGGCAAAAGCCCCTGCCCACCAGCGCGTCAACGTCCTTGGGGTTGTCACGCAAAACAGTGTCGTACAGTTTTTCCGCTAAGGCGGCATGGCCCTGTCGCCGCAATTCAAGGGCCTCTGTCATGCGATCTTCGTAGGTGGGAACAACAGGCTGAGCAAAAAGCAACATCCCAGACCAGTGCATGGCAGCGTACAATACGAGGACCCGGACACAAGCGTATGGTTTCATTATGATATTGGGTTCTCCTGGATGACGGTCCGTTTCTTAAACTGCGCGCGCTGAATGGTGCCCCATCCTGAGTTGATGCCGAATATGTATTTGAAAAACCCGCGTACGCGCCACCATGAATGGATTTGGCGGTAGCCGAAATTTTCAAAAAAGCCCGCGGCAAAGAGTTTGAAAATATCGCCTTTTTTGCTGTATCTGCGGTACGAGACCTCTTCAAGCGCCACGGACATATACGATATGCAAAGCCCCCAGATCAGGGCCACGCTCATAAAGAGCACGAAAAAGCTGAGGTTTACTATACCAAAGAAAAAGCAGGCGAATATGATGGGATATGAAATGAACTCAAAGACGCCGCCCAGCATTTCAAAAAGGAAAAAATAAGGGTAGCCCAGCATACCAATCTGCTTGTAGCGAGGATTGAAAAACAACCTGATATTCAAGAAGAGCGTCTGCATGAGGCCGCGCTGCCACCGATCGCGCTGCACGCCCAGGCCCTTGAGGTCTGCCGGCGCCTGGGTCCAGCACACGGGATCGGGCGCAAACGAGAGGCGCATGGGCAGCTTGTTTTCGTGGATGAGCCGGTGGATCTTAAGCACCACGTCAATATCTTCGCCCAATGCCTTGCTGTTCCACCCGCCCACGCGCGCAAGCACGTCCTGGCGGAACACGCCGAACGCGCCGGAAATAATCATTAATATATTGAGGTGCGACCAGCCCATGCGGCCATACAGGAAGGCGCGCAAATATTCGACCACCTGGATGTTTTCCAACAGTGAGGTGGGCAGGCGCACATCGACCACATGGCCGTTTTCAATGCGGCTGCCGTTGCTGATACGAACAATACCGCCCACGCCCACGGTCTCGGGCGACGCGGAAAAGCGCGCCATGAGCTTACGCATGCTGTCAAACGAGAGGAGCGAATCAGAGTCCACGGCGCCCATATACGGATACCGGGCGATATTGGCGCCCGCGTTTTGGGCATCGGCCTTGCCGCCGTTCTCTTTGTCCAGCACCACGAGCCGCGAATGGGTCTTTGAAAAATAGACCGTTTTAATGGGCTTGCAGGGGAAACGGTATTTTATGGCGCCTTCGACAGGGACCAGGGCGAATTCGTCCATGAGCACCTGGAGTGTGTTGTCCTTGGACCCGTCGTTGCACACAATCACCTCATATTCCTCAAAATCAAGAGAGAGAAACGAGCGCAGCGCCTCCACGATCACCGAGGCCTCGTTGTAAGCCGGGACCAGGATGGAAAAGGGCTTGACAAAAGTGATGGGCAGTCTCACGCCTTTGGTCACCACGAATTCCTTGTTGTACCGGGCCACGGCGAACGAGGAGATGATGAGCAGCAGAAAATAAAAGCCATTGAGAAGAATGAAATATCCAAGGATAAACCAGTTGAACCAGTAGAGGAACTCCAGGAACATGTTATACACCCTTGATTTCCCCCCGCAGCCTGCCGCACGCGGCCTCCGCAAGAATCAGTTTGGCCATCATGGAGGCCTGGTCGCCCGGCGCGGCGGCTATCGCGGCGAGCCGTTCCTGGCCCTGGCTGCCCATGCGGTAGAGGGCCTCTGCCGCAGTCCGCTTTACCCACCAGTTCATGTCGCGGATGTATTTTTCAACAAAGGGAAGGGCGCGGCCGCCGAACAACCGTGCAACCGCGCTAATGGCTTTGAGCCGGAGCTTGAAATTGTCCTCGACTAAAAAGGGAATCAGGATATCCACGCTCTCGGCATCGCCGAGAACACTGAGCGCTTCAATGCAGTGGATGCGGATTTCTTCGCTTTCTGATTTTTCCAACAGGCTTTCGAGCGTGTTGTGAGCGGGCCGGTAACCGTGTTCGCGCAGCAGGTCTATGAGCACGCACACCGCTGCCTCGTGCAGTTTGCCTGACTTGAGCAACCGGTGCATTTCCTCGGCCCCGTCTTTTACCAGCGGGTTGAGCACGGTGAGCAGAACATCGCGGTTGGGACTGTTTGTGCGTGAGATCCGGCAGATGATTGGTTCTATTGACTGGGTGTCGTTGCACAGGCCAAGGCCTATGACAGCTGCATAGGCGCAGGGAAAAAAGGTCCAGGTGTCGAGTATGGACCTGAAAAGAGGAATGTCGGCCGGGTCGCGGAAATAGGTGAGAGTGCGCAGGGCAATGGCCTGCTGCCATTTTTTCTTTTCTTGCGCCCGTTTCCTCACCCATGACACAAAGCCTGAAATATTGGCCAGCCTTCGTTCCACCGAAAGATCAGCGGGTTCGAGATGGCTGATCTTGTTTCGCAAGAAGCGCTCGAAAAAATCATAATGCGTTGGCTGCAGTACATCGGCAATGAGCGCAAGATCAAAGGCGCCTGCCCGGCCTGCGGCAATAAGCCCTTCAAAACGCGGGATAAGGCGGTCCATAATTTCCTGGAGCCTGTTGTTGGTCCGATGTTTCAGCAGCGCGTAGAGTGTAATGGCGGCAAGAAGAACAAGGAGCCCCGCGAGCGTATTGAGCGAAATCTGGTGCAGGGTTTCGCTTGCCTGGGGAAGGGCATTGTGCATGACCAAGAAGATAATCGTTCAGCGGACGTAAGAACAATGCGGGAAACGGGGAAACCCGGCCGGCGCAAGAGGGGGTTTGTTGCCGGCCGGGCGAGCGTGATTTTTATTTTGAATATATTATACGGGTAGTATGTACGCGATTCTTTGCCACAGCGCGGACAATATACACACCGGAAGCCTTTCCTGCCGCGTTCCAGGTTATTTCAGCAGGCAGTCCGCCGCAGGCCGGACTAACAGCCGGCAGTTTAGCAACAAGGTTTCCGTGAACGTCGAATATTTCAAACACGATGGTCTTGCTGCCAATTGCCTGCTGATTTCTGACAGCTATTGTCACTACCGGATTGAACGGATTTGGACTTGTTTTGATCATGACTTCCTGATCATCTAAACCGGCATTGACGGTTGCGCCCGCACTGGAAGTTGTAACCACCAGCTTGTTTCCTGCAACGCTGAATCGAAAACCCTCAATGGTAAACATGCCGTATTGATCAGCAATAGCAGTTCCGTTCTGCACTGGAGCACCGCCTCCGGCTGGAATGTTCTGCCAGTCATACTCCGCATACGGAATGCGCGGGAATTGCTGGAGCCGCCTTGGCGTTATGTCCACAGTCTCGGTTCCAGATCCGCCGTATACCGGGAGGTAATAAATGGTTTTTGTATCGAGCTTGATTGTTGTGCTGAATTCATCGGGGCTATCTACTGGCGGTTCGTTAATGGTTGTCCGCTCCGTTGACCAGAGAATACGCGCATTGAACTGACCGCTGTCCGCGCAGGACACGGCATCGCATGCTGGATTGAGCTGATCGTCAGAGGAGGCATTTTTCAAGGCCAGTACAAAATGGTTTTTTGGCACATATCCGCTGGGGTTGGCGCCCTTGGCGCCCTGACTCGAATGGCCCCTGTTTACCCAGCAGCCCGAATAAGGAAACAGGTTGGCCGCAAACGGGTTGGCATTGTGGTCTTGCCACACCGGCAGGCCCTGTGGTTCCCAGTCTATAGATCCGTCCTGCGTACCATGACAAAAATTGAGAAAGGGCAGATCGTCCCGGTTCCTGTATGCCAGGGTAACGCTGTCGCGCATTGAGAGCCATGCCCAGGCGCGCATGCCCATATCCTGGTTGTCAATCAGCTTATCCTTGCTGATAAGGTCCCGATATTCCAGGTCCTGGTCCTCGCTTCCTATGCAGTAGGCGAAATTTTTTGCCCAGCCGTCTGCCCGGTAGGGCGGGTCCATGAGCCAGTTGTTGATCCCCTCGGAAGCATACTCCACATAGGCGAATATCTCGGGATGCTGGATGGCAAAGGTCATGGAGCCCGTGCCTCCCATGGAATGGCCTAGCGCCGCCACTTCGTTGCTGTCGCCAAGCCACGGTGCCTGACCCGAGATGAGCCAGCGTATCATGCACCAGTTACGGTATTGAGTGTAGTTTTTAACCACACTGCCATCGGCAATGGTGTTGACGCCGTTCTGCTTGGTGTCTGCAAACCCGAAATGCCAGGACATGCCCGGGTCATCGGCAATGACCATGAGATAGTCGGACGCAAGGGCCTCGACAGCGGTTTTAATGGTGGAACCGTCATTCATCCATGCGTTGAAATAGGCGCTCGCGCCATGCATGTGCAGGACCACCTTTTTCTTTTGTCCAATAAATTCCGGTTTTGCGGCCAGGTATATGGGATAGGCATATCCCTGAAAATCAAGGGCCCATTTGTCATAGGGCATCCACATCATGAATACGTGGCCCGACTGGTCGGCGGTGCGGGCCTGTTCCACGGGCCAAATCATGACGCATTCATTTTCAGAAACAGGCCCAACGCGGTTTCCAGCGCCGATGGAAGCATCCTCGGAAGCGCCGGTTACGGCCGTAACGGTATAGTGGAAGGCGCCGCCGCCTGATTCCTGGGTGGTCCATACAAACAGTTCATTTGAATCGTTCAAAGGCGTTCCCAGATCATCGATACGGTAAAAATCAGAACCGATGGCCGTGGTGAAGTCCCGGACCGCGGTTCCTTTTATTTGGGTGATGTCCCAGTATCCGATTTTTGAAGAACCGCTTTGAATTTCCGCAATTCGGTTCGCCACAATCAGGTCCGCGGGAGACATTGCTCCTCCAGCTCTATAAATCCGGTATGCAGTGGCGCCTGGAACATCTTTCCAGGTTAAAAAAGTTTGACCATGTCTATGGACTGCGGTCAGGCTATCCGGAGCAGCCCCGGCAACGAATCCATAAATGGAAAACAGTACGACTGGAACCAGGAACTTCGTATGCATATTTGCCTCCACTAAGGAATTATTTCTCAAATATTATTCGTTTTGTATAAACACGCTTATGTACAACCGCATGGACGATATAGAGACCGGACGCTTGGCCGGCGGCGCGCCACGTGTATGCGGTCTTTATCTGTGCGTTGCCGTGCAGGCTGGAATACGTATCTCCAGACGCAATCGCGCCGGGGTGGAAAGAAGCGACGCATGTTCCCTGAATATTGTATATCCTCAATTGCGGCGCAGATGCCGCATTGATGGTTATCACCGTGCTCGGGTTGAACGGATTCGGGGTAACCTGTATTACATCATCTGCCGTAATATCCGCCTGAACCAGGTTTTTCTCGTTATCCAGCCAGCTCTCGGGCAGGCGCATCGGTTCCTCTGGACGGCTGTCGTCCACGACAATCTCGTAAGCGACCAGTTTTACCACAGGCATGCCCAAGGCCAGCCAGAGCAATTGGCGCTCATTGTCCCAATACACGGCGCCCAGCAGGGTAGGCCTGTCTTGCTCGTTCCATTCGATGCCCGCGCGCGGCCATTCAAAACGCTCGGAAGGACACTCCCAGGGCTGCCGAGTACCCTGGGCCACCTCTGCAAGATGGTCAGGGTCAAAAATGTGGCCAACTCTCGCATACACGCCCTTGGGGTAGTGTGCCAGACTGGTATCGCTTTCATGGTCGCCGCGGTTGCCTCCGCTGCTTTCAGTGCTGTAAAACACGGCTGGATCAAGAACAAGAAAAAAACTTCCACTACCCCCGTCTCCCTGGGCGCGATAGTCGTGCAGGCCCCGGCCATGATTGTGGGTTGCCACAATACCTTTGACTTGCGGGTGGTTGATAAATGCCAAACCGCCTACGTCCCCGGCCTGCCAGAAGCCCCCGTTTGAATCCGGGTCCTTCCACATGAGGAGCTGCTGCGCTTCCCCGCCAGCATAGGTATAGTAAGGATCCCGTCGAAGAGGATGATCCATGGGAAAATCGAGCAGATATCTTGCGTGAGGCTCATCAATGTTCCAGACCCCCAAGGCAGGGCCAAGCGGTGAACCGAGTACGTCGTAGCCTCCACGGCCAAGAAGGAAGGCGTTGCCGTTTGCATAAGTCGCGGCCCAGGCAGTATCGCTGATCCGCACAAAACCCGCTCCCAGTCCCTGCATCATATGGAAATTAGGGCCCTCTTCATTCTCTTCAGATGTTATGGTGTAAAGAATTTCCTCGCCGGTTTGAATATTGATTCTAGCCATCCAGTTAGGTTCGAACGGCCCGCGGTATGATCTACGGCCAGAAGTCAGCAGTTCGTTCTGGTTCAGCCAGAACACACCTTGGGGACTAATCTTATCCACGGAAGTAAAAGCAGCTTGGCGCCGGCCCTCTGTCATTGCGGGCCAGGGTTCTCCCACCACCCCGAGGCTCTCGGGTTCAATCAGTTCCAGCACATACCCGGATGGATGGCTGATGGCCCATGTGTTTGTTCCAGGCAGCTTGTCGATCTGCAGACGGCTCCAGATCAGGTTCATATTATCAATTCGCACATTGGGAACGTCAAATCCGCCCACAACGTTCAAGTAGCGGCCCTTAAGCAGTTGTTTGGTGTTGTTTTGAGAAAATGCCAAACCGCTTAACATAGAAAGACAAAAAAACATGAGGAATATCTTTCTCATTGTGTGCTCCTTTTCGGTTGGGCTCATGCCATGGATTAACGCAATTACCGCGCCAGAATTACTTTTTTTGTGAGCACGTTTGCACCGGCCTGGGCTTTTATTATATAAGCGCCCGATGGCAGGGCCGAGGCGTCCCAGGTAATGGAATTACCCGCTTCGCCTGCGGCGACGCGAGGCGAGCGAATTTCCGGTGTCAGGTCCTTAACCAGTTTACCCCGTATGTCAAATATTTTAAATTCTTCATTCGTATTTTGTAATATTAAATTCGGAATTGTTATTTTTGTCATTGGATTAAACGGGTTAGGAGAACATTTGATCCCCTGCTCTTTGGTGTTTCTCATGCCGTGGTCGTCTATGCTCGCTGAACTTGTTTTCAGCAGGAAGATGCGCACAGAATCGAACTGCGCATGGACAGAATAGGTGGTACGGAATCCAAAATACCCGCGATTATACGGCACGTCATACGATTGTTCAGTATAGGTAAATTGTTTGACATTGTTTACCCATACCTCTATGAGACCCTTAAAATATACCACCTTGAAGCGGTACCACGTTCCCGCAGTGATGAGGCCTGTCTGGTTGTCGCTGGCAATAATGACCCGGTGACCATCGCGCGGCATGCTCAGCACTTCTGTTGGAAGAGCGTTTGGGTCATAATACCGGCGCAGGTTAAACGTGGTGTTGAGATTTGCGCCATAGCCGAAGTAATACGCCTCAAGCGAATGATAGGTGGCCCACAGGCCTGTGCGGCCGGCATTGAAAAACGAAGCGCTATCCAACGACAATACAGGCGTACTTTCGCGGTCGCGCGCCATCCAGAAACAGTTCAGATCAGTCAAATTTGCGCCATCACTTAAGCAGCGGGCGCTGTATTCAATGGCAATGCTGTCGGACAGTGGATATTTATACCAGACCGCGGTGCCGCCATTGTCGTCAATATCAACAACCCCGCTTACGATGTTCACGCTGCCGCCGATGACGGTTTCGCACACCCAGTTCTCAAGAGCACCATCGAAATCATCGCCAAACAACAGGGAATCAACAACATAACCCTGGGAAACCGAGAAGAAACCGGCCAGTGCCAGAACACGGATCACTGTTTTCATCATTTACCTCCCTACTATTAAATGCAAATATAATTTCAGGGAAATTTTAAAACAATGATAATGGAAATAAAACAGCAGATTATATGAAAACAGATGAGACTATTTTAAAATAAAAGAGACTTTTTATTAATCAGATTTTTTATCCCGATACTGGCCAGGGGTTAACCCTTTGTGTTTCTTGAAGTTGCGTTGAAAAACGACCGGATCTGAAAAGCCGGCCTCATACGCTATTTCAGAAACGGATTTCATGGTGGTTTTAAGCAGCAAACCCGCTTTTTCGAGCCGTATCTCCCGGATATGCTGCACAGGTGTTTTTCCTTTTACCCGTTGGTATATTTCAGTAACCTTGGGGGTGCTCAAATTCACGTGTTGGGCAATGGTGTTGTTCGAAAGATTTGTATCTCTATACGTCTGTATGATCAATTCTTCGATGGAATCAGCCACGGAAAGCCACGATGAGGAAGGCGGCTCGTTTTTGCGTTGCCTGCGGCGAAGAAGGACACGTATAACAATTGCGCCGCACACACAGAAAAGGACCAACAGCACGTGCGTTGCTGAAAAAAGAGGGCGGCCAACAGTAAAGAAGAGGGAATTGAACGAAAGGCGCAGACCCGTGTGTTCGTTCACCAGATACGCGCGTATGGTCCATATGCCAGGCTCCATGTCCCGGGTTATGACAAAGGGAAAGCGCGCATTCCCTTTGCGCTGATCAAACGAATATCCTCCGGCATCTATGAAATTAAAGGGATACTCGCTTCCTGTATCGACAAGAGAGACCGCTTTCAACTGGTTGGTCCCTTCCTGGTACTTACCATAGACCAGGTCCTGTTTGCAGAGACTGAAAACCAGGTTTTTTCCCGGATCATACACGCCGAACCGTTCGTGCCGCGATTCGGAGAACTTCACCGATCCTATGTTCAGATCAATAAAACAGGTCCCATCTTTCTGCGGTTCAAAGGAAAGTTCCACCAAAAGCGTATCGCCCGCCATCACCCGGCCAGCATTGGCGTGCGGCAACACAAACCGGATTGTGCCTGCGCCAAAAGACCGCGTTTCTTCCTCCTCTGCGTGTTCGGCGATCATAAAGGGACCGCCCCGCTGTTCAGGAAACCTGCATTCGCCTCCCTGGAAAATCAGGCAATAGGTGTAGGGTATATGAGGGGCAAGTACATTGTCAAAGGTCACTAGTGAATCAATGGCGCACACGCTCTGGGCAATACATGCGTGATCCTGTAATATATGTACGAGAATTGAACGTGAACCTTCGGGTATGGCGTCCGGTTGAATTTCGAATTTGACAGGAGGTGAACCAACATACTCAAAGGCGGCTGGTCTGCGGACCACCCGATAGGGAAGAAAGGGGTCGGTCCGCGTACGCGTGAGAATAATATCGTCAATGTCAACGCTGTTCAGGGGAAGGCTCGATTTTCTGTTGAATCCAAAGGAGATATAATTCAGAAACAGGGGCGCCTGCTCAAGCGCAATGTTCGCCGCGCCCGCGCATTGTCCGTTTATGAACAGGGAGTCGATAAGCGCAGCGCCGTTGAGCCGGACATAGATGCCAAGCGAATACCACGTATCCGGAGTCACGGTTGTAAGCGGTGTGTCTCCGGTCGTCACAGGTTCCGCGCTTTTATGGTTTCGTGACAGCATGCGAAAGCAGGGATTGCCCTGGCTGTTCTGAACCACCAGCAGCGTGGGGTTACTGAACTTGCTGTTTCCCGCGGTAATTTCCCAATGTACCAGGGGAAAACGTTCTAGTGCGCCAGCCGTATCGCCAAGGCCGGGCGCGTTGAACCTGCACCGAAAAGCCAGATAGACCCCGGCCGTGCAGGCCGACGAGGCAACGGGCCACATCAGGTTACGCCGCGCCATGTGACTTTCGCCATTTGTGATATTGACACCGCGGGTCCCTGAAAATGCGCTCTTTTCTGACAAGGTAAGCCACGGTTTTGGGCCTTCAGGTTGCTCCCACGAAAGACTGACGTCCGTGTTTTCGAAATCTTCGTAAAAAAGGACCTGCGCCTCAAGCGGCTCCAGCATGACAGAGAAGACAAGGATGCAAAGTGAAAGAATAGCAGGCATGAACAAGAAAATAATAGTTGAGCACGAAGCGGAACAATGCGAAAAAGAGGAAATTCCCGAAGACTTTTCTAACGAAAATTGCAAGGCCGCTCGTTGGGGCCAGCAGGCAGCACAGAGGCTGCCTGTTGACCATCATTTTTTGTTTTAAAGATCGAGCCAGACGGCTCGAAAACAAACCGGTAAATAATATTACGAGGCCGTCACTGGCCTCGATTTATAGAAAATAACACATTGATTAACCGGCGGCCTCTGAGCCGCCGGAAAGATGCGACTGGTCCGCAGGCCCGGAGTGGCATTTTTTCCAGAACCTGCAGAGCCGGCAGGTGGCTGCGGCTAGACAGGGCGGGCAACGCTCAATGTCCATGAGGTCAGGGTGGTCAGGATCAATGAGTTCTTCCATGGCAGCGTGGGTGCGGTCAATGTATGCGAGCGCCCTCTGTGCATTGTCAGGCTCAATGATCACTTTACTTACCTTATTGTCTTTCAGGTACACAATACTGGCGTCAATGCAATCGAGTGCAACCCCGAGCTTGTGCACGCCGTAGAGAACATAGTAATAGAGCTGAAACTCGTGCTCATCCGCCTGCTTGCCGGTTTTCCAGTCAAGAATAGTGAGTCTATCGTCCTGCACATAGGCAACATCGGGCTTGGCATAGACCTTCACGTCCCGAAACATGAAATGGTCGAGTTTTTCCATGCGCTTGATAGTGCCAATCTTGTTTTCAATAATGTCCCTGTAAAAATCGGTGAAAAAGAAATTTCCCGTGCAGGTAACCACGTTTTCGTGAATGGCGCGCCATTGGCCCTTGTCAATGGTCATAGTATTCTCATGCTCCACCAGCCCCTTGATGCTTCCGGGCCGCTCGCGATAGCGCTGCTCAAGCGAGTCGCGGTATTCGCTCCGCATGCGCGCGTCAGCAAGCGCGGTCAGTTCTTCGCGCGAAAGTTTTTTATTATTCTGGAAATCAGTCAGAAACCGCTCAAGGGTCTGGTGCACCACATCGCCCATCCAGGCATACCGGTTACGCGTGTTTTTCAGTATATAGAGCTCCCGTTTTTCGGGCAGGGCGTTCCGGTCCCATCCGCCGAACGAACCATAATAGGAGTAATAGTATTCGCGTTTGCAGCGGTTGAAAATATCGGCGCGCGAGGCTGACCAGGAGAGCTCGTTTTGGATGCGGGGAGCGGTCATTCTATTTCAACGACCCCGATTTCATCTTCGGGTATCCATCCGGCCACGCCATTGTCGAGCGCGGCGTAGTACCAGCCGCCCACCTTGCGGACCAGGGTGAACTTGGCGCCTTCGTGGACCGAGAAAAGCACCTGGTCGCCGTCGGGCGCGTTGCGCGCGTTCAGCTTATCAACAAGCACAATGGCGTCTTTTACCGTGTTTTCCCGGTATATCTTTGTGAAGAAGGATGCTGACAGCATGGCAAAGAGGGCGCCGCACACAATGCACAGAGTAAGGGACATGTTCCTGAAACGGGGATGGGCATACCGGAACACCAGGAAAAAGAGCGTGGTCAGGTAGAGCAGGGCTAGGAAGAGCAGGGTCTGCGTCCTGATGCTAAACATGGTATGGAGTTTCAGGATGGCGGCCGCGAAAAAGCCAATTTCACGCGGAGGTATTTTATCAACCGTTGCCATGTAGGCGAACCTGAGGTTCGCCGCAATGTCGCGGTCAGAAGGATCGAGCAGGCTGGCGCGTTCAAAATTGAGGATGGCCCGGCCAATCTCCTTTTTCCGGTACAAGGCATTGCCAATGTTATAATAGACGCTGGCGTTGTGCAGGCCCATGGAGAGGATTTTGTCATAGCAGGCAAAAGCGGAGTCGTACAGCGTCTTTTCGTAGAACGAGTTGCCCCTGGAGAAATATTCGAGCCCCAGGTCAGTCGCGGCCATGCAGGGCGCTGTTGCCAGCGCAGCCAGAACCAAGGCGCAATACGCGGCGTATCGCATGTTATTTCAGCTCCTTTTCAAGCCGGGTAATGAGGGCCTCGGCTTTCCGGTACTGGGCGCGTCGCTCGGTCTCACTGGCGCTCATGCTGCCAAAGCGGTAGAGATCACATTCATTAAAGAAGCCGAGCACTTCATCCACAGCAACGTTCCCAACCCCCCGTTTCAACAGCGTCTCCCTGATCATGTCGTTGGTAAGGCCGGCCGCGGCAAGGTTGAGCTTGTCCGCAATATATCCCGAGAGCGATTTATTGATGGTGGCGAAGAACTCTCCGCCCGCTGAATGGGCCACCTGCGTTTCCGCGCCCGCGAGCAGGCGCGCGGCCTTTTTCCGGGCCTTTTTCATGCGCGCATACTCAATGTCGGTCTCGAGCCGTTCGCGCTGGCGCTGCACCAGGGCAAAGACGAGTGTGAAAAGGAAGGGAAAAACCGTGAGCAGGGCGAAAAGCGGCTCGCGGTAGAGCCGTTTTGACTGGTCGGTGAGACGGCCGGCGCTGGTCTTGATGTACTGGATGTCCTTGCCAACCAGTTTTATCTCCTCCTTTGACAGGTAGCGCTCGCCGCTGGTCCGCGAGACCTTTCCCGGCTTTACCGAGATCGCGATTTCGGTCTGGGCGCTGTCGTACACGCCGCGGTCAGGATTGAAATAGTAGAGGGTGATGGGGCCAATGCTGTAGGCGCCCTCGACCTGGGGAATGAGCACGTATTTGAATATCTTGGTTATCCGCACCTCTCCGCCTTTTACATCGGCGGTTGCGGTGATCTCCGGGTCAAAGACCTCAAACCGGTCGATGTTTTTGATGTGCACGGCGTTAAAGCTCTTTTCGTTTCCCCTGCCCGAGACCGTCACCTTGAGGTTTAACGCCTCGCCCGCCTTAATGTTTGTTTTATCAACCATTGCGGCGATTGAAAATACGCCCACGGCACCCTGGAAGTCCGCGGGCTTGCGCAGCGAAGGGAGGTCCTTTACCTCGAGCGTTACCGGGGACGAGTACTTGGTCTTTGTTTTGGTGGTCGCGTTGTCAAAAAACGAATTGAAAAAAGCGTCGTTGAAGAAGGGGTCGCGGTTTTGCTGGCGCCTCCGTTCCACCACCGTGTATTCGAGGGGCACGGAGGGAATTTTAATGGTCCCCGCCAGCACCGGGAAGGCGATGAAGCTGATCCGGTAGACCTCGTAGTTCTGGCCGTTTACACTCTCAATTTTTCCCTCAACCTTGTCGGTCACGGGCTTCATCCAGAAATAACGGGAGAGGTTTTTTTCAATCTCGGGCCGCTTGATCTGGTTGACCGCTGACCCGGCTTTTTTGCGCAGCACCGCGGTGAGCACCATCTGTTCGTTCACAAAGAGCTTGTTTTTGCTGAAGGTGAAGAAAAAGTCGATGTCAGCGCTTTCCGGGCTTTCTTTTAACACTTGGATTTTTGACCCGGCGAAATTTTTCTGCGTGTTGTTGTAATTGAACGCGAACGAGGGAAGCTGGCATTCGCCTATGCGCACTGGCTTGAACACGAACTGGAAGGTGACGGTACGTACAATGCTTTTTTTGAACCTGCCGTTGATGACCGTGATGTTCTGGGAGCTGTTCTGGTAGTTGTTCTTGTTCACGAACTTGAAGTCAGGGCTTTCCTGGATTGCGGGAAAGGGAACATTGTCCTGCACATCCTCGCCCGAGACCTGGATGGTGACCGTGACGTCCTCATCAAGGGTCATCTTGTTTTTATCAATACTGGCCTCGAACTGCATTGACAAGACGGGCAGGGGGGCAAGGAACAGCAGGCACGTTATACTGAAACTAAAAAAACACCGCATAGTATGTGCACGAGAGGTCATTTATACCATCTGAAAAGGTACACACTTATGGCAAGGCCAATCAACCCCATGATATTGAATGTGAATTTGAGCCCCATTTTTATTTTAATGACATACAGGTCGATAAGGAAGGTGTCGTTGTCAAAACCGAAGCTTGGCGAGTATGATCCCAGGAGAAAGGTCCTGGGCGTGGAGTCGGGAAGCAGATTGCCCACCACCTGGCCCAGCACCGAGCCAATAATAAGTCCCACGACAACAACAAGAACAAGCGTTCCCAGGGATTTTTCGTTCATGATGGCCCTATGTTTTCCATGATAGATCTGAAGAGGATTGCGCCATCCGCGTTTCCGAGTACCTCTTCGGAACAGCGTTCAGGATGCGGCATCATGCCCAGCACGTTTCCTGCGCTGTTTCTGATGCCCGCGATATTATTGATTGACCCGTTGGGGTTTGCCTCATCCACCACCCGGCCGTCGACCGAACAGTACCTGAACACCACGCATCCCTCGTTTTCGAGCTTTTCAATGGTCTCAGTGTCCGCGAAATAGGCGCCTTCGCCATGGGCAATGGGCACGGTGATCACCTGGCCCGCGGTATAACCGCTGGTGAAACGGGTGGCGGTCTCGACCCGGAGGCGCACGTTTTTACAGATGAATTTGACATTTTTGTTTTTGATGAGCGCTCCTGGAAGCAGGCCTGATTCGACCAGTATCTGGAAGCCGTTGCAGATGCCCACCACAGGGCCGCCCTTTTCCGCAAAGGCGATCACCTCGGTCATGATGGGCGCGAACTTGGCAATGGCGCCGCACCGGAGATAGTCGCCGTACGAAAATCCGCCCGGAAGGATGATACAGTCGCTGCCCTTAAGGTCGCGTTCCTTGTACCAGAGGTATTCAGCCTCTGCGCCGAGTACGTCGCGCGTAACAGAGTAGCAGTCGTGGTCGCAGTTTGACCCGGGAAAGGTGACAATGCCGAATTTCATTTCAGTTCTTCCATTTCAAAAGTGTAGTTTTCGATCACAGGGTTGGACAGCAGCCGGCCGCACATGTCGTCGAGTTTTTTCTCGGCCTTGTCCCGGGTGGTTTCCGCAATGTCGATTTCCAAAAATTTTCCCATGCGCACATTATCGACCCCGCTATAGCCCAGCGACTCAAGCGCGCTGCGAATGGTGGCGCCCTGCGGATCCATGACGCTTTTTTTCAAGGTAACAACGACTTTTGCTCTGTACATGAACCACCCTTTGTTTATTGAACGTCAATAGTCAGTTTTTCGGTTTCGCCATTGTCCTGGACCGGGTCCTGCGTGCTGGTTGCGAATCCGTACGCTATATAGAAGACCGATACAAGGAAAAAGGTGACGCTGGGATATATAAACAGGATAACAACGAGCAGCGCGTTAATAAAAGACCGTATTTTGTGGCCGCGGATATCGTTGAAAAAGAAACCAAACGACGTGGGGTATTTTACCAGCGATACCATGAGGAAAGAGACCACGACAAGATAGCCGATGGTGATGCGGAGTTTCAGGTCATCGGGTACCGCAATGCCTTTGTGTGCCAACCACGCGGCAAGCCACGCGCCATTGCCGGCATTGTCCATCCAGGTGAAAATGAGCAGCAGGGACATGAGCGCGCCCGCTGCCGTGGGAATGGGCAGGCCCGTGAAGCCGGTTTTTTTTCCCGTGGTTGCGGTGATGTTGAATCGCGCGAGCCGCACAGCGCCGCAGATCAGGAAGATGACTGGAAAGACGTAGAAGATGGGGTTTGATCCCACCCGGTCGAGAAAGATTGACCTGAACAGCACCGCGGTGGCTGCTGCCCCAAAGGTGATGACATCCGCGATGGAGTCGAACTGTATGCCAAATTCGCTTGAGGTGCGGGTAAGGCGCGCTACCTTGCCGTCAAGCCCGTCGATGACCGCAGCCATAATAATGAGCCAGCAGGCCAGGCTGTAATTTTCCCTGGTTCCGTCGATGCAGATGAAAATGGCCATGATGCCCGCAAGAATGCTGATGCTGGTCAGCATGCTGGGAATGGCGATTTTATACTTTCTGATGTTCATGGGGTTTCTTTTATCGCGAGTATGGATTCGCCGCCTTTTACCACATCGCCGATCTTCACCTTTACCGTGAAATCGAGCGGGCAGATAACATCGGTGCGCGACCCAAACCTGATAAGGCCAAAGCGGTCTCCCCGGTTGTATACCACGCCTTCGCGCGCCTTGCAGATAACGCGGCGGGCAATAAGGCCTGCGATCTGTTTTACCAGGATTTTGTATGTGCCGCAGTTTATTCCCACGTGGGTCTGTTCATTTTCGAGTGATGCCTTGTGGTCCCATGCGGCAAGGAACTTTCCCGGATAGTATTTGTATAACTCGATTGTGCCTTTTTCAGGTATGCGGTTTACGTGCACATTGAAGACTGAAAGAAAGGTGGATATTTGCCGCGCTTTTCCGCCCAGGTATTCGCAGTCAATTTCCTTTATCTCCACGATTTTTCCGTCAGCTGCGGACACAAGCACATTCTGCCCTTCCCTGGGGATGTTTCTCTCAGGGTCTCTGAAGAAGAAGAGCGTGAAGAGTGTGAATATGCCTGATAAAATCATGAAACCAGAGACCACGGTTGATTCGGTTTTTAAGAAGAGGAAAAGAAAAGCGAGAAAAATCAGCAGTACAACCGCGAGGATAGGAAGACCTTCTTTTGCCATAGGGTGCCCTTATTTTGACGCAGGTTGTTTTAAATCAAGGTATTAAAATATCTTAAATGGCAGGGAACCGGTGCAAGTCAAAAAGATAATTGAATTGGGGGATATGTTTTTTTTATTTTAAAGGACTTTGAATTAGAGCCCCAATAACTCAGTTGGTAGAGTATTTCCTTTTTAAGGAAAGAGTCTCAGGTTCAAATCCTGATTGGGGTATAAATAGAGAAGGGCTTGCAGTAACATGTAAGCCCTTTTTTTATCAGCACTTTCCCTCTGAGAAACGGTTTTTTTATTAGCAGTTTTAACGCATTGTTTTCGAGTTGACGTTTTTATGGATTTTTAGAATTGATTCCTTGGCTTTTGCTGTTACCATGTTCACTTTGGCCAATAATTTTTTGTCTTTTAGCTTCAGGATGGTTATCTCGTCGAAGCTGTCAACATTGACCAATTTTATTAAACAAGTTCCAGCTAGATATTAACAGCATTATTACTTATTTTCTAAAACCCCATGAAAATTAAAAAAAGATTCACCGTAACGCCGGAATTCCTATTCAACCTTGAGAAAAAGGCGCTTTCCAGGCCTGGTATATGGTCCCCCTGGCGGCTGCGATACCTTGTTGGCATTGAATGCGCGCTTGCCGCAGGGTTAATTTTTGGCGCGCCTGTTTTTCTCATCGCATGCATTGCCGCTGTGGTGTGGATTGCCGACCTATGGGTCGCCAGAAGGGGACGGCGGTTCAAGCTGTCCATGGAAATCGCGCTTCTGCGGAAATACATTGCCGGGGAATCCGACCATTTTTATAAGGACAACAAGATAGCAGCGGTCGAACGGGAAGATATTGCCTTGTTCGGGAAACGCTCAATACGTGATGTGAACCCTATCCACTGTACCAGGAAATTTATCATCAGGTCTATTGTGCGTTCGGGAAGGTTCACGGGAAACACGGTCGTGGATGTTGGCTGCCACTATGGCACCATGTCCGAGGAATTCCTGCACGGGTGGAGGAATGTCATTGGTTTTGACTTTCAATCCATGGGAATGCCCGAATTCAGACGCAGAGTCGGGCCCCATGCGGTAATCGGCAGCGCCGAACATCTGCCCTTCAAGAAAGGATCACTCGGCGCCATTAGCTTCACCGAGGTGCTTGAACACCTGCTCGACCCGTTCGCTGTGCTTGGCGAACTGCGCAACGCGCTTGTGCCTGGCGGCAAGCTGCTTCTTTCTACGGACAACCGGCATGAAATGTTATGGGAAGACCTGTGTAATCCCCTCAAGATACTCGAAAAGGCGGCGGGCCTTTTGTATGAGCCGCTGCTGCCTGTGCGGTCCGTGCTATGGAGAAACGCTGACAACAGCCTGTATTATTATCATACCGCCTTTTCAAAGTCGGAAATACGAAAGGTCCTCGAAGAGAGCGGATTCGTTGTCGAATTTCAATCTTCATTTCCCTTTCTGCATACGCTCTACCTGCTACTGAACAGGCTGCCATTTTCCGTGACCGAGGAGGGGTATGCCCGCGTTGCCTCCGGGCTCTTCCGGATATATTCACGCATACCCGTGATAGGGTCAATGGGCGCGCATTGGCTTATTATCGCGCGGAAGGCCTGAGCGGCCTGAGGAACGAGGCAGCGACAGCGCCCGCAAGCGCCACGCCCGCGGCAAGCAGAAAAGCCGGCGAGAAGGAGCCGGTCCTGTCCGCTATTGCGCCCGCAACAGCGGGCCCGAACGCCTGGCCTATGCCGAAAAATAGCGTGATAAACCCGAGGGCAGAGGGCGCGAGCCGTGGACCCACGACATCGCCGCACGCTGCTGCCATTATTGCCGGGATGCTCCATGCTGAAAGGCCGAAGAGGACCGCGGAGACAATGAACGCCGCTGGCGCTGGCCGCACGGCAAAAAGGCCGAACGCTACAGCGTGCACCAGGAAAAGGGCCACAAGCGTTCGCTTGCGGCCGGCCTTGTCAGACAACGAACCCCAGAGGACGCCGCAGAGAAGCGCGAACCATCCCATGGTCATGAAGAGCCTGCCCGCGGCTTCCCTGGTATAGCGGGCCTCAGCAATGAGGTATTTTGCAAAGAAGGTCATGTAAATGATATACGAAAAACCAAATGCGGCATAGACCAGGCCCAGGCGCCATACGGTTTTTGACACATAGACGCTCGCTAACCGCGCAGGGGTGTCTTTTTCTGCCGGGCAAGCCGCTGGGGCGCTGTCTCCGGAAAACGGCGCAAGGCCCTGGTCCTGGGGCTTGTTGCGCAGCACAACAGCTGCGCAAATCGCTATCATAAGCGCGGCCGCGCCAAAGAGGAACCAGCTTGTGCGCCATCCTGCGGCGCCAGCGGCTGTTACAATACGGGGCACGCAGCTACCGAGAAGGATAAGGGCAAAGGACGACCCGGTAACGGCAATGCCTGCGGCAAAGCCGCGACGCTGCGGCCCAAACCAGGCTGATATAAGGCCCATGACCACCACGTTTGCGGCCGCACTGCCTGTGCCGGTCACAAAACGGAGCGCTGCCGCGTCAGACCACGAGCGCGCAAGGCCTGTGAGGACCATGGACGCGCCCGCAAGGGCCAGGCCGGCTGAAATAGTGGCGCGCGCACCGAACCTGAGCGCAATAGCGCCGGCTATGGCTGACATGATGAGGTAGCCTGCCAGATTGGCAGTGGCAAGCGCGCCCGCTTGGGTGTTTGTGAGGCCAAGGCCAGCCTGCATGGAAGGCAGGACCATTGAATAGCCGAAGCGCGCAAGCCCGAGCGAGGCAAAGACCGTGCATACGGACATGGCAAGGACAAACCAGCAGTAGTGGATTCTAGCTGATGGGTGCATCATTGCGTCTGCATAACCTGGCGCAGCACAAAGGCCGCATAACCTGCGCACAGCAGTATTCCGGCAATACGGCTTATCCGGTTGCGCCACAGTATAATAACAAAAAGGGCAAGGGCAAAAAGGGCCATGATTGGCATGTCAAACGAAAGCATGGACCCGGTTACCGGCAGTTCGTGAACAATCGACGTTGCACCCAGCACAAGAAGAATGTTGAAAATATTTGATCCTACCACAGTGCCCACGGCAATGTCAGCTTCTTTTCTGAAGGCCGCGACCGTTGCCGAGGCAAGTTCGGGCAACGAGGTACCAAACGCCACTACCGTAACGCCGATTACCTGTTCGCTGATACCCAGGAGACTGGCAACCGTCACCGCAGCCCTGACCATGCATTCAGCGCCAAAGACTAGTCCGCCAAGACCGACAGCGAGTTGGAGAATAATGACCAAGGGGGAGACATTAGTGTCAGACGTGTTGTCCGGGTCCTTGGTTTTTTTAGACGATACATACAGGTAGATAAAGAATCCAATAAAAATGGCGAGAAACAAGAGGCCATTGAACCGGGAAATGACAGAGCTTTGCGCAAGAAACCACAAGAGCAAGGTGACGCCAATCATAACCGGAACTTCGAGGCGCAGGATTTTCCGTTCCACGGGCAAGGGTCTGATGAGCGCAGCGCAACCGAGGATTAAACCGATATTGGCAATGTTGCTGCCTACAACATTTCCCATTGCCAGTCCAAAGGAGCCATTGAAGGCTGCTGCAAGATTTACTGAAAGTTCGGGCGCTGAGGTGCCAAACCCCACCACGGTCATACCAATGATAAAAGGGCTGACGCCAAACAGCCGCGCTGATCTAACCGCGCCTTTGAGGAAGAAATCGGCTCCAAAATATAGAATGGCAAGACCGATGATGAATTGAAAGGATGGGAACACCATTTTCTATAAAATATAATTCAATGCATTATCCTTGGCGCTGCTATAATTATCGCGGTGAAGAAATTATATTTTAATCCATGGAGTGGTTTTCACATGCCAACCCCGTGGCGCAGGCCCTTGTTGCCGGGCTTTTTACCTGGAGCGTGACCGCATTGGGCGCTTCCATGGTCTTTATATTCAAGGACATGAGCCGCAAGGTCCTTGATAGCATGCTTGGATTTGCCGCGGGAATCATGATTGCCGCGAGTTTCTGGTCGCTTCTTGCGCCCGCCATTGAGCTTTCCGCTGCCCAGGGTGGGTCTGCGTGGGCGCCGCCTGCCATTGGGTTTATTGCAGGGGCAATTTTTCTGCGCATTATCGACCAGCTGCTTCCCCATCTTCATATTGGCCTTTCTTTGAATCAGGCAGAGGGCATTAAAACCAGCTGGCAACGGAGCATTCTTCTTGTGCTTGCAATTACCATGCACAATATACCCGAAGGGCTTGCCGTGGGCGTTGCGTTTGGTGCGCTCGCATTTCCAGACCTGCATGCGACATTCTCCGGAGCAGTGGCGCTCGCAATAGGAATTGGCATACAGAATTTTCCCGAAGGAACAGCGGTCTCGGTTCCGCTGCGACGCGAAGGCATGTCTGCGAAGAAAAGTTTCTGGTTTGGCCAGCTTTCGGGCGTTGTTGAGCCTGTTGCAGCAGTGGTTGGCGCCTTTGCCGTGGTCCTGATAAAACCGCTGCTGCCCTATGCGCTTTCTTTTGCAGCCGGAGCCATGATTTTTGTCGTGGTGGAAGAATTGATACCCGAGTCTCAAAACAACAACAACACGGACATCGCGACCATGGCCACTATAGCTGGATTTGCCCTTATGATGGTCCTTGACGTTGCCCTGGGATGACATGAAGCCATTTTCTTTACTCATAAAACCCGCGTCTGCTGACTGCAACCTGCGATGCCCCTATTGTTTTTATTTGCCGAAATCAAAGCTGTATCCTGAGACCAAAACCCACCGGATGACGGACAAAACGCTCGAGACCCTCATTTCCCGCTACATGAAGACTGAACAGCCGCAGTACGTGTTCGGCTGGCAGGGCGGCGAACCAACCATCATGGGCATTGATTTTTTCAAACAGGTCATCAAACTTCAGATACAGTATGCGCCCAAGGGCGCTTCCATCGCCAACGGGCTCCAGACAAACGGCACGCTCATTTCCGAAGAGCTGGCCGCTCATTTTGGCAAATACAAATTTCTGCTTGGTGTCAGCCTCGACGGTCCTCCTGAAATCCACGATCACTATAGGTACGCAACCAAAGATCGTGGGTCATTCGACGATGCTATGCGCGGCATTGGCCTGTTGAAAAAGCATGAGGTTGAATTCAATATCCTGACGCTTGTCAGCCAGTCAAATGTCAAAAAGGGCGGGGAGGTCTTTCAATTCCTGTGCGACAATGGATTTTTCTTTCATCAGTATATTCCCTGCGTTGAATTCGATAAAGACGGCGGTCTGCTTCCCTTTGCCATAACCGGTGAAGAGTGGGGCGATTTCATGTGCCAGGTTTTTGACGCCTGGATGGCCCATGGACCGGAAAAGGTGTCGGTCAGGCTTTTTGACTCGATCCTGTCACAGCTGGTCCGTGGCACATCGACTATCTGTCATGCGGGGAAAAACTGCTGCCAGTATTTTGTCGTTGAATACAACGGCGACGTGTATCCCTGCGATTTTTTTGTGACAAAAGAAACGCGCCTGGGAAATGTGAACGCGCATTCGTGGAAAGAGTTACAAAAATCAAACGTCTATATTTCTTTCGGGAAAAAGAAAACCCGGTGGCCTCGCGTGTGCGCAGAGTGCCCGCACCTCGTGTTCTGTGCAGGCGATTGTCTGAAGCACAGGATAAGCAGGGGCGGGCTTGAAACCCGCCCCTATTTGTGCGAAGGATGGAAAAGATTTTATAATCATGCGATGCCGGGATTCAGGAAGATAGCGGAAAGAATTGGAAAATAAATACAGGGAATGTTTTTAACATATAGGTAGGGGCGGGTTTCAAACCCACCCCTACCTGTCAAAGAAGAGGCCGTATGGATTTGTTCAAACACACGATAAAAGACTGGGAAAACCAGAAGCTTCTGCACAGGAACCGGCTGCGGCCGCACAGCACCATGCATCCGTTTCCGGATGCGGAAACCGCGTGCGCTGTTAGCAGAGACAAAACACCGTATGTACAACTTCTGAACGGGAAGTGGCAATTCTGTTATGTTGCTTCGCCCGAAGAGGCGCCAGAGGGGTTTTTCACGGAAACGTTCGACATCTCGCGTTGGCGTACCCTTCCGGTCCCATCGCATTGGCAGCTCCACGGATTTGGCCGGCCGCACTATACCAATGATCAGTATCCCTTCCCGGTCGACCCCCCGCGCGTACCCACGGAAAACCCCACGGGCCTGTATAAAAGGCGGTTCACCCTTCCCGCTGAGTGGAAAGAGCGCTTCATTACCATTACTTTTGAAGGCGTTGATTCATGTTTTTATCTGTGGGTCAACGGTCGAGAGGCGGGTTTCAGCAAGGGCAGCCGCATGCCCGCTGAGTTTGACATAACAAATATCGTCAGACCAGGTGAGAATTCCCTCGCGGTCATGGTTGTCCAGTGGTCGGACGCAAGCTATATAGAAGACCAGGACCAGTGGTGGCTTTCGGGCATTTTTCGCGACGTATACCTGACAGCGCGGCCCAAGGTTTTTATCAGGGACATTTTCGCCAAAGCCCCTGCCAATGGGTCATTTTCAGCTGAGATTGTTGTGAAAAATGATACAGATACGAACGCTGAAGGGTTTATTGTAGAAGCCCAGCTTTTTTCTTCTGAAAAAAAGGCCGTATTCAAAGAGCCTTTGTCAGCTAAAACCGGGGTCGCATCACAGGGGGAATCAATTGTCTCGATACAAAGCGCTGTGCAAAACCCCCTGCTCTGGTCAGCAGAGAGGCCTCACCTGTACACTCTTGTTGTATCAATCAAAGATAGTTCAAACAGCGTGCTGGGCGCCGCATCGTGCCGTATTGGGTTCAAAACAGTTGCAATAAAAAAAGGGGTGTTTAACATTAACGGCGTTCCGGTCAAGCTCAAGGGCGTGAATCGGCACGAGATCCATCCTGACTACGGCCGCGCAGTGCCCTACGAGACCATGGTGAAGGACATTACGCTCATGAAACAGCACAACATCAACACTGTGCGGTGCAGCCACTATCCCCATGACCCGCGCTGGCTGGATCTGTGCGACGAATACGGCATGTATGTTGTAGACGAAGCTGACCTGGAATGTCATGGGTTCTGCTTCATAAAGGACTGGAGCCGCATCAGCAAAGACCCTTCCTGGAACGATGCCTATGTCGACAGAATGGTCCGCATGGTGGAGCGCGACAAAAACCACGCATGCGTGGTCATCTGGTCTCTTGGCAATGAATCGGGCTTTGGCCGTAACCATCAGGCAATGGCAGCGTATGCGAAACAGCGCGATCCCTCGCGTCCCATCCACTATGAAGGATCAGAGGAGCCGCACCCCGATCCATGCTGCGATATTGTGAGTGTCATGTATCCAACGGTCGCAAAGCTGGAAGACGAAGGAAAGCGTGTTGACGAACCGGACAGGCCGTATTACATGTGCGAATACGCGCACGCTATGGGCAATGGCCCGGGCAATTTGAAGGAATATTGGGACGTCATCTACGCGTATCCGCGGCTTATGGGCGGGTGCGTGTGGGAATGGGTAGACCATGGTCTGCGCGCGCACACGCCTGACGGCAGGGAATACATTGCCTATGGCGGGGATTTTGGCGACGAACCCAATGACGGCAATTTTGTGATTGACGGTCTTGTCTTTCCAGACCGCGTTCCCTCTCCAGGACTTATTGATTTCAAAAAGCATATAGAGCCGGTAAAAATTGAAGCGCTCGACGCTTTGCAGGGGAAATTCAAAGTCACGAACAGGTATGATTTCATTGATGTATCAGAGCTGCAATGCGAATGGTCGCTTAGCGATGGGAAACACACGATTGCATCGGGCACGATTGAAACACCGGACATTGCGGCGCATGCCAGCGGGGAGATTACCATTCCATTTACGACGCCGGTTCCCGAACCGGGAAAAGAATACTGGTTTTTTCTGCGCTTTGTTTTAACGCGCGATACCCTCTGGGCAACAGCGCGTCACGAGGTTGCGTGGGAACAATTCAAGGTGCCGCTGGCCCTGCCTATCGCGGCAAAGGCAAGGCACGAGGCCGCCTCCATAGTATCTTATACGGCAACGAAGAACGCCATCATGGTTTCGGGACGCGATTTTTCCATGGTATTTGATCCGTTACGGGGCCGCCTTGTTTCGTGGAAAGCGTCTGGAAAAGACCTGATACGGACCGGACCTGCGCTGAATCTGTGGCGGCCGGTGATTGACAACGACAGGAAATTCGTGGAAAAATGGCGCGTGGCCGGATATCATTGGCTTCAAGAAAAGGCGGGAACCATCAGCATTGAGCAGAGAGATGGCGCTGTTGCAATAACAGTTCCCGTACGCCTTGGTTCGGCAATACTCGAGCCGGTATTTGATTGCGAGTATGTCTATACTATCGCGGGAAACGGGGCTATTGATATCGGCATAAGGATGGCACTGCTAAAAAAAGACTTGCCCTATTTGCCGCGACTGGGCCTGCAGCTAACACTGCCACAGAGTTTTGACACGCTGGCGTGGTATGGCCGGGGTCCGGGTGAAAGCTACTGCGATACAAAAAGCGCGCAGAAAATCGGGTATTACAACGGAAGCGTGGCAAGCCAATTCACTGATTATATTTTTCCTCAGGAAAATGGCAACAAGACCGACGTGCGTTGCGCCGCTATTGTCGATTCACAAGGCAAAGGGCTTATGGCAATCTGCGAGCCGCTTTTTGAAACATCGGCCCATTGGTACACAGTGGAAGACATTGACAGGGCAAAACACACGTACGATCTGGTACAGCGCCATTTTGTCACCTGGCACATTGATTACCGTCAGTCTGGCGTGGGCAGCGGTTCGTGCGGGCCAATTACGCTGGAAAAGTATCAACTGAAGGCCGAAGAAGTCCGGTTTTCAGTGCGGCTTTTGCCCCTGATGGGCGACATGATGGAAGAGTACTGGAAGAAGAAGGCATAAGGAACGAGGTGCGAGGCTCGAGGAACGAGGCCGGAATATGGCTTCATGCCTCCGCTCCTCTAACCTCATTCCTTTTAAATCACTCTCACCCCGTCTGACGGCACTGCAGTATACACCTCGGGCTCTATGCCGAATTCCTTCACATATTGATCAAGTGAGGCGATATAGGCCTTTTCAGCGCTCTGTTTCAGCAGCGTTATTGTGCAGCCGCCAAACCCGCCTCCGGTCATCCGTGCGCCGTACACGCCCGGGATCTGGCTTGCGTTGTCAACCAGCCAGTCCAGCTCGGGACATGAGACCTCGTAGTGGTCGCGCATGCTTTTGTGCGATTCGTACAGAAGATCTCCCACTGCATAAAGGTCTCCGTCTTTGAGCATGCGTGCCATTTTCCGCACACGATAATTTTCGGATAGAATGTGCAAAAGCCGGTTGTAGAGTGTTCCTCTGAAGAAATACTCGTTTTCGCCCATCTCCTTGAGCGAGAAATCGGAAATGGTCGCGGCGTCGCTGTTCATTGTCCGGATCATCTCGAATATTTGCGCGCATTCGGTGCGGCGGACGTTGTATTCGCCCTGGGCAAGGTTGTGCGACACGCGCGAATTGGTGATCAGGATTGATACGCCCGAAAATTTGAAGGGAATATATTCGTACTCGAGATCGGCGCAGGACAGTTTCATGAGGGTGCGCTTTTTGCCCAGAATGGAAATCATCTGGTCCATGATGCCGCATTTTGCGCCGGTGAACTCATGTTCGGCTTTCTGGCAGAGAAAGGCAAGATCAATATCGCTGACATTGAGATTGAACATCCGCTTGACCGCAAACCCCACAGCCACTTCAACTGCGGCGGACGACGAAAGACCGGCGCCAATGGGCAGATCGCCGGTAATGGTAATGTCGGCGCCCGGCACAGCACAGCCTTTGTCCTGCAGCATGCGGACGATTCCCTTGGGACAATTGGCCCACATGGCGCTTGGATCGGGAGCAAGGCCCTCAAGGGAAAATTCCGCGTATTGGTTGAAATCGAGCGACTGGATGCGGAGCATGCGGTCGCCGTTTGGCGAAATGGCAACGTAGACGCCTTTGTCCAGCGCCATGGGCATGACCAGACCGCCATTGTAATCAGTGTGTTCGCCAATGAAGTTTATGCGGCCTGGGGCAAACACGCAGAACGCAGGCGGGAAATGGAACTTCTGCTGGTGGTTGCGGACAAGTTTCGTCTTCATAGCACCATTAAACTACTATTTTTCTGTTGGGTTTTTCCAGATTAAGCCAGTCTGCATGCGTTCATGGCTTGTGTGAAGCTTGCTGACAATGCCTTTGAGCGTGCAATTGGGTGTGTGCGCGCCTTTGGCGATAATAACGGTTTCCTTTCTGGCTTTTCGGCCGCATATTTCAGGCCTATCTGTTCGTGCCACATATCGAGCGGACGCACATTACCCAGTGTGCCGTCCCAGGACGTTGCCGGCGTCATTCTTAAAAAGACACTATCGATGAATTATTATAACCTTGCATTTTCAAAGTCCATGTTTTATTTTACAAGGTATGAAAAGAGGATATAAACAACTGCTTGACGAATATTTGACCATTTTTCCCTGCGTGGCCATCATTGGTCCCCGCCAGTGCGGCAAGACAACATTGCTTTCGGAACTTCCTAAGACATGGAAGACCTATGATCTGGAACGGCAGGCAGACCTCTCCGTTGTTTCAAAAGACCCGGACCTGTTTTTAAAGCTGAACCCGTTTCGGATCGCCATAGATGAGGCGCAAATCTGCCCGGCCGTATTTCCCGCCCTGCGGGTCGCCATTGACGCATACCGAAAGACCAAAGGCCGCTTTATTATTACCGGCTCAAGTTCTCCGTCTTTGCTGCGGTCGGTTTCCGAAAGCCTCGCCGGCCGCATCGGCATCATAGAAATGTCGCCTTTTTCCTTTGCGGAAACGCGGCAGGACTTCACGTCCCCGTTTTTTAAGGCCCTGAAGCATGGCAAGATGCAGGCCGTCAGGAATGCGTGCATGTCCCTTAGGCCGCGCAGCACTGTCAACAAAGCTCACACATATTGGCTCAACGGAGGCTATCCCGAGCCATGGCTGGAGAAAGCTGTGAGTTTCAGGCTGGCGTGGATGGACCAATACGTAAAGACCTATATCGAGCGCGATATTTCCCGTCTTTTTCCAGGCCTGGACAAGGTAAAATTCGGGCTTTTTATCCAGCTGTTTTCAAATCTTTCCGGAACCATTGTCAATTATTCCGATGTTGCGCGCGCTCTCGGCGTATCGCAGCCTACAGTGCGGGATTATTTCGAGATTGCGGCAGGCACGTTTATCTGGCGCCAGGTCCCGCCCTATGAAAAAAAGGCGCTCAAACGTATCGTGAAGCATCCCAAGGGTTTCATGCGCGACACCGGCCTTCTCCACCACTTGTTGAGAATACGCGACATGGACACTCTTATTTCCCATCCGCGCATGGGCCATTCCTGGGAAGGCATGGTCATCGAGGAGATACTGAGGGGTATTGCCTGTCAGGGCATTCCCTGCGACCATTTCTATTACCGGACTGGCGCGGGCGCGGAGATTGACCTGCTCCTTGAAGGGGATTTCGGCCTTTTGCCCATTGAGATCAAATACCGGCAGGCGGTTGATGGCCGCGAACTCCGTTCGCTGCACGATTTCATTGAGGAACGGAAACTGCAGTTTGGTATTGTTATCAATAACGACGACAGCCTCAAGCAATACAGCGAAAAAATCATCGGCGTTCCATTTACAGCATTGTAACCGGGCAGCGCCCGCGCTTTCCCGCATTTTTCTTTATTCCCATGCCCAGTGAATATTATTTTAATTCCGCCTTTTTTCAACAGGAGAAAACCATGAAAAAGATCCGGGCGTGCATTGTGGGAGCCACGGGCTACGGCGGCAGGGAGACCATTAAAATGTTTTTACGGCACCCGCATGTCGAGATCGCATCGGTCGCGGCCGACGATTCCTTCATTGGCACAAAAATTAGCGACTCGTTCCAGGACCTGCGCGGCTTGGTTGATCTTACCTGCCAGAAGGCCGATACGGCAACGCTCGCGCAATCGTGCGACGTGGCAATGCTTGGCACGCCACACGGCATTGCCATGAAAATGGCGCCCGTGTTCCTTAAGGCAGGGGTAAAAGTTATTGATTTCAGCGCGGATTTCAGAATACAGAACACCAAAGTCTTTGAGGCCTTTTATGGCATGCCCCAGTCTGCGCCCGATCTTCTTGCCAAGGCTGTGTATGGGCTGCCTGAGCTGAACGCTGACGAGGTGAAAAAGGCGGACCTTCTCTCAAATCCAGGCTGTTTTCCCACATCTGTTATTTTGGGCCTTGCCCCCCTCTTGAAGAAGGGTTTGACTGAGCCGCACGCGTTTTCAGTTTCCATTACCGGCACGTCGGGCGCAGGCAGAAAGGCCGCGCTTTCCATGCTGCACGCAGAACTCGAGGGTACTATCAGGCCCTACCGGATAGGCAAACACCAACACACGCCGGAAATGGAACAGGAGCTTTCCGCGCTTGCCGGAGAGAAGTTTACGCTCAATTTTGTTCCCGAGCTTGGCGGGTTCAGCCGGGGCATCATCAGCACCCTCAACATCAGGCTCAAGGCAAAAAAGTCGGTTGACGAGTTGATTGATCTATATAAACAGTTCTACGCGGGCAAGCGGTTCATACGGGTGTATGATAAGGGCCAATATCCGGAATTGCGCAATGTTATTCATACAAATTTCTGCGACATCGGAGTATATTGCGAAGGGACCGATTGCCTTATTTTCTCGGCAATAGACAACCTGCTCAAGGGCCAGGCAGGCCAGGCAGTGCAGAACATGAACCTCATGTTCGGGTTCGATGAAGCAGCGGGCCTTCCATGAAGCACCTTATTAAAAAAGCCTCCATTCTCATTGAGGCGCTGCCCTATTTTCAGAAATACCGGAACAAGACCTTTGTCATCAAGTTTGGCGGCAGCACCATGGAGGACGACACGACCATTGCCGCTATCCTCAGGGACGCGGTTTTCCTCGAACAGGCGGGTATCAGGGTCATTATTGTGCACGGCGGCGGCAAGGCCATTTCAGCGGCCCTCAAAAAAAAGGGCATTGAGCCGGTTTTTGTCAATGGCCTGCGTGTCACGGACAAGGCGACCATCAAAATTGTGGAAAAGGTGCTTGTGGGAGAGATCAACAAGGGCCTGGTCGCCAAGATCAACGCACTAGGCGGCAGAGCGGTCGGGTTTTCCGCGGCTGACAATGGCGTGCTGCAGTGCGTCAAAGAGTATGAGAAGGTCAACAATAAGAAGGTCGATATCGGGTATGTGGGAAAAATAACCCAGATACACACCCATCCCATCTACCGGCTCCTGAATGTTGAAAAAATACCGGTCATGGCGCCGCTGGCCCTTGGACCAGACGGTTTTGTGTACAATATAAACGCTGATATTGCGGCGTGCGAGATCGCGGGGAGGCTCAAGGCCGAAAAGCTCATCTTTGTGACCGACGTGGACGGGATCAACGACGGAAAGAACCTGATTCCCACGCTCACGGTCAACGATGTGCGCGGCCTTATCCGCCGTAAAGTCATCACAGGCGGCATGATACCAAAGTCGCTTTCGATGGTCAAAGCCATCAATAAAGGGGTCAAAAAGACCCATATTATCAACGGCACCATACCACACTCGCTGCTCCTTGAGATTTTTACGGACAGCGGCATAGGAACGGAGTTAACGAAATGAACGCACAATCACTATTGAATACGGAAAAGAAATACCTGCTGGGCAACTACGCGCGGCCCGATGATTTCATCCCAGTCAAAGGCAACGGTGCCTGGCTTTGGGACATCAACGGTAAAAAGTACCTGGACTTTGTCACGGGCATTGCGGTAAACGCGCTTGGCCACCAGAATCCGGAAGTGCTAAGAGCCATGAATGATCAGGCGAAGAAATACATGCATGTGTCCAACCTGTATCACAATGGACTCGATGCAGCAGCCGCAAAAGTGCTGGTTGAAAATACCTGCGCTGACCGGGCCTTTTTCTGCAACAGCGGCACCGAGGCAAACGAGGCTGCAATCAAATTTGCGCGGCGGTATTGCATCAGAAAGTATTCCAAACAGAAGTACGAGATCATTACCTTCAACAACGCCTTTCATGGACGGACCTATGGTGCGCTTTCAGCAACGCCCCAGGCAAAATACCAGGAAGACTTTGGGCCCATGCTTGCAGGGTTTAAGTACGTGGATTTCAATGATGTCAAAGGCCTTGAAAAGGCCATGAGTTCACGCACCTGCGCGGTCATGCTCGAATTTCTGCAGGGCGAAGGCGGCGGCTATACCGCGGCAAAGCCCTTTGTGCAGAAGATTGCCGCTTTGTGCAAAAAGCATAAGGCGTTGCTTATTGCCGATGAAGTGCAGTGCGGTCTTGGCCGGACCGGTTTGTTCATGATGCACCAGGCTTATGGAGTAAAACCCGAGATCATAACGCTTGCCAAACCCATTGGTCTTGGCCTGCCTCTTGGCGCTGTGCTCATGTCAGAGAAGATCGCGGACCAGATTAAGCCTGGCGACCATGGCACCACGTTTGGCGGCAACCCGGTGGCGCTTGCGGTCACACAGGTGATCTTGAACAAAGTAGCGAATAAAAAGTTTTTATCAACAATTCGCGCAAAAGGCGATCTCTTGATAAAACTTTTATCCAGCGTCAAATCAGACGCTATCGTCGCTGTCAGGGGCAAAGGGTTGTGGGTAGCAATTGAGATGAAGGACAAGGCAGGCGATGTTATCAACGCTTTGCGGAAAAACGGACTGCTTACGGCAAAGGCTGGTACGCAATGCATCAGGTTTTTGCCGCCGCTCAATGTCACCGAGGCTGAAATCCGGCAGGCGGTCAAGATCGTCGCAAAGACAGTGGCACAAGCAGGCTGAACAAGCAAAATAAATCAATTTCTTAAAGGCCGCAGGCGTTTGCCCGCGGCCTTTTTCATTGCCTTGTTTTTGACATAAATCTATTTTATGCAATAGGATATATATGACAGGAAAGCAATTCTTTAACTGGCAAACATCGGGTGGCGTAGACGATGTCATGCGCCTGGTTGATGGTTTGGAAAAGGCAGATATCGAATGGTGTATAATAGGCGGCATTGCGGTAAACCACTGGGCAAAAGAACCCATGGTTACCCAGGATCTAGATATGGTTGTGGCTGCGGCGGATATTGAACGTGCGACTTCGCTCATAGAGAAACTTGGTTTTAAATCCGAACGGTTTGAATGGTCCATCAATTTCAAGGGTACATCCAAAGTAAGCATTCAATTAAGTACGGAAGAATTCTACCGGGACTTTCCTTCCCGTGCGGTTCCTGCTGATGTCCATGGCATTCTTCTGCGCGTTGCCTCGCTTGAAGACACGCTTTGCGGCAAAATAGAGGCATGGAAAGACCAGGAACGAAGACAGAGTAAAAGGATCAAAGACCTGGGAGACATAGCCCGCCTTGTGGAAGCGCATTCGCACCTGTGGGAGCAATTACCAGAAGAGCTGAAGAAGCAAGTGCAAAAACCATAGAAAAAAGGATCACTTTGGATACGCTCATGCTGTTGCATGTTGGGTTCATGACCTTTGCCGCGATATGCATCATCACGGCCTCGGTTACGGGACGCAGAAAAAAAGACGGCTGGTTTCCGCGCCACAGGAAACTTGCGCTGCTGGGTGTTGTGCTGGCTCTTGCCGCCTTCTGTTCCATCTTTGTGTTAAAATATTTAAAAGGCTATCCTCACCTGACGTCTCCGCACGGAATCGCCGGCGCGGTTTCGCTTTGCCTGCTCATTATTACCCCGGTACTCGGCATGTTGCTGGTTAAGGGGAATGAGGGGTTGCGGCAGGTCCACCGGGCTTTTGGTAGAATCACCTCTCTTGCCGTTCTTTTTACTGCGGTGATTGGCGCGCTCAGGTTTCTCCAGATTTTGAAGCGATAGCAGACCCGTTATTGCCCCTTTTGGCTGACAGAAAGTATTTTTTCTCTCCATAATACTTTGCCCCACATTTTTCAAGGAGTATCATTTATGGCTGAAAAAGTAGTATTGGCGTATAGCGGCGGTCTTGATACCTCGGTCATTATTCCGTGGCTCAAGGAGACCTATGGGTACGATGTTATTGCGTTCGCGGCTGATTTGGGCCAGGGCGATGACATGAAGAAGCTTGAGAAAAAGGCGATAAAATCAGGCGCATCTAAATTCTACGGCTTTGACCTGCGCAAGGAGTTTCTCACTGATTTTGTATGGCCAACGCTCAAAGCGGGCGCAGTGTACGAGAACCGGTATCTTCTGGGCACTTCGTTTGCGCGGCCCATTATTGCCAAATACCAGATGCATGTGGCCAAAAAAGAGGGAGCGCGGGCCGTGGCCCATGGCGCAACAGGCAAGGGCAATGACCAGGTGCGGTTTGAGCTCACGTATTTTCATTTCGATCCTTCTATTAAGATTGTGGCGCCGTGGAAAGATGAAAAATGGAAGATTCGGTCGCGGGAAGACGCCATTGATTATGCAAACGCCCGGGGCATTCCTATTACCGCCACCAAGAAGAAGATATACAGCGAGGACGGCAACCTCTGGCACCTTTCACACGAAGGCGATGAATTGGAAGACCCAGCGCAGGAACCGCTCGACAGGGTTTTCACCATATCAAACCCCATTGAAAAGGCGCCATCAAAGGCCGAACATGTCACCATTGGTTTTGTAAAAGGCGTTCCGGTTTCGGTCAATGGAAAGAAGCTTGATCCGGTGGCCCTGTTGCAGTTGCTTAACAAGATCGGCGCCAAGCACGGTGTTGGTCACGTTGACCTTGTCGAAAACCGGCTGGTGGGCATGAAGTCGCGGGGTGTGTATGAAACGCCCGGCGGGGCAATCCTGTACTATGCTCACGACGACCTTGAACACCTGGTACTCGACAGGGACACGTATCATTATAAAGAGATTGTCTCCAAAAAATACGCTGAACTTGTGTACTATGGCCAGTGGTTTACGCCTCTGCGCGAGGCAATTGACGCTTTTGTCAATGCCACGCAGCAGCCTGTCACTGGAACCGTACGGCTCAAACTTTATAAGGGCAATATCAGATCGGCCGGGGTTACATCGCCGAATTCGTTGTATCTTACCAAGATGGCGTCGTTTACGGACAACAAGGCGTTCTACAATCAGATGGATGCGATTGGATTCATCAAGCTTTTTGGCCTGCCCATTGCCACAAAGGCGCGGCTGGCGAAAAAGAAATAAATTCAGCCTGGAATAAACCTGCGAGTAAATCTTTGTTGTGCCCCGGAGCGGATAAAACATCTGTTCGAGGTGTAAGAGAAATACACGGCGGGTTTTTGGTAAGGGAAAAGAAACCAAAAAGGAAGAAAAATGTGAGCGAAGGAACTACATTGTTATTGACCAAAAAGGCTGGAAATAACTACTAAAATGGTCATAAAAAGAGGCCTATATTGGCGTATAAAACCATAACACAATGATTTTATTACAATTATATGCGCCAAAAAAACGGCTAATAATTAATAACTGCACCCACAAAGGTGTCATAATCGATAAGGACTGCATTGATGAAAGATGATGGCCTGTTTACGTTAGAAATGGGAAATTGGAACGAAGACAAATATGCACTTGTCCAAAACTATGCCTCAATATTTTCCACAGGCATGAAAAATAAATGGTGCAGGGTTTATATCAATTTATTTTCGGGTCCAGGACGTTCAAGATTTAAAGAAACAGGCAATATTGTTGAGTCCTCAGCACTGTTAGCTTTAAAGATACCCGATATGTTTGATAAGTATATTTTCTGTGATATTAAACCAGAGGCGTTGTACGCCCTGAAAAAACGTATTGAAAATGCTAAGATTGAGGCAATCGTTTCTTTTGTTGAAGGAGATGTAAATTTAAGCACAGATAAAATATTAAAAGAAATTCCTAAACACGGGCCTAATTTTAAAGTCTTGAGTTTTTGTTTTATTGATCCATATAAAATGGACAATCTCACTTTTGATACGATACGAAAACTTTCCGCAAAATTTATGGATTTTTTAATTCTTATTCCAACATACATGGATGCACATAGAAACCCTCAAAACTATGAAAAGACTGAGAATACTTGTGTTGACAGGTTTCTGGGCAATCCTAATTGGCGACTGGACTGGATCAAAGAGAAGGAACAAGGCGCTCATTTTGCAGATTTTATTCATTCAGCTTTTGCAAAACAAATGCAATCGCTGAAATATCAAGAGGTAAATACAGATGACGCCTCGATTCTTGTGAGAAACACGCAGAAAAAAGCCCCTCTTTATCATCTTTCATTCTTTAGCAAACATAAAAGAGGGCATGACTTCTTTAAAGAGGCCAAGAAATATAGCAATCCCCAAACAAATCTTGACCTGATTTAAGATGGAGAGATAAAATGGCAAAGAATTCAACCATTGAATGGACTGAAAGCACTTGGAACCCTGTTACGGGATGTACAAAAATCAGTTCCGGTTGTAAGAACTGCTATGCCGAAAGAATGGCGCTTCGGTTAAAAGCCATGGGCCAGCCAAATTACCGGCATGGTTTTAAAGTCCAAACACACAGTGGCGCCCTTCACCTTCCCCTTTCGTGGAAAAAGCCACAAACCATCTTTGTTAATTCCATGAGCGACTTGTTTCATAAAGCAGTTTCTGATGAATTCATATTCAGGGTCTTTGATATTATGGCCAAGGCCTCGTGGCACAGGTTTCAAGTGCTCACCAAACGCTCTGAAAGGCTGCTTGAATTGAATTCTAAGCTTAATTGGAAGCCACATATCTGGATGGGTGTCACTGTTGAGTCAAACCAGTTCGTGCAACGCATAGACCACCTTCGGAAGACAGATGCTGTTATCAAGTTTCTTTCGATGGAGCCGCTTCTGAGTGATTTTCCAAAGCTGATTCTGGATAATATTGATTGGGTCATTGCAGGAGGAGAATCCGGGCCAGGCGCCCGTCCTGTTGACCCTGATTGGGTCCGCACAATTCGTGACGCATGCATTATCCAGGGAAAACCATTCTTTTTTAAGCAATGGGGCGGGACACGCAAGAAAAAGACCGGCAGCATTCTTGATGGCCGTACGTGGAAACAAATGCCTGAATTAACACTTAAAGAGAATTTGCAATGAAAGCGGCAGTTATCATACCCGCTGGCGGCTCAGGCAAGCGCATGGGTGCTGCTATCGAGAAGCAGTTCCTGAAAATTGGCGGCGTCTCAATTTTAGACCGCTGCCTTGCTGTTTTCAACAAACATCCGCAGATAATGGAAATCGTCGTTGTTGTGCCTGAAAAACGGGTGGCGCCATTGTCAGCCGCGCTAAAAAAGAAATTCCGGAAAATTACAGCAATTGTTGCGGGCGGCAAAGAACGCACGCATTCGGTGTCCAATGGTTTTAGGGCCCTTACCAAAAAATACCCGGTTGTCCTGACCCACGATGCCGTACGGCCATTTGTCACGCCAGATATCATAACGCGGTCAATTGATGCATGCAGGAAATATGATGGTCTAACCATCGCAGTACCGGCAAAAGACACTATAAAGAAGGTACGAGGCACCAGGATCGAGGCTACTCTGACACGAGATGAGCTTTGGCAGGTGCAGACCCCCCAGGCGTTCAGATACAAAGTGCTTGAACACGCGCTGCGTTTTGCCCTTGATAAAAAAATGACAGCGACCGACGACTGCGCCATTGCCGAGAGACTTGGATACAACATGCATGTTGTCATGGGTGCATACGCTAATATTAAAATTACCACAAAAGAAGACCTGGTGTTTGGGAGGACGTTATGCCAGCAGTGAACAGCACGGAATTTGATCTGCGTGAATTAAGACCTTCTGAGAAGAAGGAGCTCCTCTCTTTCCGGAACTCCATATTCGGCGATATTTCAGAGGAAAAATGGGACGCCATGGGCTGTACAGCAGCAATGGCATGGAAGGACAATGAATTGTGGGGCGCAATCCCGCTCCAATTCCGGCAGCAGGTTATTGCCCCTGGCATAACCATTCCCGTGGTATACGAAAATGCCGTGGGTGTGTCTGACAAAGCGCGCGGTACTGGTATTGGCACAAAAATGATAGACAATACCTCCCAGTTTATACAAGACAGGACTGATGCGCTCTTTGTTTATCGCGGCAGTGAGCGGTCAGACGGCTATCGGTTTTACCGCAAAACCCACCATGGCGATCTCTTTTTTCAACAACTTTTTACCTTGCAAAAGCCAAAAGGCAGACAGGGAAAGGTCCATATCTGCAATGCTGATCAGGCATTGGAGCGCGAATCTGAACTCATGGCCCTTTTTGGCCGCTGCTACAAGCGTTTTGGGGGCTACTGGAAAAGGCAGCCCGGGTATTTTAAAACCGTGCTATCGTCGCATGTTTATAAAAACGACAACTGGCGGTTGTTTATCTATGCGCCTTCAAAAAAGCTTGAAGCCTATGCCATCGTGAACCCTGAATGCAAACATGCGAAGGGCTACAACATTTACGACTATGCGGCGCGTTCCGAAACAGCGCTGGCGCACGTACTCGACGCAATCGCGTATGACGCTGCGCAGGAATCACATGCCCCCGGCGTCTTCATAAGCCCTGAAAACCCGTTCTATCAATTTTTTGTTAAATACGGCTTTGCCTTTGAACGCGATGAACCTTATATCATGGCGCGGATGCTTAATTGCGGTAACCTGTTTGCGGCAAGCTCCCGCGGATCGGCCCTGCTGCGCAATCTGGAACTGCGCGCCTGCACACCCCATCGCGATTGTGTTCTGAATCAGCCAAAGAAACCGGCTTATTGTGCTACACTGTATCTCAAGGAAGCGCAACTGTCCCGTCTGTTGTGCAGGCGGCTTGATTTTGGTCAGGCGGTCAGACAGAACATGGTCCGGACAACGTGGTTGCCCGAAAAATACCTTAAAGCCCTGTCACAAACATTTACTTTTGCGCCGTGGGTGAGTTTCAGTATTGACTACGTATAACTGCCCTGAATGGGTCATGTAAGAACGCGGATCAGCCGTTCGAAAAAATCCTCAGCAGCCCGTTTTTCCAGAGTATGGCGAATATATCTGACCAGAAATCCAAACGCGCAACAGCAGGCGAAAACAGGGACACCCATTGCCGCATTGTCCGCTGCAAAGGTAGCGCAGAGCGAGAGCGCGGCCACGAACAGTGCCCAGAACAGAATAGAGGGGCCGCGGTGGTTTCTGATGACCACCAGGCCCGTGGGTCCCAGGTAGGAGATTGAGGCCTTTATCAAAAGGCTGGAGACAAATGCGCGTAATCTGAAGTCCTGACGCAGTAAAATCATGTCCTCGGCGATTATCCTGTGCGCGAACCCTTGCGTATTCGAAAGGCGTATGACAAGACCTGCCGCATCGAGCGTGGGAATGGGGATATGCTTTCGCAACAGCATAGCGCCGTCCTCGTACAGGGAAAATGAGAACCTGCGCGTCTGGACAATCTCGTAGACGGCATAAAAAATAGAAAAAACCGCCATAAGTGCGCAGCCGATTAAAACAATGGCAAACGGAAGAAATATAACCTGTTCAAAAAAACGCATGGTTCTTCAGTCACTCAGTTGGTATTTCTTCGCGTTTTGGCCATTCGTGTGTGTACTTCTGCGGTTTTGGGCCAAAATCAAAGGGCTCTTTGCCGCATGTTGGGCAGGGAACGCCCAGGTCAATTTTCAAGGCAGTTCCGCCAACCACTCCCTGGTTCGAAAACCAGAGATTGCCGAATTTATCAATAGCATCGCCATTACCGCTCCAGTGGTGGCCGGGCTTGGGAATGCCGTCACCCTCAACTTTGATTTCAACGGTTTTTCCCGAGGTAATATTGTATTCGAACAGCTTCTGTTTCTTCTTTTCCGGCACTATCCAATACAGCTTGTTCAGGTCCCATCGCAGCAGAAGCGACGACGTATTGGCATCTGCGATAAAGTCGATTTTCCGCGCTTTTACCCTGAAACGGAATATCTTGTTCATGGCCGAACGGCAGAAATAAATTGAATCGCGCGATGCGCTGTATGCAAGCGAGAGCAAATGGCCGGAATAGTTGTTTTCGGTGTAGGGAAACATGACGCTTGTGACGCTGGGATTGGGCAGTTCTTCAAGATGCGCAATATAGGCGATCAGTTTGGAACCATTGGCGAACCAGAGAATGCCCTGGTTGTCGATAATGATGTTTCGCGTTACCCTGCCACCGTCCTGGTTGGGTATGCCATCAGGGCACTGCCACATTTCCTTGCATTCGCCCGTGGAAAGGTCGAATCTGAAGACCTTTCCTGTGGGATAGCCCACGCCGTAAATGGCGTTGTGATGATAATCAATCGCAATGTCCTGGATACCGCTACCCGGAGCAAAGACACCCTTGTTTTTGGCATTCAGGTCTTGGAGTACATTGGTCACCGGGTCGTAGCAATAGAGGTGCGAGCCTCTGAAAAACTGGGGATAAAACTCGAGCTCAAGAGGATAGGTCTTTGCGTCCATGGTCGTGGCTGTGGCAAAATAGACCTTACCGTTCAATTCGCGCAAGGAGGTGTGGACCTTTCCTGCAGCGTCAAAAGGTTTTGAAGGATAATCGCTCCGGGGTACCCAGTTGCCCTCTTTTTCAGATACCGTGCGTACCGTGGTTATTTTCTCAAAACGGTCCTGTTCAAAATTGAATTTGAAGAACGCGCAGTCTTTTTTTTCAGAAAGATAGTCCCAAATCTTGTGGCCTGCGGCAATATAGATATTGCCCTGTGCGTCCCGTCCCATGCCCTTCCAGATGCTGGTGAAAACGGTGTCAACCACATATTGTTTGCTGACGACTTTTGAAAATCCAAGGCTGCACATACACAGCAGGAGCGCGAGAAAAAACTTCATGAGACCCCCAGGGTTATTATATTTAGTTCATAGAATATGTTCATTTTTAAATCGAATCGCAAGTACTATTTGTCATAAACCGGATCATTTATACAAGGCCATTTCCCGTAACATGGCGTCAATGTTTTCAAGCGGGGTGTCGGGCATAATACCGTTTCCCGCTGCAAGCAGCAGTCCGCCTTCGGGCTTCCACAGTGCGTCGATAAGATCACGGACGCCCTTTCGTACTTCTTCGACACTGCCTTCGGGCAGCAGGTGCTGGACATCCACGCCTGCGAGAAAGCTCATTTTTGCGCCGAATTTCTCATTCGTTGCCTTTTCATCCATGCAGCCTTTTTGTATGGGATGAAACACATCGAGTCCGGCCTCAATGAGCATGTCCATCAGCAGCGTATTATCGCCGCACGAATGGAGGAGAAAGTGCATTCCTTTCCTGTGTGCATGGCCAATGACTTCTTTGTATAGCGGCAGATAGAGTTCCCTGAAGCAGTCGGGGTCCATCATGGGGCCGGCCTGATGGCCGAGATCGTCAGATGAAAAAATGCCGTCAAACCCCAGTGCAGCGTACCGGTCAATGATGACCGTATAAAATTCAACGAGTTTCCACCCCAGCTCCTTGAGCTTGTCCATGTTGTCGAAATAATCGATCATGAGGTTTTCCATGCCCCGTATGCCCCAGAAGCGCTCGTGAAAGAGCCGCCACCAGCCGCCCAGCAGGTATCTGCCGTGCGCGTTTTTCAGGTTCTTTTCAACTTCGGCAAAATTTCCCGGTTCATTTGGGTTTGGAAAATCAGCGATAAACCGGTCCCATTCAGACCAGTCCGGGAGGAGCACCGCGTCAGAACCAATGCTGTGGCGTTCCGCGCTGGCATATTCTTTTTTGTATCCCCACCGGTACGACGGGTTGGCCAGGGACGAGTCCTCGCTTCCCGGCGCTTCGTACCACAGAGAACAGATATCGTCCGGATAGTTTGCCGCCATTTTTTGCAGCGCAGGGCCGTATTTTTCCTCAAGCCCATTGCCCCACCATTTGTGCAGGACCAGCGGGATTTTTTCGCAACCTTCTCTTTCAATGGCCTTGATGGTCTGTTCTTTTGTCATTGGAGTTCTGACCATAATATTACCTTTGTTTTGATACGTATAATTTGGTTTTGTAGACAATAATATAACGGAAAAACCAAGCGATTTCAATGGAATTCAGGTTGCGGCACAGAGCACAAATTATTAGATTATATGTATATTATGATTGTGGTTCTCAAAAAGGAGGGCGTGTGTTACGGATAAAAGAGAATTTTGTCGTTGATAAAGGAGGCCATGCTTTGGGCGTTCTGATCGACATGAAATCATACCGGAAGCTGCTTGAAGAACTCGAAGAACTCGAGGACATTCGCGCGTATGATGAAGCAAAGGCAATGGGCGGCGCTTCCCTTTCCTTTGAACAGGGAATCAAGAACGTAGAGCGCAGCAGGCAGAAATGAGCTATTCCCTTCGTGTTTTCAAAAAAGCACTCCATGTTCTTGAGAAAATAAAAGGCAAGGACTACGAAAGAATACTCCATGCAATCAGGTCTTTGTCAGCAAACCCTCGGCCGTATGGCTGCAAGAAATTGTCGGGCCGGGATGGGTGGCGTATCCGCGTTGGCGTGTATCGAATTATTTATGAAATTCATGACCGGGAACTGATCGTACTTGTTGTCGATATTGGACATCGCCGTGAGATTTATCGGCAATTTGAGTAGACCCCGCTCCTGCCATTCAGGATTTTATTCGTATGTCCAGGTATAATACCTCGCAGCTTGCTGCGATTCTAAATTTCCAGGTTTTTCACGATACCTCGGAGCTTGCTCCGGGGTTATTCATTTCCGCAAGATACCGTGGTAATTCCTTGATATGACCAATGCAGTCGTATCCGTTTCCTTCAAGCATCTCGTCAACCTTCAATGTCCGCATGCCCATCCGCTTTCCGCCCGCGAGGTTGCGGTCCACGTCATCCACCAGCAATGACTCGCCAAAGGTACACCCCACGGCATTGGCCACTTTTTTGTAGGCACGCGGATCGGGTTTTACGGCAAAATCCCTGTCGAGGCAGAATTTGTATGAAAAACAATCCGCTATGTTAAGATGGCCGCACACGCGCGCCACATGGTCAGCGTTGGAGTTTGAAAAGATGATTTTTCGCTGCGGCAGCGACATCAGCGTGTCCCGCACTGAAGGGTCAGGCTTTATGTAGTCCGCAGGGTCAAGAGCGTAGACATAGGTTACATAGTCCTCGTATGACGTGTTGTATTTTTTGTGCAGGCCCAGGAGCGTTGCGCCATATTCCTCGTACAATGTTTTTCTGAGCGCGGGCGTCTGTTCAATGGGCATGGCAAAGGTAGTGGCAATGAACTCGTTGATTCTGACATCAATTGCGTCGAGCAGGCCGGACGAGGCGGGGTAGAGGGTGTTGTCGAGATCGAACCAGATGACCGAGATGTCCATTAGTCCTGGAATGTGCCGCGACGGACGGCCTTTTTGAGCGCCTGCTCGGAAAAGGAGAAAGCCTTTGCCTTGATCCCGATCTGGTCCGGACGGTCGCCGGCCCTTCGCTCGCTTTTGGGGATATTGTATTTGAGCTTGATGATGTACAGGTCGTTGTTAATTTTGCCCTGGATGAGCTTTGCGCCAGGGCTTTCCGTGTATTCACTGTTCACAAAGAACTCACCCGTGGTACCATTGGAGAGGAGCACATGGAACGGCATGGAGGCCTGCGTGTCGGGCACCACATAGGCGATGTCCTCCCAGTCGATGGGCTGTTCGTACCGCGTTGCCTGGCCAATGCCCAGGAAGGGCTCCTGGAGGAGCATGAAGAGCGACCGGGTTTTTCCCAGGGCGCCCAGCTGGAGTTTTGAATCCTTGGGCAGGTAGCCGTTGGGGCCGAATTTCTGCCCCACCAGCACCAGCCAGCTTTCATCGCCGTCGGGTGAGAGTGAGAGGTCGTCGTTTATCGGATACCCGTTGATGGACTCAATGTTTTGGCCGTCCTCGGTGTAGTAGAGGGTGACGATCCGCGCCTGCGCAACGCACGCACAAAACACCAGGACGCTGAAAAATAAAGTGATTGTTTTCATGAAAAATAAGATAATTAATTGTCCAGGCGGATTGGTACGGAAACCGGACACAGCGGCCATTTTAATGCGAATGTGCTTCGACATAAGAGCGAAGCACGGCATTCATGCGGGTCTGATATTTCCGGCCCTGTTGCCTGAACCAGCCTAAAACATCGGGATCGACTCTAATGGAAACAAGTTCCTTAGGCTTTGGCATTCGAATCTCCATTTTGGAGAAAATTGTGGAATCGATCCTTGGAGTATCGGAGAAGTCGATATCATCATCCCGCATTGACCGAAGCCTGTTCCAATCGGTCTTAGATCTCGGTTCTATAAATTTTTTCTTCATATGTCGCCGCCTTTCGTGCTGAAATTATCCGGATTGTATTCTCGTTCGGTTCCGTGAAAACTATGACCGCTAATATGGTCTTAAGGATTCCTATGCCGATCCATCTGTCTTCACTGTAATCCTTTCTCTGATCCAGAAATGTAACCATAGGATGTTGAAACATGGAAGGTGCGTCAATAAAATCGACCCATGTTTCTGGATATTCAGCTTATTCTTCGAATCGTCCCACTCGTATTTCGTTATATAAATATATATACAATTTGTAGCTACATTAATAGTTTTTCTTTAGTATCGTTTTTTCTGCTACACAGCGGTAAAGGGGTGCGGGCCGGACGGTTTTTAACCGTTTCCATATGGAAACGAAAAATGCGTTGCCCCTATTGCTTTGGCCGCTGTTCTTATGTAAATTTATGTTAATGTTAACGTTTTATCGTATACTCGCGCAAGTGTATATTTATTTTTTATGCATGAATGAAAAAACAAACACTAAAAATGGCGGCTTCGGGATTCGCGTCCGGGACCTCCGCAAACGCAAATGATAACTTTGAAGAAGAAGCTGTATATCGAGACTTCCGTTTGGAACCAGATCGAGCATGATGACCGTCCGGAATGGCGGGACACTGCTGAACGGTTCTTCAAAACAATGAGCGCAGGCCATTATGAGCTTTATATTTCAAACATCGTCATCGACGAAATTCTCGAAACGCCTGACTTGGATTTACAGAAAAAGCTTGCTGGACACATCAACCGAGTCCAACCGCTCATGCTTGAGATCGACGACGAAGCCCACTGCGCTGGCGAGGCAATATATTGAGAGCGAGTTCAGCGGCAATACGTCGCTGCGGGTTTACCGTGACTGCGCACACGTGGCCATCGCAACGACAAACGGCATCAAGCATGTTGTGAGCTTCAATTACAGGCATCTGGTGAATGACCGGAAGATTGACGGATTCAGCGCAGTCAATATCCGCAGCGGATACGATCACGTCATCGACATTACCACGCCACACAGGTTTTTAGTGGACGTAGAACAGGAGTAAAACTTTGGAATACGGTAAAGCAGTAGAAGAAGTATGGGCATGGCGGGAAGCTTTGTCAAAGGAACTTGAGAATGTTCCCGAGAAAAACCGCGTGAAGTATCTCAACGAAAAGGCCGAAGAAGGATGCCGAAAACTTGGCATCAAATGCAGAACGGTCAAAAAAGAACACGCTCACACCTGATATGCCGGGCATACGTTGGGTAACCGCCCCCAATAGCGGCGAAGGCATGCTACCTGGGCAACTTAATGGCATTTTCCTTCAAAAAGGTGAAAAGGTCCGCTGGTCGTGGACGTTTGGCCCGGACGGATCACAAGTAGTGACCGGTTATCAGATAGACTCGAAGAAGAAGGCGTCTGCTTGTAAAAAATGGCGCATGGGATTTGCTCCAGGCAAAGACTAACCCGCTCCCCGTATTTCCCCTTAAAAACTACCTCTGATTCTCAATGACTTACAGCGCCTTTTTTTGAACCGAAAATGTATATTTTCAGTTCAGTTTTTCTCCCTTAAAACATGTTTCTCTGTATTATCAATGAGTTACAGCTTAAAACTTTGGCGTTAAAATGTATATTTTAGCGCCACTTTCTGCCCTGGCAAACGGCCGCCCGCCTCGACTCGCCGTCAAGGCGAGGCGGGCCCCCTCGCCGCAGGTTTGTCACATTCGTTCTGAATCGTAAGGAGTCGCCAGCCTTCGGCTGCCGTCAGATCGAATGTTTTTCGATTTCCCCTTTGCATTCCCCTTCCTTTGCACACCCTGGTTTGGTAAGGGTGCCATGTCTATACCGCAAAGGGGCAACCAGCTCTCAAAGGGGGCTACGGCATGCCTCGCCTCTGAGAAGAGGGGCTCACGTTCACCCCATCCGCCTGAGGCGGATTCCCCTCTCGTTCTCCGTGCCTTATTGTTTACCTCGCCTCTGAAAGAGGCGGGCCAGGCACGCCCGGCCCGTGGGTCCCATATTCCCACGGCTAAAGGTGTGCGCCTATGGCGTACACTCCGGACGTGGTGCTTGCCTCGCCTGAAAGGCGGGCCGCGCCTTTCCCGTCTGCCCCTCAGGGGCTCCCTGATTTTCCGGACATCCCAGAACATTAACCCGATCCCGTTCCTCGATCCTGGTGCATCTAAAGCGGTCGTATCCAGCAAAAACCGGGTCCGCCGCAGGCGGAGAGCAAGCTTCACCTTTGCGGAGTCCCCGCCTTGCCGGCCCGCCAAATCGGCGAGGCGGGCGAGGCAGGCGGACCGGTTTTTGTCTCCCAATGCCGAAAACCATGCCAGCCTACGCCATGTTCATTATGCTCCGGCTGTCATGGTTTTCGCTTCTCTGAAGGGTGGTGGGTGGGCCTGCCTCGACTCTGGAAAGAGGCGGGCAAGGCTTTGAAGCGCAGGTTTGCATAAAACAGGTTACCTGCCTGAAAGGTTTGACCCATGCCCACGGACGGGCAATGGGCGGGTAACCCGTTTTATGTAAAATGACCATGCACGACGCGGGGGAGTGTACCTGCGCGTAAAGGCCGGGGATATAAACTACACTCGACGGACGGTAAGACCAGAGTTCGGACCTGGCGGCAGCCCAAGAGCGGTTTCCATTCCCGGCGAAGTGCGGAGATCGTCAAGAAGCTTCTGTGCCTGAAGTCGCTTGCCAATCATGGCCTGTGATTCAGGCCGGGGATTTTGAACCTCTTTTCCACGATAGACTTCCACCTCAGTTCCACCAGCAGCTATCACATCGGCGCATAAACCACGTGCGTAAAATCGGTTGAATTCGCCTTCAGCCAATGTATCAGGTGCCGTGTAAGGAACTTTAGCTACCGTAAAACCGCCTTTGGGCTTGCGCCGTTGTTCTTCGGTGCGCATGAGACTGCGAGAGCGAAGGGTGGATGCGATCCAGTTATCATCGTGCTGTTCGAATGCCTCTCTAAGTATCTGGGGCCATGTTTGTATTCCAGTTTCTGTTAATCTGGGACTGGCATACAAAGTGCCTGCTATGTCATGCTCTAACTCACGGATCATGAATCCTCGTACAGCCGTATCAAGACTTTGATAATGGATGCTCATCTTTCCTCCCTTTTTATTTGTATTTAATATGCATCACCCATCACCGTATTATCAATGTTTTAGAATAAAAAGTGTTCGTTTTATCGAACAGCAGTAACGGCATCTTCTATATATGGAAAACAAAGCGGCCAATGTTCCTGCCGGAATGTTGCATGTTCGGTTCTATCGAACAGAAAGTGTTTATTTCTATTGCTTTTCCATCATGCGATGGTTAAATTTATAGGTGTATGGCGAACAAAGCATCCGTTTTTAACTATACCGATTACCGCAAGTACCTTGCCGACTATTACATCGAGCAGAAAGCCGCGACCCCCGCATTTTCCTACCGCTACTTTGCACAGAAGGCAGGGTACAATTCATCAGGAATGTATAAAGACATTGTGAGTGGCAGGACGAACATCCAACCGAGTTTCATTGCCAAGCTCTCCAAGGCAATGCGGCACGGCAGACGGGAAGAGGAATATTTCGAGAACATGGTGTTGTTCAACCAGGCCAAAGGCGTTGATGAAAAAAAGAAGTACTTTGAACGCATGATGCGGTTTTACAATTCAAAGGCTTATCTTGTCGATTCCAGCCAATATGAGTTTTATTCAAAATGGTATTACAGCGCAATACGGGACCTTCTGGAGGTGATCGACATCAAAGATGATTACCAAAAACTCGCCCGTTCCCTAAATCCTACAATACGGCCGGAACAGTCCAAGAAAGCCATCGATATCCTGCTGGAATTGGGCATGATCAAGAAAAACGCAAGTGGCTATTACAAGGCCACGGATAAAATCATCACCACGGGAGACGAGGTAAAATCGTTATACGTTAAAAACTTTCAGAAGGCCATGATGGAACTGGCAAAAGAGGCCCTGGACAGGCACCCTGCGGACCATCGGAATATTTCAACCGTGACTTTTAACATCTCCAAGGAAACGTACAAAACCATCGAAACCGAGCTTGTGGCGTGCCGTAAAAAAATATTAACTTTAGTGGATAATGACCAGAATGTGGACAGGGTGTATCAGCTCAATTTGCAGCTGTTTCCTTTGTCGAAAATACCGTAAACCAGAAGGGCTTTTATGATGAAAATACTATTGTGTTCCGTCGCTTTTGCGGCCTTATTGTTTTTTGCCTGTTCCAAGCCCAGCGGACCTGATGATAACACCGGGACAGGTTCAGAGACCGGCAATGTAGCCCTCACTGGCAAACTCTATCATTTGAACGGCTTGCCGGCAAAGAATGCTCGTGTGCAGTTTATTACCGTAGACCACAACCCCAGCGGCCTAGGTAAGGTCCGTACGATTGCAGACACAGTTACCACAGATACCAATGGCAATTACTCCGTGGATTCCCTGTTGCCTGGTGAATATAACATCTTCGGCGATCTGGGAAGCGAACTGGCGTATGTAGATTCCATTATCGTAAGCGACAGCGACACGGTTGTTCCGCCTGATACGTTAAAAGCGCCTGGTTCTCTTGCCGGGACCATCGAACTTGAGCCTGGTGACGATCGCAGGACGCTGTTTGTTATCCTGTTCGGTACAACAACATCACTTCACCTGACCGATTCTCTTGGACGTTTCGCGCTCTCTAATATGGCCGAAGGACCGTACAGCGTTCGGATTCTGACTACCTTGGACACGTATGAGCCAAAGGACACTTCACTTGTTATCCGTGCAGGACTGGCAGACACGGCAATTTCCCCAATTCGTTTGAGGTATAAGGGGATTCCAATACCCAAGAACCTGCAAATTCAATACGACACGCTCAAGCAGATCGTCACCCTTACCTGGAACAGGCCCACCACCGGGGCGCCGGTTTCTGGATACAACATCTACCGCAAAAACCAGGATTCAAGCCTGGTTCTGCTCAAACCCGATTGGCAAGATACCGTTTTTTCCGATAGCACAGCCATACAAGATCAAACGTATGAATACAGATTAGCGGCCTTGGACACACAGAATACAGAAGGAGTGAAGACTGCGGCCGTAAGTGTGAAAATCGTAAGCGCCTTTAGTCTATCGGATTCCTTAATTTTAAGTATCAGAGCTTTTGACATGGTCAACATGGGAGGAGCATTCATTTTATTGGATACCAATAAGACTCTTTCTATTTATGATACTTCATTAAAACAAATTACGAGCGCCAAACCTTTGCCATTAAACTCTTCAACACCCTTATATTTAAAAGAGGGGCCTTCCCAAACCTTTTACTGCCTTTCCGATTCTCCTCAAGTGATATACCAACTGAACCAGAATGGTGACACATTAAAAACATGGAAAATCGACTCGGTATATGTGAATGATTTTGCGTACTATAACGATTCACTCTATCTGTCGTATCATTCTTTTAACGACAGATACTACAACCATATTGGTAAAAATATTGGTAAATTTGCCATTACTGATTCTGTTGCAGACATTATCCCAATTGATTCCGCAACGGGTGGATATTATAAGGGAATCGCAGTGGATCAAGAAAATATCTATCTAGCCGTTGACGATTATTCTTCCGGTTATGGAATAGAGATTCTAAATAAGACTACAAGAAATGTTCAGCATGTAATCCTTGATGGGGTTGTGGGTGGACAGATTTTGCATTACAGACTTGTTATATCACAAGGTAAGATTTACTTGCTTTACTATCGCAATTATCTCTATAGCATGAATGAATGGACGGCTGAAAAGGTATTTATTTTGGAGCCAGCCGGAACAATATTAACATCCATGGAGTTTTCTAAGGAACGAGAGATGCTTTCAATCCAAATTGATGCTGATGGTACGTTATATTGCCTAACAAACGACCAAAAGATACTGAAATACTCGAAAAGGTAATAAAGGAGGGAAGGGGTTGGTGACCCTTCCCTCCATCGTTGAGAAAGAATCAGGATTGAGTCCCTACCACAACCCAGTTTGGTGTAGAGCTGTCATCCGCTATATTAATCCGTAATTTCCCATCAGAAGTGTTAATGTAAAGAGAACCCTTATATTTCCACTCATCTGTGGTAGGATTTGAGGCCGCCGTACCAAATCGGACATTTCCAAGCATAATCTGCCCTGACGTTTTAATATTACCTGCTACGTCCAGCTTCTGACCTGGGCTTGTCGTTCCCACGCCGACGCATCCGGTACCACCAGGTATTATCACAATTGGTTTGTTGCTAGCGGGTGTTGTTTCAAGCGTAAGGTAATTATTGGTACTAAGCCTCAAACCATAGGAATATGTGCTACCATAAGCATTTTTAATGAATGATGATGTATCGCCCAGGTTTAGCACTGCCTCACTCCCAGAATACCAGCCCGCTGGACTGTCGTCATCAATTAGCATCTGGCCGCGCAAGTGTAGTTTCTGGGAAGGATTTGTTATGCCGATTCCTACGTTGCCGCTTGATGTAATACGCATCTTTTCCGTTACGATATCCTTGTCTGTCTGGGCTGCGGCAGTTCCGAATGTTAGGTCATATGGTCCTGTGCCAGACATGCCAATCCGCGCATTATCAAACGTATCTGGACTCGTATTTCCTGTCCAGCGGTTAAAATGAATACCCGGCAGATCATAGAAATCCTTGGCGTAAATATTTGCCCTGATTGCCATTTTATTTGATGAGCCGCCATTAATATTAAGCATGGCATCATTTTTGGTTATGGAAAACCAATATCCTGCAGTCCAAGCACTCACAGAACTATTCGCCGTTGCGGAAAAATCATCGGGTATCGCGATAATGTTTCGACTTTCACCATTGGAAGCTGAGATTAAACTGAAAAGCGGTATGTTTTTAAAGATCGGATACTGAAAATCCATGGTAAAATCAGAACCAGTTGGCCAGTCGACCGGCGTTGCTACCGTGATGGTATTATGATCCCAGGATTTTGTTAAAACGACTCTAGGATTTGAATTGGCCCGGATGCGCATTCCCGGCCAAATCGCGGCAAAACCACCATGTGTCGTTTCTACGGTTGTGCTGGAACCAGTGGTAAAAACCGTCGGGCTATACGTCCAATCATAACCAGTGCCTGAGTTTTCCCAATTTACATTCGAATCAACGTCTATTGTATTTGCATCGATCCAATTGGTGACCCTTCTTTCAAGTCCGTTTGCCTTAATTTTGGAACCAACATCAATATTGGCAAATTCATTATAGCCATCCGAAGTAACCCTTTGAACACTCCCAACAGTATGGACTTTGCCGGAACCACCTATGTATTGGTATTTCGCATTAATTGTAGTACCCGATCCATCTATTTGGCCTGCACCAGCAAAAGTTCCTTCACTGGTGATGCTTAGCCCGCCCGCTGTTTTCCAATCCAGATTAGCCCATCCTGTTGAGACACCGCCATAACTGCCCCAGGTAAAATTCCCGAAAATGTTGTTGCCCACGGAAGCCGCGTCTATATCAATATCTGTTTTCCCCGGTGCAGCAAGGTTAAACCAGCATCCGGTAATTTTTGTGGCTCGTGAATTGGCGTTCAGTTTTATCCCTATCGTGTCTGGGGCCGCACACTCGGGACTGATACCGTCTATGTAGTTAATCATAGCAGGTACACCCGATTGACAACCATCATTATCCACCTGTATGCACGTGAAGCCGGAAATATCCGAATTTGATGAGATCTGACCACCAAGAAGTCTGTTCGAATACCCTGTCATCCTGATACCAATTTCAGAACTGCCATACACATAAGGATTGATGACATTAACCAAATTGGTCGAGTCGCCCGGCATGTTTAAGTCAATGCCGCGCTTACAATAGAACACATTGACTTGTTCTGCAATTCCGTTCCAGGCTGCGATACGGAGGCCAGTCTCAAATCCCAGCTTATTAATGTTATCTCCCACGTTGATGCGCTCAAGAGATGGATAGTATGCAGGCCCGTAACCCTCTCCCGGATGTTTTACCCTGTAATTATAGATATCCACACCGACATCCTTATAATCAGCATCAGAATTCCACGTTGCATCACGCTGTACTGTAATATCCACCATCCTTACCTTGGGCCATTCGGTGGCACAATCAACGCTAAGGACAGTAAATGTTTTTTCGTTTCCACCGTGAACCGTACTTCCGGTAGACCATGTCTTGCCCACAATCTTAACAGCTGGTATGGCATCATGAATGCTGCTCAGTTCGCCTTTGAGACAAACGCCATGTTTCAATTTCAGACCGACAATGCAGTATTTATTACCCGCAACGAACTTGTTGTTGTACGGGGTTGTTACAGACCCGATAAGTGACCCAACGGTTATTTGCGTTGCGGTGACATTTGTGATGATCCCTGCGCATTTGTTCGAATAGTTGATCACCATATCCCCGATAGCAACATTGGATGCATTGGCACCCGATATGAAGGTTGCGGCTGTGTCAGTGAAAACGGTGTCAGAAGTAACGGAAGTGACAGAACCCGTGAAACCCATTACCAGATAAGTGCCTTTTGGGAAATACACTGTCCCGCCGCCATTCCCGCTTGCGGCCGCGTCAATGGCAAGTTGAATTGCCCGCTTTGAATCAGTCGTCCCTATCGGATCTGCTCCATAATCCAGCACATTAAACACCTTCTCCGTTGTCCACACGCGGTCATTCGTCGGGTCCGTGAGTTTAATATTGCCGTCTACTTCCAGCTTCTCCCCAGGACTTACCGTGCCGATGCCGACAGCACCGTCAGTTTTTAAATACAGCTGATTTGCGGTTTCTGCAGCATTATAATCGGCTCGGATAAGAAGATTTTCGTCGTAGGAACTTATTTTGCCGGTATTAACAACCACTTCCTTGTTGAATAAAAAACGCGATCGATCTGAGTATATGTGCGCCCACGAGGTGCTCTGTGGCCCAATATCCAAATATCCATTTCCTGTTTGTATGCGTAACGCACCTCCAGATGAGTTTCCTCTGACGTTTCCGATTACATGTAATGCTTCCTGTGGGTCTGTCGTTCCAATTCCAACGCAACCATTTACCGCAAGTTTTGCAGTCTGACTTGCATCATTATAGCCTATTCCCGCCTCGCCATTCACGACTAATTCCTGATTGATTGTGTCACCGTTTGTGTATCCAATCCCGACCTTTTGATTGGTTACCAGATCAACACCGGGAGCCGTGCTTCCATTTTTCTGAAAATATTCAGTTGCCATTTGTACCTCCTAAAAAATTATTATTGTTTTAATCACCTTGGGTAAATTCCCCGCAGCTTGCTGCGGCTTTAATCTACGCCGTTACTTCAACGCACGCATTGAATACAGTTGTCCCGCCTGATCCTGTTTTACCTTCATACGCTGCCGGTGTATTAATTTTCACATTTTCCCCGCTGACCCACACCCATTTGAACACAGTCACGTCTTGGATGAGCACAGGATCATTTTTCATTTTTTGCACAATGCCTCCTCATTAATTATGCAGCCTTTTTCTTTCTTCTATCGACACCTTTTATTTCAATGCGTTCAGACTGGCACATTGGCCCAATCCCCACCCTGCCGTCTGCCTGGAACCGGTAACAGTTGTCAATTTCCAGGCATTGCCCTGGTTTTACAAAGTTTATCCCAGGACCAGATTTTAGAATACCGGTCTTTTTCCGTTTTGTCTTCTTTTTTCTCTCCATTTTGATCACCTCCTTAAAAGTACCACAAAATCGCCTTAGTCCCTTTGTGCCTGACAACAAATTCCCGAACCGCGTTAACCCTTCTTCTTCCTTACAATATGATAGAGCCCCAAAATCACCTTAGTCCCTCAGTGCCTGACAACAAACTCCCGAACCGCATTTAAACTTTCTTCTCCTCCGAATCACAAAACCACCATCTTCTCATGCCCCACCACAACCCGCGGACCAACAAAGACGCTAAACCCTTTTCCCTTGCCAGTAAGCAGAAACGCACATCTTCCATGGTAAAAGCCACATTTTTTAGCCATGGTTCTTAGAAAAGAGAAATATAACGGAAACAAGATATTTTTCCAAACCAATGTGCACCTGTTTTGTGGTGCTTAAATGGCATTTTGTTTTATAAAACCAATCAATTTTCAGTAAATTTATCGGGGGG
>MFYT01000009.1:0-34845 GCA_001789205.1 Candidatus Raymondbacteria bacterium RIFOXYA2_FULL_49_16 | reverse complement strand
GGGGGGGGGGGGGGTAGACAATATGCTGATTTATCAAACCATTAATAGCGCATACGCAACCTCTATTTTGATTAGATACAATAGCTTGCTGGATTGCTTAACAGGAGAATAATGGCGGCCCATTCCGTTAAGTAAATTAAATAGAATTAACCAATAAAAAACGCGGGCAGGTTAATAATGGCCTTTAACTTGTTACGCAATCTCATGAAGCTTTTTTCTGACCCAAACCCGGCGTTTAACGCGATTGTTTCCAGGTCTGTTCGCGGGTTTGCCCATTTATCAGCAAGCGCCTTGTAGAACATGAACGTCTTGGCCACAGTGGTAGGCGGATATCCCGCGTTTTTTGAAAAGAGGCCCCTTTTCTTCCTTTGCGCAGCCTGAATCGCGGCAAAGGTCATCTGGGGAATGCCGTATTTTTCCTGAAGCTGGTTGAGTTTGGCATTGGCAACAGTAAATCCTTTTTTAACCTTCTCAGTGAGGAGCGCTAAGTCGGTCTTTTTGTCCTCATCGCATTTATCAAAGAAATCATCAGCGTTGCAGTTGTTCGCGCGGACAACGGTTTCCCGTCTATCAGCGGTCATGCTGATGATAAAGGGAACCTTGGAAACATCCTCTTTGACCTGTTGAATGACTTGGTCGCCGTCAATTGGATCTTTGGGCAAACGGATATCGCATAGAATAACATGGAAAAAGAAGAGCCTGCACAAGGCCAGGCATTCCCGCGACCCGCTACAGATAACAACAACCGCGTTCTGGATGTTTCTGGTAATGTTTTCGGCAAAAAGGGACGCGACCGGTGCGTCATCATCCATGATGAGAACGCCATACATGCCAGCCGTTATATCAGGCTTGTTGTTGATAAAAACGCCCATAGTTTCTCAAAATAAATTAATGCGGCTTGCCAATACTATAATTCCATCGGTTTCGGGTGCAGGCGGACAGGGTTTGCATGTTCAATCCGTTGGACCGGCAGCGCAGAGGCTGCCGGTTAGTCAGTTTTCTTTTCGTGTTCATGGCACACGGCCGCCCGCTTTAGCAATTTTTTAGAAGCTTTATGAAGCGGGCCCGCTCAAAGGGATGTCATTAATGCAACCATGTCTGGAATGTTAGAAATGACATCCCTTTGGGCGGGGAGGCCCGTTTTTCCCCAGTTGAGGCCAGTTGGGCCTCCGGCCGTATAATCAGAAGAAAAAAACATGCGTATGATTAACCGGCGGCCTCCGCGCCGCCGGACATGCTGTAGAGGTTTCTACGGCTGCAAACCCTGTCCTGCATCCATCAGCGTCCCTGGCTGGCCCGGCAGGGCAAAAAAACGATTTTTATGTGTTGCTCCCTTTGATTTCTTTATTATTTTAATTCTGCTGATGAACTATATATCTGGACTTATACGATCCGCCATTGTCTTTCTCTGCCTTTGCGGCCTTGGCGTGTCCGCAAAAGAATTCTCCATGAAGGTCACCTCTATCACCGGCCAGGCTGAAATCAAAAGCGAAGGGAGCAGGAGGTGGGAGGTGTTGCAACAGGACCAGGCCATCAGCGACAATGACCTTATACGCACCACGTACAAGTCTAATGTCGAAATCACCTATGGCCAGGAAAACATCATTTTCCTTGGCACCAGCAGCAGGCTGCTCATCAACATTGTGCCGCAGGAAGAGGGCTTCAATGACGAGGTGGCGGTGACCGTGTTCACTGGGTCGGTCTATTCCAAGGTCATCCGCGGCGTGGATTATTCCGTGTACACAGGGTCGTCGGTCACCACGGCAAAGACCGCCATCTTCAACTGCACGGTCGACGAAATGACCGGCATCAGCGGCTACCACGTGTTCACGGGCGCCATCACCTTGAGCAACATAACGCTCCAGGGCGAACTCGTGCTGGGCGCTGGCCAGACCTCAACCATTAGTCCCGACGCATTGCCGTCGCCAGCGCGCAAAATATCGGCCCGCCAGATGTCGGTGCTCACCCGTTTCTATGGGACTGACTTTATCAACCAGGAAATAGAGCGGTCGGGCATTGAAATCGTTTCCGACGACGCGGGTGAGAGCTACAACCCCATTCTCATAAACGAGGACACCCGCGCAAAAAAAAGCGGTGGCGCGCGGCGCGAGGCCAGGGCAACGGCGCCCATCAAGCTCTTCAACCGCGATGAAATTGTCCGCAAGCTGGAGCGGTACGAGGTGACCCATAATCGCATGTATTCTGAAGCTGAGAAAAAGGAGCCCCTGAAGGGCAAGCGCTTCAAATTCTCCGCGCTCTACCAGAGCCACACAACGAACAACACGCCCTATCCTGCGGTGTTTGTGCGGCCGGGTTTTTATTCCCGGTATGTTTCGGGCAGTCTCAATATCCCCTATGTGGCCGACACCACGGGAGCTCTGGGCACGGTCTACGCGGGAAATACGCGCGAACTCCTCGACAAGATTGACGCCGTTGATGTGAGGGTGGGGAGAAGCTTTCTCCATCTGGGCGAACTCGACGATTATAGCATAGGGTTCGGGAACCTGGTACGGCGGTACACCAACCGGGTCTACGGCGATAATGTGCGCGACCTGGGTCTGCTCCTGCACCTCCAGAACTATGAGAATAACCTGGAGTTTTTTATCTCGAGCATGGCTGACTTCAGGCTCATGGGCCTTACTTTTTTCGTAAAGGACACCTTTGGATATTTCGGGGTGGCGGCTGTACGCGACCGGGGGCAGCAGCTGTACCCGAACGGCTCTGACAACGGGTATTATGGCGTGTGGCCGGGCGCGGCCGCTTCCGCGTCCCCTGATTCGCTCGCGGGCCCCGCGTCACTCACTGGCATTGAGGTTGACTTCTCAACCAACGTCTTTTATCGCAGGCCCATCCTTGTGGACCTGTACCTGTCCGCGGCCAGCCTTATGCGCAATGATTCGTTCTCGGCGCGAAGTTTTGGCCTATCGATGCCGGGCGTGGCCATTGTCCAGGGAAAGAGCTATGTCAAGATGGAGCTTTTTTTCAACCGGGGCCACTATGTGCGCGGGCTCTTTGGCAACCTTTACGAGGACAACCGGCTGCTCGCGCGCCGGACAACGCCGGGTGGCCCTGTCACCGGCACTGCCACTATGGCGCAGATGCTTTTGGACGAGAACAGCGGGGTGGGGCTTGCGGGCGCCTTTAAGTTCAGCCCCCTGGCCGGGGTCGCGTTTTCAGCGGAGATGGAAAAGGTGCTTGCGCGCTATGGTAAGGACACCTCTGACGTTTCCACCAAGGTGGCTGGCCGCAGGGACGGATCGTTGCTTGTAAAGCTGGCGATGGGTGAGGGTTTTGTCCTGAGCAGGCTCACCTGGGCCGAGGTGTTTTATTCTATTGACCATATCGGCTATTTCGGTAACGCGCCCTTTAAGCCGTTTGCGCCCAATTCATTCACTGCCATGGGCGCGCGGGTGCATGTTCGGGTCATCAGCAACCTCGAACTTTTTGGCGCCTGGGAGAAATTCTTCTGCGACCGTAACGCTGACATGCGGATCACCGCGGCAGAGCGGATATGGGGCTTTTCCGGCGGACTCGCCGCTGGGTTTTGAAGCGGCCATGAACTACGAGATCACCCGGCTCGCGTCCATCCCCTCCACCAATACCTACGTCATGGAACAGCTCCGTGCGGGCGCGCTCATTGGCGCGGGCGTGGTGGTCGCGGACAGGCAGACCGCGGGCAAGGGCAGGAACAACAAGGAGTGGTATTCTGACAATACCCTCGGGTTGTGGGCCACGGTCTATTTCGCGGGCCTTTCGGGCCCCCCGTTTTTCCTAGTCAGGCGCGTCTCCGTGGCCGCCTGCCTCGCGCTCAGGGACCTGGGCGTTGACGCGGCAATAAAATGGCCTAACGATGTTGAGGCGAAAAAGCGCAAGATCTGCGGGGTGCTTGCCGAGACGTGCGCACAGGGCGTGGCCGCGGGGTTTGGCGTCAACCTGCGCCACAGCGCCAATGATTTTCCCGCCGATATTCGTGAACGCGCCACCTCGGCGTTTATTGAGACTCAGGAGACTGTGGCCAATGGCCGCTTTCTTGAGCTGTTTCTGGACCATTTTTCAGCCAATGCGCTGCCCGAGCCCCTGGCCAAACTGTACGATGGCATGCTTTCAATAAAAGGGCAGGAGATGCTGTTCGAAGGCGGCCGTGTGCGCGTTTTGGGGGTCATGCCTGACGGCGCGCTGGCCGTACAGGACGGGCAGGGCAGAGAGGGTCTCTTTTATTCAGGATCGCTTTCATGGCCAAACCAGTGACCGCACGCGCCTTTATCGCAGATATCGGCAATTCCTGCATTAAAATAGCCTGTTTTTCAGGCAGCAGACCGTTGTTTCTTGAGAGGTTCTATTATGCCGGGAACAGCGCGAACGCGGCCGCTCGCGCGGCGTTGTTGCTCGCAAAAAAAGGGGCCGCATGTGTTGCCATGGGTTCGGTGAACAGGCGCGCTAGCCAGGCCCTGGTTTCCCAGGTGAAGAAAAAGAGGATCGCAATTGTCCGCGCCTCAAAGAAAAACCGGGGAGCCATTGCGAGCCGGTATTGTTGTGCGGCCATTGGCATGGACAGATATGCGAACATCATTGGTGTCCGGCACGCGTATCGCGAAAAAAACCTGATCGTACTTGATTGCGGAACAGCGCTTACTGTTGATATTATCGAAAAGAACGATCATATAGGCGGCTTCATTGTTCCCGGCGGCCAGACCCTCCTCGATGCGCTCTACGACCGGACCGATGCGCTGCCCCGCGTCATGGTTTCGCAAAGACAGCCAATCATTGGCGCTACGACCCATGAAGCCATCCGCAGCGGGTGCGCATTGCAGTTCCAGGGGGGCGTGCGCGAGATCCTTTCATTTATTAGAACGCAAAGGAAGAAGCCGTTCTCTGTGGTTGTTACGGGTGGCGGTGCGCACCTGGTCAAAAACCTCGGGGTCTCGGTGCGCGTTGATCCGTATCTTACGTGCAGGGGAATTGCGCTGCTGGCATCATCCCCCCGCCGGTCGCATGTGCGGGAATGCCCCCCTTAACAAGGGGGGGCTCTGAAAAATATATGCTATCGGGGGGATCAGTCGAACAGGTCTTCGCGTTCCCGGTCTTCCCAGAGGTACTTCGCTTTGTTAATCCAGGTTTCGATCTCGGTGATGTTTATCGAGGGGTCTGTGGCCTGCTTGGCCTTGAGGTCCGTGCGTATGCGTTCAAAGGCCCCAATATAGGGGTGGGCTTTTTGCGGCTCCTTGAGCTTAAGGTGCAGGGCAACGATGCTGTATACAATCCGGTATTCGATCGAGTTGCTCGATGCGTTGGAATTCTTGAAGCATTCCTTGAAGTATTCAATGGCGTCGCGCAAGGTCTGGGAATCGTCCTCTTTCCGGTTCTTGAGTATCTTCGCCATTTTGAGCGAATAGGCGCCCAGCTTATACAGCGAGTTTGGCATTTCGTAAAAGGCCTCGACCTTGGCGCGCAGCGTGGCCAGCCGGTAACTGAAGAGCGCTGCCTCGTCGTTACGCGGGCGCTTGAAGAACTTCTCAAAGTCGACCACGCTTCCCATGATGGCGCGCCGCTCGCCTATTTTCTCTTGCAGCGTAAGGATGGGATTGGGCGGGATTTGGGAGGGTACCGGCTTATTGATGACTTTATTTATAGTGATGAAGTCTTTTTTATCGGGCGAGGCAAAGAGGCAGCGAGGGCAGACCGTGACCGCGAGTTTATCGTAGTCGAGGGTGCGGTGGCCCATGGCGCCCGCATAGGTGACTTGCAGCAGGCGGTTTTCGATCTGCTGCAGTGATTTTGCCTTGAGCTCGTAGGAAATAATGTTTTGCCGGTCGCAGACCGGGCAGTTGAGGGTGATTTCGTAGACCGGGTCTTCACCTTTGCCTGTGTCTTCGCCTTCGCTTTCGGCAGTATCACCCCCTGCGCCGATCTTCATGGTTCTGATATTTTTGATATCAATGACAGGACCGAAGCGGCGGATATACTCGGCGACAAGGTTCTCGTCTTTGAGCAGAAAGACGAGCCGTTTTTTCACTTCTTTGACATCGATTGGCATAAAACTTAAATATTATAGTAATACAGCCTTGGTCAAATCAAGTCCAGGGAGCTTTTTAACGACAGGCCGGTGCGAGCGAGCAATGTCCTGATATTCCTGGTTGTCTGTTCCCGTTCTTCATTGCCGGAGGCCATGCGCACGATGAACGCGGTCAGCTCTTCCCAGGTGTTTACTTGCGCGCCGCACTGGTTTTCGAGTATGAGGCGCGCGCTTTCCCGTTGGCTTTCGCAGTGGGGGCCAAAACAGACCGGCACACAGAAGGGAAGGGGTTCGAGCAGGTTATGACCGCCAAAGGGGGCCAAAGAGCCACCCACAAAAGCGACATCAGCTATGGCGAAAAGCCGCGACAGTTCGCCCAAGGTGTCAAGTACGATCACTGAAGCGGCCGGAACCGCGGGGTCAAGCGCTGATTTTTTTATAAAGGGCATGCCCGCAGCCTGGCAGGCCTTTTCAACCTCGTGTATCCGCTTGAGATGGCGGGGAGCGAGTATCAGAGACGCCTGAGGAAGCTGTTTTTGCGCTGCCGCGAATGCCGCAAGTACAAAGTCCTCCTCCCCGGGCCTGGTGGATGCCGCGATTATCACGCGGTTGACAAGGGGAATTCCCAGGGAGGCTTTGCGCGATTCCTTTTGCGCGCTGTCCGTGGTTTCAAGGACCATGGATTGCTTGATATTGCCCGTGATGGAGAGGCGTTCTTTTGGCACGCCAAGGGCCAGGAATTTTTTATAATAGTCGTTGTTCTGGACCGCAATGGCGTCAATTGACGCGAGCACGCGCCTGAAGAAAAATCTGAAAAACCGGTAGGTGGGGAAGGAGCGGTCCGAAAGGCGTCCGTTCACGAGCACCACGCGCGCGCCCCTTTTTTTTGCGTGGACAATGAAGTTGGGCCACAGCTCGGTCTCCACAATGACCACTATGGACGGGTTGATAGCGTCAAAGGCGCGGCGCACTGACAAGGGGAGTTCGAAGGGGAGATAGACAGAGTGGGAGATACCGGCGACCATCTCTTTTTCAATATAGGCGTTCGCCGTAGCGGTGGTTGACGAGACCACTATAGGCATGCCCGGGTATTTTTTTCTTAGTCCTGGCAGCAGTTTTTGGATGACGCCGGTTTCTCCCAGCGAGGCGCCATGGAGCCAGAGCGATTTGCGAGAATCAATGGCATTGGGTTCGACAAGAAAGAGCCTGCGTCGCACTTGGAAAAAGTCGCATAGTGCGCAGACGCAGAGAAAGGGCGAGGCCAGGGCGAAAAGGAGCCAGACGAGCATGTTGTACGCGAGCATCATGGGGTGTTCATATAAGATATATTCGCGGTTGCATGCGTATCAAGGCGCGCGGCCGCGCCATTTGGGGGAGCGCGGAACAATATTGTATTTTATGAAAGCATGAAGGCGCTTTTTATTCAGCCCCGGCGGCTCGGCGATGTGCTTATGACCACGCCATCGGTCCGCGCTTTTAAAAAAGCGCATCCTGACGCTGTTCTGGATTACATGGTCAGCGATGCCTGCGCGGCCGCCATACAGTACAACCCGTATATCAGCGCTGTGGTGTCCGCTGACGGATCTTTTGCCGCGGTTGCCGCACGTGTGCGCAGGGGGGGGTATGACGCAGTGGTCGATTTCATGAGCATACCCAAGACAGCGCTGGTCTCCCTATTTTCCAAAGCAGGGATACGGAGCGGGTTTGCGCGGGGCGTGCGTGGTTTCCTGTATTCGCACCCAGTGGCCCATTCCGGCGCCCGGTGCTACGCGGCAATGGAAAAGGCCCGGCTGCTTGCGCCGCTTTCAATACCTGTTGATGATTGGAATCTGGAACTTTTTTCCGGCCCTGGTGAGGCTGTTGCAATACATGCGCTTGCTACGCGCCTTGGTCTTGACCAGCGCACACGGACCATAGCTTTTTCGCCAGTGTCGCGGCGGGCGTACAAGCGGTGGCCCGCTGAACGCTATGCGCTGGTGTGCGACCGTTTGCGCGAACGTTTTGGCTGCGACTTTCTGCCCGTGTGCGGCCCTGGCGAGGAACCGGCCGTGGAACAGGTGATTGCCGCGTGCAGGCACAAAGAGGCGTTCATGTATCCCTATCCCCTGGTCTCATTCACAGGGCTGGTCCATTTGCTTCCCTTCTGTTGCATGTATTTTGGCAACGACAACGGCATTCGTCATGCGGCCATTCTTTGCGGGCTGCCAACAGCCACGGTGTTTGGCAGGCCTGATCCCTTGTGCTGGACGCCGTCTGGCAGCGCGCTCCATACCTTTGTCTGGGGCAGGGAGGACATTGAATCGCTGCCCGATGATGCGGTCACGGACATGGCCGTGCGCACCCTTGCCCACGCGTGCGCGCATACGGGAGCGCGGTCATGAATGCTTTTAACGCGCAGCGCGATTCCAACGGCGCCCACCGTTTTTTAGTCTGGCGTAATGGAAAGCTGGGGAACACCATTGTGGCCGTTCCCTTTATCCTGTTCCTGCGCCGTCAGTTTCCCGAAAGTTATATCGCGGTCATTGTCGAGGAATTGGGACGGGACTTGCTCAGTTCGTTTCCGGAGATCGACGAGTTGATTGTATACGAAAAACAGCGGCAGCACCGTTCGCTTTTCGCTCATGTCCGGCTCATCGTTGGTCTGCGGCAACGCTATTTTACCCATTCCTTCCATCTTAAACGTTTTTTCCGGAATGGCTTTTTGGCCTGGTGCGCGGGCATTCCGCAGCGTATCGGCTTTTCTGTCAATGGTGACGCGCCCTTTCTTACCAAAAGCCTGCCCTATTACGAAGACCGCAATATTGTGGAGCAAAACCTTTCCCTGCTGACGCTTGCGGGCGCGCCGGCCGCGGAGCAGACCGAGTACGCGTTTTACGCGCACTATGACGATGTACTGCGCGCGCGCCAGTTCATGAAAGAGCAGCAGCTCGAGGAGCAGCAGTATGTCCTGGTGCATTGCGGGGGGGACACCAGCTCGGCCCGCAAGATCCCGGCCGCCTCGTTCCGGGACGTTGCCCAGTTTGTCCGGCGCGAACTTTCCTTCATGCCTGTATTTATCCTGGGGCCGGGCGATGAACGGCCGGTCGGCGATGTGCTGTGCCTTATGGACAGTCCCGCGGACTACCGGGTATGCGACTACCGTTCACACTCCATCCGCATGATCGCGGAAATCATGCGCCATGCGCGGCTTTTTATAGGCAGCGATTCGGCGCACGCACACCTTGCCGCAATGGCGGGTTTGCCTGAGGTAGTGCTGTACCGCGAACAGGAGGACATTGAGCGGCATATTGCCAAGTGGCGCCCCTGGCAGAAGCGGTGCGCAACCGTGGTACACCGGAACGGGATTGCGCCTGACATATTCGTCAGAGAGGTCGAAGCGGCGTCAAACCGCGCGCTTACCACGGGATAACACATGGCCCTGAAACACACGCTTTTCAACATGCTCTTTTTCCGGTTTCGCGCGCGCAACGGGGCCTTGGCGCCGGTACAGCCGTTAAAAATACTGATTATTCGCCAGGACAACCGCATCGGCAACCTGATGTTCATCACTCCTTTCCTGCGGTTATGCGCGGAGCGTTTTCCCGGGAGCAGGCGCGATGTTGTCGCTGGCGGGTTTTTCAGCACCCTGCTCCAGAACAATCCTGACATACATGCTGTCAAGGTATACGACCAGCTTGCGTTCATCCGGAACCCGGCGCGGTTTGTCCTGTTCATGCTGCACCTGCGCGCGGAGCGGTACGACCTGGTGTTCGACCTGAAGCCGGTTTTTTCCTTTAACAACATGATGATGACCGTGCTGTCGGCCACGCGCTTCAGGGTGGGGTTTAAAAACCCTGTCAGCCACGCCTATTTCAACGTGTCAGTGGACCATCCCAGCGCCCGGACGTATGAGGCAGCGTATTTGTGCGCGCTGCTGGGTCCGTTCATGGCCGTGAAGGTGATCCCGCAGCTCAGGTATTTGCCCCGCGAGAGCGACGTGTCGCGCGCTGCCCGCGTTATTGCAGACCTTGGCCTCCACAATGCACCGCTTGTTCTTTTCCATACTGGAGGCAGAGGACAAAAAAAAATTGATCCGCGTTTGTTTGCTGCTGTCGCCCGCACGTGCGTGTCGCATGGGTTTGGCACTCTCTTTTTTACCGGACCTGACGAGAAAGAAGACAAACTAATCATAGAGAAAGAAGGGTTCGCTTGCGTCCAGCCAGCAGATGTCAATGAGTTTGGCGGGTATCTCCGGCATGGCGTTGTGTTTGTTTCAGGCGACACCGGCCCTTTGCACATGGCAGCGGGCGCGGATATTGCGACGGTTTCACTATGGATTGCATCGTCATCCGAACGCTATGCGCCGCAAGGACAGAACCATCGCGCACTTTCCGGCGCGCAGTCCGCGGACCAGATAGCGGTGGCTGTGCTTGAGGCCGCGCGCAGTGAGAAGGGCTCAGGGGAACAGGCGGGCGGCAAAGAGGGAAAAGACGCGTTCCAGTGAGAAATCAAGGGCGCGTTCGCGCGCCTTCAGTGCCATGTCACGATAGAGCTTCTGGTTTGTCACAAGCGCGCGCAGCGCGCGCGTCCATTCTTCAGGGCCCTTGGCAAGATACCCGTTGAAACCGTGGGTTATTATTGACTTGTTTACACCAATGGGCGACGCTATGGGCACAACGCCCATGGCCATATACTGCAGGATTTTAAAACCGCATTTACCGCGCGCATACGGCGTGTCCTGGAGCGGCATCAAGCCAATGTCGAACGAGGCGAGGCGCGCTATCTCGGTTGTTTCCGACCATGGTTCATACGCCCATCCGGCAGTGTCGAGCGCAGGGTCGTTCCGGTCGGACACGTACACCAGTCCAAGGCTGAGTTCGCGCGCTGGCCCAGCAAGGGCCTCCATTACTGAGTGAAGTTCGCGGGTATTATAGCGCGTTCCGATCCACCCGATCCGTGTTGGCGCGCGCTCCTTTTCCTGTGGACGGTAGCGGTGCACGTCAAGTCCGGTGGGGACCACGACCACATCGCCATGCAGGACCGCGGCCGCATCGGCCAGGGTTTTGTTGCCGGCAAAGACCGTGTCCGCGGCACGGACCGCAGTCTCAAACCGTTTCCGGTTTTTCTCGTTGCCCAGATATACGGCATCGTCGAAATCGTAGATAAGGCGCGAGCATTTTTTTTTCAACAGCGCAAGTTCGAAGGGCCGCAGCAGCTTTTTCTGCAGCAGCGCGGTCTTGCAGCGGGGAAGGGAGGCCAATGTGGCAAGGCGCGGCACCATGCCGTCCGAGAGGCCGCGTACAACGTACGACATGCCTTTTTCAGCCAGCAAAGGCAGGAAGGCCTCGACCCTGAAACGCCTGCTCGCGGTGTTGGGATCCGTGAAGGTGAGGATAAGCAGGTCTATCATGGTTTGGCAATGCTCCTGAAAAAGGAGGCTATTTTCGCGGCCTGGCCATTGATCGAAAATTCACGGATTGCCCGGGCGTGCGCCGCTTGCGCCAATGTTGTCCTTAACGCAGGATTACGGACCAGATTTCTAAGAGCTTCGGTTATTGCCGGGACATTGTTGCAGGAAACAAAGAGGGCCTCGCGTCCATTGACGAGCATCTCGGAAATGCCGTCGACCTCGGTTGTTACAATGGCAAGGCCAGCGGCCATGTATTCGAGCAGGGTGTTGGGAAACCCCTCGTGCGAAGAATTACACACGCCAATATGGGCCTGCAGCAGGTTTGGCCGTGGCATAGGGCAATATCCTGAGAATGTGATTCCAGACACTGCACCATAGCGTTTGTGCAGCTCATCGGCCTGCGCGCCATCACCGATAATCTCAGCCTCCACGGGCTCGCCCTCACGAATAAGGATGGAAACCGCTTCGAGAATAGCGGCAATGCCTTTGCGCTCAATCAATTTTCCTAAAAAGACGGTCCTGACGGGCCGTGCGTCTGAATCCCAGGAGGTCCGGTTTGACACCACGACGCCGTTGTGTACGACCTGAATGGGCGTGGCGCCGATGATTTCCCTGGGCAAGTCCCGGGCTATTGCGTGCGAGGGTACCAGGATTGCACGTACAAGGTTCCGGTATTCCAGGCGGGTGCGTGTGTTGTTTCTCAAGTCAGTGCTGAGTCCCAACCGGGCCACCACGGGAATGCCCAGTGCGCGGGCGATTGGGCCAAAAATACGGAGTTCCTTTGAGATGTTTGTCACAATGCAACTAGGCCGGTGCTTTTTCAGGATCCTGTAGGCGCGAATCATGGCAAGCGGGTTGTAGTCCATGCCAAAGGTAAATGGTTCGACAAGTGCGCCCGCCTCGGCGCAGCGGGCAAGCAGGGGATCTGTGCGCCGGCAGCAGACAATGGAGCTGATGCCGCTTTCCGCAAAGGCGCGGACCAGGTTGAGGGTCCAGGTCTTTACTCCTCCCCAGGTACGGGTTGCGTTGGCAAAGAGGATTTTCATGCAGTGCTCCCGGACAATATGTCCGCGATCCTGCGGGCATTGACCTCAGCGGCATAGTGCTCCCGGACCAGCGCCAATCCGTTTTTCCCAATGGCTTCGCGTGTTGACTGGTTGGTAATCAGCGTTTTGAGACATGAGTAATATTCGTCCGGTGTATGGGCAAAAAGGATATTTTTATCATGTTTCCAGCGTTCTAGGTCAAACCCAACGGTTGACCCTACCACCGGCACTCCCTGGGCAGCGCACTGCACCGCCTTAAATTGCATTTTCCCGCGCGTCCATGGGGAATCATCCAGAGGTGCAAGACCCACGGAGAACCGCTGGACCTCCCTCTGCCAGGTGTCAATATGCCAGGGAATGAATACAACGGCCGGGTGGCCGAAGTCCCAAGGGGTACTTGTGATAATATGGAGCCGGCACGCGGGAAATTCATCAAGAATTCGGCGTATGCCAGGGAAAATAGTCATAAGATATTTTTGGTTTTCCGGTGCGCCAATCCACCCTATTATAAATGTCGTGGTTATCGCATAGGAACAGAGAAGGCGTTCGGGGATTTCGACTGACGTGGGTATGATATGAACCGTTCTGGCGTATTGACGTGCCCATGCAGCTAAATAGTCGTTCGAGACTATTGCAGCTGTGCATCGTTTCAGGAAAGCGGCCATTTTTCGGGCCATGACCGGTTCTTCCACACCTTCAGGCTCGCATGATCCCTGCTCGCGCGCTGGACGCTTCAGATAGAGCGGATCGTCGAAGTCGAAATAGATTTTTTTCCGGGTCAGGGTGAACATGAAACGCTGGAACAGGCTGGGAAAACAGCGGAGGTAGATGACATGGGTAAAAGACGCCGCAAGGTGAATCATGGAAAGAAAATATTTCAGTATAAATCGTATTCTTCCAACCTCAGCGTACAATGATGAAACGATTCGCGCAACGATCGGGGAATGTGTCAGAGATATGACCACCTCTCTGCAGTCGGCCCTTATTTTCCCATATTCATACGGTCGATGCAGGTGTATCCGGTCTCCGAGGAGGGTAACAAGACTGGATTCGTAAATAAGGGCGCGATGACGGGTTGGCGCGTGATTGAGGCGGCCCTCTGTAAACCAGAAAATGCGTAATGGCTCAGGTTTCATGCTGCAGTACGTCCCGTGCCTCAGTATACCCCCGATAGAGGCATTGATCGAGGTAGAGCGCCCAATACTTTTGAGTGGTTTTTGGGTTGTTCCGTAATACATGCATAATTTTGTACCGGAGCATTCTTGCTTTCCCGATTCGACGGATACGGACAGCAAGGGCCTTAAATCGTTCGAGACCTTCCTGTTCCATGAGTGCGATGGCTTTTCCCATGTTCCGCATTCTCTGCCCGTATGACTCAAGGGTTGCCGGATGAAAATGATACGAAGCGGCCTCTGCCAGAAAATAAAAGAGGAACCCGGAATCGAACAGGGCGCGTGCCCAGATTGAATTTTCATAGTACCGGATGCGTTCGTCAAACAGGATGGCGGTGGCATGATGTCTTCGGATGGAAAGATGGGCTGTTTCGATAATTTCATGGCCGATGTATCCGCTCGCGCGCAGACTGGAAAGATGGTTCTGGGGGCCGCCATTGCTCAGCCAGTAGACAAAAGGGTCTTTTGTGAATCGATGATCTGTGCTGATTTTACCAAAAACAGCCACATTGGTGTAGGCACAGGTCCGGTGAAAATCAGCATGACGCTGCAATGCATCGGGTGCCAAGAGAATGTCGTCGCCCATGAAAAAAAGGAGGTCCGCTGACGCGCACCTGATTGCGCGGTTTCTGGCGCGAGACTGGCCCTCATTTTTCTGTGAAAGATATACGAGCGAGTGAAACAAGGGACGGACCGACACGGCGGTTTCTTTAGTCAGGGGAGAGTCATCATCGTCAATGACAATGACTTCAAGGGTTTTTGGTCCTATGGTTTGGCTTGCAAGCGCCCGGAGCGTTTCGGGGAGAATGTCGGGACGGCGAAAGGTGGGAACAATGACTGAAAAGGCGAGCATGAGGTAAAAATACTTTTCCGGGGAACAGAGCTTCAAATGTATTAATGGAAGAGATTTAACATTTTATTGGAGAAACTGTTAAAAGTTGATACTTAAGAAGCGTACCGTGCGTGGATTTATCTGCGGTGTCAGTTATTTTTATCTCGAAGCCATCGGCTGATATATTTACGCAGTAATCCAAGACGCCTCCAAAAGGAAAAGGCATCCTTAAATTCGTTACGTATGGCACGAAAGGCATCTACTGGACGGGAGTGTAAAATACAAGGCCTGATATATTCTTTGAAAAACAGGAAATATATTTGCGCCCGCATGTGTTTGTCGTCCAAAATTGAAAGTAGTGATTTAAATATCACGTACGCTGGCTTCAGTTTTTCTAGCGTGGGTCTTGTCATTTTTTGGATTAGTAGATTTAAATAAGCATCGGTTTCTGACTTCTTCGCCGGGGGTGTCAGGACCGAAGTGGTAAAACTAAAGAAGGCATTATAGTGATTCTGAATCTGTATGGTATTACTATGATAAGTCATCTGCTGGTTGTGGGTTCGATACATAGTCAACGGTTCCGGGAGATTTCTGAATTTAAAACCCTTTCGCACCATTTTAAGCCAAAGTTCATAATCGCTTGCGCACGTTAATGCCTCATTATATAGACCTGCTTCGACAACTGCTTCTTTTCTATACATTACGAAAGGATGCCCCAGAGCGTTGCGGCCAGTCAGAAAATGATAGAAGATGGTAACATGATCCGTGGGTAGGCGGTAAGGTCTGGTTATCCCCGAAACCATATCCATAAACATACTGGATGAACCAACAAGACAGATATCATGATGCTCATCGAGAAAACGAACCTGCTTCTCCAAACGGGTCGGTGCCATTATATCGTCTCCATCAATTCTTGCGATATATATCCCTTGTGAAGCGCGAATCCCAATATTCAAAGATCGGGCTAATCCCATATTGTTTGGGTTAGTAATGATACGAATTCTCGGATCGTGCACCTTCGATAAAATGTCCTGGCTGTTATCCGTCGAAGCGTCATTCACAATCAGGAATTCGAAATCCTTGTATGTCTGAGATAAAACGCTCTGCATGGTTTCTTCAAGAAACGTACTACTGTTATACACAGACATTACAACGGATAGTTTCGGCATTTGTTACCTTTGAAGCCGTTGCCAGCGGACGGGAATTTGAAAGCGTCCCTCTTGAGTTCCATCTGCATACCAAGGAGTGGGCGCGATTACAATTTTAGAAGTGTGGGGATTCAACCAAGCGCCCCACCAGCTATAGCTGCTGTTGGCAATAATATGGTGTTTGCATAGACTCATGAGTATTAAATCTTCATAAGATTGCAGAGATGGGGATAGGTATCTGGTATTTGCTGCTGGTCGGATGTTTGCCATACACCATTGTGGATCATCTGAAAAAATAAAAAAGATCGGATTCGATACACTTTTCCGGATACGGTCGCATGCCCGTTCATAATACTCGGGACTTAAGGGGCCAAGATGATTGGTGATTTGAGGATTGGTAACGTAGTCTACGCGTCGTACGTGAATGCTGACAGCCGTGCAATCGAGAATGGTGGCTGCATTGGCCTTGGCGTCATTCGACAAAGGCAAATTGAGAGTAAATAATTTTCTGATATCATGTTCCATGTCCGAAAAGTATTTATCACTCTGCCAATAACCAACAAGAAGAGTGTTTTTGTAAGTATTTTTTTGAAGATTCGGATCAAAACCTCGATCTGATTCGCGTATGATATACGGCTTCTGAAAGAAACGCCGGATACCGCTAGTTTTACGGAAGAGGGCCATGTCTGATGGAGTGGCAAAGGCTTGAGGTAACAAGAAGGCGCCTAAGGCATAATCGCGCGATGCATGATTTTTTCGCAACTCGATATCTTCAAGAAAGGAAAGATCCATGCGCAAGCATGTACGATGATGGGAGGCTACAGCATGGGCGCACGCATACTGGAACAATTGATTTCCCAAGCCCCCCATCAATGTTACAACGATCATTTTTTTATTCCCTGGACATGATACCCAAAACAGAGTAGTTCTGACGAATCGCACTCCAGTTGCGACAGACGATGCAATATCTCCAGTGTTTTCCGAATTGTTCGGTAATCGATCTTTTTTAATCTGGCGCGCGTGTATTTATTAGGAATGCGAAGGGCAAGTTCCTGGCCAAGATACTGGAAATAATTTCCATTCGGTACAATTTCATGTATGAGGAATCCCAAACGGGGGAGATGGGTCTCGTAGTAGTATTTGTTGAAGCCGGTAACATAGTGGTATGGTGCAAAATGGGTCAAGCTACAGAACGGCGCCGTTAAAATGAGAGTGCCGCCAGGTCGTAATAATCTGGCGAATTCCTGAAGAGCGGCAATGGGATCGGGAAGATGTTCCAAAACCTCGACGCAAAGAATGGCGTCAAACGATCCGGCCGGTTCGGGTATTGACGTTATGTCTGAAACAATATCAATGTGTGATGTGTCCCAGCTTTCTGTTTGAAGACCTTGATGGTTTCCAGTTCCAGAATACTCACAAAAATCCTGTGAAACATATGCCAGATGCGAACAGAGCGGTTTGTTCTTGAGTTGTCCCGCACCCGCATCCAAAATGCGGGCTTGTGCAGGAAGGGCGGACAATACTTTATTAAGCCAGATATCGCGACTCGTTTGGTTAATCGTCGAAAAGTCAACTACGGAATTCGCTTTGGTTTTCCGAAGGCGGGTAAAAGCTTGGCGGAAAACATTCATTCTGTTTCTTTGTTACAATTATTATTGGGATTTTTGAAACCAGAAACAACCACAGGCATAGTGCTGCTGGTTCGCCATGGCAGGATCGCCCGGCGATAGTATCCCGGTCTCTATTGCATTATCGGGAATCAAGGAGAATTCCTTTAAAATAAGGGCGCAAAACGATTCTTTAATTTGATCGAATGAGTATATTCGATGAGCATTGAATTGGATTCTGGGCCTTCCAAGAGGTACCACAAAGAGTAAATTTCCGCCAGGAGAAAGAACACGCTCAAGTTCGGTCATTGCTTTATCATCTCCATTATAATCCAAAGGATCGCCATAACGTCCCAGCCCTATGTGCTCGATAACATGCAAGCAGGAGAGGGACATGATGGAATCGGACGGAAAGGGAAGGTTCAGCAGGTCGGCCTTGCCGGTTCGGTAATTGTTTAATTTGATGTCCACCGGGCGGTAGTCATAAAACGCGGTGGGAATACTAGCGGACAGCAATGTTGCGAAATAGAGAAAAGACCCGATGTCAATATGTTCCTTAGGGGCTATTTCCCTCACTCGTTGGATGGCCCAGGCAGTGTGATATATATAATGTGGGTCAAACGGCGATTTGGTTAGATTGTCTTTTAAGCACGGTAGCCGGTCTTTCCATGATAACTCAAATTGGCGTGATTCATTTTTTGCTAGAAGGCTGAAATCTTGAAACCTTGAACGAAATTCGCGGTTTTTTTGAGAAAAGGACTTCAATAATTCAGATAATTTGTTCATTTATTAAAAATATACTATTTATCCGTATCTTACTCACAAGCACCATCCTGTGTTTAAAAATCATCCCTTAACACTGGCTAGAGGGTGCAGCATATATACAATCTCCACCAAGTCTTCCTGCGCTTTCATGACCTCATCGATGTTTTTATAGGCCAAGGGTATCTCGTCTATCATGTTCTTACGCAGGTTCGCGACAACACCTTTCATAGAGCGTTTGAAATCGTCCATACCAAAACGCTTTTGCGCCTCGCGCCTGCCCATTGCCCTGCCAGCGCCATGCGACGAGGACATGAACGAGTCTGGATTCCCCTTTCCCCTGGTGATATAGGACACGGCCCCCATTGATCCGGGGATAATTCCATATTCGCCCGTATAGGCGCGGGTCGCACCTTTGCGGTGCACCAGAACGCGTTTGCTAAAATGCTCTTCAAACGCAGCGAAATTATGGTTAATCTCAATGTCCTCAAGCTCATCAAACGAAGGAGCGATTGCTTCACGGAAAATATCCAGCAGTTCTTCCATGAGCTGGCGCCGGTTTTCGCGCGCATAGTCGAGTGCCCAGTTCATTGCCTCCATGTATTCCTGTCCTTCAGAAGAGTCGAGTGGTAAACAGCTGAGGTCGGGCGGCAGGCCCATTTTATAATGTGTGTTATACTTTTTCGCCTCCCTGATGGAGCGCTCTGCTATCTGCAGTCCAATGTGGCGCGATCCAGTATGGATCATGAGCCAGAGACATTGGCCATCAGACTGGACCTCAACAAAATGGTTGCCGCCACCCAAGGTCCCAAGCTGCATGGCCGCTTTTTTTCGCAACTCTTTATCGGCCAGGGGGAAATGTTTTAGACCGTTCCAGTCGCGGCTATTGCTATGGCTTTCAAACCCCAGGGGTATGCGCGAATACACCAGATCAACGAAACGCTGGAGCAGATGCTGGGTCCCTGCTTCGGCTGGAAGGCTTGTACGCACAGCCCGCATGCCGCAGCCAATATCCACACCCACTGCCGATGGCACAACCGCGTTTCGCGTGGCAAACACTGAGCCAATAGTAGCGCCTATGCCAACGTGCGCATCGGGCATGGCCGCAACGTGGTCAAAGATATAGGGCATGCGCGTCAACGCCTCAAGCTGGTCAAGCGTTCCCTGGTCAAACGCGCTTCCCCAGATATGGAGCGGCGCCGCATCTTTGGAAAATTGCTTTATCTGCATAAATAAAATTGGTCATCCACTATTGCAAGACCGGTTAGAAACGGTCGAGGAACCCGGCAACGCTGATAATAGGAACGCCTCGATAGGTTTTGAGAACAAGAAGATCCTCGTCCCCGGTGACCAGCGCATCGCAGGCGCTTGCGACCGCGCATTCGAGCACTATATGGTCTTTCTGGTCCCTGCATGCTTTTTTTATCTTTTCACGGGGTAAAACAGGGGTGCACAAGGCCTCGATTTCCTCAATAAAAAAGGCTGTTTGTTCTGGTGAGAGTTTAAATTTTTGCCTGGAAAGGGTTGTGCGCAGCTCGCCAATCAGATCAGGAGAAATATGCAATCGCACCGCACCCTCAATGACCTTTTCAAGGGCCAGACGGGGCCGCCCGCCGAAGAGCAGTGCGGAAACGAACACATTGGTGTCGAAGACAGCGTTCATTTTCCAGATGTCCGGACGCGGCGTATCTCAGTGATGATATCTGATTCGGTAACACCGGATGCCCGGCCAGCGGCTGATCCATATTTGAATATGGTCTTCCACCTTGTTTTTCTGTCTATATAGAGGCGGGCTGCCTCGCGGATCAGTTCCGAACGCGACCGCGACTCCTCTTTCGCAACAGAATCAATTTGCCGTATTAGAGTATTTCCAAAGGATATATTAACAGTATAGGCTGCCATAAAACCCTCCTGATAATAATATACAATCCTTGTATATCATCAGAAAAGCATTTCATGCATTTATGATCATTTTATGGTCGCGTCAAAAGTCTTTTTATATTCCACAGGGGTCAGTCCAAAACGTTGTTTAAAGAGCCTGCACAGGTAGTTCGCGTTGGCGAATCCACATGAGGCGGCCACGCTTTCCAGTTTTTCATCCGACAGCCGCAGAAGCTGTTTTGCCTTTTCCAGTCGCAAAGAGATCAGGTAGTTTCCCGGGCTTGCGCCCGTGGTCTGCCTGAAAAGCCTGGTGAAGTGTTCGCGCGTATAGCCAAAGCGCGGAGCAATGACCTTTACGTCAATGTTGTCAGCCATGTGCTGCTCCATGTACTGGGCCGCTTGGTCGATTGTGGCGTCGAATGCCGCTGTTCCCGCCCGGAGGTTTTGTATCAGACTCATGAGAAAACCATAGGTCGCGGCTGAAAGTGCGTATAGGTTTTTCCATTCGCGGTTTTGCGTTTTCCTGAATATTTCAAAAAAAAGTTGGACCGTAAGATTGTTGTCTGGAAGTGTTATGACTGGCCCGAATTCTTTTTTGATCCCATGGAAAAGGCCTTTTCCCGTTGAGCCGGTGATGTTAATCCAGAAAAATTCCCAATGCGGCGCATCAGGTTTGTAATAGTATAAAAAAGGGCTTTCTTCCGAGGCGAGAAAGGCCGTGTGCTTTTCGAGCTTGGTGATTTTGCCATTGGCTTCGTGATAGCCATGGCCAGAGAGGGTATATTGTATGATACAATGACCAAAGGTTGGCCCCATGCGTTCATTGTTCCAGCGATAATCTGTTGATGTGATGTGTTCATAACCAATTGAAATAAAACGGGCTACAGCAGTATCTGCCTCTCTGAAATCCTGGGCGCGGATTTTGGCAAAAATCATATCACATAAATGCTATGACATGTCACAAACTGCATATTTACATTGAAAATAAAAGAGTTATATTATTACCAGCAAACAACAAAAGTATAATTAAATACAAAAGGAGATGGCAATGGCACGTATAGCATTCATTGGCGCAGGGTCGCTTGGCTTCACACGCGCACTAATCCGTGATATTCTTACCTTTCCTTTGCTGAAAGATGCTACGTTAGTGCTCATGGATGTTGACAAAGAGCGGCTCGATTTTTCAAGGCGGGCTGTCCAAAGTATTATTGACCGGGGCAATTATCCGGCAAAAATTGTCGCTACCATGGACCGTAAAGAGGCGCTCAAAGGCGCTGACGCGGTCATTTGCACTATTCTTGCCGGCAATGTGCAGGTGTGGCGCCATGATATCGAGATCCCCTTTAAATACGGCATTGACATCAACGTGGGCGATACCCGCGGACCTTCGGGTATTTTCCGCGCCCTGCGCACCATTCCGGTCATGCTGAGCATTGTCAAGGACATGGAGAAGTTATGTCCCAATGCCATTCTTCTCAACTATACCAATCCCATGGCAATGCTTTGCAGGGCAATGCAGCGTTCCACATTCGTCAAAGTAACGGGCCTGTGCCACAGCGTGCAGGGCACGGCCGGAATGCTGGCAAAGTGGATCAAAGCGCCCATGGATAAGGTCACCTATGTGTGCGCTGGCATCAACCATCAGGCCCATTATCTCAAATTCCAGGTCAATGGCAAAGACGCATATCCAGCCATTGTAAAGGCGATTACCACCAGGCAAGAAGTTTATAATGAAGAGCAGGTGCGCAATGAGATGTTCCTGCACCTGGGATACTATGTTACTGAATCAAGCGGCCACAATTCCGAATACAACTGGTGGTTCCGCAAACGCAAGGACCTGATTAAAAAATACTGCACCAGCGGCACAGGCTGGAACCCGGGCGCGCATGCGTTTATCCTCAAAGACTATCTGCACCGCGAGCATTTCTGGAAAAAAGAGATACAGGCCTGGTTCAAGAAGGGTGCGCCACTTGACCTTGCGCGCGGACACGAATACGCCGCCTATATCATTAACGCATATATGGGGGGAGAGGCATTTGAATTCAATGGCAATGTTCCCAATACAGGCATTATTTCAAACCTGCCGGAAAATATATGCGTGGAAGTGCCGGTTGTGGCAAACAAGCGCGGATTCAACGCCATCCATGTTGGCGCGCTGCCGCTCCAGCTTGCCGCGTTGAACAATCTGAGCGTTTCGGTCGAGGAAATGGCTGTTGAAGGCGCGCTTTCCGGCGACCCAGAGCTTGTGTATAAAGCGATTTATTTTGATCCGCTCACAGCGTCAGTGCTTTCGCTTGCTGAAATAAAGAAAATGGTCAAAGAAATGTTCGCGAAAAACCAGAAGTGGCTGCCGCAATTCAAGAGTATTACAGCGTAGATAGAATGGTGTTATGCGTATTCGAAAACAGGTGTCACAACAGTCCTGGTCGGCTTTCTTTTGCCCGTGATGAGCTTTTGGAGATGTTCCACAGTCTTTGGGGAGAAATATTGTTCACCGGTTTCCAAGCAAATGCGCGCTGGCACATGCTCGATGATGAAGAATTTGCCTCTGTGTGTTAACGGGTAAGAGACCTTTGAATTAATCATTGTTTCTTTCATCAGTATTTCCTTTTCACAATCGGTTTGCGTTTCCTGAATTCTATCCAGATACTAGTATCTGGTTCATAAAGGGTAATGACTTTGATAATTGGCCGGGTTGGGTAACTGCAGTGCAGGTGAAGGGGCCGCCCACTTCCGGTAAAACCGAGTATTAAACAACTCGGACCATATTTATCGTCAGGATAATCCTCTATGATTTCGCTTTTGGATGCGACGGCCTCCTCCAACTCACGCATGCTTATGTTTCGTATAATACTTACATCAACAGCGTGTTTGGATAACTCATAATGTCTCCGCCGTATTTTCGTTCGGATTTCTTCTATAAGTACCATAATAGAAAATACAACTGTGTATTAAAAAATATCAACCCTTTGCGGGTAAAAACCATGCATTTCTGCTCGGATTGGTTTTGTTGTTGAAATATTTCTTGGTAGCAGGGCTTTTACGGTGAAATTGAAATCAGCGCAGGCTTTCAAAGGCGTATGCAGGCAGCATTTCATGTTCTCCCGTGAAAATGACCAGGGAGATGTTCTTATACTCTTTTTTCAGGCAAATGTACCTGTCGCCGATTTTTCCGAAATTCCTCAATGGCTTCCTGGTTTCAAGTAAGAGCGCGGTTTCCTGATTTGTCACATAATACGCGCTGTCAGCCACACCGAGGTCTTTGAGCACTTTATTGTAGAAACGGATTGAGTGCGTGATGGGGACAGATCCCTTGACGCCGTCATAAATTCCAGTAAAAATATTGAGTTTTGTGCGTTCAAGTTTTTTCCTCGGCGTTTCCCAGTAGAGCGGGGAACGCTCCCGCGCCTCAGTCTCATTCAGGCCGCTGGCTGTTGAGCCCACGCAATCCGCTATCTGCTGGGCATAGGGAAATTCGCTTTTTCTTTGCACGGTTTCATGGTACCACGCAACAAGATCTGAAATAGGGACCCATGACGAGAACCGCGATATGGAGTGCCGTGATTTCATGAACATGCTCAGAGTGGCATAACCGCCGCCACTTGCCCCAACAACGTAAATCCTGTCTGTGTCGACTAGAGCGTTTTGCAGGGCGTACGTAATAGCATCGTCAATGTCCGCAATGACGTATTTGCTGCAGCAGGCTTTTTTTGTCCAGTTTGGCCCCCGGAAATCAGGGTGTATATAATTCCAGTCTTTTGCGCTGGCGTAACGCGTCAGTTCGTCGGTTTGGGCATAGTCTCCGCTCCAGGTATGGAGACTTATCAAAAGCGGTTTACGATCTTGAGCGTTGCTCTTGCGGAAATAAGCTTTTTGAACAGCGCTGTCCATGCTTGAAGGGATTTCCACAATGGAAAAGTCGCTGTTCCACGCGACTATGCTTGTGTCGTCGTATTTTATTGGACTTGGCGTTTGTTTCATAACAGGGCCTCCCATGGTATAGTCGCCAATTCCACACACAGCGATCAACAGTAAAAATATTCCAGGAATGGAACTGTGTCTACAGGGCATTATGCTGATAAATATACATAAAAAACGCTCTAAGAAGCCCCGCGAATGTAACACAAACTCGTTTTGGAACTTTTACCAAGGACAATTGGAACAAGTACGATGTTGCAATGCGAACCTTGGGTATATATTTATCATAGAAAGCATATAGACACTGGACAGAGGTTCGGTTTTAAGGGGGTTAAAATGCAAAGATACCTGAAATCGGTCATTATTCTCATTATCCTGACACTTCCGTTCACGCTCAACGCCCAGCTTACGTATGATACGTTGGACTTGGGGAATGGAATCAGCATACCAATGGTCTTGATTCCTCCAGGGACCTTTATGATGGGTCCGGATTCCTTGCACTGTACCCAAATAGCTGCACAGGGCAGTTGGTATCTTAACCAAGTCCAATGTCCTCAGCATCAGGTAACCATTACCAAGCCTTATTGGCTGGGGGTTACAGAAGTAACACAAGCGCAATTTGCGGCGATTATGGGAGATTCTATTATTACCTATAGTACCAGCCGTAATTCGAGAGGACCAAACTATCCGGCTTATTTGAATGTATCTCCAACAAGAGCGCGCGATTTTTGCAGCCATGTGGCTGAATTAACCGGAAAACCAGTTCGTCTGCCAACAGATGCCGAATGGGAGTATGCGTGCAGGGCCGGAACCACAACAAAATATTTCTGGGGAGAAACTACGGTCCAGCAGAGTTTATATGTTGCCCCGTCTGGAGATTTTAGCCAAGTAGGTTCAAGACAGCCAAATCCATGGGGCTTATATGATATAGCTGGTAATGTGTGGGAGTATGTCGGCGATAATAATTATACCACTCCAACAGTCCCGGAGACCGATCCCAATCATTACAACGGGGCATATAATTGCGCAATTCTTCGCGGCGGCGGAATTTTGGATAACTGGTATTGGAGCGCATCACGGCTGGCTCAAGTTTGTGGATCAGGGGCAGACCATACGATCCGTGTAGCTGCTGATTACACGGGCACCAACATAATCAACAATAAGACCGGACAAAAAAGAAACGAACGGTCTATTCATTGTTCTCCGAACCCGTTTAATCCGAGCACAACAATAACAATAAATGGTCTTCAGCCACAGGTTCGGTCAGTTGTTAAAATATATAATGGGGAAGGCTCATTGGTTACAACATTGAATACGGGCAGCAGTGAACATGCCGTTATTTTTTGGAATGCGGCAAACCTTCCTTCAGGAATGTATTATATACGGGCAGTCGTAGGAAGCAAAGTTCTCAGGACGCGCGCGTTATTGTTAAAATAACATGAAAACAAACAGATTGGGGGATCACATGCAAAAATTTTTAGCGACAGCCGCTCTTTTAGGTGGAATGCTTTTTTTATGCACAGTATCGGCAGACCCTATATACGATACATTGGATCTTGGGAATGGGGTCAAACTTGAACTGGTATTAATTCACGCAGGGACATTTCTTATGGGCTCGCCAACGGGGGCGTATTTAAGGAAGGATGATGAATGCCCGCAACATCAGGTTACCATAAGCAAAAATTATTGGATGGGAGTTTATCAGGTAACCCAGGAGCAATATCTAGAGGTAACAGGGACCAATCCTACACCCGTTCAGTATCAAGACCCGACACATACTGTTGAATATATGAATGTGGCACGTACCGCAGCCTTTTGCACGCAAGCTTCTATCAGGACAGGCCGGAATGTTCGGTTGCCCACAGAAGCAGAGTGGGAGTATGCTGCGCGCGCTGGTACCACAACCCCCTTCTTTTTTGGGACCACGTACACGAATCTTAATCTATATGCTTGGAATCCAAGTAATGCCGGGGGGACCACCCATCCGGTGGGTCAGTTGCAGCCCAATCCATGGGGGCTCTATGATATATATGGGAACAATTTTGAATTTTGCAGTGATTTTTATGCGGACGCTTGGAGGTATCCAAGCGAACCTGTAATCGACCCTACAGGTACAGACAGCACTGAGCCGAAAAAAGTGCTTCGCGGGGGCGCTTTTGATATGGGTAATACCTGGTGCAGTTCAGTGGCCCGGTGCTGGGGACCGATCTCTACTTCAGGCAGAAATCATGGAATGCGGGTGGTTGTCGATGATACAGGTACCGCTATGTTGGAAAAGAAGACCGGATTGAAAAGTAAGGGACCATCCATCCATTGTTCTCCAAATCCATTTAATCCGCAGACAATGATTGTATTTGATCTGGAACAGGGGAATAAAAACGCGCGCGCGCTTTTACAGATATATAACGCAAAGGGTTCTCTTGTAGTATCATCGTCAATTGTTCCCAATTCATATTCAGGCATGCGTGCGTTGTACACATATGCCTGGAATGCCTCAGGCTGTCTTTCGGGGGTATATTTCGCACGGGCTGCGGCAGGGAGCAGAATAATGAGCGCACGTTTGCTGTTGATAAAATAAGATATTACTGTAAGATTTTTATGTGAAAAGGAGATGGTATGATAAAGAAAACAATTTCGAGAAGAAGCTTTATCGGAAGAGGGGCGGCTGCCACGGCAATGGTCCTGGGAACAGGGGCTTTGACCAAAGGCAGGGCCCGTACGTTGGCCGATGCCTCCAAAATCGTTATTGCCACGGACACATCCTGTTACGATAAAACAGCGGGGACTGTTGACACGGCAAAAATACAGGACATGGTGGATCATGCAATTATGATCCTTACCGGAATATCTGATAAAGGGCAGGCATATGAGGCGATTTTTCCCGGAACAGTGACAACGGCGACCAAGATTGCCATTAAACAGAACGGTGTAAGCGGTGTTTTGCCCTCCAATCCAACTACCACGTACGTCATTCAGGCGGTAAAAAGCGGCCTTACCTCCATGCTGGGTGGGACTTTTCCGGAAGCTAATGTTACTATTGCCACGGGAAAAAATGCCGCATGGACCCAGGACGATACTGCAAACGCATCCAATCCTTCCTTTGTCTTTGCCGGGGTCACGCATCGGATAAAAGACACCTTTGCCAACGCTGACTGGATTATTAATTGCCCGTCTCTATGGAGCCAGGGAGTAAGCGGAGTCAGCATGGCATTGAAGAATTTGATGAGCGCGGTTACTGGACCGCGTTTTTGGGAAGTGCATGATAAGTTTCTTGATCCCACCCAGCCATGGCTTTCCGTACTTAACAGCCAGCCGACATTCAAAAATAAACAGGTGCTTGTTCTCATGGATGCCATTTCAGGTAGGTCTGGGTCGTCCCCTGGTGGAACGCCGAATATGGCGGCATATTCGGTTGTTGCCACACGTGACAGTGTTGCCAATGATTATCAGGGCATGCTTTTGTTTAAACAATATTATTCCTTTGGATCGAGCTTGGAAACTACCTCCCGCGGTATTTTTACTCTTGCAGCGCAAGAACCTTATAGTATTGGCACTAACGATCCTGCAAACATGGAAGTTGTCAACATAAGCCCTCCCTGGGCAACGCTAATAGAGACTTCGGGCCGCGCAACGGAGGACTCGGGTCTTCAGGTGTCCCTGTCGCCCAATCCCTCAAATGGACAAGTGCATTTTGAGTTGTCCAATGCCAATAGCAGCATTAAGGAAATATCTATCGTTGATGTTAATGGGCGTATGGTGTGGGAAAAAAAGGGTATTTCCGGCTCTGCCATACACTGGGGGGGCAGGAGTATGAATGGGAGACCTGTGCCCAAAGGCATCTATATCTTTAAGATTAAGACCGGACCACATTCCGTACAGGGGAAAATATTCATGAAATAAGCCATTTAGACATGGCGCGTATTTCGAATCTAAATTATTTGGGGGAAGAGTACGGGTATGAAAAAGAGACATGTTCCGTTGTTTCGCCTGCATTGCGTTCCACGATCTTTGCCTTTGATTTTTTTATGGTCAGGTGTTTTTTTTGCGTCTCTTATCTTTGCCCAGGACCCCGCGGCCTTGCTTCCTGAGAATAATACGGTCCCGGGGTGGACAAAATCCAACCCCCGTTTTGCCTGCCAGGTTGGAACAGCGCATACCTGTGATGAGCTTTCTAATTATATAGACGGCGGGGCAGTGGTCTATTGCAATCTGGGATATGTTTCCAGTGCTTTCGAAGGATATGGCAATGGAACAACGGATGTTTGCATTCAAATATACGACCAGGGAACTGCCGCAAATGCGTTGGGCGTGTACCAGCTTTTTTATGACAACATGGTCTCTTATGAGCGGATAGACACGCTTGGCGACAGCGCCCGCCTTGAAATACAGTTGTTTACCAGCGAGCTTTTATTTATCAGCGATAAATTTTTTGTCCGTGTGGTGATGTGGGCTATTGACAGCGCTTTAATTGAAGCTGGCAAACAGCTTGCTTCTCATGTTGCCACGGGCGTTATTGCTGTTGAAAAAGGCGGGAAACCTGCTGTCATTTCCACAGCGTCTCCTATTATGGCAAATCCTGAACCGTCTACAGGAATACTTTGGATAACTTACCGCGCGCAACAAGCAACAGACAAGGTTGAATGCTTGATATATGACTGCGCTGGCAGGTACATATGCCCGGTTGATCTGCGGCTTTTAGACGCCTTGTTCTCGGGATTTTGGAACGGTCTCACCTATGCCCGCAGGCCCGTCTCCGCGGGCCATTACTTGGTTCTGGTCAAACAAGGCCATCATATAGCGGTAAAAAAGTTTATTATACAGAAATAATCGAGAAAAGGGGGAGAAACATGTTGCGATTCCCGGTATTGGCCGTACTATCGGCTATAATTATCATTCCTTTTCAGGTAAATGCGGAATTGACATACGACACCTTGGATTTGGGGAACGGGGTTAGTTTGGAACTCGTATTGATTCCCGCAGGGACTTTTCCCATGGGAGCAAGCGCGGAGGATTGTGCAGCTATGGACGCATGGCAGCGGGGCTTCCAATGCCCTCAGCACCAGGTTACGCTTACCAAGCCATATTGGATGGGCGTCTATGAAGTAACGCAGGCGCAGTATGCGGCGATGATGCCAACAAGCGTTCCCTCTTACAGTGAAGAAATTGGCCCGGATTATCCGGCATATCAGATATCACCAGCCCAAGCTTCAGGGTTTTGCAGGAAATTATCACGACAGGTCGGAAGGGCGGTCCGTCTACCCACGGATGCTGAATGGGAACATGCGTGCAGAGCCGGAACTACAACCAGGCATTTTTGGGGCGACCAATCAAACCAGTATTGCACTTATACTTGGGCCAGAGCTTGTCCAAGGAACGGCACCTTTCAGAAAGTAGGGACAAAACCCGCCAACCCATGGGGTTTATTCGATATAAATGGGAATGTGTGGGAATATAGCGCTGATAATGCGTATTCATATACCGCGGATTCTCAAATTGACCCGTATTTTTATGATGGCGGTATTACATCTATTGTTCGCGGCGGTGGTATCCCGGATTATGAAACATGGCAGACCAGCTATTCACGAATCACCATCCAAAGCGTGGCTGGATATGACCATGGTTTCCGTGTTGTTGTTAATTATGACGGTACTGGAATACAAGATAAAAAGATTGGATTACATAAAGACGAAACAAATAGCATAAGCTGTTTTCCAAATCCGTTTAATCCGAGTACAACAATAGCAATCAGTAATCAGCAACCCGCCTCGCCGAGCGCGAGTCGAGGCGGGGCAGCAGTCAACCCGGTTGTAAAAATATATAATGAGAACGGCAGATTAATCGAAACATTGAACGCTATGGGTTCCCGAAACGCTGTTTATACCTGGAATGCGGCAGACTGTCCTTCAGGAATATATTTTGCGAAAACCGTGGTTGGGGGTCGCATGGTGAGTGCTCGGCTGCTATTGATAAAATAGTATCCGTGCAGGAGCAAAAATAGTATGGATATATCAAAATAAAACACATAAAAAATTGCGGGGTCTGTACTGTTTCTTGTTCTCCCCCCTAAACACGGTACTGGCCTCGCTTTTTATCTTAGAAGATACGTACGTTTTGCAAAAAAAGGCGGTTACCTATGTCACGATTATTGGGATTGCCGATACTATTAGCGATAATTTTATTTACACTGAAGGTACATGCGCAACGTACGTATGATACGCTGAATTTGGGAAGTGGAATCAACCTTGAACTTGTATTGATTCCTTCCGGGACTTTTTATATGGGTTCTCCGAACAGCGATTATTATAAGATATGGGAAACTCCCATGCATCAGGTTACCATAAGCAAACCCTTCTGGATGGGTGTTTATGAGGTGACCCAGGAGCAATATGAAGCTGTTCAAGTCCATGGCCATGAATATCTTTTTCCAGGGCCCAAGAACCCGGTTGAAAGGCTTGATTGGACGCGCGTGCAGGATTTTTGTTCCAGGTTATCGATGACAACCGGCAGGACTGTCCGGATGCCTACTGAAGCGGAATGGGAGTTCGCCTGCCGTGCCGGGACAAGGACAAGGTTTTTCTTTGGTAATGAAATAAATAATCTGGATTTATATGCCTGGGGAGCCAACAGCGGAGGCACAACGCATCCAGTAGGTCAGCTTCTTCCTAATCCATGGGGCCTTTATGATATATGCGGGAATGTATGGGAATATTGCAGTGATTATTTCTCAGAAACTTATTATCAGAATTTATCAAGCCCGGTGATAGACCCGCAAGGACCGGTAACAAAGGATTGGCACGGGCAAGCCCTCAAAGGCGGAGCATGGCGAATGGGCGGGGATTGGTGCCGTAGCGCTGCCCGGGCCTATGATCTTAATTTATCGGGCGGAGACCATGGTATGCGGGTGGTGCTTGAATATGATAGCAATAGCATGGTGGATAAAAAAGCCCGATTAAAGGGTGGAGAGGCGGCCATACGCTGTTCTCCGAACCCGTTTAATCCGCGGATAACAATAACGCTAAGCCATCAGCAGGCGGCAATCAACCCTGTCCTGGAAATATATGATGGGAACGGCAGATTAATGGAAATAGTGAATGCTGAGAGTCCTGCAAACGCTGTGTATGTCTGGAATGCGGCAGACCATCCTTCGGGTATTTATATTGCGCGAGTTTCAGTTGGCGGTAGAGTGTTGAGTGCAAGACTGTTGTTGGTGAAATAGTTTTGCCGTATCAGGAGTTGTCCGCAATGATGTTTTTTGATTGCAATGTCAATATTGGTAAAAAAACACTTGGTTTTCCGGGCACCCCGGAAACCATTGATGATCTTGTAAAAGAGATGGATGAAGCGGGTGTCGAATGCGCTCTTGTGCGCCATTATTCCGGACAATATAACCTGCCTGGCCTTGGAAATAAGAAGTTGATCAGCGAGACAGCCGCAAACCCCTGTTTATATAACTGTTTTTCTTTAGAACCGGACAGATGCAGGAACCCAAAGACGGCTTTTTCCTATCTTGACGAGATTATCGGAGACAGCGCTTCGGCTGGAATAATCTATCCTGCGAGCATGAATATATCAGTTGCTGAATGGTGTCTTGGGCCTTTGCTTGCGGCAATGGAGCAAAGACACCTCCCCCTGTTCCTGCCATATGATGAAATTGAATTAAATGACCTGCACGGCGCGCTGAACAACCATCCGGAACTTGTTGCTGTTTTAACGCACATTCCGTACGAAGCTGAGAGAAAGCTTATTTCTTTGCTTACTCTGCACGGCAATTTACACATCGATATAAGCCCGCCCTATTCCGTGTTTAATGGCATAGAACGCTTGTGTAAGGAAATAGGGGCCAATCGGCTGTTATTCGGGTCATTCTATCCTGAAGCGGTGATGGGGGCGAGCGTAGGTTCCCTGATGTATGCTGATATCACTGAAGAAGAAAAAACATTGATCGGTTTTGAAAATATGTCCAATCTTTTGAACAACAGGAAGGCATAAAATGGCGGGGGGCAAGAAAACCATGCTTGATGAGATAGCGGGAAATTTCCTGGCCGGGAAAAGATTGGATTCTGTCTATGTTTTTGACGCGCATGCGCATATAGGCTCTTTAAATAAGTACGCTATGCCCGATTCAAATGCGGATGCGATGATTAAAGCAATGGATCGCACGGGCATAGATATGGCGGCAATATCAGGGATTGCAGCGGTAATAGGCGGGGATGTGCGGTTTGGGAATGATACATGCATCGATGCGGTAAACCGGTTTTCTGGCCGGTTTTTTGGATATATAACGGTAGATCCTTACAATAACAGCGATATTATCGGGGAGATAAAAAGATGTGAAAAGGCAGGCCTTAGAGCATACAAAATAATCAATAAAACCACGATAAAGCCTTATGACGCGAAAGAATACAGACCGGCCTATGAATATGCAAATGCCAAAGGATACCCGGTACTTGTTCATACCTGGGGCATGGATGATTTAATACCATTGCGTACCCTTGCTTCTGAATACACAAATATTAAGTGGATCGCGGCTCATGCGGGATGCATTGATGAAGAAGAGTATGCGCAACTGGCAAAAGAAATGGGAAACGTGTATCTGGAAATATGCCTTGCAATCCCCAGAAAAGGGCTTATTGAATACTTTGTGGAAGTTGCTGGTGCAAGGAAAGTGCTCTACGGTTCTGATATGGCTGCGCTCTCGGGAACAATGCAACTGGGAAGGGTTGCCTTTGCAAAAATAACAAAAGCCGAAAAAGAGATGATCTTTGGTGAAAATTCCAGGAGAATAATGGGGATATGACAATTAACTCTAATAAACAGAAGGAGATTTCATGAGCAGATCAGCAGCATTGACCATTATTGTTGTTTTGGCAGCAACCGTTTCAATTTTCGCCATCCGGCCTTCAAACATGAACGCTTTTTTCCGTTCAGGCCAGGTTTTCATCACTTGGGACGAAGTTGCAAACGGTCAGAAATATGTTGTTTACAGCAGCACTGCTCCTATAACAACGGAAAATATCGCTTCCGCTGTAAAAAGGATTGAAAGAGCGCAGGGATCTGCAGGAAATAAGATGCTGAATTATCTGGGTGGAGCTTCATTTTCAACTCTTAACCCGCCCTGCACATTTACACGTAATGTTATTACCCCATTGGCAGATGGGCAGTCGGGAATGGCAAGTGCAGTCGACTCAGGCACAGGCATGATAGTTTTGACTTCGCACCAGGCAGGCGGTTTTTATTATGCTGTTACGGCATTTACGGGTGGCGTGGAGGATAAAAGTTGCGATGCCGGCAATTCGGTTGGCCCAGTCAACGAAGTTGTTGAAGAACCTGTTCCGGTTCTAATATGGCGGTCAAACATCATGCTCGCACGCATATATCTTCAATACACGGATGTTGATTCTTTTAATCCTACCATGTGCAATACCTACGCTTTTACCTATTGGGTAGGCGTACCTTCGAATTATAATACGACTTCCGGAACATTGCCATTGGAGCTTTTTTTAGATGGTTCTCCGGGAAATATGCCGGCAGTGGGCGATGACTGCAGATATTATTGCGAGGGCATCAATCTGAAGATCCAGGATAACCGTACGTGGTGGTATGGCTACAGCCAAACTTTCCCATACGATACGTCATATTTGTATTTTGCGGGTGGTCCTGTTGCGACCAGTGGGCCTGTAATTAATTTCACACAGGCGCGAATCATGAATATGCTTAAATGGATGATTCTCAGGGAGCCTTATTATTCCAGCCGCATAGACACAAACGCCATCCATGTTTTGGGCGGCTCAATGGGAGGCGGGGGAACCCTTATGTTCCTTCAGAGTTATCCGGATTTTTTCGCATATGGCCGTGCCGGCGTTCCGCCCACGAATTATTTTGAGAATGGCGATTGGCAATATACCGGATGGATTACGCCTATTTGGGGCCTTGGCAACAATGACAACATGAAAGTAGGCTTTACCGGCTGGCGCAGCGAAAAGTTGAATGAAAAATACGCCGGTGTCACGGTTCATAAATGGCTGAATATGGAGTCCTTTCTCAGGGAGAACAGGAAATTGGAGATGCCCTGGGTATGTGTGGGCCACGGAGGCCAGGATAATTCGGTGAATTACCCTACGCACGGCAAAAATTATTACCCCGCACTCCTGGATACCAAACACGGATTCAGCGGCGGCGTTTGCGGCAGTTGCGGGCATGGCACGCAAACATGGATGTATGAAAACAATCAAGTTTCTCAATTAAGAAAAAATGAGTCATTCTTGGCGTTCTCCAATACAAAAAGCAGCGCAGCATTGCCTTTGCCCGAAGATCCGGATGTGGCGACCGATTATTCTTTTCACTGTCACTTTATCTGGAGCACACCCCATTACAGGGTCGGCGGATACCAGAACCAGGTGGACAGCACAAATCGGTACGAGATTGTTGTCGCGTCATATAAAATACTTGGCGGCACGGTACGCATGCCGGATGACACTGCTGATGTGACGCCTCGGCGCCTGCAAAGATTCATTGTTGAACCCGGCGCGCAATACATTATAAAAAACACCGCCCCAAATGATACGAATGTTTTGTATCAGATGGATACTGTTGCTGCGGACACAGATGGTTTGGTGACTTTTGAAGGTTTCATTATTAAGGCAGGCGATCAGAACACCGGCGGCAGCCGTTTTATCATGGTTCCCTGCAAGGATTGCCCGGGATCGAAAATAACAGGGAATTCAAGGAAGGAAGCTGGCACGCACATTACCTGTTCGCCCAATCCTTTTAATCCCGATATTAAAATCACCGTAAGCGGCAACAACCTTTCAGATGTCGATCAAAGGTATGAAATTGGGATTTATAATATAAAAGGAAAACTTATGGACCGTTTTTCTGTTACGGGCCTGCAACTGTCGGCCGGCATTCAATGGAATGCTGCTGACAAGCCCAGCGGAGTATATATTGTAAAAATCAAGATAGAAAAAACGGTTTTTACAAAGAATGTCTTCTTGTTGAGATAAGGGGTCTATAAATGAGTGCGTCAAGAATAAACTGTCCTGTGCAAGTTGAATAATTCAACCCGGTCAAAGGCTAA
>MFYT01000008.1 GCA_001789205.1 Candidatus Raymondbacteria bacterium RIFOXYA2_FULL_49_16 | reverse complement strand
GAAAAATCGCTAAATCCTTGGAATTTCGAAGGATTTAGCGATTGTCCGAGGGGGGGGAGTGCGAAAAATCAGCTAATCGTCAGAGCTGCTGTCATACGCCCTTACCAAAGCAAGCATGCGGCGCCCTTTGGGATTCAAACTCGTGGACATAGAACCTCCTTCGCGATTGTGTGCCTATAATATCCCGAAAAAGGCGAAGAAATTCAATATGGGTTCACCGAACGCTTACGTTATAGGTGCCTGTAAGAATGCCTGCCCAAGCGTTCAGTCTTGCTTGACCTCAACCTTAGCCTCTTCTTTCTCAGCCTCAACATCGGCCTTGGCCTTCTTCTCCTCGACCTCGTCCTTTCCCCTCGAGCATGCACAGCCATTTCCAAAGGGGGATATACTCGATGCCCATCTCAATTTTCTCCACATCTTTGGTTAAAATAACCAACCGTGCGCTCTTATCAGGAAATTCTTTCTTGAATTCGAACAAAGATTCTCTCTCACGTTCCGGAATGTCATTCGAAAAGCAGATGTTTATTGCCCATAAGGTTTGATCGCTGTTTTTTATTACAAAATCCACTTCACCCTTGCCCTTCCAGTAATAAACCTGGTCATGCCCTCTGTTCAGAGCGTTGAACGCAACATTTTCAGCCAGACGGCCCGAATCACTTGAGAATTTGAATGAAACGGAGTTTCGAAGGCCGTTATCAACACAATACGCCTTCCGATTGTTTCGTTCCTGTATTTTCAGGGAATAATCGAACAAGGGGATGCTTGTTACCAGATGGGCGTCATGGAGATATCGAATATATTCCGTTGCGGTCTGATGGTCAAGATGGAGCAGGCGTGCGAGGCCTTTGATGGAATATAGTGAAGCGAAATTGGTGAATAAATAATGGATAAAAGTTTTAAGTGTGTCGATTTTTCTTACTGAATGCGTGGATACAATATCTTTGAAAATAATGGAATCATAATAGCTTTTGAGAAGGTCTTGCCGCAATAAATCATCCTTTTCCATGGCAGCTCTGGGAAAACCACCTTTTGAGAGGTATTCGTTAAGAAAAAAGCACACCCGGTCTTTCTGCGCAAACAAAGAAACCGCATCCTGAAACGCCACATTATTGAAGGCGAGGTATTCGGTAAAATCAAGAGGGAAAACTTGTATCTGGAAATATCTTCCTGACAGTAGATTTGCCAGTGTAGTGCCCAGAAGATGCGCGCTTGACCCGGAAAGCACGATCCGGTAAAGTCCAAGATCATAATATTTTTTTATCTGGCGCTCCCATGCCGGAACAGCCTGTATTTCATCGAGGAACAGATAACAGTCCTTACCCGGATACACCTCGCTATGATAGCAGTCCAGTACGGCTGCAAGCGGGTTCTTTACATCGCCGAATGCCGGGTCATCAAAGTTAACCGAAAATATTTGTTTGGGGTTTGTTCCATTATTCAGCAGGCCTTCGATCGCCTGGAGCATTAAAGTGGTTTTTCCAGAACGCCTTACACCATTGAGAAAGAGAAGCTCGCCCGAAGTCATGTATTTCTGTATTCGAGCCAGGTATGTTGGACGAGGTTTTGAAGATGGTGGCTTCTGGCCAGTCCACCAGGGATTCCAATCAGTCAAAGTTTGTATCATAATGAACCTTAATGCCTTATCGTATGATAAGATTATAACATACCTTAAATATATGTTATTGGTAGATTATAATCAATAGACATCTGTTTTAAGGTGTCCCTTCCTTGACCTTCTTTCCCCTGAACCTCTGCGAACTTGATACTTGTCCTTAACGATAATAATATTTCAACATATGGATTCACGGACGGTTTTTGAATTAGACACGGCGGCAAAAAAGAGATACAGCGGGCTGTTGCAGGCCAGGGGCCTGTCAATTATTTCTGCAGATGGTTTAGATACAGGGCCTGGTTTCCCGGATTGCAGTAATATTAAAACAGGAATACCACGCAACAACTATCTGGACTTTTGGCTCTGTAGTAAACGGTCTTTTTTCCAAATCATCAGACATTGATATCGCGGTCCAGGGTATCCCGCCATCTGTTTTTTTCATGCCTATGCGGACATTTCAAACCGTTAATGCCTTGTTTTTCCTTGACATCAATCTTGACCTTGCCTTTACTCGACCTTAATTTCGCTTTTTCTTGGCCTTAACCTCACTGTTGCGGTAAAAAACCATGCTTCTGCCCTTTTTGTTTTTGATGCTTTTCTCAAGGCCTGTGGCCGCGGAAGTCGAAGAATCAGATGATGAGGAAGATGATCCCTAGTCCCTTCGTTTAGTCTCGATCCTCGCGCCTCGTTCCTTTTCTTCTAAAGGTTTGATCTGTTTTAGTTATGATTAAAATAAAATTGATTAGCGCTGTATGTTTTACCTATACTTAAATGTGATATGACCAAATATATACCAAGGGCGCTGTACCTGAATGCCATTAGGCCGTACCAGGGTACAGACCTTATTAAAGTCATTGTCGGTCAACGCCGCGTTGGTAAAAGCTATATGGTATACCAGCTGATCGACGACATTCGCAAACAAAATCCAAAGGTAAAGGTCATTTATATCAACAAGGAAGAGCATCAATTCGGACCTATCACGGATGCGCGCCATTGCTCATTAAGTATGTGGAAAGCCAGAAGGGCGGCAAGGGCTGCCAAGCATTGTTCATCGATGAGATCCAGGATATAAAAGGTTTTGAATCCGCGTTGCGGAGTTTTGCTGCAACCGGCAAGTATGATATTTACTGTACAGGAAGCAATGCCGCGATGTTCGCCAGCGAAGTGGCCCATCATCTTTCCGGACGGTATATTGAGCGGAAAATATTCGGGCTATCGTATGCAGAGCATCTGCAATTCCACGGTTTGAAGGATTCGAATGATTCATTTATACGGTATGTCCGCTATGGCGGCCTGCCATATCTTATCAACCTTCCAAAGGACGATGAAAGGGTACTATACGACTATTTAAAAAACATGTACGCGACAATCCTTTTTAAGGATATTGTGGCCAGGCACAGGATCAGGGATGTGGCTTTTCTTGAGCGGCTGGTTCTCTATGTTGCGGATAATATCGGCAACCTCGTATCTGCGAAAAAAATCAGTGATTTCCTGAAGTCGCAGAAAACAGGGATATCACCCGTTGTAGTATTGAATTACCTTTCCTACCTCTGTTCCGCCTTTTTTCTTTTTAAGGTGCCTCGAATAGATATCAAAGGCAAAAAAATATTTGAGGTGAATGAGAAATATTACTTTGAAGATTTGGGATTGCGGCATTCACTTGTCGGGTACAATGCAAATGATATTGAAAAAGTGCTGGAAAATATTGTGTATCTTCACCTTTGTATTGCCGGATATGATGTATATGTCGGACAGGGTAGAAATTATGAAATTGATTTCGTTGCGCTTCGCGGCGGTGAACGCATATATATACAGGTGGCATACCAGATACCTGACGATTCGACCCGTGATCGTGAGTTTGGCAATCTACTGAAAATTGATGACAATTTTCCGAAAATAGTCGTTTCTATGGACGAGGCGGTCGGCGGAACATACAAAGGCGTTCAACATCTGCATGTCAGAAAATTTTTATTGAGTCTCAGGTAGCAACGCATGCGTGCCTTACATTCCCATAACAAGGAGAAGTCATGCATGCAACTAACACCGGAGCAGTCCAAAATTAAGCTTCTTAAACTCGTCACATCATACCAGAGTGTAATTACCATACTTGATTCCAAACTGTCGCTATTGGCGCAAACACCAGGCATAGACCTTCATGTTGCATCCTCGTTTGAAGATCCGGACGAACAGCGGAAAGCAAAAGGTACATTCACCCACATTGACATTCCCCGGACCATACGGCCGATTAAAGACCTCATTGCTGTGGTCAAACTATATCGCTTTATACGTAAAGAACGTTTTGATGTTGTGCATACCCATACGGCAAAAGCCGGCATAGTAGGGGCCATTGCCGCAAAACTGGCCGGTGTTCCGCTCATTTGCCATACCTATCATGGTTTGCCTTTTTTTAAAGGCCAAAAGTCGCTGAGCTATGCGATATATAAGGGCATCGAAGTATTGTTTTCTAAAATCCGGCATATTCTTTTTTCTCAAAATAAATACGATTACGAACAGCTGAAAAACATAAAAAGCATCAAATGCCCGGTTATCTTCGAAGGCAATGGTGTCAGCATCAAGGATATTGAATCAAATGCCAGAAACTATACCTCAGAGTTAACTCTGTGCTTTGACATAGATACCCCCCTTTCTAAGGGGGGGCAGGGGGGGATCATTCTTTGCATTGCCCGTCTCGAACCTGTGAAGCGCCTGGAAAAGGTCATTGCTGCCATGGAGTATCTCATTTCACAAAACATCCATGCAACCTGCATTATCGCTGGCAAAGGCTATCTTGAAGAAAAGCTCAATAGCCTAATCAAATCCAAAGGTCTGGCCAGCCACGTTTCAATAATCTATACCCCCCATGTTCATGCGCTTATAAACAAGGCTGATATAGTTGTTCTGACCTCTGAAAAAGAGGGCATTCCGCGGGGTCTTATGGAAGCCATGGCTTTGAAAAAACCTGTGGTTGCCACAAATGTTCTTGGTACAAACGAGTTGGTCATTGATCAGGAAACAGGTTTTCTTGTGCCACTGGAAGACCAGGATGTGCTTAACCAGCGCCTTGCGCAGCTGGTCCTCGACCAATCCTTGCAACAAAAATTCGGCCAATCAGGCTATCAGCGCATTGCGAGCCATTTTGACGATGCAAAAATCGTCCAGCTCTGGCTCAAAACATACGCGAACAAGTCCTGATTTTTATTGCCTGGTCAGCCTGGTCTTAATTTTGCCTTTCCTCGTTCTTGTTTCGCCTTCCTCTTCCTTGCACCTAGTCCCTGCCTCCAGTCTCGTTCCTCGTGCCTCGATCCTTTTTCCTGCCTTTAGTCTCGTTCCTCGTTCCTGTTTTTTTGCCTTTCCTAGTCCCTCTTACCTAGTCCCTAGTCCCTTTTGTATATTATCTTTAACGAATGGCAAATCTCCTTTTTGTTCTCGGCACCCGTCCCGAGGTAATTAAGCTCGCGCCGGTTATCGCTGCCTTCCGGGCCCATGGCGCCCCATTTTCCGTGCAAGTCTGTGTTACTGGCCAGCACAGGCAGCTTCTCGATCAAATGCTCAATATTTTTTCAATAAAGCCCGATTTTGACCTCAACCTTATGCAGGAAAACCAGACCCTGGCATCGCTTACGGGCCGCATTATCAACAGCGTAAACGACCTATTGGCCAGGGAAAAGCCAGACTGGATCTTTGTGCAGGGCGATACCACGACTGTCATGGCAGCCTCGCTTGCCGCGTATTATAATAATATAAAGGTAGCGCACATTGAGGCAGGCCTGCGCACAGGGGACAAGTATTCGCCCTTTCCCGAGGAGATAAACAGGAGAGTGGCTGCATGCGTGGCAGACCTGCATTTGGCGCCCACCAAATGGGCCAGGCAAAATTTGCTCAGGGAAAATGTAGGGCCCGAAAAAATCCACGTAACAGGCAACACGGCGATTGACGCTCTTTTATATATGCGGGAAAAAAACAAGACGCATGGCCCAGAGCTCATGGAAAAACTCACCGGCCTGGGTTTGCCCGCTGATCTTTCAAAAATGGTTTTAATCACTGGCCATAGGCGGGAGAATTTCGGGACTGGTTTTAGGGAAATCTGCCTGGCCATACGCGAGCTTGCCGCCCTGCATCCTGAATGTCTGTTTTTGTATCCTGTGCACCTGAATCCCAATGTGCAAAAACCCGTGTTCGAAATAATCGGCAATGTGCCAAACGTAAAATTGCTGCCGCCCCTGGGATATCCTGAATTTGTTTTTTTAATGGAAAAGTCATATCTCATACTCACTGATTCAGGGGGCGTGCAGGAAGAAGCGCCTAGTCTGGGAAAGCCGGTCCTGGTCATGCGCACCACAACCGAGCGTCCAGAGGCTGTTCAAGCAAACACGGCAAAACTTGTTGGTGCAAACAAGGAGACAATTATCGCGAATGTCAGATTGCTTCTTGAGAACAAAGACGAATATAATAGAATGGCCGCAGCCATAAACCCGTATGGCGATGGCAAGGCAAGTCAGCGCATTTTGGCTATTTTTAACAGTTTATTGAAGTGAACCATGTGTTGCCAATGAAATTGACGTTATCATCCAAAGATTTTAAAGCCATAGCTGTTCTGCACATTCAGGGCATACCCGCTGGCTTTCTCTCTTCTCTGGGTCAGGGTTTTCTTTCTCGCCTGTACAAAGGCATTGCAGCGGCGCCAAATAGCTGTGTTTTAATCGAGCGCAATGAACAAGGCGAAGTCATTGGTTTTGTCTCTGGTACCCTGGATATACGAAAATGCTATATGCATGTTCTAACCCATCATTGTTTTTCTCTTGGTATTGCTATTATCCCAAGCCTTTTCTCTTCAGGCACAGTTCGTAAGGTATTTGAAACTTTATTCTATGCAAAGGACGCCCCCCTTAAAAAGGGGGGGCAGGGGGGGATCAAGCAGGAGAAGAGGGGCAGGGGGGATTTTTCTCCCCTCTCCTCGCAGGAGAGGGGGAGGGGGGTGAGGTCCGAACTCCTCTCCATTGCAGTCTCAGACAGTGCCCAGGGCAAAGGCATTGGCAAAAAACTTGTACAGCGTCTTGAGTGTTTTTTTCAAGATCATGGCTATCAGGGCGTATATAAGGTTGTAACAGCTGCGAACGATTCCCGCTCAAACGCCTTTTATACGCACACTGGCTTCATGTTGCACCACGAATTTATGTATCATGGCAATTCTATGCACGAATATCGTAAGAAATTGCTTCGTCAATCTTTCTCCCCTCTCCTCACAGGGGAAGGGGGTGAGGTCATGATTGACGCATTGTCCCAATTTTTCAATGTCTCACCAGCCAGCGTTACTCTCTGGTCCAAAGGCCGCATTGGCCTATACGCGCTGCTCAAAGCCATGGGCATTGGTCCTGGTAGTACTATCCTCATGTCCGGCTATACCTGCGTCATGGTTCCCTCTGCTCCCCTGTTCCTCGGAGCAAAGTGCCAGTATATTGACATTGACCCTGAGACGTACAATATTGATCCATCAAGACTTGCCTTGCGCCTCGTGCCTCGTGCCTCGTGCCTTATTCTCCAACACACCTATGGTATAGCGCAAGACATGGACCAAATTCTTGCATGGGCGCAGGCCAACAATATGCCGCTTATCGAAGATTGCTGCCATGCCTTTGGTTCAACATACAAAGGCCGTCTCTGTGGAACCTTTGGCCTCGGATCATTCTTCTCAGGTCAATGGAACAAGCCGTTTTCCACTGGCCTCGGAGGGATTTTACTGGTTAATGATTCCCCCCTTAATAAAGGGGGAGAGGGGGGATCACTACTCGATCGTGTCTCTGCTATTCATGCCGCTGCTGCCATACCATCTTTATCTGAAGAATTGCGCATTGCCGCGCAGATAAAGGCCTACAATCTGCTGGTAAACCCCAAAACCAATGCCCTTATTACCCAGGCATATCGTGCGCTTACAAAACTTGGCCTTGCGGTTGGGTCTTCGTCCAACGAGGAATTTGCAGGAACAATGCCACGGGAGTATCTGAAAAAAATGGCCAAGTCGCAGATTACCGAGGGTGAAAAGAATACCCGGGCACTAGGCGCGCTTCTGGCGCATAGAAAAAAGATCACAGCTTTTTACGATAAGGAACTGCTTTTGGCTGGTTTCAAGCCTCTCAAAAAGCAGCCTCATGCTGATAATGTTATTCTCAGGTATCCGGTGCGTGTGGCAAACAAGGACCAGGTGCTTCAGCGCGCATTGCGCAAAGGCTATGAAATCGGCTCATGGTTCGAAATTCCCTTGCATCCCAAAGGCATAGATATGGAACGTTTTGGGTACAAGATCGGCATGTGCCCTGAATCAGAAAGGGCCTGCAGGGAGGTGATTAATCTGCCCACGCATGGAAGGATCAATGAGCGTGAGGCCTCTCGTCATCTGGAATTCCTGAAAAAATTCGCTCTTCCCGCTGCCTAGTCCCTTCTTTGGCATTGTTTTTCTCTTTCTTTGCTGCTCCTCTTTCCTCATTCCTGCCTTTAGTCTCGATCCTCGCTCCTGTTTTGCCTTTCAGTCCCTAGTCCCTAGTCCCTAGTCCCTGGTCTTTATTATATTACGTGAAGCATGTTCTACGCCTTTTTAAAACGCCTGTTCGACCTTTTTTTTTCCCTTCTGGGTATTGTCATCCTTTCTCCAGTCATTATTATCATTGCCGGATTAATAAAACTCACCTCTTCTGGACCTGTCTTTTTTCGTCAGAAAAGGGTGGGAAAAGAGGGGGTATTTTTCAGGATTTTCAAGTTTCGGACAATGGTCAGCACTGCGGCAAGCGGTCCAATGGTCACGGCAAAGGACGATTCCAGGATCACCTCAATTGGCCTTATATTGCGCCAGACAAAACTCGATGAAGTCCCTCAGCTTTTCAATGTTTTCTGGGGAACAATGTCCTTTGTGGGCCCGCGGCCCGAGATTCCAGACCTGGTGAAATTTTATACTGAAGAGCAAAAAGAACTGCTGATACTAAAGCCCGGCATCACCAGTCCCGCAACCATCTACCACCGCGACGAGGAAGAAATCGCGGGCACTGCGGAAGAGATAGAGGAATACCACCGCACAGTGCTTATTCCCAAAAAAGCATCGTACGATCTGGCCTATATGCAGCGCAGGTCATTCACCTACGACCTGCGTATTATACTGCTCACGCTGCTGTCGGTGATAACAAACGAAAGCGGCTATGTGCGCGAAAAAGCCGTTAAAAACCGGCGGGCCATTATTATTGCCGCCATTATTATTTTACTGGTCATTGCCTATATTCTTGCCTATCTGCTCAGGTTTGCCTGGGATATCCCGATTTTTTACATAGGAAAACTCAAGCGCACCATACCCCTGGTAATCATGATAAAGCTGGTCTCTCTCGCCTATTTTGGCCAGCTCGAAGGATATCTGCGCTATGTCAGTATCAGGGACGTGGTCGGCATTTTCAAGGCCCTCTTTTTGTCTGCACTCACCATGGTGCTCATGGAATACTTTTTTCTCGACAATTCATTCCCCACAAGCGTGGTGGGCATCGATTTTGTCATCTCACTCATGCTCTTGTCGGGCCAGCGCCTTTCGCTCCGGCTTTTGCGCGAAATTTATGCGCCCATTGTGCCAAAAAGCAGGGAGCGGGCGCTTATTCTGGGCGCGGGCGATAAAGCGGAACGCCTCTATCGCGAACTCAGGCAAAATCCCGATCTTGCCTACGACCTTCTGGGATTTATCGATTCTGATGCGCGGAAGATAGGCGTGCGCATACATGCGAAAAAGGTGTTGGGCACATTTACCGAACTGCCTGGCCTTATTGAAAGCAAGGGAGTCACGGTCCTTATAAATACCTATGATAAACTCGACCAGAACCAGACCGCCATACTTACAAAAATGCGCGCCCAGTTCAAATGCAGCATACGGAACGTTCCCAGCGCCGCCGACTATATTACGGGCAAGATTTCCACAAAGCGGATAAAAGAGATAAGCATTGTCGATCTGCTGGGCCGTGAGACCGTGGAACTCGATCATAAAAAAATCGAGGCCCAATTTTCAGGCAAAAGGATCATGATTACTGGCGCGGGCGGATCCATTGGATCAGAACTGGTGCGCCAGATAGTGCGTTTCAACCCCGAGGAATTGCTCCTGCTCGATAAAGACGAGACCCTGCTCTACGAAATTGAGACCGATTTACGCGAAACAGGGGTCACGGTCCCACTCCAAGTGCTTATCGGCGATATCAGAAACAGCGACAGAATGGACATTTTTTTCAGCAAATTCAGGCCGCAAGTAGTGCTGCATTCGGCCGCCTACAAGCATGTGCCGCTCATGGAGGTCCATCCGCACGAGGCGGTGCAGAACAATGTCTTTGGCACAATGAATGTGCTTACTGCCGCGCAGAACAACGGTGTAGAGCGCTTTGTCATGATATCAACGGACAAAGCGGTCAAATCCACGAATATCATGGGCGCCACAAAACGGCTGGCCGAAATGATCATGTTCAAGGCCTTTGATCAGGGTGCCATGAAGTGCATGGCGGTCCGTTTTGGCAATGTATTGGGATCGCGAGGCTCGGTCATACCCCTATTTCAGCGTCAAATCGACAGAGGAGGCCCGGTCTACATCACAGACCCGGAAATCAGGCGATTTTTCATGTCCATACCCGAGGCTGCACAGCTGGTATTGCAAGCGGGCGCCATGAGCAGGGGCGGGGAGATTTTTATTCTCAAAATGGGAGAACCAGTCAAAATAAAAAACCTGGCATACAGGCTCATTGAGTTTAATGGATATATTCCGGAAGTTGATATTGATGTGCAGTATACGGGCCTGAGGCCTGGTGAAAAATTATACGAGGAATTGCTGACAGACCTCGAAGGCGCGGTCACGACAAATCATGAGAAGATCATGGTGATCAACAAGGCGGAAGACCGCGATGCGCAATTTCTGGAAAAAGCGTTGAGAATCAGGGACAACCTGTTCGACCTGTCAAATGCGCAGATCAGGTATTATCTGAAAGACCTGGTTCCCGACTATGCCCCGCAGAAAGAGACGGAGGCGGTATAAAAGAACAGAAGGAGACAAAGGATCAAGGCTTGAGGATCGAGACTTGGATACAGTCTTTATTTAAGGCATTTGTCTCCTGCCTCGTTCCTCGTTCCTCGCTCCTAGTGCCTTTTATATCTTCCCCAGCGTCTCCCCAACAATCTCCCTCGCCTCATCCTGTATTTTCTTCAGATGCTCCTGGCCTTTAAAACTTTCAGCGTAAATTTTGTACATATCCTCGGTTCCCGATGGCCTGGCCGCAAACCAGCCGTTTTCAGTAACAACCTTGAGCCCGCCAATGGGCTCGTTATTGCCCGGAGCTTTTGTAAGCTTGGCCAGGATTTTTTCATTGGCAAGTGTGTCCGCAGTGACCATATCCGGCGATAAATTCGAGAGCGCCTGCTTTTGGGCCGCATTGGCAGGCGCGTCCATGCGTTCGTACAGGGCAGAGCCGAATCTCTTTTCCAGCTCAGTGTAATGTTCGCCCGGGTCTTTGCCTGTTGTGGCAAGGATCTCAGCCGCAAGCAGGTCCATGATAAAGCCGTCTTTGTCCGTTGTCCACACAGCGCCGTTGGTCCGCAGGAACGAAGCACCAGCGCTCTCCTCGCCGCCAAATCCAAAGGAACCATCGATCAGGCCGTCTACAAACCACTTGAAGCCAACCGGCACCTCGACTAGTTGCCGGCCAATATCAGCAGCGATCCGGTCAATCATGGCGCTTGAAACAAGGGTCTTTCCAATCGCGGCGCTTGCTGCCCACAAAGGCCGATTTTTAAAAAGGTACCTTATTGCCACGGACAAATAGTGATTTGGGTTCAAAAGCCCTTTGGAGCGCGTTACAATGCCATGCCTGTCATAATCAGGGTCATTGCCAAACGCAATATCAAACCGGTCTTTGAGTCCAATGAGGCCTGCCATGGACCAAGGTGAAGAGCAATCCATGCGGATCTTCCCATCCTTGTCCACGGTCATGAACGAGAAAGTCGGATCAATAATTTTGTTAACAATCTCAAGGTTTAGTTTATATTTTTCCGCCATTGGCGCCCAGAAGGCAATGCCCGAGCCGCCAAGAGGATCAACACCCATTTTAATGCCACTTTTTGCAATTGCATCAACATTAACTATATTCTTTAAATCGTCGATATAACTATTTATATAATCATACTGTTGTGTTGTTGCTAGGCCAAGCACTTTTTTAAACGGAATCCTTTTGACGGATTTCAGGCCAGATTGTAAAAGTTCATTTGCCTTGTTCTGGATTTTTTTAGTAATGCTTGTATCTGCTGGTCCTCCGTTTGGAGGGTTATATTTTATCCCGCCATCTTCAGGAGGATTGTGCGAAGGCGTAATGATGACGCCGTCAGCAAAGGCCTCTTTTTTGCCCTTGTTTGCGACCAGGATAGCGTGCGATACCACAGGCGTTGGTGTAAAACCCTGACCGGTAGTCTGGATACGGATGGTAATGCCATTGCCTCCAAAAACTTCAAGCGCTGTGCAAAATGCGGGATACGAGAGCGCATGGGTATCCATGCCCAGGAAGAGCGGGCCCTTAACCTTGTTTTCAGCGCGGACCTGGCAAATGGCCTGGCATATGGCAAGAATATGGTCCTCGTTAAACGATCCTTTCAATGACGACCCTCTGTGGCCAGAGGTGCCAAAGAGCACCCGGTGACTTGTTTCAGATGGGTCGGGCTTCATGGTAAAATAGGCAGAAACCAGCCGGGGAATGTCAGCAAGCATATGGCGCGGCGCGGGTTTTCCAGCAGAGGGATCAAGTGACATAAAAAGCCTCCTTTTCCAAATGTGGTAAATATATTATATTACCAATAATAGAAATGAAAGAAATAAAGGTACGTGATCTTCAGGCTGGCGCTGTGGCTGAAATGGATTATTTCGGTCAAAACGGAAAAATATTGCTTAAAAAAGGCGTCAGTATCACTGATACTCTTCTTAACGCGCTGTCTCGCCGAAATGTCTTTTCCCTTTTTGTGCAAGAAGAGGGCGAAGATATAAAAAAACTCCTTTCCCTAAAAGAACTCGACACTTTTGAGATTGAGGAGGAGGTGGTGGTTGAGGCGCCCACAGAAGAAGAAGCCGGCCAAGCTAAAAAACCCCGCCAGTTCCAGCCTATCCATATCAGCATCCCGGTTGAGCAGGTAATTCCCGAACTTGGCCGCATCGAAAAAGGCGAAGAGGGTATTAAGCAGATTCTGAACACCGCTCCGGTAAAAAATGTCGAAGACGCGATTGAGAAAAACCGGATCACGCTTGCCGTGGTGCCCGAAGGCACAGCTATCAAGGGCGTTGCCAAGGAATTGTCCTTTGGCCAGCGTACCGAAACCTATAAGGCCAGCGTGGTCGACCAATACAGCGCGTCCGTCACCGACACCAAGGAACTGCTCATGCGCATCAGGGCGGGTCAGCACATATCGGGCGATTCTATAAAGCACATAGTCAAAAGTTTCATAGATACCTATCTCAACGACAAGCACATGCTCATCAATCTGTCAAACGCCCGCTCTCCTGAACAGGACTATGTCTTCTCGCACAGCCTCAATGTCTGCCTCATGGCCATCTCCATAGCCGCCTCCCAGGGTTTCAACAAGGAGCAGGTGCTCGATATCGGCATTGGCGCCTTTCTTCACGACGTGGGCGCCTTGTTCATCCCCGAAGAAATCCGGTTCAAGGCAGGGCCGCTCTCCGCCGACGAACTGTACGAGGTAAAGAAACACCCCATGGTGGGCGTTCACGCTATAGAACGGATAAAAAACCTTCCGGCCACGGCCGCGTTTGTTTGTTACCAGAGCCACGAACGCGAAAACCGGCAAGGCTATCCCAAGCAGCGCGGCGGACGGCTCATCCACAATTTCGCCAAGATCGTCTCCATCGCCGATGTCTACGAATCGCTTACCGCCGACCGTCCCTACCGGAAGGGCCTGGTACCCTACAAGGCCATGGAATTTATATTGCGTGCAACCAAGAATTTATTTTTCGACTCCGGTATCGTAAAGGCCTTTCTTGAATTCGCCTCCCTTTTTCCCGTGGGCAGCCTGGTCAAGCTCAACACCGGCGAGATCGCAAAAGTCATCAGGTCAAACCACGAGCACTATGCGCGGCCCGTTGTGTCGGTCCTGGTCGACGCGTACAATCAACCCATTGACGAAAAAGACATCCGCACCGTTGATCTGAACACGCAGTCCAGCGTCCGCATTGTCATGCCCATAGACAACACCAAGCTCAATATCGGCGTCATGAAGGGATTCTAAGGTAGCCTCCCATGGTCGTGGTACTCACTGTTATCCAGAACAAGAAGGAAAACGATATCCTGGCGCTTGCGCTCAAGCAAAAGTCAATGAAGGTCATATCGTCCGAGCCCAATTTTGCCAACTATGTTCGCAGCCTGCAGTACAAACCCGATATTATCATCATGGAAATGCCCGCAGCATATATGGACCACATGTATTTCATCCGGCTCCTGCGAAAAAACAAGAAGACGCGGAAAATCCCCATCATTTCCTATGGCAACACTGGCGACGAAGGATTCATGCGCGAACTATACCTCAATGGAATCAACAAATACTATGTCCGGCCACTCAGGTTCAGCGTTATTCTGCACGATTTTGAAGTATTTCTCAAAAGCAAGTTTACCACCGCGACGGTCGACCAGGCCGAGGTCGTGAAAAAGCGCGAACAGGACTTTCTGTTCATCCTCGACAAGGAAAAACTTGCCACCGAGAAAATCGAGGTCATGGTCCAATATGTGGGAAAGCTCATGGCGTTTCCGTTCACCATCTCCAAGATTCTCTCAATCACCAAGGACATGAAGAGCGGCGCTTTTGAGCTCTCGCGGGCCATCAAGGCCGATTCGGCCATCACCACGACCATACTCAAGGTCTCCAACTCGGTGCTTTTTGCCAGCCGCGACCGCAAGATTTCAGACATCAAGGAGGCCATTGTCCGGCTCGGGTTCAACGAGACCAAGAACATCGCGCTTTCCATGTCAGTCATGAAGATGTTCTCGCCCGAGGAAAAGAGCATGGGATACAGCCGCATCGATTTTTGGTACCATTCACTCGCCTGCGGTGTCATTGCCGAGAAAATCGCCAAGGTCACAGGCCAGAAATACCCCGAGGAGGCCTTTGTCGCGGGCCTGCTCCACGACTTCGGCATCCTCCTGCTCGACGAATTTTTCAGCGAAATATTCGAACAAATCATCGGCAAAACCACGGAAAATGGCACCCCCTTCCTCCAAACGGCCCAGGAACTGATGGGCATAAACCAGAACGACCTTGTCGAAAGCCTTTTTGCCAAGTGGAACATACCGTCGCATATCATATTCGGCATCAAAAACAACCTCAACTTCCTGGTGCTCGACGAACACGCCGAAAAGCCCGCGCGTGAAATGGCGATCATCACCGGTCTTGCCCAGATTCTTGCAAAGACGTACAATATCGGCCGTGAATGCGACCAGTTTGTGCATGCCATACCCGACGATCTTCTTATGCAGCTCAAGCTTCCATATGGCATCCAGGAGACTTTTTTTGACGATGTATACCACAATATCAATATCTACACCAGGTTTTTGAATTTGGAGGAAAAGAAATTCCCCGAAGAGGGCCCCATGACCGGGGAAAACGGCGAACACGCCACCACGCTTGGGGTCGTTGACCTGTCAAAACGTGTTTTCGAACCCCATCTCAGGTACCTGAAATCGCAGGGATACAAATTGGTCACGGTGCAGGCGCCTGCCGAGCTCGATGCGCTCGAACGATCGCCCGATGTTTTGGTGGTCAACACCTCCTCCGAAACACCCATGGACCAGATAAAGCCTTTTTTCAAAGTGGCGAAAAGAGGGCAGGGGGAAGTGTCCGATCCGGCAAAGATAAAGAACATTCCCGTGGTGCTTTTCTGCGACGAAAACACTGAATGCTCAAAAATAGAATCTGATACAAACATCAAGGTGCTCCCCAAGCGGATCGATCTGCGCAATATTGATTCCTTCATAAACAGATTTGTTGTTCCGCAGGCGGCTCCTCTTTCCGAGAAGCGACCCGATGCGGTCCAAATGGGATAAATCCTTGACTTCAAATGAGATATTTGGTTAGTTTATATGGCTTTGGATTTTAAACGGGCGGTTAGCTCAGTTGGTTAGAGTACTACCTTGACATGGTAGGGGTCACTGGTTCGATCCCAGTACCGCCCATTTAAAATTCATTTTTTTATTTGAGGGTTTTTGTTAGATGAATGTAAAACTTCCCGACGGCTCAACCAGAGTACTGGCCGACCACGCCACCGCAATGGATCTTGCCCTTTCCATTTCCGAGGGCCTTGCGCGTGCAAGCGTGGCCGCGAGGGTAAACGGAAGCATGCGCGATCTTTCCGCTCCCTTGAGCGAAGGCGCCGCTGTCGAACTGGTCAAATTTGATTCTGATGGTGGAAAACAGGTTTTCTGGCATACGGCCTCGCACATCATGGCGCAGGCGGTAAAATCATTGTGGCCCAATGTGAAAATCGCCATTGGCCCATCCATCGACGCTGGGTTTTATTACGATTTTGATACGCAAACCCCTATTTCAAACGATGATTTTCCCCGGATCGAAGCGAAAATGAAGGAGATCATCGCGCAAAATCTCCCGCTTTCCCGGCGCGAACTTTCAAAAGAAGAGGCGCGCGCTTATTTTTCAAACCTGGGCGAAACATACAAGGACGAACTCATCCGGGACCTTCCCGATGGCGAAACCATCTCGGTCTACAGCCAGGGAGAATTCACGGATCTCTGCCGCGGGCCCCATCTGCCGCACACCGGCCTGGTGAAAAGCGTGAAACTGCTCAGCATCGCGGGCGCCTATTGGCGCGGCAGCGAAAAGAACGCCATGCTCCAGCGAATTTACGGCATCGCGTTTCCCGCCCAAAAGCAGCTTGACGAATACCTTCTGTTTCTCGAAGAAGCGAAAAAACGTGACCATCGTAATGTAGGCCGGACCCTTGATCTTTTTTCGCAGTCAGAACAGGTTGGTCCGGGCCTGGTTCTCTGGCATCCCAACGGCGGCCGTTTGCGCACGCTTATTGAGGATTACTGGCGGCAGGAACATTACAAAAACGGGTATGAAATAGTGTATTCACCCCACATTGGACGCGCCACGCTGTGGGAGACAAGCGGCCACCTCGATTTTTACAAGGAAAACATGTACGCGGCAATGGAAATTGACGAACAGGAATATTACGTCAAGCCCATGAATTGCCCCTTTCATATCGTCATGTACAAAAGCGCGCTGCGATCATATCGTGATTTGCCGTTGCGCTGGGCTGAGTTGGGCACCGTCTACCGGTACGAAAAAAGCGGCGTGCTGCATGGTTTATTACGTGTCCGTGGTTTCACCCAGGACGATGCGCATATCATCTGCAGACCCGATCAAATGCCCGAAGAGATCAGAAAGGTGTTGCGGTTCTGTCTGCACATACTCAAAGCCTTTGGGTTTGAGACCTTTGCGATATACCTTGCGACAAAGCCGAAAGAGAAGTCCGTGGGCGACCAGGCCATGTGGGACGACGCAACGGCCGCCTTGGCGCAGGCGGTCAAAGATGAGGGGCTTGTCTGCGCCATCGACGAAGGCGGCGGCGCTTTTTACGGCCCCAAGATAGACATCAAAATCAAGGACGCGCTCAATCGCGAGTGGCAGTGTTCCACCATTCAGTTCGATTTTAATCTTCCCGAGCGCTTCGACATGACCTACGCCGGCTCAAACAACGACAAGCAGCGTCCCTACATGATCCATCGGGCTCTATTAGGCTCCATGGAGCGGTTCATGGGCGTGCTTATCGAACACTATGCGGGCGACCTGCCGTTGTGGCTCGCGCCCCAGCAGGCGATGGTGATACCAGTGTCCCAGAAATTCGTCGCGTATGCCGAGTCCGTGCACCAGGTGCTGGTCGCGGCAGACCTACGCGCCTCGGTCGACTACCGCGACGAAAAGATCGGATACAAAATCCGCGAAGCGGAAAACAATAAAATTCCCTATATGCTCATAGTAGGTGAGAAGGAATGCGTGGCGAACACCGTGTCGCTGCGCAAACGCAAAAAAGGCGATGCGGGCGCATGCGCGCTCAGCAGCGTCATTGAGGACATGCAAAAGGAAATAAGGGAAAAAGCAATTCCCTAGAGATTTACTTAATAATAACTAAACAAGAGGAGGAAACGCTATTAACGCAAAAGACGATTTTAAGGATGTCCGGATCAACAGAATGATCCGCGTTCCCCAGGTCCGGCTCATTGGTTCCGATGGCAAGCAGGTCGGCGTTGTCGCGACACAGGAAGCGCTCGCGACCGCTGAAAGCGAAGGTCTCGACCTCATTGAGATATCACCCACCGCGAAACCGCCGGTCTGCAAAATCAGCGATTTCGGGAAATACAAATACGAATTGGCGAAAAAGCAGAAGGACGCGAAGAAAAAACAGCACATTGTGCACCTCAAGGAAATCAAGATGCACCCCAAGACAGAGGAGCACGATTACGCGTATCGTATCAAGCATGCGCGCGAATTCCTTGCCGAAGGCGACCGGGTACGCGTCACCGTTGTCTTCAAGGGCCGTGAAATGGCCTATCTCGACTTTGGCAGGAAAATACTTGAAAAAGCCGAGGCCGATCTGCAGGACATCGCCAATGTCGAGGTGCACCAGAAACTCGAAGGCCGGAACATGATGTCCGTCTTTTACGGAAAGAGCGAAGTTATAAAAAAACACCGGGCTGAAAAGGAGCGGGAGCAGAAATTGCGCGAGCAGGAAACGGCATTGGCGGCCCAAGATGCGCCTGTGGCGGTTTCACAAGAATAGCATTTCATCCGGTGCGTGCAAATTAATATATTTAAATGCTTTTTCGATAAGGAGATACTATGCCGAAAATGAAGTCAAACCGGAGCGCGGTGAAAAGGTTCAAACGGACCGGTTCCGGAAAGATAAAGAGAAGTCACGCTTTTAAAAGCCACATTCTCACGTCAAAGTCAAAAAAACGCAAGCGCGCCCTGCGCCATGCGGCCCTGGTGCACCCGAGCGACGAGGGCCGGATCAAAAAACTGCTCGCCTGCTGACTAATGTAAGGAGACTGTCCCATGCCCCGAGTAAAAAAGAGCGTTCCATCACGCGCCCGCCGGAAAAAAATCATCAAAAAGGCCAAAGGCTATTATGGCATGCGCAAAAACACTTTCAAGCTGGCCAAAGAGGCGGTTGAACGTGCAATGCGTTATTCATACCGCGACAGGCGGCGCCGTAAACGCGACTTCCGTTCGTTGTGGATTGTCCGTATAAACGCTGCGGCAAAGCTTTTTGGCCTGTCATACAGCCGGTTTATCAGCGGCCTGCAAAAGGCAGGCATCAGCCTTAACCGGAAGGTGCTGGCCGACCTTGCTGTGTCAGACAAAAAGGCCTTTGAACAACTCGCCGCGCTCGTCAAGCAGAACGGTTAATCCAAGGCGTTGCGCCGGAATTTGGGTGTGTGTGCGGCATTGCGGGGACAAACGATTTCCTGCAAGCGCATATGCGTTCCGGCGCCAATCCAGGCGGCTCTCATGACGCAATCAATATCCGAAAAACTTGAGACTGTGCGGCAACAGGCGCTTGCTGAAATAGCGGCTGCCAGCGCCGAAGGCCAGCTTTACCAGTTAAAGTCCCGCTACACGGGAAAAAAGAGCGACCTCTCGGCCGTGCTTGCCGATCTGGGCGCGCTTTCCATAGACGAAAAACGCCAAATCGGCGGCCTGGCAAACACGGTTAAAACCGATGTGCTCCAGGCAATCGAAGACCGTTTGTCCCAGGTAGTCCAGTCGACAGCCGCGGCCTCGTTCGACGCGACCGCCCCGGGGATCCCTTGTGTGGTTGGCAGTCAGCACCCGCTTACCATGGTACTGGACGAGTTAAAGGACGTGTTTGGCAAAATGGGTTTTGCCGTTGCCGAAGGCCCTGAAGTGGAAACTGACTATTACAATTTTGAGGCGCTTAACACGCCCAAGCACCATCCTGCCCGCGACATGCAGGACACCTTTTATGTCAGCGATGAAGTTCTCCTGCGCACCCATACGTCGCCTGTCCAGGTGCGGCTCATGGAAAAGCAGAAACCTCCCATCAGGGCCATTATGCCTGGAAGGGTCTATCGCAACGAGGAGATCAGCGCGCGGAGCTATTGTCTCTTTCATCAGATGGAAGGGCTCTACATTGACGCGCATGTCACCTTCGCCGACCTCAAAGGCACCATCGACGCCTTTGTGCGCAACTATTTCGGCAACAGTGTAAAGTCCAAGTTCAGGCCCAGTTTTTTCCCTTTCACCGAGCCCTCGGCCGAAGTTGATATCCAGTGCTTCCTCTGCAATAGCAAGGGATGTCCTGTATGCAAACGGACCGGATGGCTCGAGATCATGGGCTGCGGCATGGTCGACCCCAATGTGTTCAACGCCGTTGGAATAAATCCCGATGAATGGTCAGGCTTTGCCTTTGGCATGGGAATCGAACGAATTGCCATGCTTAAATATGATGTGACCGATATCCGTCTCTTTTTCGAAAACGACCTTCGTTTTTTGGAGCAGTTCAAACACGTATGAAAGCGCCCTTGTCATGGCTTAAGGAATACACCGAAGTTACCGCCACTGTCAATGAAATCTCGGAGGCCTTTACCAATCTGGGACTTGAAGTCGAGGGCGTGGCAGGACAATACGTGCCCATGCCCGGCATTGTCGTGGGAAAGGTGCTGCACAGCGCCCGGCATCCGAATGCCGGCAAACTTACAGTAAACAAGGTCGATATCGGCCAGGAACGGCCGCTCGACATCGTCTGTGGAGCGCCCAATGTCAAGACTGGGCTTACCGTCGCGCTTATATGCGCGGGAAACAAGCTGCCCAACGGCTTTGAAATAAAAAAAGCGAATATCCGCGGCGAACTGTCCGAAGGCATGATCTGCTCCGGCCGCGAACTGGGCATAAGCGAAGACGCCGCGGGCATTCTGGAGCTCAGCGACGCATACAAGGCCGGAGAGACGATCACTACCGGCCATCTCAACATTGATCCGGTTTTTGAAATAGCGGTCCTTTCAAACAGGCCCGACTGTCTTTCCCTTATCGGACTCGCTCGCGAACTCCAGGTACGCACACACAGCGGACTCACACTGCCCTCTGCGGTCCTTGTGGAAGGCGGGGACAAGACCGCGGACAAAATTCGCGTAAAAATTGAAGACCCGGAGGACTGCCCCAGGTACACGGCCCGGCATATTGCCAGGGTCAGCATTGGTCCTTCTCCTGCCTGGCTTGTAAACAGACTTGCTTCCGTGGGCATGCGTTCAATAAACAACGTGGTCGATGTGACGAATTTTGTTCTCATGGAAACCGGCCATCCACTCCACGCTTTTGACTATGATAAAATTGAGGGGGGCGCTATTATAGTCCGGCGGGCCGCCTCAGGCGAACACTTTACCACGCTCGACGCCAAGGAACATGTTCTTGCCGGCAACGAACTGCTCATCTGCGATGAAAAGAGGTCTGTCGCGCTCGCGGGAATCATGGGTGGCCTTAACTCCGAGATTTCATCAGCGACCACGGAAGTCCTTCTTGAATCAGCCTATTTCAATCCTATCTGCATCAGAAAAACAGCCCGGAAACTAGGTATTTCGTCCGAATCATCATATAGGTTTGAGCGTGGCGCAGACCCCGAAGGAACAGTAAAGGCTTTGGACAGGGCCGCGGCCCTTATCTGCGAATTGGCGGGCGGTATTGTTTCCGACGGCATAGTCGATGAAAATCCAGGGAAAATAATGCCAGTCAAAATCCCGGTGCGTACCTCACGGGTAAACGCCCTTCTGGGAACATCGCTCCAGGCCGGTGAAATAAAGGACGTTCTTGGGAAAATCGGGATTATCTGCGGCAATGGGCAGGACTTTGATGCTGAGGCGCCTACAAACAGGCCCGATCTTACGCGAGAGGTTGATATTGTAGAAGAAGTGGCCCGGCTCATTGGGTTCAACCGGATACAGGCGGCCGCCCACGCGTCCATCAGCCTGGTAAAAAATGAAAATCAGCTCGATGATTTCCGATCAGGCGTGCGCGGAACCATGAAGGGGTATGGACTCACTGAGGTGGTGACAAACAGCCTTATTAATCCCCGCGAACTTGAGTGGCTTGGCGCCTCGGCGCAGCCGGTTGTTCTTTTAAATCCGCTCAACCCCGATATGTCTGTCATGCGTACCGCAATGCTTCCCAGTCTTCTGACTGTTGCAAAGGCGAATTTTAGCAGGAACAATACGGACGTGCGCATATTTGAGATCGGGAAAACGTTTGAATCAATAGGGCCCGCGGTCCTGCCGCGCGAAAGCGAGGAGATCGCCATCCTGGTTTCCGGACTGGTGGCAGGAAGACGGTGGGACAACAAGAGCGAAGAGTGGAGCATATACCACCTCAAGGGATTGGCAGACTCCTTCATTGAATATGTTACAGGTAAACGGCCGTCATTTTCCCAGGTTCAGGTATGTGGCGCGCCCGGCCTTTCCATGCAAGTAGGACAAGAGACTCTGGGCGTGCTGGCGCCGGTTTCCGCGGTACTGAAGAAACGCTACGACCTTAAACCTGATCTGTTGTACTGTACCATAAATTTCGCGGCGCTTTTTGCCCTGCGCAGGCAGTCCATTATCTGCGGACCTGTTTCAAAATTTCCGCCTTCTGACCGTGATATTGCCGTTGTGGTCGATGAATCCGCTTCGGTCGATGGCATGGCAGGAGACATACAGCGCGAATCTAGTCTCATCGAAAGCGTCACGGTGTTCGATATTTTCAGAAGCGATGAACTTGGCGCGGGAAAGAAATCCATCGCGTTTTCCATACGCATGCGCGCCTTCGAAGCCACGCTTACCGACGGGCAGGTCGAATCAACCTTCCAGAAAATAGTGGCAAAACTGAAGTCCCGATACAAAGCTGTTTTACGTTCATAACATACAAGGAGTTGTCATATGCAGGACATTCTCAACGATCTTACGGGGAAAATAGAGAAAGCGGTCGAAAAGATACAGAGACTGCAGGATACGGTCCATGCGCTCGAGGCCGAAAAGGAGAAATGCGCGGCGGAAGTCTCGTCTCTCGAACAGAAAATAGCCGAACTTCAAAAGGAGGCTGCTGGCGCGCAGGAGCTTTGGCGGGGCAAAATCTCCTCTTTCTCAGGGCAGATTGGCGAAATAGCAAAAAAATTGGATAATTTTATTTAATTAATATATATTATAATTAAGGGAAAACAATTCTGTAACAAAACAAAAATATAGAAAGGATTTCCTCAACCGGTAGAGCCGGTACGGATGCAAGCCATTGGTGCTTTAAACATATGAACGATACCAGTACAAATTCCAATAGTGCCCGGGTAGTTATCGCAGGCGAGGAATATATTATCAAAGGCGATACCAACAGCGAAACCATCGCTCGGATCGCGGAATATGTAAACGAAAAAATACTTGAAGTAGGCTCGGGTGTTTCCAGCAAGGAGCGGTACAAAATTGCCATCCTCACCGCGGTAAACATTGCCGGCGAACTTTTTGATGCCCGTCGCGAACTGCTCGATAACTCGGATAAAATGGATCAGATATTGTTTAAAGCAAAGGAGTTGTCAGAAAAATTAGAGTCAACCCTAACCTGAAAAAACAGGCCCCGGACTCGCAGCCGTAAATTTTTTGACTTTTGGCCGTTATTTGGAGCCGGTTTTCCGTTGTCTAATTCACGCCCGCCTTTGGCGGGATCAATGAACCATCGGAGACGGCACCAACTGTTAAAGAGAGTGAAGTTCAAAAAATTTCAAAAGCGGGTTTGGGGCTTTTTATTTTTATTATATATAAAGGAGAACGACGATGAGTATCACTACAATCATGTGTATCGCGGGCGCCTTTATCGCGGGTGTCGTGGTCCAGTTGATCATCTGGAAAATCCTCCAGGTCAACAAGATCAAACATGCCAAGGAAACCGCGGATATGATAGTTGAGAAGGCGAAAAAAGAGGCTGAACTCGAGAAAAAACAGTCCCTGTTAAAAGCAAAAGACGAATGGTTTAAAGTCAAATCTGAATTTGAGAAGGAAATGGGCAAACGCCAGTCCGAATCCGATAAGCGCGATAACGCCATAAAGAGCCGCGAAGGCGATTTGAACAAAAAGGTCAATCTGCTCAAGGAGAAGGAACAGGAGATAAAGAACAAGGAGGGGTTTCTTACCTCCAAGGAAAAAGCGCTGCGTACCAAGGATATCGAGTTGTCCCGCGTTCTTTCCGAGCAAAACCAGAGGCTCGAAAGCATTGCCGGACTTACCCAAACACAGGCCAAGGAGACGCTCAAACAAAACCTTGAAGTGGAAGTGCGGCACGAAGCCGCGCAAATGATCAAAAAAATCAAGGACGAAGCTAAAGAAACCGGTGAAATCGAGGCCCAGCGTATTATCACCATCGCTATCCAGAGATGCGCTGCCGAGCATACCATCGAATCCACGGTCTCTACCATCACCCTGCCCAGTGAAGAGATCAAGGGCCGTATCATTGGACGCGAAGGCCGCAATATCAGGGCTTTTGAAGAGGCCACAGGCATCGATGTCATTGTCGACGATACCCCTGAAAACATCGTCCTTTCTGGCTACGACCCGGTAAAACGGGAGATCGCCCGCGTGGCCATGGAAAAACTTATCGCCGATGGCCGCATACATCCCACGCGTATTGAGGAAATCGTGGGAAAGACGGTCAAGGAAATAGAGAAAAAGATCAAGGAAACAGGCGAACAGGTCGTCTTCGACCTGAATTTGCCCAGCCTTCATCCGCAGCTTGTCGAATATCTGGGACGTCTCAACTACCGCACCAGCTTTGGCCAGAATGTTTTGAGGCATAGCAAGGAAGTGGCCGTGCTCTCCGCGCACATGGCCTCGGAACTTGGCCTCGACCCGCGTATTGCGACACGTGCCGGCATCCTTCACGATATTGGCAAGGCCATTGATCGTGAATCCGAAGGAACTCACGCCCAATTGGGCGCTGAGGTGGCGAAAAAATTTGGTGAAAATGAAATTATAACCAATGCCATTGCCGGTCACCATGAGGATGTCGAGCCCCTGTCACCCTATCCCATACTCATCCAGGCGGCTGACGCCATTTCCGCGACGCGTCCTGGTGCGCGCATGGAGACCTTCTCAACCTATGTTAAGCGGCTCGAACAGCTCGAGGAGATCGCGGAATCGTTCAAAGGCGTTGATACCGCCTATGCGCTCCAGGCTGGACGCGAGATACGCGTCATGGTCAATCCGGTCGATATCTCCGATGCCGAGGCCGAGGAAGTCGCCTCTCAGATCGCAAAAAAGGTCGAGGCCGACATGGACTACCCTGGGCAAATCAAAGTCACGGTCATCAGGGAAAAACGTATAATAGACTACGCGAAATAACACATGAATATCCTTTTTATCGGCGATATCTTCGGTAGCGGCGGCAAACGGGTCCTGGCTGAAATGCTCAAAGGCATTCGTGCCGAATACGCGATTGATGTCTGCGTTGCGAATGGTGAAAACTGCTCTGGCGGCAGGGGAATCACCAAAAACCTGATTACCAAGCTCAGGCGTTTCGGCGTCAATGTGGTAACCAGCGGCAATCATATATGGGACAACAAGGACGGTGTCGAGGCCTTTGCAACCGAACCCTTTCTACTGAGGCCGCTCAACTATCCTGCGGGTAATCCCGGATGCGGTTCGTGCATGTACACGCTTGAAGACGGACGTACCATCGGTGTCATCAATCTCCAGGGACGGGTGTTCATGTATCCCATAGAATGTCCGCTCAAAACCGGTCTGGTTGAAATCAACAAGCTCAGGGAAAGAACGGACATTGTCCTGGTCGATTTTCATGCTGAGGCAACATCTGAGAAACTGGCCGCTGCCTGGTACTTCAATGGTAAAATTACCGCCCTCATGGGTACGCACACCCATGTACAGACAGCGGACGAACGCATTCTGGACCAGGGGACTGCCTATATCACGGACGCGGGAATGACCGGCGCCCACGATTCTGTCATCGGCATGAAGCGCGAAGGGGTCATCAGGAAATTTTTATACGAGACTCCTGTCCGTTTCGAACCATCAGAGGACGGGCTCATGTTCAATGGCGTGGTGGTCACTGCCGACGATGCTACGGGCAAGGCCACGGCCATCCAGCGTATCATACGGAAATTCGAAACTTCGGGAGGCACTACAAATGGCGAACCTGATTGATGGCAAAAAGGTCGCGGCTGATATGCGGCAGGAATTCAAGGAACGGGTCGTACAACTCAAGGCGCGGGGCCATATTCCTGGTCTGGCTGTGGTGCTTGTTGGCGACGATCCGGCTTCTGATACCTATGTCCGGATGAAGGGAAAGGCCTGTGAAGAGACGGGACTCTATTCTGAAACCATCAGGCTTCCCAGGGAAACCACCGAAGAGCAGCTCATCGCAATCATCGATGGTCTCAATGCAAACAATGCGATCGATGGCATCCTGGTACAGCACCCGATTCAGAATATGAAGGATGAAAATGTCATATTCAACCGCATCAGCCCTGAAAAAGATGTTGACTGTTTCAACGCAATAAACGTGGGAAAGTTAGTGCTGGGAAGCGCCTATCTTTTTCCTTGTACGCCTGCCGGCGTCATTGAACTCCTAAAACGGTATGCAATAGACCCAAAGGGAAAGCATGTCGTCATAGTGGGACGCTCAAATATTGTCGGCAAACCGCTGGCAAATATGCTGGTCCAGAAAAAAGCAGGGTGCAATGCGGTGGTCACTGTTGTGCATACAGGCACGCGCGATCCTTTCATGCATACAAAATCAGCCGATATTATCATTGCGGCAGCGGGTGTTCCCGAATATATCACCGGCAATGCGGTCAAAGAGGGTGTGGTCATTATCGATGTTGGCACAAACAGGGTGCCCGATGCTTCAAAAAAATCAGGACACCGGCTTGTGGGCGATGTTCATTTTGAATCGTGTGAAAAAAAAGCTTCCTATATAACGCCGGTTCCTGGCGGTGTTGGCCCCATGACCATCACTATGCTGCTGCACAACACATTGCTTTCAGCGGAGCGGAGATTTGCTTAAGCCAATCACGGTCACCGAGCTTACCCGGCGCATCAAGGAACAGCTAGAACCCGCCTTTCCCGAGGTCCTGGTGACCGGCGAGATTTCAAACCTTGCGGCCAACGCGGCTTCCAGCCATGTCTATTTCACCCTGAAGGACGCGGACAGCCAGATACGCTGCACACTCTGGAAACGGCAGCGTCAGTACCTCAAATTCGCGCCACTCGACGGCATGGCGGTGGTCGTGCTCGGTAATGTCAGGGTATACGAAAAAGGCGGCAACTATCAGCTTAATGTTATTGCCGTGGAGCCTGCTGGAAAAGGAGCGTTGCAGGTGGCCTTCGAACAACTCAAACAAAAGCTCGCTGATGAAGGTCTTTTTGAACAGGGACGCAAACGTCCCTTGCCGAAATTTCCCGATCGCATTGGCATTGTCACATCAGGCACAGGCGCCGCGCTGTGCGATATCGTCAAAATCCTGAGACGCCGCATGCCGTCCGTGGGTATTGTGGTCAATCCGGTACAGGTGCAGGGCGATGGCGCTGCTGGCGATATTGCACGGGGCATCCGGGAATTCAACGAATACGGCAACGTCGATGTCCTCATTGTGGGTAGAGGAGGCGGTTCTATCGAGGATCTTTGGGCCTTCAACGAGGAAAGTGTCGCACGCGCCATTGCGGCCTCATCAATTCCTGTTATTTCAGCCGTTGGCCACGAAGTGGACTACACAATCGCCGATTTTGTCGCCGATATGCGCGCCTCAACGCCCTCCAATGCCGCTGAAATCGCTGTTCAAAACAGGGACGACCTGGTATTGCGGATAAAATCGCGGGTCGACCGTATTGTCGCGGGTCTGCACGCCTGCGCCAGCGCCTACCGGCTGCGCATCGACCACGCGGCAAAAAGCCCGATGGTGCAGCGTCCGCTCGAACTGGTCCAACAACATTCGCAGAAAATAGACGATCTGGCGAAAATACTCGGGCTGCAGTTCCGCGGCCTTTTTGACACCGCGCGTGCACGCTTCAGCCATGCGGTTGAAAAACTGGAGATTCTAAACCCCACGGGCGTTCTTACCCGGGGATACTCAATAACGCGTGCGGACGGTCGTATCCTTTCCGATGCCGCGATGGTCGCGATCGGCGGTCGCATTGAAACGCAGCTCAAAACAGGACGGCTGGTAAGCAGGGTTGAACTGAAGTCCTGAATTTATTTATTTACTCACCATATGGCGCAGAAAAAATTTGAAGACATGGTCGAGCGTCTCGAAAAAATCGTCGATGAGATGGAGTCCGGGAGCCTGGGCCTCGACGACGCTCTCAAATATTACGAAGAAGGCATCACCCTCATGCGGGCTTGCTACAAGAAACTTGAAGAAGCGGAGAAAAAAATAGAGAAACTGGTCAAAAAAAAGGGAGCGCATGCCCCTGACGAATACGAGACTCAACCCCTGGATATGTTTGAAAATGAAGAAAACGCTTGAACAATATCTGCGGGAAAAGTCATCGAGGGTCGATGCCTGGCTCAACAGGCTTCTGCCTGTTTCTACGCAATACCCTGTTTCCATCCACAAGGCCATGCGCTACAGCCTCTTTGCAGGAGGGAAACGGATCAGGCCCGCGCTTTCCATAGCCGCTTTTGAGGCCTTTGGCGGCAGGGGAGAACGCATATATCCCGCTGCCTGCGCCCTTGAAATGCTTCATACCTTTTCCCTTATCCACGATGACCTCCCCTGTATGGACAACGATGATTTCCGCAGGGGCAAACCCACAAGCCACAAGGTCTTTGGCGAGGCCATTGCCGTGCTTGCCGGCGATGCCTTGTGCATCCATGCCTTTGGGATATTAGGACGCTATGCGGCGCTTCCTGTTGTACAAGAGATCGGCAGCGCCCTGGGAACAGCGGGCATGATCGGCGGACAGGTGGTCGACATTGAATCAGAGGGGAAAAAAAACATCACGGAAAAGACCCTCCGATTCATCCATACGCGCAAAACCGAGGCGTTTATCACCGCGTCCCTCAGAATGGGCGCGGTTATCGCTGGGGCAAAGGCTAAAGACATGGCAATCATCACGCGCTACGGGAGGGCGATCGGTCTTGCCTTCCAAATCATCGACGACATCCTCGATATAGTCAGCACCACCGAACAGATTGGCAAGGACGCTGGAAGCGATATTGAAAAGGGCAAAGCCACCTATCCGGCGCTCTTTGGCCTTGAGAAATCAAACCGCAAGGCCCGGCTTCTTATTGCGCAGGCGAAAAAAACCGTCCAGCCGCTTGGCGCGCGAGGCTCTCTGTTCAAGGAATTGGCCGATTTTATTGTTGATCGAATCAATTGAACCATATGCTCGAAAATATACAGACACCGGAAGATTTCAGGAACTTCACCTTTGCCCAGCTTGCCCAGCTGTCAAACGAGGTGCGCGACCGCATTCTCAGCGTCATCTCCGAGACAGGCGGTCACCTTGCCTCAAGCCTGGGCGCGGTTGAACTCACCATAGCGCTTCATTATGTCTATCAAACGCCCATCGATAAACTGGTCTGGGATGTTGGCCATCAGTGTTACACGCATAAAATAATCACCGGCAGGAACGGCCAGTTTCCCACTATACGGCAGCACAATGGTTTGTCCGGTTTTCCCCGCACCTGCGAAAGCCCGTTCGATGTTTTTGACGTGGGACATGCGAGTACGTCCATTTCAGTTGCGCTCGGCATTGCAAAAGCGCGGGATACTTTGGGCGAGAAATTCCATGTGGTGTCGGTTATTGGCGATGGATCCATGACTGGCGGTCTTGCCTTCGAAGGGCTCAACAATGCAGGCGCATTAAAGACCAACCTGGCCGTTGTTCTCAATGATAATAAAATGAGCATCTCTCCCAATGTAGGCGCGCTTTCATCGTACCTCAACCGCATACTCACCGATCCGCGATACAACAAACTGAAAAGTGACATCTGGGAACTTACGGGAAAACTCAAAGGCGTTGGCTCGGGGATCAGGAATGTGGTTGGCAGGCTCGATGAATCGCTTAAGCACCTGGTGCTTCCCGGTAAACTTTTCGAAGACCTGGGGTTCAGGTATTTTGGACCCATTGACGGTCACAATTTCGAGGAAATGGTGCCGTTATTCAGGAATATCCGCCAGAATATCAGCGGTCCTGTACTCATTCATGTCATTACCAAGAAAGGCAAGGGGTACAAGCCGGCTGAGGAAAATGCGCCCAAATTCCATGGCATTGGGTCCTTTGAAACCCAGACGGGAAAAATAAAGGGAAAACGCGATATTCCCACCTATTCGGCGGTCTTCGGCAAAACCCTCTGTGCTTTGGCTGAAAAAAACAAGGCGATTGTCGGTATCACCGCGGCAATGCCGGCCGGTACAGGCTTGGAGAAATTTGCGGAACTTTTTCCCGACCGGTTCTTCGACGTGGGTATTGCCGAGTCCCATGCTGTCACTTTTGCCGCAGGCTTTGCCAGCCAGGGATTGCGGCCAGTGGTGGCGCTCTATTCAACCTTTCTCCAGCGGGCATTTGATCAGATTATTCACGATGTGGCAATTCAAAAACTGAATGTTGTTTTTTGCATCGACAGAGGCGGTCTTACCCCTGACGATGGTCCAACGCACCATGGCGCTTTTGACCTTGCCTATCTTCGGTGCATCCCGAACATGGTCATCATGTCACCAAAAGATGAAAATGAATTACGCCATATGATGTGGACCGCTTTGCGCATTGAAGGACCTGTTGCCATACGATACCCAAAAGGCGAGGCCCTGGGCGTTGAGCAGACTGAGCCATACGAAGAAATACCTGTCCCCATGCCTGAAATTGTGCTTAAAGGCAAGGATGTGCTTCTTTTAGCGGTTGGAGAAATGGTACAGAAGGCGCTTTCTGTCGCGGCAATACTTAAAAAACAGGGGATAACCCCGACAGTAGTCAACAGCCGGTTTATTAAACCAATTGCACATAGCGACATTCTCAGTCTGACCCAGGCCCATTCCCATATCTTCACCCTGGAAACCGGGACAGTACGGGGAGGGTTTGGGACCGCGGTGCTTGAGGCAATACATGGATGTTTGTCAGAAACCAGGAAGTTCGAAATGATCGGTTTTCCTGATGGATTTATCCAACATGGTGAAAAAGAAAGAATCTATCAGGAACTAAAACTTACAGACAACAATATTGCTGAAAAAGTAATAAATACAATAACCATTTGATATTATAAAAGATACGCAATCCAGTTAAAGCTGCTTTTCGTTACCTGTATTAATCAGATAAAGATTTTCCAATTATTTTCCGATAAAAAGAATAGGAAGTAGGAATACCATGGAAGGTAAAAAAAGTAAATTCCTGGGCCTTGAGGAAACTGAAAAGCAACACTATCTTAATAATTTAAAGCAGAGAATACGCCTTGGCTATTTCAATTCAGAAAAGGTTACGGAAGGTATTGTTGAAAAGATCGCCTCATGTTTTGCCGATGAGGTAGGGCGTTTCACCTGACCGTACTCTTTGATTTCTTATATAATTCTCTGACTCTGAGCAGCGCCTTTTCATATCGTCCGTCTTTAAAATCAGCAAAGCTCCAGGAAAAAGGCAGGAACGCTCCTTTTTCATAATGCAGGGTCATGTCCGCCCAGATGCCTTTGGTCATATATATTTTATACGGCCCTTTTTTTGTCGATGCCAAAACAACCTTGTCAAAATCCATGTACCCCGCATCGATATTGACTGTTCTTTTCCCTTCAGAAGTTGAAAATTCCCGTTCAATAGCCATGCCAGCATGTTTTGCCTCAACAAGAAAGTCCGGGAGTTTTAGCGGGTAAAATGAAACGAGTCTCCGGAAAAGCGGGGATCCCATCTCGGGCGTATAATAGTCTGTGACGTCAAAGGGCGTGTCAGAACTGGTGAAATCCAGCGGACCAAAGACAGTCTCCAGGCAAGGGAGTGTTTGTGCCGCAACATCCTGGTCGTTGAACAGGAGTGCCGCGAAGAATTTGACTGGTGCTGTATTCTCCATGTTTATTGGTTGAGAAAATATTATTTTTATATACGCGAATGAAAACAATAAAACAGCTCTTGTCATGCTTGGCCCTTTTCGGGATTTTCTGCACTGCCTTTACGGCTGATTTTACCGGGACCTTGTCGGTCGGCGCCGATACCGCGATTACGCTGCAGGTATGGGTAAATGGCGAGAAAAAAGGGGAGACCCCCCTTGTACTCAACGATGTTCCAGTGGGAAACTACAATATCAGTTTCATCGATCCCCAGGTACGCGATAGCATACTCGCGAACGAAACATACAGAGTGCCATTAGACCATCCTGTGCTGGCCTCATTGCCTCCAGGCATGGTATCGCTTATACAAAAGAACCTGAAAAAAGGCGTGCCATTGCTTGCGCGCTATTCTAACTATGCCATCATTGTCCAAAATGGGAAAAATGAACAAGTCACTTTTGAGGCGGCTGGGTTCAGTCATGCGCTTGAATCAGAAATCTCGTCTGGAAAAGTAAAATATGCCCTCCTGGCAGCGGGCGCCATCGGCATTGTCGTTTTTATTTTTGTGCAGGTAGCCGCTTTTTAGTCCCTATCGCCACATACCGATCTTTTTTGTCCGTGCGGTCTTCTCAAGATGTTTGAAATAGGGTTTGCTTGCATACTGCGAAACAGTGTCCGCGCGTGCAAGACCGCGCTCAAGCAATTCAGCGCAAATATTGATAAGCGGCGCTTGGTATGAGATGACGGTCTGTCCTTTTGTGAGGGTGTCTTCGAACGAAGCTGAAACGCAGGTGTCGCAAAAAAGATATACATATGCTATGAAGGTGCCCTCTGCGTCCATTTTTCTGGCTTTCTCGTCGTATTCAAGCTGTATCCGCCTGTTTTTAAGCGTCGCAGTGGTGAATTCTTTTGACTCGTTGCCGTATGATTCTCCAAGGGCGGGACAGACCACGCCCAGGAGTTTGACATAGTCGCCAAAATTGTTTATACAGAGATCGCCCGCAACAACCTCTTTAATGGTCATGTTGGCGCAAAAGCCAACGCTCGCAAGAAAAAAAAGAAACGTGTATGGAATAAAAAGCTTCATGATTCTATGGTTTCGCATGCAAATCCCGGCCCTGCAAAACATCATGCAAGGCCGGGATTATTTAATACCCGGAACAGGACTCGAACCTGTGGCCTCCAGTTTAGGAAACTAGCGCTCTATCCACCTGAGCTATCCGGGCCTTTTTCAAAACCTGATAGTGTAATATAATTTAATAAGATAGGCCATTTATAGAGTATCTACTCCAAGTCCTTATTTTGTATTTTTCATGTATATGGCCATTCTGGCAATCCTGGCGTTTGTCTTGTGCTTGCACGCTGATACTGTTGTGCTCATTACAGGATCCACGGTCGAAGGCGAAATAATCAGCAAATCAGATGTCATTCTGAAAATATTTTCCAAGGAATTTAATCGTGCCATTGTCATTGAAGCGGATAAAATCAACTATATTGTCTACAATGGCCAGCAGGTTTCATTCGATGAGTTCCAGCTTCGCGGGTCTGTCTATAACACACGTTTCAAGGTGACCCCGGGTGAAATAAAAAACGCGGCCGCGGTCCGCAAAAAGCTGTTCACCCAGGACGTTTTCGAACAGGCCCGTCTCGACAATGCTGATTCCGCCAGGGATGTACGAGACCAGAACCTGTTTTTCAATGCGCCTGCGCGATGGGGAAGCGTCGGTTTCGGCTATTTTTTCGGCACCCATATTCGGCCCGCATCTATATCGAGTCTTGGCACATACGGATTTTCCTATGCAGGCGAGCCCTTTGATATGCGCTGCCTTGCCCTGCAAATGCGGCGCAATCTCAGAAAACAGGTAGGTACCCTGGTCATCGAGTTTGTCTATGGCAGAGAGATATTCTCCCGGAACGACTCTACACTTGCCGTAGATGAGCTGGCGATTATGCACGCGCTCTCGGCAAAGTATGTTTTTTGCAAGAACAACTGGCTGCTTTCTCCCGGCATCTACGCTGGACTGGCCCTTAGCCAATCCAGCCTGATCAAATATGGCGGTGAGGGTGAACGCAACTTTGAAGTACCGCTTTTGGGAAAATCCATTCTGCCTCTCGTTGGACTTGACCTGAATTTCTATGATGTGGTCTCCTGTAGCGCAGGGTTCGACCTCTTTGATCTGAGCAGGACATACATCGCTATCCTTTTTCTGATGCCCTTTTTACAATGAAAAAGATCGTTTTTAATAAGAACCGGCGTCTTGTCGCCGCCGTATTACTTGCAATCGCGCTTCCCAGTTTTATCCTTTTAATACTGGGTTTACGCGCTGTTCGTAACGAACGATATGTTTTTGAGCACAAGATGATGGTCAACTACCGTGAAATGGCCTCTTCCTGCGTCCAATACGCCGATACCCGTCTTGACGAGTTTGAGCGGCGCCTGGACTCAATCGCAGACAGGGATGACTTTGGCAAAACGAACCATCTTTCAGTGCAGGCGCTGTATTATCTTGGACGTCAGCAGAACATCATATATCCTTCCCGATTGCCTAGCCGCAGATTTTTTCCCCTTGCGTTTGCTCGCGATCCTTCCCCGCAACTCGCGATCCTCTTTGCCGGAGAGAATGATGCCAAGACGGACAGTTATTCCAAGTATGCCGAATTTCTCAGCAGCGCTGAAGCTGAGTCCGGCGAAAACCGGCTTACGGCAAAAAATGGTCTTATGCGAAGCGCTTTGAAGTCTGGACGCGTTTCAGCGTGTATGGAAACGGCCGACCGTGTATTGCGCGACACAACCAGTTTTTTCTTGCCTGTTTCACTATCGCCCAAGATCGCCGCCTTTTTTTTCAAAGCGCGCGGTTTTGCCGAACAGGGACAGGCGGACGCCGCGGGTAATGCATTCCTGGAATGTTATGAATACTTGCTCTCGGATTCAGCGGAAATATTTTCTGAGGAATTCACTTTCTATACCGGCAAGATCGAACGTGAATTACCGGCGTATCCCGGAAGCGCGGAGACGTTGGCGCGTTTCAAACAGCGGAAAGCCGCCCTTGTCAAGGAATTGGAATTAAAAGCACTTGTCGAATCCTATGCCCGTAACCGGCTCCTGCCCGATTCAGGATACTTCTACCGTGATTCGACCATACTGTATGTGCATGGATATGGACCCAATAAATCCATAGTGGCCGTTGTCGATCTCTCCTGGCTTATCAGCCTTGTGAATCAATGGATTGCCGCGAAAAAAAACGTTGCTATGGATGTCAGCTTTTTTGATGGCAGAAGTATCTTTACGAACAAACCCCCTTCTTCATATGCCACGCGTCAGATAGCGGTCACGACGAGTCTGAGTGAGCGGCTCCCCTTCATCAATATCACGTTCTTTGACAGCGACCCGGCCGAGTTCACCGATATCATCCGTCACCAGCGCTTGTTGTATCTTTCGCTTCTTGCGTTGTTGCTTACCAGCATACTTATCGGCGCTGGTTTCGCCTATTTCGCGATCCGCAAGGAAATGGCCTTAACGCGGCTGCGCTCCTCTTTTATGTCCAGTGTGTCGCACGAACTGAAAACCCCCCTTACCTCCATCCGCATGTTCGGCGACATGTTGCAGAGCGGTAAAATCACTGATGAGAAAAAAAAGACCGCCTACTATGGCCTTATTTCACGTGAAAGCGAGCGTCTGTCAATACTCATTGATAAAATACTCGATTTTTCGCGCCTTGAAGACGGCCGCATCAAGTACGATTTCGGCGAGCATGGGTTGGAAACGCTTGTGGCGGAGGCGCTTGCCGCCCTTACGCTTATTATCGAGGAGAAACATGTGGCAGTACAGCGAAAAACCTCCGCTGACGATCCCGTTGTCAGGTGCGACTCGCGCATGGTGGTCCAGGTAATGGTCAATCTCATTGATAACGCGATCAAATATTCGCCCACAAAAAAAGACATCGAGATAGAAACGGGGAGGGAAGGACGCTGGGGTTTTGTCGCGGTGCGCGATTGGGGTATTGGCATACAGGCCGGCGAAAAATCGAAAATATTTGATGAATTCTATCGATCAGATCATATGCATGTGCGGGACGTAAAAGGTACTGGCCTTGGGCTGGCAATTGTACGGAAGATTACCGCTGACCATGGCGGCTTTGCAAGGGCCGAGTCCCCGTCTGACGGCGGTTTGAGGGTCGTCGTCGGTTTTCCTTTGGAAAAATAACAGGAGAAAGTGATTATGTCAGGAACCATTGTCGTTGTAGAAGATGAAGAATCAATCGCGCTTGGCCTCAAGGACAGCCTCGAAATCGAGGGATACGCTGTCCAGCATGTCGCCAATGGCCAGGATGCGGTGGAAAGCATTGTCCGGACACTGCCCGATCTGGTGGTTCTTGATCTTATGCTTCCTGTCAAGGATGGATACCAGGTGTGCCGCGAGGTGCGTCAAAAAGGCGTCAGCGCTTACATAATAATGCTGACGGCCAAAAAGGAGGAAATGGACAAAATTATGGGTTTCAATGCCGGCGCTGATGACTACATGGTCAAACCTTTCAGTCTCATGGAGTTGTTGGCAAAAATAAAGGCGGTCTTTAAAAGGTTACGGAAAGATGAAGAGAAAAACGATATTTTTCGCAAAGGCGCTCTCTACGTTGATTTCAAGAAATACGAGGCGCAAAAAAACGATGAGACCATCGAATTGTCCGCAAAGGAATTCGAGATTCTCCGGTACTTCACCAGCCATGCCGGCGAGGTAGTTTCCCGCGACGATCTGCTCAACGCGGTCTGGGGATACGATGTCTATCCAACTACCCGGACTGTCGATAATTTTATCGTACGCATACGCCAGAAAATTGAGAACAACCCTGAAAATCCCCAGGTATTTATAAGCATCCGGGGAGCTGGATACAAATTTTGTCCCGAAGCCCTATGATAAAAACCGCGGCCCTCGTTTTTGTTCTTGTTCTTGCGCAGGAAAGGTCCTCCGCCGAACCGGTTGAGTCCGCTGATTCCCTGCTCGAGGAGGCCCTGTTTCAGCTCCAGGTACACGGACGGCCCGACAAAGCAGCGCAACTGTATGAGAAGATTATTTCCGGATTCACTGACGATGCGTGGGCCATTGAAATGGCCCGCACCCAGCTCCGTTTTTGTGTGGCGATAACCGGGAGTAAAACCTATCCCATAGAAATTGCCCAGGCCCAAGCGATTGTTTCCGATTCCGCACCTCTGCTGCTCTGGCGCAGGGTCTTTGGTACCGGAAGCATCAATGGCCTGATTGCTGCAGGTTCCCGCCTGGCGGCGACGCTGACCGATGGTTTTTTGGTCCTGATTGACCCGCGAAATAATGGCAGGGTGGTCTGGGCAAAACGAGGCATAAACGATCGTATCCGCCCGGTCTATTCAGGCAATGGGTTCCTTGCGGTCAACGAGCGGGGCCTTCTGACGTTCTTTAGCGAAGAAAACGGCGTTGCACGCGCCCTTTCTCCGGACATGCAGATTACCGGCCCTCTTTCTGAACCTGTTGGAGACATTGTATTTACTGTTTCAGGCAGAAATGCCGTTGCCATCCAAATCTCCACGGGAAAAACGCGATGGGAGCGCTCTTTTGAAGGGGCAGAGGGCATGTTTCAGCAGCCCGTGGTCTGTCAGCGGAATGTTGTTTATTCCTTTCCCGGGGCTGGAACTGTCATGGTAAAAGCAAGCACAGGCGAACCGCTATGGCGCAATTCCTTCCAGGCGACCTGCCCGCCCTTAGTGTGGCAGAATTTCATCATTCTGGCGGCAGGTATGTCAGTCTATGCCCTTGATATGTCTTCAGGAAATATGATCTGGAATGCTACATTGGCCGCTTCCGCCATTGGTATGCGGGTCCAGCACGACCAAGTCTTCATTCTTGACCAGGCCGGCGAATTACGCGTCATGCAGGCATCAACCGGCAATAGCCTCTATTCAATCCAGGCAATGCCGGGAAGTTTAATTGTCGCCGAGGACTACATGGCTATCTCTGACCAACGCGGCAAAATCACCTGCTTTAATCGTGACGGTCGCGAACAATGGCATTTTGCTTCAGGCGAACATGAAAACATGATCATTCAGGCCGTTGGAGAAAATATCGCACTTTCAGCCGACAACGAAGGTCTTTTTTTACTCAATGCGCGATACAGTAAAAAAGAGGATGAGCGGTTGGCCCGAAGTAGGGTTGAAATAGACTTTCTTGTGAAGAATCAAATGCTGGGCATGGCAAAAGAGCGTATAAAACAGGCGCTGAAAAACGTATCGCCAGGAGATGAACGGCTTATCATGCAATACGCCTCGTTACTTCAGGATGAAGGAAAAAAGACCGAGGCCTTGGATGCCTGGGAACGTTTTCTGCAGGTCGCCGATACCGTGGAACGTGCGGGTGTGTTCCAGAAAATAAGCGCGCTTACCGGCGCGGACTGGGTTGCCTTGGTACGATCGGTCGGCAAGTTTTCTCCGCTCTATAGGGTACCACCGGCCATCGTAGCGCTGTGCCAGGGCGAAGTCAATTTCCTCGATGAACAAACAGGCCGGCTTCTCTGGAAATACCGGCTTCGTTCTAACGACGATGTGGCGCAATCCGCTTATGTCTATGACGGAAAGCTTTTCTGCACAACCGGCCAGTCTGTCTTTTGTCTTGATCTTGAGAAGCGCCAGGAACGTTGGCGGACTGAAATCAAAGGAATGGTGACTGTTCTTGCGGGAAATGGTGATGCGCTCTTCGCGGGAACCTGGAACAACGGCTGCTACCTTATTGATTATATGACTGGAACGGTGCGTGAAAAGCTCTTTGAGAGCATAAAGGCGGTTTTTCCAGTGGTTCCCGCAACCGGTCTTCCTCTCTTTGTTGGGCTCGAAGGTATCGTTATCTCCGCACGCGGTCCGTTCGTGGCCTACAAGCGGATTATTGCGGATAAAATAACCTATTCACCCTCGCTTTTTGGCAAAGTGCTTGTGCTGCCTACAGCGTCGGGAGCGGTGAAAGCGCTTTTTGCCAGCAATGGAACGCCTGCCTGGGAAATGAGAAGCGGCGCACAGCCATCCTCTTTTGCATCAGACGGCCAGCTGCTTTTTGTCGATTTTTCCAATTCCTTTTTTGCCGCTTTTTCCCTCGAAACCGGCGACAAACAGTGGGTGCGGAAAAATGAGGCGGGTGCATCAGACCAGATTGTGTACGACCAGGGAAATCTTATCCTTGCAAGCGGCAGATCGCTCAGCATCTATGCGGCCGCGACCGGCGACTACCGGAAAAGTATCCGGACGATCGGACGTATCATCTCACTTGTGGTGAATCAGGGAATTGCCTATTGCACCATGGAAAACGGGCTGGTGTGCAGGTATGCTGTGAACCGCGATTGAATGCAGTTACTACTTCTTGGCCGGACCAGGGGATGGCGCCGGTTTTTTCGCTGGTTTGGCTTCAGGTATATTGGTTTTGGCGGTATCCGCTTCCAGAGGGGCTTCAGTGTCTTCGTTTCCCGGGATTTCCTGGTCAAGTTCAGGTATGGAATCGGTCGTTATCTTCTGCTCCGACTTGGTTCCCGCGGCGCGTTTGACGCCGGTTAATTTATAGATAACTTCCTGTGCCGTAAGAACAACCGCTTCGTCCGTGTCCTGTAAAAGCGCTTCAATGTCTTTCACAACCGCTTTGTCCCGTAACTTTCCCAAGGCAATGAGCGCATCAATTTTTAACGCTGATTCTTTGTAGTCGAGGAGCCGCAGAAGCATCTGGCGCGATTTTTTGTTCCCGATTTCACCTACCATTTGGATGGCCAGCGAAACCATGACCGGGTTCGCCTTCGGGTTCCGGATTATTGCGCTAAGGGAGGGAAGGGCGAATTCCTTGTATTCGACAATCTTTTTCGTGTGCGAGGAAACTTCCTCTGCATCGTATGCGCCCTGACCGGTTTCAACCAGATCGCCTATGGATTTCAACTGTTCGGAAATGACCACTTTATAGTCTTTTTGACGATCGGACGATCCGCGTGATGTCAGGGCGATAAAATCCTCTTCGAGCCCGCCAAGTTGTTTCTCGATATTGTCCACTTTTATATCGTTGTCAGCGCTCTTTTTTCTGATCGCGTCAATACTCTTTTTCAGGTCGTTTACCTCGTCCTCAAGGCCGCGTATGCCCGACGCATCCGCGCCCGAAGGGGAACCGCAATAGACAAGAGAGAAACGGATACCGGGAACTCCATACCCGTTGCTTTGGGCAAACTTGTCCGAGAAAAGACCGAATTTGCCATCGCCCAGAAAAGCCTGCCGTAGTTCAGAAATTCCAGCGCTTACCAGAAATTTTTTATCATATATCCATGAGACGGTAAAAAACTGGTGGAATGATCCAAAACGTTGAAAGCCTTCGTATGTCACGTAGAATCCTCCGCCAAGATACACTTCTGCGCCCGCAAAAATGGAAAAACGCTCCGTATCAAAACCAAAATTGGTCATGGTTCCAAGATGCAAGCGCGTGCCGAACTGTTCGAAACTTTTTCCCATGGCGATAAAAGCGCAATTTGCCATGGCTTTAAGCGTATCCGCCTGCTCCAGTCCGAACATATGGGCCTCGGCCGAGGTCATAATGTCCTTTGCGCCAATGGCAAAAGAAGGAAGGTATTCTATTTTTCCTTCATCAAGAAGCAGGGCCTTGAAATTGAGCGTGGGACCGCCCGCATAGCCGGCGCCGAACTCAACGCGGTTCTTAATGCCCGCGCTGGCTTCAATGGACGGCATGTACCAGATCTTCATGTTCGCAGGGTCGTCAGTCTGGCTGTAGGAAAATAAATTGGACTTTATCGCCAATGAATATTGGCGATTGTACAGAATATCGCTTGTCGGAATATTCAATGCCGTAGGAAGGCGCAGCTTGGCCCCTGTGACAAAAACCAGGACGCAGAAAAATAATACCGCAAAGGCGCGCATTCTTGTTCTCATGACAATAGAAGATATCGGTAGTTAATGGGTAAAACTTTACAAACAAGCAAGGTTTAAATTTCGCTTCAACTTGTAGATTTCATTTTTGTTTAACTTTCGGAATGCTCCGGTTGGCAAATTGCCAAGATGCAGTGGCCCAAAAGCGACACGTTGGAGCCTAAGTACCTGAGAACCAATATATTGCATCATCCGCCGGATCTGTCTGTTTTTCCCTTCATGAATAATGACCCGGTAGCATTGTTGCGTGTCCGAAAGGGGGTCAATCTGGGCGGGCATGGTCAATTCATCGTCCAGAGGCACTCCTTTGCGGAATATGTCGAGTTCTTTCCTGTTGAGGGTCCGATCAAGGGTGACTAAGTATATTTTGCCCATATTATACCGGGGATGCGTAAGCATGTTTACAAGCTCCCCGTTTGTTGAGAAAAAAAGCAGCCCTTCGCTTTCCTTATCCAGACGTCCAGCATATCTGAGGGTCGCTGGCATGCCTTTCAGAAGGTCAAAGACTGTTTTTTCACCAAACCCTTTACACGAAACAACATATCCGGCAGGTTTGTTAAGGATCAGGTGTATGCTTGAAGTAATTGGTTTCAGGTCCTTTCCGCGCAGAGTGACACTGTCTGTCTCAGGATCAACTTTAGTCGCGAGCTCCGTAACTGTCTGGCCGTTGATTTGAACCAGACCATGTACGATGAACCGTTCGCACTGACGGCGTGCACCAAGCCCGCACGATGCCAGAAATCGGTTGAGACGTACTTCCTTCATGATAGTTCCCCGAAGTCAGAAAGGGACCGTACCGGGCAGCCAAGGATTCCGGACATGCGTTTTACCGTGTATCCATCAACGGTCAGATTGTCCTGGTTCAGGCAATTAGGAGGAATATAGACAAGGTCTAGTTCGTGGCGAAGCGTACATGCGGCAGCGAGCATATCCACGCCGGTCAAGAGCCCTGTCACTGTCACTGAAGGGCCGAAGAGCCTGTTTTGCACCGGAATTATCCGGAAAACATGTCCGGTCTTGCGGCCAAAACGGGAAAAAAGCGGGACAAGAAACGGAGCCGCGGATGTCCCCGTAATAATGCCGATCCGACTTTGCGGAGATGATCTTCGGTGAATAGTCTTGATATGCCTGGTAAGTTCAGTGATAAATGAGCGCATCATGCCAACGCCATTCTCAAACTGGGGAAAATCCCGGTAGTGGCGAAAAGGCGGCAGCGTGTGATGGGCGGCGATATAAAGTTCGTCGGCCGCAAAAAGAAAATTGGGAACATGCGCGCTTCGTATCTTGTTTTGTGCCGCATGTACAATGGCGAGAATCCGCCGGGCATGGTACGCGGTGACCGGCTGCACCGGATCGTTGTTTTTCCTGAAACGTGTGAGACCAACCGGCACCACGGCGATTGAAAGCAGCGAAGGATAAAGAAGCGCAAGGTCCTGAATGGTCTTGCGAAGAACGGGGCCGTCGTTTATTCCCGGACAACAGACTATCTGAGTATGGAATCCAATCCTTTTCTCAGCGCATTTTATCAGCAGTCCCATGATGTCGGGCGCCCGGGGATTGCGTAATAATGCATTCCGGATAGCGCGGTCTGTTGCGTGCACGGAAAAATAGAGCGGTGAAATTTTATAGGTAAAAATCCTGTCAATGTCCTTCCGCGATAAATTTGTCGCGGTTATATAGGCCCCATGCAGAAAAGAGAGCCTGAAATCGTCGTCTTTGATGTAGAGGGTCCTTCGCAACCCTGGAGGCATCTGGTCGACAAAGCAGAAAATGCACCGGTTGTTACATCTTCGTATCCTGAAATCGTTGGTGGTGATTCCCAGCGCTTCCTTGGGGCCGCGCAACGCGTTAAATACCTTTTCCATTCTCAATTAGAATATAACTATTAATTATATTTAATGGCATGTGTACGCCGCTTAAAATACGCGATGGCGTCGTGATTGACCCTCCGCTCATTCAGGCCCCCATGTCCGGCATTACGGGAAGGGCCTTCAGGCAATTCATCAGGGAATTGAATCCTGGCTGTGTTGGCTTGTACTATTCAGAGTTCGTTAGTGTCGAAGGAATGACGCGTTTTAACAGACCCACGCTCAGACTCATGGAAAAATCTCCGGAAGATTCGCAAACGCTCTACGCCATTCAAATTTTCGGGGCAAACCCCTCACGAATGGCAATAGGCGCGCGCATGGCGCAAGAGCATGGGGCGAATGTCGTTGATATCAATTGCGGGTGTCCTGCGCCGCGGATTGTTAAAAAAGGCGGCGGTGCCGAGCTCCTGAAAAAGCCCGAACAAATTGGAGAGATAATAGCAGCTGTCAAGGCGGCGGTATTTATCCCTGTGGCGGTGAAAATCAGGCTGGGATGGAGCCAGGATACAATCAACTGCTTCGAAGTCGCTGATATTGTCCAACAGGCCGGGGCGGATCTGCTCACTGTGCACGGCAGGACAAAAGAACAAGGGTTCCAAGGACTGGCTGATTGGGAATTGATCGGCAGGGTACGGGAGAGGTTGACCATACCCGTTGTCGGGAATGGCGATATAAAAACCCCTGAGGATTATGATGACCGCGTCGGTTCTTCCGGCGTACCAGCTGTAATGATAGGCCGCGGCATGCTTTCTGATCCATGGATATTCAGAAAAATCATTGCACACAGGGCTGGAAAGCCAGAGGCTTCCATTCTGGATTTTAAATACGCGATGTTTCCGCGTTATGCTGAATTGCTCAGGAACGAAGGCCTCCACGCACAGGCAATCCTTGGAAAAGGCAAGCAGATGGCGGTCAGGTTTCTCCGTGGCAAAGCCGGCTGCTCCCATTTAAGGACCCAGGCGCTACGCAGCAATACATTCCAAGAATTCATGGAAAATGTCCGCTTATACATCGATCATGATTAGGTTCTGTGCCAAAAACCATCTAATAGGCCTGTTTTAAATATGATATGTCTTTTTACTAAACACTTGCATCGGGTTTGGTAATTGACCTATGTTTTAATAATATGAAACGGAATATTCTCATAGTTGAAGACAACAAGAACTTGTGCGAGCTTATGTCTGAAATACTAAATGAATGTGACGTAACTGTAGCAGTTGATGGCATTTATGGATTAAAAATAGCCAAAATAAAGATCCCGGATATTGTTATCATTGACCTGAATCTTCCCCGGATGAATGGCCATGAAATGATACGTAAAATCAAAGAAGACCCCAAATTGAAGAATATGGTACTTGTTGTTATTTCCGGAACTTTTAATCAGCTATATGTGGGAGAAAAAGTTCAGGGTATTGATGCTGATGCGGTATTTTCCAAACCCCTGGAGATGCCGAAGTTCAAACAGTGGATTGAAACTGTTCCACTGCCTTCGAGAGAGTGATTTCAAAACTTCTGCGTTTCCGCATAAGGGGATGCAGTATGCGCAACAAAACAAAACCCGCCGCAAGACCCAAAAAAGCCCAGACCGAACGTACGCCGTCTGAAACGCCTGAAATAAAAATACCCGAGAGGAACAAAGCCAAAAGCATAAGCATCAAAGGCAGTATATACGCAAGAAACGTCGCTGAAATAAGCTTGGAAGCCCCCATGTGCATGTCCACGCACTCACCCTTTTCATACCTGTCGCTGCCAGAGCGGCCCACGTGCACCTGGAGAGGTTTTTGTTCTGATTCCGCACAGGCGCCTTTTGTGCTGCAGGTAGAACATGCTGAATGACGTATAACAGTAATCACATAATGGTCTGGATGGATTTCAGAGACAACACCCCGCTGCACCATTGACATGGATCAGCTTTCAGACTTTTTTTTAGCTTTTGGAATGGGCGCCCCGTCAAAGAAAATGATGTCGCGCGGACACACTTCCGAACAGGTGGTGCAATTTTCACACATGCTCCAATCCCACACGGGAAGATTGTTTTGCATGGAAAGCGCTTTATGAGGACACGATTTGGCGCACAATCCGCACGCAGTGCATCCTACGGCGCATGCCTTACGGACAACCCGCGCGTTTTCGGGCGAGGAACATTTGAGAATAACACGGTTCTTCTTTTTTTCAAGTGTAATGATGCGCTTGGGGCATTCCAGCGCGCAAATGCCGCATCCAGTGCATTTTTCCTCATCAATGGACGGCAGCCCGTTTTCACCCATTATCATGGCGCCAAAAGGACAGGCCTTTACGCAATCACCTAATCCCAGGCAGCCGTAGGAACACTCCTTCTGACCGCCATTGAGCAGGTCCGCGGCCTTGCATGTCTGGACGCCGGTATAAGCGCTCCGGGACACGACAGCGGAACAATGTCCAAAACAGCGGACCCGGGCCACCTCACGCTCTTTCACAGAGGCTTCTTTTCCAAGCAGGGCGGCAATCTTCTCAACCGTCGCGTTTCCGCCGGGTGCGCATAAATTTATGTCGGATTTATTACCGAGTATGGCGTGAGCGTAATTGACGCATCCGGGAAACCCGCACGCACCGCAATTCGCGCCAGGAAGCGCTTCAGCGATTTTTGACAGCAAAGGGTCTTCAACAACGGAAAAATATCGCGCGGCAATACCTAATCCCGCAGCGGAAAGTATACCGAGCGAAGCGAGCGCGAAAATAGCTGTTATGAGTGGTTGTTCCATAGCTAAAAAATAGATAATTTTATTTCACCAAACCTGAAAATCCCATAAAAGCCATTGATAAAAGCCCCGCGGTTAAAAAAGTTATAGGCAGACCCTTTAATAGCGCGGGTATCTTGGCGTATTCCAGCCGTTCTCTGATTCCAGAGAAAATAAGCAGTGCAAGGGTAAACCCTGACGCTGAACTGAGCCCGAATATGACCGATCCGACAAATCCATAATCTTTTTTAATAAAAAGCAGAACGCATCCAAGCACTGCGCAGTTGGTGGTTATCAGCGGAAGGTAGATGCCCAGTGCCTGGTACAAGGCGGGGGTCGTCTTTTTCAATATTATCTCAACCAGCTGTACAAGAGCGGCGATAAGCAGGATAAAGCTTACCGTGCCTAAATATTGAAGACCAAATGGAGTCAGAATAAAGTGCTGTACGTTCCAGGTCAACGCGTTTGCGACAGTCATGACGAACATGACCGCCAGCCCCATGCCAATCGAAGTCTCAATTTTCTGGGAAACGCCCATAAACGGGCATATTCCCAGGAATTGCATGAGGACAAAATTGTTAACCAGTACCGCGCTTACAACAATCAGAAGTATTTCAGTCATTCACATATCCTGCCTTAATCATTTTTTTTTCAGGTATTTGGTGAAAAAAGCCACTATAAATCCAAGTGTAATAAACGCTCCTGGCGGTAGAATGAAAATAAGCGCCGGGCTGAAGTTTTTAAATATCTTGAAGCCGAAAATTGAGCCGTCGCCTAGTATCTCTCTGATTGAACCAATTATAAGGATTGCCAAGGTAAATCCAATGCCCATGCCGATTGCGTCTAAAAGTGAATCAAAAATACTTTTTTTGCTGGCAAACGCCTCGGCCCGCGCAAGAACAATGCAGTTGACGACGATAAGCGGGATAAAAATGCCCAGGCTCTTGTATAGTTCATAAAAGTATCCCTTCATGACCAGGTCTACGATGGTCACAAAGGTGGCAATCACCGTTATAAAACAAGGAATCCGTATCTGGTTGGGGATCGCATTTTTTATCGACGCTATCACAATATTGGAACCAAGAAGAACAAAGGTAAACGCAAGCCCCATACCCAGCGCATTTTGGGCTGAAGTGGTTACCGCAAGCGACGGACATAAGCCCAGCACAATGACAAAAAGCGGGTTTTCACGTACAATGCCGTTCGTAAGCGTCCGTATGCGTGACATGGGTATTACTGTTGTCCTTTAAGTTTTTTTTCGTATAATTTCAGTGCTTCATTGACCGCTGCTGTGTATGCATGGCTTGAGATCGAAGCGCCGGTGACCGATTCAATGGAACCGCCGAATTTCTTTATCTTGATGTCGCTGCCTGCCCGTACAAGTCCGATAAATTGCCCCGAAAAAAGGACATCTTTAATTTTTGTTCCAAGTCCGGGGGTCTCTTTCTGTTCCAGCACACAGGTTCCGGTAATCTTCCCTTCAAGTGAAAGACCGACCATGAGGCTAATGGCGCCCGCATATCCTACCAGGGACGCGGTTTTAACCGCATAGCCCGCGCAGGAACCGCTTGCGTTTCGCGCCCGATAGAAAGATATCTCCTTGTCTTTTCCGGTTTCACTGTCTGGTATGTGAAAAATAACACGGTCAGAGTCGGGATTGGCTGCAAGCTGAAGGTCGGGAATGGCCGAGGCAAGCACTTCGCGTATGGCATTAACTTTTATCAGGTTGTTGACCGCTGCAATGGGACCTAGGGTCTTCTGGTTAACATATGCCAGCAAACCCGCCGCTGTGGCGCAGATCACCGCAAGAACAGTTATATAACGGACAGTATCTTTCATGGTTTTCTGCTTTTTATTTTCCCGAATCGTGCAGGTTTGACATATCTATCTATGAGCGGTGTAAACGCATTCATAATAAGAATTGAAAACGCGACGCCTTCAGGATATCCGCCCCAGAGCCGGATAACCGATGTGATGAGTCCGCACCCAAAACCAAAAAGCAGCATGCCTGCTGAGGTAATGGGGGTGGTAACCATGTCAGTTGCCATGAAAAAAGCGCCCAGAAAAAGTCCACCTGCAAAAACATGGAAAACCGGTGATGCGTATGTTTCCGGCTGGGCAAGATAAAAAATTCCCGTGAAGGCGAAGACCGTGCCAATAAATGCCGCGGGTATATGCCAGCGGATATATCCTTTGTAGAACAAATAGAGTGCGCCTATAAAAATTGCCAGCGCTGAAATTTCACCAAGAGAACCGGGGACATTGCCCAAAGCCAGGTTAAAAGGACTGCCTCCAAGCGAAGCCTGGAGTTTGGCAAGCCCGTCTGTCTTCAGAATACCAAGCGGCGTTGCCGAAGAGATGCCATCGGCCATAAATCGTGTCTTCGGAAATGAAGTCATGCAAGTTGGCCAGGATATAAGAAGGAAAATGCGCGCTATCAAAGCTGGGTTGAAGGGATTGTGGCCAAGGCCGCCGTAAATATGCTTTCCCAGAAGCATGGCGACTAGGGATCCTGTAAGAATAAGCCACCATGGTGATGACGCAGGAAGATTGAACGCTAAAAGAATGCCCGTTACCACCGCGGACCAATCGTCTATACGCCCCTCGTTTTTAAACAGTTTGAGGAATACCTTCTCAAAGACAACGCAGGCGGCAATGGTAAGCGCCAATACACGAATCGAATCAAAACCGAAGAACACGATGCTTGCCGCTATTGCCGGGACAAGCGCAATAACAACGGACAGCATGATGCGCTGTGTATCATCGCTACGCGCCAGATGGGGTGAGGGCCCCACGGCAAGCAATGCTATTGGTTCACTTTTTTCTGGCTCTGGCATTCAGTTCCGCTTTCCCGATTTTAATGTATTGAACCAGCGGAATACGCGCTGGACAGCTGTAAGCGCACGACCCGCATTCAATGCATTCGAGCGCCCCCTCTTCCTTTAACGAATCCCATCGCCGTTTCTTGACCAAGCCGCAGAGTGTGCTTGGCGCCAGTCCCATGGGACAGGCGCGGACACAACTTCCGCAACGTATGCAACTGCTTTCCGCGTAGGATATGGCGCATTTTTCAGACAGGAAAAGCAGCCCCGATGTGGCTTTCAGTACGGGAACGTCGATAGTGACAGCGGCAATACCCATCATGGGACCGCCGATAACGACTTTCTTCAGATTTGGGGCGGTTCCGCCGCAAAATGCAATAATGTCTGAAAGCAACGTTCCATTTCTCACCAGTAGGTTTTTTGGCGTTGCAATAGCATCGCCGCTCACGGTCAGCACCCTTTGGTAGCAGGGGGTCCCGTCAACAACAGCGTCGCGGACAGCGATACAGGTGGCAACATTATGAACGACCACGCCAGCGTCCATTGGAAGGGCGGGGGGGGGAGGGACTTCTCTGCCGGTCAGCGATTTGATGAGTTGTTTTTCCCCTCCCTGCGGGTATTTTGTTTTTATGACGATAACAGATATTTCCGGATCAGCGGCGCTGGCTTTAGCCAGTGATTGCGCTGCCTCCGGCTTGTTGTTTTCAATGCCCACCACCGCTTTTTTGAGGCATAGTATCTTTTTAAGAAGCCTGATGCCTTCGACAATCCGGTCCGCCTGCTCAATCATGATCCGGTTGTCGCACGTGAGATAAGGTTCGCATTCGCATCCATTGATGATAAGAAGATCAAGCGTCTTTTCCTTTGGAGGCGAGAGTTTTACATGAGTGGGGAAAGCGGCGCCGCCAAGTCCTACGATACCAGCCGCAATAACCGCTTGTTTGAGGGGCGAGTTATCCAGTGACAAAGGATCATGCATGGACATTGCCGGTTCCTTTTCGTCCGTGCCGTTTCCTTCAATGACGATGGCTTCCATGCGTCGTCCGTTTGGGTGGGGAAATGCGCCTATTGCGGTAACTGTTCCCGTGATGCTTGCATGCAGGGGCACTGAAATAAAACCCGCCGCGTCCGCTATCTTTTGTCCTGTTTTTACCGTATCGGAGACTTTTACGCAGGGAGCCGAAGGAGCGCCAAGATGCTGTGAAAGCGGTAACACCACTTTATGTGGCAGAGGGAGAATTTCAATGGGAAGATGTTCGGAAGCGCCTTTGTATTCCGCTGGATGTACGCCGCCATAAAACGTTTTTGAGCTGCGGACCAGATGGGCCATATGTCTATAGCCGACCCTTCTTTGCGGCTTTCATGATACTTTTGACCTCTTGGGACGAGAGGGACTTTTCTTTTTTTGAAATGGGGACCGGTTCGTAACGGTCACAGATAAAACTCATGTCGCTTGAGATGGAAACCGCTCCGGCGCTGCCGCCCGTGCTCTTTGCCTTAAACTCAAGGCATTTGTGTTTTTTTTTGCAGTTGAAGCAGGACATGCTCTGGGGGACGTCTGCCTCGGCGCCGAACTTTTTCTGCAGTTTGTCTTGAGTTCCGGCAAGTGCGTAACCGCGGGCAAGCGCGTTGTTTTTGCTGAGAAACCTGTCGTGATCATCAAACATGACCAACTAAGATACAAATTACTCGTATGTTTTTGCAAGCAGTTCAATGGGATGGACTATGCTAGCGGATATTTTTTGCCCGTAAAAACCGTCATCGAGGTGCATAATGCACGCGGGACAGCCCGTGGCAAGCGTACCGGCCTTTGTGCGCAGGAACATATGCAGTTTGTGTTCTCTGATTTTCTGAGATAGATCATAATATTTGAGGGAAAAAGAGCCTCCCGAACCGCAACAGGTGTCAGGCGACTCCATTTCAACATAATTGATGCCGGGGATGCTCTTTAAAAGCATGCGTGGCTGTTCATACACCTTCATGGCTCGTCGAAGATGGCACGGATCGTGATACGTCACTGTTTTTTCCACGGCAGCAGGACCGGGAACAAATCCGGTCTCGGCTAGATATTCTGAAATATCGAGGACCCTGAATGAATGGACCGTATCGCCAAGAAGTTTTTTATATACGTTTTTCAGCATGTGCCCGCACGATCCGCACGAGGTCACAATGGTATCGCACCCTCTTTCTTTCAGAATTGCGATGTTTTCAAGTGCGATTTTTTGCGCCAATTCAATATTGCCGGAGATATAGACGGGCATTCCACAGCACCCAATTTCCGGGACAGTCACAGTGGTATTGTTCCGCATAAGCGCTTTTATCGTAGCGCTGCCCAGATGCAGCAGGCTCAAAGTGACCGAACAGCCGGGAAAATAGAGTACCTTCCGCGTGTTTCCGGGCGCGGTATGCTCCCCGCCGAACAGCGTCTGGAAGTTCTTTGACTGGAAAGAGGGAAGTTTCCTTTTTTTATCCACGCTGATAAGCGCCAAGGCATTGCGGTAAAGCCCTTCCAGGCCGGAAACGCGTATCGCCTTGGTCGATAGCCCCATCATTTTTGCGGCTAAAAAAAGCGGTCGGCGCTTGCTTACCAGGAATTTCATGATAAACGATTCAATATACGAATCGTCGAGTGAGTCTTTGATCTTTCGCCGCGCTTCCACGATGATGTCTTCAATGTCAATGTTGTTGGGACAATGCTCCTTGCATCTCATGCAGACCAGGCAGCTGGTAATCTGTGTTTTCAGGCGCGCAGAAACAGGGAGGTCGCCCATGGCGCTCGCGCAGGCAAGATGGATGCGTCCACGCGCCACCGCGAGTTCATTGTTCTCCTCGGCAAACGTGGGACACACGCTTCTGCACTTTCCGCATTTTGAGCAGACGTTAGTCTGCTTGATTAAGGATTCGCGCATCAGGTGTCTCGCGTATTAAGGAGATTGAGCGGATCGTAGATGTTTTTCAGGTTCAATATGATTTTCCGTTCCGCATCGGTCAGTGGTTTTCCGTCATCCGCTCCGGCTGAAAAAAGGTTTATCATATGGTTTGGTGCGTGGCTTCGGGGAAAAAGTTTCAAGGTAAATCGAACTGGTACGCCGACCGTGTTTTTTGTCCCGATAAAAACATCCATTGCATTGTAACCCGCGACGCTTGTATAGGCGCGGCTGCCAAGCGAAATCTGCTTGCCATCGGGCATAACCACAAGCATATTGTACACCATATCGCTGCTGAATACCTGTTTGTGTGAAAAAAGATACCCCGCGCGAAGGTTGGGTTCAAATACATCAAAGGGCGTAGTATAATACGGAGTATGTTCCAATTCGTGAAGTATGTCCGCGACAGGCGTTCCGCAAAAAAAGGTAAGCGAGCTGTTCACGCGATCGACCAAAGAAATGGCGGAAAGGCTTTCTAGCGAAACAGCGTTGGCGTTTCCGTGTTGCCCGCCCAGAGGTTCGTATGTTGTGATAAACCGCTGCTTCTTGTTGAATTGTTCTAAAAAAACAGCGGAAAGCTCCTCAATGGTTGCCGGAGTATACGTATGGAGCAATGTGGTGCTATGCTGATACATTGAGTGTGTCCTTGATGGCAAATATAAGTTTCTGGAGACCAATGCCTTTGAGGGCTGAAATCGCAAGGACCGGGCGTTTTTTTGAAGCGCGGATGCCTCCAGCGCCCTTTTTAATGTCTGTTTTGTTCAAGACAATTAGGCTGGGCTTGGAAAGAAGGGCCGGATTGTATAGCTTTAATTCGTTCCGGAGCTTGCGCAATACCACTGAAGGGGGCTGTGCTGCACCCAAATCCAGAAGATACACTAGCACCTTGGTCCGCTCAATGTGGCGCAGAAATTCATGGCCGAGCCCTTTTCCGTCATGCGCGCCTTCGATGAGCCCTGGTATATCGGCCACTACAAAACTGAAATCATCCCCGGCCTTCACAATTCCCAGGTGCGGCTCAAGGGTCGTAAAGGGATAATCCGCAATTTTGGGATGGGCATTGGAAATCTTGGACAGAAGTGTTGATTTTCCTGCATTTGGCTCGCCGACAAGACCAACATCAGCGATCAGCTTCAATTCAAGGATGATCTTTCGTTCAATACCCGGTTTGCCCGGTGTGGCAAAACGCGGCGCCTGCCGTATCGATGACTTGAAGTGTGTGTTTCCCTTGCCGCCTTTGCCTCCTTCGGCAAGCAGCAGTGTCTGACCATGGTTCTGCATGTCGCATATGATTCTGCGCTCCTGGTCCATAATGACAGTGCCAAGGGGCAGGGGAATGAAAACATCCTGGCCGTCTTTTCCATACATATTCGATCCCTTGCCATGTTCTCCCTTGCCTGCCTCAAAAAGCTGGTTATACCTGAAATTAATAAGCGTATTCACGTCCTTGTGTCCAACGGCAAAAACATTACCGCCGTCTCCACCATCGCCTCCCGAAGGGCCGCCTTTTGGAATATACTTTTCCCGCCTGAAAGCCACGCACCCGTTGCCGCCATTGCCGGCCGTTACTGTTATGGTCGCCCGGTCGATCATGAGGACTCCGTTGGCAAGAATATCTTGCCTGGATTGAATATAGCGCTGGGATCGAACGCCCGCTTGATCGCGGCATGGAACCTGATCGATTCCGGAGGCAGTTCAATGGGTAGAAATTCCCGCTTGCTCAACCCTATGCCGTGTTCGCACGATATGGTTCCTTCAAGGGCAACGGCTTTTTGAATGGCCCTGCGTACAAGGTCCTCTGCCTCCACTACAGCCAAAGGGTCAGTCCCGTCGAACATGAAATTAGAGTGAAAACAGCCAATGCCGATGTGCCCAAAAGTTAGAATTCTTACCCGGGACGATGTTGTCCCCAAATCCGTAAGAAAAGCGTCAAACTCAGGCACCTTTTCCAGAGGTACGGCAATGTCCTCGTTTATTTTTGTCGGGGCAATAGTATAAAGACACGGCGACACGGAATTCCTGAATTCCCAGAACGCAGCGCGTTCTTTACTATCTTTTGCAATGACGATTTCCTGTGGAACATGGTCCCGGGCCAGCGCATGATAGGGTTCCGCGTCCCCGCCCGCTTCAAGTAACAGGAGCGCTTCACAACCCTCTTTCCGAAACACGGGGTTTGAGACGGTCAGCAGTCGTAGAAGTTCCCCATCGATAAATTCAAGGGAATAGGGAAGGAGTCCTTTCTCGTATACGCCAAGGGCATAGTCAAAGCAGACACGTTTTTCCCTGAAAAAAAGCAGCGCCGTTGTAAAATCGCGGGGAATAGGAAGAATAGTGAGCGCGGCCTTGACAACAATACCAAGTGTTCCCTCTGATCCGCATAACAGGGCCTGCAAAATTCTTCCGGTACCGCTTGAAAAATATCCTGTTGATACGACCGCCCCGTCAGCGCCCACATATTCAAGCCCCTTCACCTGGCTGTAACACGAACCAAAGTGCCTGCCGCGCATGCCGCACGCGTTTTCAACAATGTTTCCGCCAATAGACGCAAATGCGGCGCTTCCCGGATCGCAGGGGAAAAAATACCCTGCCGGAGCAAGGCGGGCCTGAAGAGCGGAATTTACGATTCCCGGTTCAACAATCGCCGTAGTGTTCTCCTGGTCAATGCGCAATAGGTTGTTCATCTTTTCCAAGCTCATAAGTATACAACCGGGTACTGGAATCGCGCCTCCGGTAAGGCCGCTCCCTGCCCCGCGAGGAACAATGGGAACGCCGAACCTATGAGCTATTTTTACAATAGACACCACGTCGTTTGTGCTCAAGGGATAGACAACAGCACAGGGTAACGAGGACTTTCGTGTGGCGTCATATGAATAGGCGTGGAGACCTTCCAGGGATGTGTCCACGGAATTCCGGCTAAGGCGTGACTTCAATGCTTCAATGAATTCCATTATCTTAAAAAATACTAATATATGTGAAAACACAGCAATGAATTGCCATAACCAAGAAAAATATGTATTTTTAGTGTTCCCTTAAATAAGTATGCCATCAACAAATCCGTATATTTTCCGCGAATACGACATACGCGGACTGGTCGATACAGACCTGACAAACCAAACTGTCGAGTATATCGGCAGGGCCTTTGCTGTTTATTGTATTGACAAGGGCGTGCGGAAAATTTCCATTGGAGGTGATGTCCGGTTATCCACAAACCGTTTCATCGACATCCTGTGCAATGCGGTCGCCGATGCCGGAATTAACGTGGTCAATATAGGCGTGGTCCCAACCCCGGTCTCCTATTTCAGTCTCTTCCATCTTGATGTGGGAGGCATGATCATGGTCACCGCGAGCCACAATCCTGCTGAATTCAATGGATTCAAACTCGGTGTTGGCAAAACCACCATATACGGAAAAGAAATCCAGGAAATATACAAGATCATAGAATCGGGCCATTTCATTACTGGGAAAAAAGGGAGCATAGAACGTCACGATCTTATACCCGACTATTGCTCTTTTTTACGCTCAAAATTCTCTTTCAAAAAAAGATTGAAAATTGTTATCGATGCCGGCAATGGCACTGGTGCGCTTTTCGCGGCCCGCCTTTTCAGGGAATTCGGCCACGAAGTGCACGAACTCTATTGTACTGTTGATGGCCGCTTCCCCAACCACCATCCCGATCCAACGGTCGAAAAAAACGTCCAGGACCTTATTGCCCGGGTTCAAGAGGTAAACGCTGATTTCGGGGTGGGGCTTGACGGCGATTCAGACCGCATAGGCGTTATAGACGACGAAGGTAAAATGATCTATGGCGACTATTTGCTGCTTATCTACGCCCTCGATCTGCTGCGCGAACGGCCTGGCGCAAAAGTGATTTTCGAAGTAAAATGTTCTCAGGCCCTCACTGAAGAGATCGAGCGCTTCGGCGGTGTTCCGATCATGTGGAAGACGGGGCACTCCCTGCTCAAGGACAAAATGCACGAGACCGGCGCACTCATTGCCGGTGAAATGAGCGGGCACATGTTTTTCAGCGACCGCTATTTCGGATACGATGACGCTATCTATGCCGCGCTGAGGCTCATGGAGATCATCGACAAGAGGAATGAAAAGCTCAGCGCCATTAGAAAAGCCCTTCCGGTTTATTTTTCCACGCCAGAAATCAGGGTCGAATGCGCAAACGATGCCGAAAAATTCGTCATTGCAAAGAAGGCGGTTGAATATTTTTCAACGCATTATACAACCATCACCACCGATGGGGTCCGTATTCTGTTTGGCGATGGATGGGGACTCATCAGGTCCTCCAATACTCAACCCATCCTAGTACTCAGGTTCGAGGCAAAATCACAGCAGCGACTCGCTGAAATAAAGGCATTGGTAACCGAAAAACTGAAGGATTTTGGCACAGTGAGAATATAAGAATGCTTCAGGGCAGATAAAATGAAAGGATTTGCATGAAAAAAAAGAACGTGTTGGTCATTGTCAGCGGAGGGATAAACAGCTGCCTCACCGCTGCATTGGTTGCGGCAAAGTACAACCCGCTTTTTCTTCATGTAAGCTATGGCCAAAAAGTCGAAAAGCGTGAGCTAAAAGCTTTTAAAGATCTGGCGTCATATTTTAAGGTAAAAAAGCGCCTTGTTGCTTCAATAAAATATCTTAAGGAGATTGGAGGCTCAAGCCTCACGGACAGAAATATTAATATTGCCCTGGCCAATGGGGAAAACAAGAAAATACCCACCTCGTACGTCGCATTTTTAAACACTCATTGTATTGCAATTGCTGTTTCATGGGCCGAAGTAATCGGGGTCGATAAAATCTTCTTTGGTGCAAATGAAGGGGGCGAATTGAGCTATCCGGATTGCTCAAAAAACTATTTTGCAGCCATGAACAAAGTCATATCCGAAGGTACAAGGCCCGACGTTAAAATATCCCTCGAAACCCCCCTTATTTCATTAAAAAAGTCCGACATCGTGAAACAGGCTCAAGACATGGGTTTGCCCTTGCACCTTACCTGGAGCTGCTACAAAAACAACGATATTGCTTGTGGCGAATGCGATGCCTGCATGCGACGGCTCAAGGGTTTTAAAAAAGCCAAGCTTTACGATCCCTTGGAATACATGGTATATCCAAAGCTTTAGATTGCTCTAAGCTGTTTTATTTTCTATCTGTTGCGCTATTTGCCTAATCAAGCACTTATTAAGTGTTGACATTTTCAATGCCTTCAACTATATTTTACTTTATATAAACCTAATTACTTTTATGAACGACAAACAGTTACAAATTATCGCCATTGTTGGAAGGCCAAATGTAGGCAAATCCACGCTTTTCAACCGTATCCTTGAAAGACCGTGTGCGGTTACAGATGAAAAAAGCGGTACAACGCGGGACAGTCAGACGCAGGCAGCTGATTGGAATGGCCGGTCCTTTCAACTAATCGATACCGGAGGTATTGTCTTCGAACAAGTGGGAAATATTGAAGCAAAAATCAGGGAACAGGTAAAGAAGGCCATCAGATCATCCCATCTTGTGGTTTTTTTAGTAGATGGTCAGGCAGGTCCAACTGATACTGATCAGGCTATCGCTCACGACCTTCAGAAAAAGAACATTCCAGTACTTCTCGTGGCAAACAAAGTGGAAGAAACCGCCCATGAGGCTGATATATACGATTTCATGTCCCTGGGTTTTGGCGAACCTGTTCCAGTCTCTGCCATGCACGGCAAGGGCATCGGCGACCTTCTGGACAAAATCATTCATTTGCTTCCATTGGAAACCGCTGTTTTGCAATCTGATTCTGCAATAAAAATTGCGTTGATCGGCAGGCCAAATGTTGGCAAGTCAACGCTGGTAAATTCTCTTCTCCGGCAAGACCGTATGATTACCGACAATATGCCCGGAACCACCAGAGATGCTATCGATTCCTATTTGAGCGCGTCAAACGGACAAATTTACTGTCTTATAGATACTGCCGGACTTCGCAAAACAACCCATATTTCCGATGATATTGAAAAAATGTCCGCCCTGCGAACCAGGGAAAGTATAGAACGCTGTGATATTGCCGCGGTTCTGGTCGATATAAGCCAGGGACTCCAAGAACAAGACCTGAAAATTATCGCGGATGCACGCGACGAGGGCAAGGGAGTTATCGCGGTACTAAATAAATGGGATCTGGTTGAAAAAGATTCCAAAACCTTTGACGCCCTGGTACGCGACCTTTCATCATCCGTGCAAATCCTTAAATATGTGCCTATTATTTCAATGTCAGCGCGTTCCGGGCAACGCGTCGACCGATTGCTTGAAACCGCTCATAAGGTCTGGCTCCTGCTAAACCGTAAATATTCCCGGGAAGAACTTTCCTCCTTTCTTTTCACTGCAACAGACAGCCATCCTCATCCAGCTGGAAAAAAATTCGTGATTTTCTACCGCATGGCCCAAAAAAGCCTCAAACCCCCTGTTTTTGAAATTCTGACAAACGCGCCCCGCTTGGTAAGGGAATCCTATATATCATATTTGTATAACAAATTCTACGAACACTTTGAATGCAGCGGATGCCCGATCAAGTTTGAGTTTGCCAAAAAACTGAGACGGAAACCAAGGGAATACGTCTTATGATATCAATGGTTTTACTATCCGCTCTGCTCGCGTATCTTGTCGGCTCTTTTCCAACAAGTATTGTCTTTTGCAGGCTTTTAAAAGGCATCGATATCCGTAAAATTGGTTCAGGAAACCCAGGCGCAACTAACGTGTACAGGGCCTGCGGTTGGAGGATCGCCCTGCTTGTTCTTGCAATTGATGCGCTCAAAGGAACTTTTGGAGTATATGTGCCTGTTTTCTTTCTCTCCAACATGCCCCAATTCCAGGAATATCGTACGTTATTTATGGCCTGTGGCGGCCTTATGGCCATCGGTGGCCATATCTGGACTGTTTTTGCGGGTTTTAAAGGAGGGAAAGGCGTGGGTACCGCCTTGGGATTTCTGCTTGCCATCAACCCACTTCCCGCCCTTGCTGGTTTGACCGCATGGATCGTGGTTGTCGCCTTTGCACGCATTGTATCACTTGCCTCTCTGTCCGCGGTAATTGTAATGGCAGGGATTACCTGCGCAATGCACTGGCAAAGCAACAATACGCTTGTCTATTTAGCTTTATTTATGGTTGCGCTTATTTTTTTCACCCACCGGTCAAACATCCGGAGACTGCTCAACGGCCACGAGAATAAAATCTCCTTTGGGAAAAAGAAGGACTCTGTGTAATGAAAAAGATAATAAAAACAGCTGTTTTGGGCGCCGGAGGGTGGGGAATAGCGCTTTCTAAGCTGCTCAACGCAAACGGATGTCCTGTCTGTTTGTGGGAATTTGATTCCATTGCGTGCGCAAAACTCACACAACTGCGCGAAGAACCGATTAAGCTTCCTGGCATAAAAATCCCGGAAACTATTGAAATTACTAACACCCTTTCGCATGCGCTAAAAAACGCGTCCCTGGTTGTATTTGCAGTCCCTGTGCAGGTGGTTCGTTCCTCGGTAAAAATGACCTTTGGAATGGATTTTTCAGAGACAATTATTGTTAATGTTGCAAAAGGCATTGAAAATAAAAGTCTTAATCGGGTTTCACAGATTTTAAATGAGGAAAACAGCTCAATTTCAGGGAACAATTATGTGGTTCTTTCCGGCCCCAGCCATGCTGAAGAGGTTAGCCGGAATATTCCCACCACTTTGGTAGCAGCCTCAGAGAACCAGGAGGCTGCCGAAAACGTACAGGCGCTCTTCAGCTGCGGCACTGTCAGGGTATATACCAACAGTGACGTAATAGGTGTTGAATTGGCCGGCGCCTTGAAAAACATTATTGCTTTGGCAGCAGGTGTCTGCGATGGGCTCGGTTTTGGAGACAATACCAAGGGCGCACTATTGACACGTGGAATGGTTGAAATCACCCGTTTGGGCCTTTCGCTTGGCGCTTTACGCGAGACCTTTTTCGGACTATCGGGCATGGGCGATCTTATCACTACCTGCACAAGCAAGCATAGCAGAAACAGGCGTGTGGGTGAGTTGTTGGGAAAGGGTGAAAAGCTCAGCCATATCCTGCAAAACCTTGGCATGGTTGCCGAAGGAGTCCCAACAACACAGTCAGCCTATCACCTGGCGCTCAAACAGGGCATCCAAATGCCAATTACTGAAGAGATGTTTAAAATCCTCTTCGAAGAGAAAGAGGCAAAAACAGCCGTTAAGAATCTGATGGAGCGCGATTTAAAATCGGAGGGAATATGAGCATGGCAGCAGGAAAGAGATATTTTTCAATTCGGGAGGTTTGTGATGAAACCGGTCTCGAACAGCATGTCCTGCGCTATTGGGAAACTGAATTTCCCGGGCTGCGGCCCAAAAAGAACCGGGCCGGTAACCGGGCCTACCGAGACAAAGATATAAGCCTGATTAAAACCATAAAACAACTCCTCTATGATGAACAGTATACCATTCAAGGCGCTCGGAAAAAGCTCGCTTCAAAAAGGGAAGAGCACGATTCGGAGGTTCAGCCAACGTTTTTTGATAATATTGATATACAAGAAAAAATTTCAGCCATCAGGCAAGATCTGCTTAAGTTAAAAAAAGAAATGGACGATATAATTGTGTAATTATTAATATCTTGTATAAATATTATTTGGTTCTTAATTACAATATTTTATATATTATGATCTAAATTGCTAAAACATGCGAAATGATTTAATTGTATTATACTTAACTATCTTTCTTGTAGGCGTTCTTTCAACGCTGGCCTTTGGGGCGCGCAAAAGTGAATATATCCTTCGGGCCGGCGATGTTATTGAAATCAAAGTTGTTGACCACGATGAATTTTCCCAAAAAACCCGTATCCGTCCCGATGGCATGATAAACTACCCTGTTATCGGTGAAGTCGAGGTTGGCGGTCTTACTACCGAGCAATTGGTCAAAATCATGGAGGAAAAACTCGCACCTTATGTTAATAATGTCGTGGTTTCCATAACCATTGACCAATATTTTTCAAATAAAATTTTCATTCTTGGCGATGTTGCGCGTTCAGGTGAAGTCCAAATATACGAGCCAATCGATGTTCTGAAAGCCCTGGCAGCTTCGGGCGGGCTGAGAAATCCAAAGACAAAAAACATAAAAATTATCCGTTCAAATGGCGATATAACCAATATTGACCTTCGGGTAATGCTGGACAAAAAAGGCGCCACAACCGAGGAAACCTACCTTCTGTATCCTGGCGATACAATGTTTGTACCTGAAAACCCTACAATTCCCTGGGGTTTTATCAGCATGATTATTGGACTCGTCTCATCTACCATCGGACTTACGCTTTTAATCATCAATCTTAGCACCTGATGAAAAATGGAACATGGTTTATCAGCCTTTTTCCCTTCATCCAGGATCATCACAATCGGCGGCGGCAAAGGCGGTGTGGGAAAAAGCACTGTTGCAGCCGGAATCGCCATACAACTCGCTGAACTCAAAAAACAGGTCATACTTGTCGATGCCGATCTTGGGGGTGCGAATCTCCATCTCTGCATGGGCATCAGATACCCCGAACGCAGCCTCAGCGATTTCATATCAGGCGCCATTCCCGATATTCACAATGTCGTTATAAACACACCGGTTCCACTTGTCAGGCTCATCTCAGGCGCAAGCGGAATCTACGGTCTTACCAATCCAAGCTTCAGCCACAAGCACAACATGTTAAGCGGGTTTAAAAAACTGAACGCCGATTATATCATCGTTGATGTTGGCGCGGGATCCGATGAAAACAATATTGATTTCTTTTCTCTTGCCGAAAATGGCATCATTGTGGTTACCAACGAACCCACATCAATCGAAAATGCCTATGGCTTCCTGAAAAACAGCCTTCTGAGAAAGCTGGTCCGCCTTTTTACCGCTGATCAAACTGTGTGCGGTATAATAAAAAATTTTTCAAACCCAAAAAAAAGCGGCTTTAACCGAATAGAGCATCTTATTGAAAAAGTACGCGCGGTCAATCCGCGCTATGGAAAAATGGCCGATGAAATCCATCTCAGATACCATCCCCGCCTTGTGGTAAATATGGTTAAAAATGCTGATGATGTTGGCGTCGAGGCCAGCTTTAAGAAAATAGCGAAAAAATACCTGAATATAGACATGGTGTATGTCGGCTATGTGGTCTACGATCACGCGGTCGAAAAATGCATAAAAAACATCCAGCCTATTTCCCATTATCGTGAATCAGACGCCTACGCATGCTTGCGGGCCATCGCAAAGAACATTTCAGTACTTGAAACGCAGGAACATAATGGAGAATAACAACCAGGGACTGCCGCAACAACCCAATCTTGGCGAAGGCGCAGGCCCCGAAGCCATTCACGACGAATTCACCTATGCTTCCAGTCAGCCTGAAAAAGAGCGGATAATCGACCCTGGAATTGCCCAGGGTCCCAGGGAAAAGCAAAGAAATCGTGATCCAAAGAACGCTAAGGGTAAAAACAGGTTAGCGCAGAAAAAATCAGATGAAATCGATATCCTGAAATACCTTTCCGTTTTGCTCAGGCGCAAAAAGCTCATTGGCGTCACCATGTTGGCTTTTATTTTTCTCAGCCTTGTCAAAGACCTTGGCATCATCGACATGTACAAGTCGGAGACGAAACTCCTTGTCCAGCTCCAGAAACAGAATCCCATTGGCCAGTTCGACCCTGGCTATTTCTGGGACCGTCAAACGAAAATCAACACCATGCTCAATACCATTACCTCACGCGAGGTAATGCAGCGCGTTCTCGACTCCATGAACCTGCATATGTCGGTCTCCGCTCTTACCTCTGCCATCAACATATCACGGGTCAATGAGACCAATCTTATTGTTGTTAGTGCAACCTCCCCCGACCCGAATAAAGCCGCCCAAATTGCCAATTGCGTTGCACGGCAGTTTATTGGCTACAACAACGAGATCAATCGCAAAGACATTTCAGACGCTATAATGTATATCGAAAACCAGACGAAAAAGACTTCCGCGGAACTCAAGGAAAAGGAGGAGACGCTAAAATTATACCAGGAAGTCAATAAATTTGTCGAAATATCTTCAGACAACGACATGCAGGTCCAGAAGTTGTCGAGCATGGAACTATCTTTGCAAACCACGATAGTTGAAATGGTTGAAAATGACGTGAAGCTCAATCAGCTCGAGCGTCTTCTGAAAAAAGAAAAAGTGTACGTTGAAGAATCGTTTACGTTTGACAATACGCTTGAAGCCAAACTTATCCAGCTGAATGTGGAACTTGCAAAGGCCCGCGCCGATGTGGGTGAACAGCATACGCGGGTAAAACTCCTCAAGGAAAATATCAGGCAAATCCAGGAAATGCTCAAAAAGAACGCTGAGTCAAATCAGAAGATATCATCCACGAAAAGCCTGAATCAGACCAGGCTCAACATGCTCCAGGAATACAACACCAGAAAGGTTGAAAACTACTCACTCATAGCCAAAAAACAAGCATACGAACGGGTGATTGAGGAATTGGATAAGTCAATAAGCCAGATCCCCGATATGCAGCTAAAATACATGCGTTTAAAACGCGACAAGGAAAATATTGAGAAAATCTATGGGCTGCTGCAGGAAAAATACCAGGAGCAGCGCATCCGTTACGAAATGCAATCATCCGATATTGTACAGTGGGAAGAAGCGACCATTCCAAAAGGGCCTTTGCCGCATGGACAGCGTTTTGGTTTCCTGATCTTGGTCTTTGTGGGCCTTGTAGTAGGTTCAGCACTGGCCTTCCTGATCGAACAACTAGATCAGTCGATCAAGACCCCCCAGGAAATGGAAGACGAATTGCAGCTTCCGCTTCTGGGCATAATACCCCTTCTCGATGAAGAAACAAAAACCATTACCATAGACAGCAAATCGGGTATTCTGGAACCCTATAGATCTTTACGCACCAATATTCGCTATACTGACGTTGGCACAGGGAAACGTTCGATACTTATAACAAGCGCTATTCAGGGAGATGGGAAAACGACCAAAGTGTGCAATCTTGCCATCTCCTTTGCAATGGAAAACAAGAAAGTTATGATTATCGATGCGGATCTCAGGCGTTCAAATGTGCATAAAATATTCAATATTGAAAGGGAAAAAGGGCTCTCCGAATATTTGACCGGCCAGGCGTCCCTGGCTGAAATCGGTAAAAAGCTCTACGACGATCGTATCATCGTGGTCCCGGCAGGCAAGCGTCCGCCAAATCCCGCGGAATTATTGGGTAATGGCCGGATAAAAGACCTCATTGACGAGGCTTTTACCTTCGTAGATGTTGTTATCATAGATTCACCGGCAATTGTACCCGTATCCGACGCCCTGCTTCTAACACCGCACGTTGATTCAACTATCCTGGTTGGGCGTGCGCTCAAAACACCCATGAAAGCCATGCACTACACCAAGGATTCCCTCGAAAGGTCCGGAGCGAATATTATCGGCATAATCTTCAATGGCATGGCCCAGCGTAAAGGATACTATCCCTACTATTATTCATATTACAGTTATTACCATTACTATAAAAGTAAGTATTATTACGAAGAAGACAACCAGCAGGAGAAGCTCCCGAAAAATTTCCAGGAATTCCTTGTTTTCGCGGTAAAAGAGACATTCATTGAACTGAAATCAAAAACCCACCGTTTTTTGCGCTCAATAAAACTGTTGCGGGAACGGTTAAAAATATCGCGACGCCATATTATTTTTGCTTTTGCCTTGGTTGTGGCGATACTTCTGGCCATAATGTTCGGGAAATACCTATATATTAAATATGTTTCAGGAGATTCCTTCTTGCCCGGTAATTTTCGCTACGAAAAGCAGCGGTGAGCGGGTCCAATTCTATTAGAAAAGGACAAATCATGGCTCAAAACCACTCTACAAATCTTGAAAAAATCTTTATTTATGCGGTGCTTTTCATTGCCGTGGGCGCCGCAGGTATTATTATTATTAAAAATATTCTGCCGAAAAAATCCACGGTACGTGAAATCGCGGTAAAAATCGAGGGGAATGTAAAAAAACCAGGGACATATTACATTCCCTATGGCACCAGCAGGTTTGAAGTGCTTCGCGTTTCGGGAATTTCCTCCAATTCCGACATTAACAATCTCGATGTCCTTGCCCTTGCCCAGGACGGGGAAAATATTCAGGTCGGCACTCTGTCAAAAAACGTCACGGTAAAAAGCAATGCTGCGACTCCCTTTGTGGGAAACGCCGCCGCAATAAACTTTTTTACTGGAAAACTGGCCGTTATACGAGGAGGCGCCGCAATAACCGCCAAGCCAAGCATGTCCCTTAAACCCGACGACAAGCTGATATGCGACGCTGGTTCAATGGCTGAGATAAAATTAGGCGATGGCTCTATCGTTGACCTTAGAAAAAACAGTGAATTGACTATCAAGGCCCTCTATTCCACAAATGCTGTTGGCGAACTTGTGTTAAATTTCGATCTTTCCAAAGGATCTCTCTGGTCTTTTATTAAACCCTTGCCAGAAAATATGCGCTGTTTTTTTAGCACACCTCATATGGTCGCTGAGATAAAAGGTACCGAGATATCAATTTCTGTCGATGGAACAAAAAGCAGCGTCAGCGTAACAAAAGGGTTTGTTTTCGCGTCAAAGGAAGGGGCTGATCAAGGTATTAATGTAACCGAGGGCCAGACCGCTGTGGTATACGCTGATCCAGACAAAGAAGTGTCAGTTGGCCCCTCAGCCGATGTGGAGGTATTTGCTGCTGATGAAAAGAAATTCAATGACGAAAAAAATAAATACCTGGTAACCAGCGAAGTTAAGCGTATTCTGTACCTTGGACTGCCAGATTACTATATGGTTCTGGAGATCAACCCTTCCCAGCCAGTGGTAAATATCTTACGCGTCGATCCAACGACCTCTGTGGCCGACTGGGTCGAAGGGATCAATGAACTGGGCAAGGTCTATCTGTATGGCGGTATCGGCCTGGTTACCAGTCTTGTCGAACGTATTGCCGACCGGAAGATCGACCACTATATGGTCCACGAAAGAAACGATGTTGTTGAATTCATTGATAATATGGGTGGCGTTTCCGTCATACTTGATAAAAGTTCTGCTGAACATCTTAAAATGAGCCCGGGTCTCCAAAAGCTTGATGGTCTAAATGCCATACTTTTTATGGCGCCCGGAAAAGAAGGCCGGGGTAGCAGCATGGAACGCCAAAACCAGGTCCTCCAGGCGCTGATGAAGTCCTTGTCAGAGAAAAAAACCGTTTTTTCAGTTCCCCTTGCTGGAAAACTCATTGCAAAGGTCGATACCGATATCGATGTAAATTATCTTCTGGGCTGGAACCAGACATTTGAAAGCAGAGAGAACTGGGCCATAAATTTTTCTGCCATCATCAAATAACGGATTATTATATTCATCGACGCGGAGACCCTGTATGCTTAATAAAGAAGAAATCATGGATATGTTCACCAAATCCGGGGCTTTGCTCAATGGCCATTTTCTGCTTACCTCAGGTCTTCATAGCCCCAATTATTTTCAGTGCGCTAAAGTGCTCCAATATCCATCCCATATGACATCCCTGTGTTCAGATATTGCCAACAAATTAGGCCCAAGCCTCATGGATGTCATTGTCGGACCGGCAATTGGCGGTATCGTTGTAGCCCAAGAGGTTGGCCGGCTGCTAAACAAACGCACTATTTTTGCCGAAAGAGACCAGGGAGAAATGACCTTGCGCCGCGGTTTTGAAATTGCAAAAGGTGAGAGGGTTGTTATTGTCGAAGACGTCCTCACCACAGGCAAGTCGATAAATGAGGTGTGCGCAGTCGTCGAGAAGCAGGGCGGGGTCCTTGCCGGAGTTGCTGTTATAGTCGACAGGAGCCGGGGAACGGTTACGTTTCCCGTACCACTTCATTCACTCATGGCAATGGATGTTGTTACCTATGACGCAAATAACTGTCCGCTGTGCCAGGAGGCAAAAGTGCCCCTGATAAAACCTGGCTCTCGTGCCTTTATTAAATAAACCAGGGAACACATCATGATTAAAGACGTCATAGTTAAAAAACTAAAAGTTCTTACCGACGAGCGCGGCAGACTCATGGAAATAATGCGGAACGACGACCCCTTTTTCAAAAAGTTCGGGCAGGTATACATGACAACTAATTATCCTGGTGTTGTGAAAGCCTGGCATTATCACAAGCTCCAGGACGACCACGTCTGTTGTTTTTCAGGCATGATTAAACTGGTCATTTTCGATGCGCGGTCCGATTCACCCACAAAAGGCGAGGTGAATGAGTTTTTTATAGGTGTGCACAATCCCAGCCTGATTAAAATTCCGGTCAACTGCTACCATGGCTGGAAATGCATTTCAGAGACCGAATCCCTTGTTCTTAGTGTTCCTTCTGAAGCGTACAACTATAATGCTCCGGACGAATACCGGATTCCTCCTCATTCACAGGAGATTCCATACGACTGGGGCCGCAAAGATGGCTGAAGCCCAATTCAATCTGTCCAAGCTGCAACTTCAGAAAAGCATCCTCCAACGGGTTGCCGAAACTGATTTTTCGAAATTTGACAGTAATGCTGTTGCTGTAATGGCCGGAAAAACCCGTGAAGTCGCCTCGTTTATCGCTGCGGTAAATGAAGTTTTTACCAGGGAAGTCGGGCCAAAGATATCATCCGTCGCTGATGGATTGGCGGGGTTGCGTAAAAGGCTTTTATCGTGAAAAACATAAATCTTGGACTTGAATTGAAGGGCCTGGTTGAAAATGTTTCAGCATTGGTTGAAAACATCTCATCGATTCGGGGCCACGTTACCAGAAGTTCTGAGGATATTCCTGCGGCCTTTTCCAAGCTCGATACAGTCAATAGTGAAACAGAATCAGCCACATCGCAACTCATGGATATCCTCGACAATCTGAGCGAAAGCGATAAGCAAGCGGGCGAACTTATTATTAAACTGGAGAATGACCTTGCCGGAAAAGAGGAGTATCGTGAAATTTTCGATGGTTTGAAGGCCATTATCGACAAAAACCAGGAACAGCATATCCGGGTTCTTGAAACCCTGCAATTCCAGGATATCACTTCCCAGCAGATACGGCATGTGACCTCGCTGCTCATGAATGTGGAAAAAGAGCTTTCGGGCATTTTGGCTACGTTCGAAAATTTTTCCAGGCCCAGCGACCATACGGAAATCGATACGCAGTCATTTAACCCTCATGCCATCTTTGCCGACAAAAAGGAGGAGCAGGCCGATATAGACGATTTGGTAAAAAAATACCGGCATGAGCAATGAAAACCACAACCATTCTTCACATCGAAGATGATGATGCGCTCCGGGAATTATTGGCCCGCGAAACAGAAAAATCATGCAACTATATTGGAGTGGAGCAAGCTGAGGCCGCGGAGGAGATCCTTCTCCAGGAAAAAATAAGTCTTATCATACTCGATCTGGCGCTTCCTCGTATGAATGGTTTTGAATTCCTTGAGAAAAACAAACACCTGGTGGTTCAAAAAGAAATTCCGGTAATTGTCACAACAGGCCTCGAAAGCGACCATATCAAAGTCCTATGCAAAAAGCATGGATGCCTGTCAATGCACCGCAAGCCCTTGAATATTAAACGCCTTTTAGCCGAGATTTCCGCCCACTTGTCATCGCCGAAACCCAGGAAATAGGCCTTGCATCATGGTTCAGCAGGAAAATACATATTTCCGGCGGCCATATAGCCTTCTCCAGGAAGAGATTTCTTTTCACAAAAGGTCGGAAAACGGGATCATATGCGGGGCTGAACCTTTCTATTTCCAGGGTAATAGCAAGGAAGCAGTACTCATGGTCCACGGGTACACAAGTACTCCCCGTGATCTCCGCACACTCGGTCTCCATCTCAACAATTCAGGATACACTGTTAAGGGCATACTCCTTCCAGGCCATGGTACTAAACCCACGGACCTTGATGCCTGTACCTGGCTCCAATGGTATCAGGCGCTCGAGGAAGCATTTACGTCCTTGAGCACCACTTCCGAAATAGTTCATCTGGCCGGTTTTTCCATGGGCGCTGCATTGGCCCTGCACTGTGCCGCGAACCATCGCGCGGGAAAACTGGTGTTGCTCAGCCCGTTCTTCAGGATCGCCTACAACCCCATTCATCTGGTTCCTGAAGAAGTTTTAGTGTATACAATTGGACGTGTATTGCGTCATCTTAAAAAGAAGTATTCCGGCAATTGTTCAAATCCGGACGCGCGTGCACGGCATGTTGCATACTATCATTACGCGCTGTCATCAATAAATCAGGCACTTGAACTGGTCAAAGTTATTCGGTCAGAAATGCATACAATTAAAAATCCCGCTCTCTTTATTCATAGTCGAAGAGACAAAACCACAAGCCCTGCGGCCTCACGGAAAATGTATTCTCTATTGGCCTCTTCCGATAAACGATTTGTTTGGCTCGAAAAAGCCAATCATATCGTGCCTCACGACTATGAGAATGACCGTGTGTTCCGGGAGGTGGTTTCATTTCTTACAGTGCGGTAAGACGCGTTAAACAATCTTTAGAACATCCGCTAGCGCGCCTGCAAATCCTTCTCGAAAATACCTGATTCGCATAATAAAACCCTTACGCGGAGAGCGCAGATAGAAATCTTTCAAAATACTGATGACGGATGGAAGTGCCGCTGTTCCTCTAAGAGCAACCTCCATGGAATGGGAGAGCGATGGAACCGCACGCATAATCGAGGTAAAAAGCAATTCACAATCCTGCCGCGTAAAAAGAGCAAAGGAAAGTAGCATGATCGAAAGCGTCCTGCACATCAGAAACGAGCTTTTATAAACACCTTCGTGGGTAATAAAAGGAATGGTTGTGTAAAAATGGCCTGGTTCAGAGAACACATTCAACGCGAACGTAAGTAGGAACAGGGGTACAAACCGCAGGGACAATGCCAGTGTTCGCGACCTGCGTTGGAAGAAAAGAACAATGCACAAAAATAGGGAAGATAAAACAAATATTTTAAGCAAAGATACCCAGAAAAACACGCCGGTACCCAGAACAAGGATGAAAAGCTTAATTAATGGCCGGATGGAATAGGCATGATGGACACCTGGGAAAGGGTCTGCCTCCGGCACTTCGTGATTTTCTAAAAACTGGCAGGTATAAAGCGCAAGTATGCCTGTCAGGGTGCCTGTTGCAGCAGATACTGGTCCTAATATGGGTATCTGCCAGAAAATATAGGCATTTTTAATAAATAGGGCGTATACGACGCATAACTGGGCCATTGTATGGGAAAAAGATCCGGCGATTCCAAGACCAATAAGCGATAACAGCCCGCTGCTTCCGAAGAAATGCCAGAGACATCCCATCACCAAAGCTGAAAATACCCCTCCTGAACCACCGATTAACAGAGACGTTGCCGGGATTCCTGAAATAAAACCGGAAATAAATGTCCTCAACACCGTCATCTGGATACCCGCCCAGGGCCCATACATGCGTATGGCGGCCATGGTAAAGGCATTGGCAATGCCAATTTTCAACCAGGGGAGAAAAGGCGGGGAAGGAATGAATAATTCCAGTATATTTGCCGCTACGGCCAGGGCAAGAAGCAGGGAAAGGCGGCGCGTTTTCATTATGTCATTCGGAGATTGCATCAAATACCTTTTTTTTGGATTCTATGATTGCCATGCAATGGTTAGGAACGCACACAATGGACTCACCGGGATTTTTGATATATCCTCGGTTAATGCATGTTTTGTTTCTACAGGAAGACTGGACGACCCTGACTCCCCGTTCGCTTGTTTCAAAAATAATGGTTCCTGAGGCCGTTACAATGGTGTCACATAGGTGTCCGGATGTTGCGTCCAGGGAAAATCGCTCATAAGGCATCCCATCCTTGAAGATATAGCATGTTTTTGACGAACTGCCTGAGGGCAAATAGAGGTGCGAAAATCCTGAGAATGCCAGGACCAGTGTTAGAATTATATAATCTAGGGGTCGTGGATGGAGAGAAAACGCGGATAGCATGCCTTTCCCGTGATAAATATGACTTTTCGTAAGAAATATAAAATACTATATTAATTCACAAAATACACCGGTATATTTACATGGCCCAATTGCTGCTTAAAAAAGTCACCATTTGGACCTCCGACGATGCAATGGAGGTCTATTTAAAATTTAATAAAGACGCCGATCCTTCCGCGATGCCTGCGGTTGAGGAAATCATGGCGTATCTTGATTCCATCGGAATCGTGTACGGCATTTCCGAGGCAGAAATCCGCCGTGCGCGCGAATCATCGCGCGACCCTTCTGTCGTCTATGTCATCGCACGGGGTTCTTCCGCCGAATTGCCTGTTGAAAACCGAATCGAATACTTTATCGATTTTGAAAAAACAGGCCAACCAAAGGTCCTGAACAGCGGAAGCGTAGATGTAAAAGACCTTCAATTGATTATCCCGATTGCCGCTGGGGATAAAATTGCGAAGAAAATCCCTGGGAAATTCGGTCGTGCCGGCCGTACTGTCAAAGGCGAACCGATTCCCATTCCTTTGGTTAAAATGGTTGAATTACCCAAGGGACTCAACACGGGAATATCCACTGACGATCAGCTGCTGCTTGTTGCTTTAAAAACTGGAAATGTAGTCAAAACAGGAAGCGTGGTCAATGTGTTTGAGGAGCATGTCATTGACCGTGATGTGGATTTCTCCACCGGTAACATTAGTCATTCAGGGTCAATCCGGATAAATGGTAGCATCCGTTCAGGATTTAGCGTTGTTGCAGGCGGCAATATCTTTGTTAAAGGAAATATTGAAGATGCGCGTATAGAATGCGGAGGCAATCTTGTCGTACAGGGCGGAATCACTGGAAATATGAAAAATATCGTCTTTGCCCAGGCGAATATTGAGGCGCTCTACATAAACGGACAGCATGTCAGGGCATTGGGAAATATTACAGTGCAGGACGAATGTGTGAATGCGAAACTTGAGGCCGGCGATTCAATTTACGTTTGGAAAAAAGGCGTCATTGTTGGCGGTGAGACATATGCATTCAACAAAGTGGATGCCCGCACGTTAGGGTCTGAAGGAGGTGTCTATACGGATATATATTTCGGCATCGATACTGTTTTGCGTAAAAGGTTGGCTGAATTGGGAAGCTTTAAAGCAAAGGGAAACCAAAAGTGTTCTGAAATCAGAAGGAAACTGTTTGCGTGCGTCAAGCAAGCGGTCGGTTCCAATCGCGAGCTTTTAGACGCAGAGCAGCAAACGCTTAAAGGTCTGAAAACGCAACTTACAGACGAATATGAAAAAATAACCAAGCAAGAACAGGAAGAAGAGAAAATAAATGCAAAGCTTGGAGAAGAAACACATCCGCAGGTTACGGTAAGGACCAAGGTTTTTCCCGGCGTAAAACTTGCCACAAATACAACTTCAATATTTTTAAACGAGGGAAAAAACCTTTCCTGCACATTCATGGTAAAAGGGGCGAACATCATTGCCATATAATCCTTCCTAAGTCACCATTTTCTAACGTCTTAAATAAACTTGTCTGTTCAACGTAAAGAACTTATTTTATAATAAGTTATGAACACGTTAACCAGCGGGTAAAAAATGCTCCCAATCCTGTTAATTTTATGTACGTTGCCCATTTTCAGTTTTTCTGAAGAGGCCATAGATATCATTCATTATAAAGTCGGCCTGAAATATTTCAATGAGCAGCAATATGATCGGGCAATAGAGGAATTCAGGAAAATGCTTACTGTGTATCCCGACCATGCGCCGTCGTATTTAAAGACAGGCCAGGCGTGGGATGCTCAGAAAAAATATGCTTTGAGTATATATAATTTTAAAAAAGCGGCCAAGGTCGACCCAAAAAATCCTGAAATTATTAAAGCATTGGCCGATGCGTATGGGAAAAACGGTGAACTTGAGAAATCCGTCCAAACTATGCGCGACTATTGCACCATTGAGACAGACTCCCTAAAAAAAGTCGCTGCTGAAGACGAAATTCGGAAAACACTTCGCCTCATAAGGGGCGAGCGGCCTTCTGCCCCAGTTGCTGCTCCAGTGCAGGCTGTCGCCGAAACTGTTTCCACCACACCTAAAAGTGCGGCGGCTCCTGAGAAGCCCGCAATACACACTGAAAAACCGGCAGTAATTGCTCCTCAGCCCAGAAAACTCCCGGCAGGGGACGCCTTTACTCTTGTCGTCAATACACAGCATACTGATGTCTCTAACGACCCTGTGTTGAAACCCGTGATCGAGTTTTACAACAACGGTCTGTACGGGAACGCTCTCAAGGCAGTACGTGATATTCTTAAAAACAATCCTGATCATGCGGGCGCGTACTACTATGGCGGCCTTATACGGTACTACAACAATGAGCCAGAAAAAGCCTTGTTCAACCTGAAACGGGGCTCCGCGTATGCAGAAAAAAGCTATGCAGCCCATTTCTATCTGGGTCTAATTTACGAGGAAATGGGGAAAAAACAGGATGCCCTTAGAGAATTCGGCCTTGTGCTCAGTTCCTCTCCGGATGGACCGGAACGAACCACAGCGCAACAAAAGGTTGATGCCTTGCTTAAAATGGGGGCCAAACCAGCAACCGATTTAAAAGAGCCTTGTTCACCGTTTAAGTTTAAGACCACGGGCGTATTCTCATTTATTGTTGAGGATACTCTAAGTCTTACCGGCCGGAAAATGCTGGGTGCCCTTGATAAATTTCTTGATGGCCGGTACGATGCCGCCTTAACCGATCTAAAGGAAATATATAGAGATAACCCAAAAAACTCCCTGACAGATAACGCCCTATACAATATCGGCCTGGTATACTCTGCCATGCGTCTGTGGGACGAAGCAGTAACCTATCTTGATCTGGTACGGCAGAAATTCTCAAACGGCGATGTTGCTGGCCATGCCGAAGTGCTCAGGGGCCACGTGCTTGTTGAAAAAGAGGCCCTGGACAATGCCGTTGGGGTGTATGAAGCCTTTTTAATAAAATCGCCCTCAACTTCCTATTATGCGTTTATTAACACCGAATTGGGAAACATCGCTTTCCTGCGCAACGACAGCGAGAATGCTTTAAAATATTATTTAAAAGCGCTTGGCAAGGAAAACAACCACGGGAACAAAACAGACCTCTATTATAAGATAGGGGAGTGTTATCGGCGTCAAGGATCCAATCGGGGTATCGAATATTTTGTCAGGGCCGCCACCGACACCGCCAGCAACATTCCGGCGGTCATGGAAGCATGTTTCCGCCTTGGCGATTATTACTATAGCGTAAAAAACATGGAATATGCGCTTAAATATTATAAAATTGCCGCTGACAGATTTCCCGAATCAAAAAATGTCGCCTGGTCCTTGTATCAGATGGGCAATATTTATCGGAATGGCAGACAATACGATAAAGCGATCAAGACGTTTGATGCGCTGATAAATTCTTTTCCCGATGACTATTGGGCATTGCAGGCAAAATGGCGACGCGACGATGCCATATGGGAAAATCAATATCGGGACATTCTCAAATGAACGACGGCGATTTGGTCGGTCTGCTACTCGCGAACTACAGCAAGCAATACGAAATTTATAAAGAACTCCTGAAAAATCTTTCTTCCGGACTCACAGAAAATGGCGGCAAAGCTGCAATATACCCGATTATCCAGATTCTTTCAGCACGCAACCGGGCGTTCGACCTGATCAAAGAACTCGACGATCAAATCACCCCGCATAAGATCGGGTGGGATCGACGGAAAAATGATCTGCATACAGTCGAAGCCGAGACTCTCAAGGCAATGCTTGCGAAAATCAAGACCATCTTATCTGATATACTTGTTGCCAATACAAAACTTGAGAATGTGCTGGCCGGTCTGCAGGAAGGTTCGCAGGCCATATGAGCCAGAAGATCACCGCGCAAATCGAACGCACTGGAGGCAAAACTGAGATACAAGTGCTTCTTGACGCCTTCCATCATTTCGAGGCAAATGCACGGCGGCTCGAAGACGCATACAATAAAATGCAGGCCGATTTTAGCAGGGTTAATATCGAACTCGATCGAAAAAACAAACTGCTTTCACACATTCTCCATAGCCTTACCGATGCTGTTGTTGCTGTGAACACCTCCGGAGAGATCACGAGTTTCAATCGGGGGGCGGAAATATTGACCGGGTTCAAATCAGAAGATGTTCTTGGAAAGAACTATTCGGAAATACTCGGAAAAGAGATTCCCGGCGACCAGACGCTCCTGCATACTCTCGAAACTGGCCAGCATCTTCCTCCTTCCGAGAAGAGTATCATTCACAAGGAAGGACATCCGGTGCCCGTGGCATACTCCACCTCCCTGCTCGAAGACAACGATGGAAAAGCATTGGGCGCCCTTGAGGTTCTCAGCGATCTTTCGGAAGTCAAACAGATGCAAGAGGAGATTCAGAGGAACAAGACCCTTGCGGCAATGGGTGAAATGTCAGCGCACGTGGCCCATGAAATAAGGAATCCGCTTGGCGCAATTGCGGGATTTACTGCCATGCTCGAACACGACCTTGAAAAAGACCCTCCCAAACTCGATCTGGTAAAAAAAATAATCAACAGCATCTCGCGGCTCAATAAGATAGTAAGCAATCTGCTTATTTATACCAGACCGCTGTCTCTGCAGTCGTGCGAAGTTGATATCTGCACTCAAATAAACCAAGTACTCGATTTTATTAGCATTGGTATGGTCAATGCTGAGAAAATCGTCTTTTCAAGGGCCTTTCCCCCGCATCCGGTAGTTCTTAGAATTGACCCTGAGAAAATCGAACAGGTCCTTATCAATCTAGTGCAAAATGCGGCGCAGGCAATTCCGGACCAGGGCGCAATTACGGTAACCGTCACCGCCAAACAGTCCGAAGGCCGGGAAAAGCTGTATTTGAACGGCATTCGCACAGACCGGATTGTTGTTGTTGAAATAGCTGATACCGGGCTGGGAATAAAGAAGGAGCACATTGAAAAATTGTTTTTTCCGTTTTTTACAACAAAAGCCACTGAAGGGACTGGGCTTGGGCTTTCCATTGTTAAAAAGATCATGGAATTACACAATGGGGAAATCAAGGTACTAAGCACAGAAGGCCAGGGGAGTATCTTTTCACTTCATTTTCCAGGTTAGGAGAGAGGTACAAGGATGAAATCTTATAGGATTCTTATTGTCGATGACGACATAAATATGCGCACAATGCTTTCTACGGCGATTGGCCGCATGGCAGCCGGCTACCGGATTCTTGAAGCTGATAGCGGTGAAAAGGCTTGCGATTTACTGAAAGAAGAGGAAGTCGATCTTATCTTGTCCGACATGAAAATGGCTGGCATGAGCGGCGTCGAATTGCTGCGCAAAATCCGAGATGATGGATCCACAACGCCCTTTATCATTGTGACAGCTTATGGTACCATTGAAAATGCTGTTGAAGCCATGCGGTTGGGAGCCACCGACTATCTCGAAAAAGGTGAAACCACCATGTTAAAGGCGCTCGAAATAAAAGTCATTAAGTGTCTGCAAATAAAAGAGATACAAGACGAAAATAAGGCGCTGCGTGAAGAGCAGTTCAAAAGGTATAGTTATGTTGGGAAAAACCGGGCCATGGACGAAATTAATAAACTGGTGATAACGGTAGCTCAAAGCAACTCAACAGTTCTCATTACTGGCGAGAGTGGTACGGGAAAAGAATTGATAGCTCGGGGTATCCATTTGAACAGCAAACGAAACCGTTTGCCTTTTATTAAAATAAACTGCGCCGCCATGCCCGACACCCTTATCGAGAGTGAACTTTTTGGGCACGAGAAAGGGTCTTTTACTGGTGCGCTCAGAAAAACGAGGGGAAAATTTGAGCTTGCGGACGGTGGCACTATTCTACTGGATGAAATCGGTGAAATGCCTCTTATGACTCAGGCCAAACTGCTCCGTGTTTTGCAGGAAAAAGAAATAAATAAAATTGGCGCTGAACTGCCCATTCCCGTGGATGTCCGGATTGTCGCCACCACCAACCGGGAGTTGAAATCCGAGATAGCGAAAGGAAAATTCAGGGAAGACTTATATTTTAGATTGAATGTTATACCCATCCACCTGCCTCCGCTACGCCAGCGCAAGGACGATATCCCTCTGCTGGTAGATCACTTTATACGAACTTTCAACGAAGAGAATGGGCTCATGGTTACCGGAATAGCGGACAATGCTTTGAAGGCATTAAAAGAATATGACTGGGCGGGAAATGTACGAGAACTTGAAAACGCCATTGAACGGGCGGTGGTTCTTACCCGTACTGGCATTCTGCAACCAGAGGTATTCACCCTTACAGAATCCTTGCGTACGGGAGGGACAAACGCTATTGTTCCTGGGACAACCATAGCAGAGATGGAAAAACAACTGATCTATAAAACACTTGAATATTATAAAAATAATAAGACCAAAGTTGCCGAGATTTTAGGAATATCGATCCGCACTCTCCGGAACAAGCTTAATGAATATGAAGGTGTGGCAATTGAAAACGATGTCGAAGATTCGCTCCCGCAATAGGCATTCCTTACGAAAAACATGTTGCTTTCTCATGTGAAAATGTATATTTAAAAGGATTTATAAACAATTATTTATGTTTAGACTAAAACGCAGTTCTATAGTATTCAAATCAACGGTTTCGTATCTCATTTTAACTATACTTAATGTCTCTCTCTTTACCTTTATGATTTTTGAGAACCAGCTCGATCTTATTTCCGAAAACACCATCCTTGAAAGTGAGAGTAAAAGCATTAATATCCGGATAAAAATGGACGCGGTACTCCAAGAAAAGCAGGGTATCGACGCTGAAACTATAGAAACAATTGAAAAAGAGCTCCGATACCTGGGAATAAAAAGCTTTACCCTGTTTAAAGAGGATTGTGAAATTCTCGCCGAATATTTTAACAATAAACCGATTGGGAAGGTGCGAAAACCCACAAAGCAGGAAGTATCGGGAGTTATTAAGTCTATTCAGAAAAACAGCTTCGAGAATCGGATTTTCTATCACGACATGGAGCGTTCTAAGAATGTTATTAATTTATATATTCCCGTGAATTACGGAGTCGATAAAACCGTTGTCGTAAAAGCGGCTCTCTCTATAAAAAAAGTTGATGAGAAAATGAAATATCTCATCAGGCAATGTATTATAATAGCCATCCTTGTGATTTTCCTACACATCATTTCAGCGGTTGTGCTTTTACGCACTATTATAAATCCCATACTCGAACTCTCAAAAGCGACGCATCGGATTGCGCAGGGAGAGCTCCAAGCAAGGGTAAATATCATCAGAAACGATGAAATCGGTGAACTGGCAATCTCTTTCAACGAAATGACCGTTGCTCTTGAACGCATGCGCGAACAGGACAGGGGGGCGAATCCTCTCACAGGGCTACCGGGTAATATCTCCATTGCCCAGGAGATCGATCAGCGGCTTCAGAATGGTGAGGAGATCGCGGTCGTCTATTCCGATTTAGATAACTTCAAGGCATACAACGATAAATACGGATTCACCAGGGGCGATGATGTAATTTTATATACTCGCGACTGCTTCATAGAAGCGGCAAAAAGCTTCAAGGACGATAAGATATTTATAGGCCATGAAGGGGGCGACGATTTTGTCGTTGTTGTTCCATTTACTCTATGGGAATCAACATGCAAGGGCATCACGTCCCTTTTTGACCATGACATTACTCAGTTTTATAACGAAACCGATGCGAAAAATGGTTATATCGATTCCATCTCTCGTCAGGGAGAACGCATGCGTTTTGCAATCATGACCATCTCTTTGGCTGTGGTTTCGAACCATTTTAGAAAATTTAATTCTCACGTTGAACTTATTTCTGTTGCTGCGGAAATGAAAAAGGTGGCAAAAAGGATCGAGGGGAGCAGCTACGCTCTCGACCGAAGGGCATCATAAAATTCCATGAGCCCGACTCTGAAGACATCTAATCTCAAATGGTCCCTGATTCCCCCGGTCCTTCTTATTGTCACCATTATTTCCTTCAGTGTTCTGTTCAACATGTCAATTATTGATGTCCGTTTTCAGGAGCTTGACAAGATACTCTACGAAGTTTCTCACCAGCAAGACCTCAACAACAGTCTCAACATGCTCGCCAAATACTCTATTATTAAAAGGCGTATGGAACGCGGTTCAGACAACACCGAAGACTATGCCGTTGAATCAAAAGTCATGGCTATTATCGCAGGCGACTTTCTTCGCGATAAACCACAGGAGAAAAGCGCGTGGAATCATGTGTACCCGGTTGTACGAATTGGAGTCAACGCTATCAGGCTATTTATGGGAAAAGAGATCATTAATGAGACGAGGGTTGAAACAGACGACAAGGAACTTGAAGTCGCTTACTTTTATGAACGCAACCGAAAATATAAAAAAGCCCTTGATATCTATCTTTCCATCCTAAAGGCCCGTAAACATTCACCACAGAAAGAAAGCTATATCATACTTCACAAAGGTTTTTGCGAGTCAATGAACGGCGAGTTTGATAAGGCGCGTTCTTCGTATGAAGAGATTATTGGCAGGTTTCCGGATTCCGAAACCGCCATGGTCTCCTGGAAATTACTCGACTTCCTGAATACGATGGACGATTCCCTTAAGGTAATTCAAAAAGAAGGAATCAGAAATATACAATATGGCAAGAAGCTTTACCTATTAATGGACTATAAAAACGCAATCGCGGTATTCGCGGATATCGAAAAGAAATCACGTTCGGATAATGACTTCGCCGAGGTTGCTTTTCTCAAAGGACGCTGCCACGAGGAACTTGGCGAAAATGGACTCGCTATCGAAAACTACAAGACGGCAATCGAAAAGGCGCCTATTTCTTCTTGGGCTAAAGATGCGAACAGACGAATTCTCATTATCGGAGAATTTTATGAGCGAGATAAGCAGATTTCACAAATTGCTTTTAATAGACTCAAGGAATATCGCGACGAGAACTTCTTTGATGAATTAAGCACGTTTTCGGACATCATGGAGGAGAGCAAAGCTACGGATAAAATACGCCTTCAAGAACGCGAAGAAGTCAAAAAAGCCCTTAGCAAGGGGGATATGGATGTTCTTAGCCTGATTCAAAACATTGATTTGTCCGGTGAAAAAGCGGCCCAAGAAGAGGTTAAGGCGGCGGAAAAGGCCCTAGCGCTTAAGGTGAGTAAAAAAGAAGTCGCCCAGGAAGTCCTTGATGTAAATATGCATCCATTGCGCAAACCGTCATTTATTCAGCGTGAGATCATGAAAAAGATACCTCCGCTTAAAGCAATGTACAACACCATTTTGAAACGTGGGGCCGACTTTCAGGGAACATTGAAAGTCTCCTTTGCGATTGAGGCTTCCGGGGCCGTTAGTCATGTCAGAATCGAAGAAGACTCAGACATCCAAGATGCTGAATTTCAAAGGAAAATACTCGAACTTGTTAGAGCTTGGACTTTTCCGCAAATTGAGGACAAATATCCATCCCAAACCATCACCTATCCCATTGTCTTTAAAAAAGCAGAATGAAACGGAATGTACTGTTGATAGGTGTGGGTGGTTTCCTCGGTCAACACATTCTGAAGAATGCTGGCCATTGCCATGAATGCATTCTTGTGCCGGTATTTCATACGCCGATGAGCGGAGCCACAACAGTAGATGTTTCAGATAATAGGTCGATTGAGAACCTTTTCGCTGCAACAAATCCCGCATGCGCGATCAATCTGACCTGTCTCCCAGTCGCTGTGTGCGAACAACATCCGGATACAGCCTATGCAGTACAAGCCATAGGCGTGAAGAATCTCGCGCAAGTGTGTGCATCAACATGCAGATTAATACATCTTTCTTCAGACATGGTTTTTAGCGGCAGGAAAGGAAGCTACTATCTTCCAAATGATGTTCCTGACCCCATATCGGTATATGGGAAAACCAAAGCTGAAGGAGAGGGGTACGTGTCTCAATACGCCCAAAATTATGCTATCATCAGAAGCGCCCTTATCCTTGGTAGAGACCCAAGAGGGACCCGTGGCTTTATTGAGTGGATGCTTGGCAATGTAAACAAACGCGTCATCTTTCCACTTTTCTCTGATCAGTACCGTACGCCCATTGTTATTGACGATCTAGTATCCATGATTATCAGCCTAATAAACGACGATTTCATAGGGACTCTGCATGCGGGAGGCGATCAGCGCATCAATCGTGTTGGGATGGGACAGTGGCTTTGCGAAGGGTTAGGACTGACGGAGATTCCCTATGAAGAAATTATGATGTCAGATAGCGAATCACGGTCGCCAATGCAGAAAGATCTTAGCATGGATAATAGTCTGATTAAATATGTCTGTAACCTGACCTGTACCGATACAAAAAAGTATATTATTGCATTAGGAAGGAGAGAATATGAGGAATCGCGAACTTCCACGAAAACCTGGCCAAACCATTGCTTGCATCAATAAAGTACTCTACGTACTCATTATCACGGCTGTACTCGTCATGGTATTTGTTCTTTTTAAAGGAATGAAACATTTCTTCTAGCAGTATGAATACAACCATCGCGCAGCTTCTGAAATCCAATTCGTATGAACAGGAAATTTTCGTTTCCGGATGGGTGCGAACACATCGGGGGTCTAAGGGTGGCTTCTCCTTTATCGAAGTTAACGATGGTTCTTGCCTCAAGAACATACAAGTCATAGCTGATGAGGCGCTCCCAAACTATAAAAACGAAATTCAATCAATTACAACTGGGACAAGCGTTACCATTCGCGGCAAATTAGTCTCCTCAATGGGAAAGGGGCAGCCGGTTGAAATACGTGCGACTGAAATCACTGTTCTCGGTTACTGTGATACATCCTATCCTCTCCAAAAAAAACGGCATTCTTTCGAGTTTTTAAGGACAATAGGGCATTTACGGGCACGGACAAATACGTTTGGCGCTGTGGCACGAGTACGTCATGCGCTCAGCTATGCAATACATTCATTTTTCAATGAACATGGGTTTTACTATGTGCATACCCCAATTATCACCACGAGTGACTGCGAGGGTGCTGGTGAAATGTTCAGGGTTTCCACCCTCGATCTCATGAACCTTCCCATGCAGGCTGGGCAGATTGATTTTACTCATGATTTTTTTGGAAAACCTGCCAATCTAACGGTCAGCGGTCAGCTCGAAGGTGAGGCATATGCTACGGCGATAGGGAAAATCTATACTTTTGGGCCCACCTTCAGAGCGGAAAACTCAAACACAACGCGTCATCTTGCTGAGTTCTGGATGGTGGAACCCGAGGCGGCTTTCTTCGACCTTCCGGCCCTCATGAATCTGGCAGAACAGTTTCTAAAATCGATTCTCCAGGTTACTTTGCATAAATGCCCCAATGAGATGGACTTTTTTGACACACATATTCGCCCCGGCCTTCTTGCAACGCTTGAGCAAACCATCGTAAAGCGCTTTGAAACAATATCATATACTGACGCCATAGCCCTTCTCGAGAAATCTGGGACTAATTTTAATTTCCCAATCTCCTGGGGTTCCGATCTCCAGTCCGAACACGAACGTTTCCTCACTGAGGAGATAGTAAAAGGACCGACGATCATTTACGATTACCCAAAAGAGATCAAGGCTTTTTACATGCGTCAGAATGATGATGGACGAACGGTGAGAGCAATGGATGTGCTTATTCCCGGGATTGGTGAAATTATTGGCGGCAGCCAACGTGAAGAGCGATACGATCTACTTAATCAGGCGATTATTCAAAAAGGGTTGGATCCCGAAAAGTATTGGTGGTATCTGGACCTGAGGAGATATGGCTCGGTGCCGCATGCCGGATTCGGACTAGGGTTTGAAAGGGCGATGCTGGGAATAACCGGAATGGAAAATATTCGGGATGTCATCCCATTCCCTCGTACTCCGAAGAACGCGGATTTTTGATTATTTCTTTGACTTTAATTTGGATAATAAATAATAGTTATAGTGTCCAATAGTCTTTTGGAATCAGCAAAAGGAATATATCATGAAGATACTTGTCCTGAATTGCGGCAGCTCCTCTATAAAATTTCAATTCATCGAGATGCGTACAGAAGAGCTCATCTGCAAAGGCGCCATAGAAAAAATCGGCACAGCCAGCGCACTGCTTACCTACGAACCACATCACAGCAGTAAAATCAAGGAAGTGCACGAGATTCTGAATCACAATCAGGCGATCGAACATATCATAAACCTTCTGTTGTCTTCCAAAACGGGTGTCATTAAAGATAAAAGAGAAATAGACGGCATTGGCCATCGTGTGGTTCATGGCGGTGAAAAATTTTCAGATTCGGTTCTCATCAGCGAGGAAGTGGAGACCTGCATACGGGAGTTCTGCAAATTTGCCCCCTTGCATAATCCTCATAATTTGAAAGGCATTGAAGTCTGTAAAACAGTGCTTCCCGGTATACCGCAGATAGCGGTTTTCGATACAGCGTTCCATCACAACATGCCTGAAGAAGCCTACATATACGGCTTACCCTATGCCATTTACCGGAAATTTGGCATACGCAGATATGGATTCCACGGCACCTCGCATAAATATGTTGCGAACCGGGCAATAGAACTGCTGAAAAAACCAAAAGCCCGGACAAAGATTATAACGTGCCACCTCGGAAACGGTTCAAGTATTGCCGCAGTCAAGGGGGGAGTCTCTATCGATACTTCGATGGGTTTCACTCCGCTCGAAGGTCTTATTATGGGCACCCGCTGCGGCGATATTGATCCGGCGGTAATACCGTACCTCATGGAAAGGGAAAAGCTTTCTCTCAAGGAAATTGACAGCCTCATGAACAAACAGAGCGGTCTTCTTGGGATTTCTGAGACATCCAACGATCTGCGTGAGATCATTGAGGCAGCAAAAGATAACAGCCACCTGAGTCAGCTCGCTATTGACATTTTCTGCTACAGGATAAAAAAATACGTTGGCGCTTATATGGCCGCGCTGGGAGGACTCGACGCATTGGTTTTTACCGGTGGTATTGGTGAAAATGCTGCAATAGTTCGGGAAAAAGTATGCGAAAACATGGAATGCATAGGTATAAAAATCGATTCTATTCTGAATGGAAAGAGTGAAGAGGTTATTGGCACCGGGAAAACAAAAGTATTTGTTATAAAAACAAATGAGGAACTGACCATCGCGCGCGATGCTAGTCAGATCATAGAACAAATGCAAGATGACCAGAAGAAAGCTGATCCTGGTGAGACAGAAAACGAATTGCTAAAGCTCGATTCGAAAGATATGAGAAATCTTGTCCTGTTGTGGATCAACAATCCTACGATTTCAATGAATGATTTGAGTGTGGAATTCAAGAAGCAATCACAAAAATCAGTCAGTTCGCGCGCCATTGAATACCAGCTCAAGGCCATGAATCTGAAATAATTGAACATAGAAAGGAGCGCACCGAATGGCGCAGCAAGTTACCCAGGAACAGGCAGGATGGGCTCTCGTACGCATCTGGCTTACCGCAATGGAAAAAACAGCCCGCGATTTTCATGGTATGCGTCCAAAGAAATTCTGCATGCGTTCATATGAACACGCGACAGAAGACTATCTTCGCCTCATGGATGATGAATTCGGCATCACTATAAAAAAAGCAAAATCTATCCGTGAAGCCATTCAGAACTATATCGAATTTTCGGTCCGCGCAGGGCTATTGAAAGACGCAAGCCAAGTCGAGATAACGGAAATTAACCCAAATTCAGTTGAAATAAAAGTAATGGTATGCCCGTACATGAAAAGCTGCAAAGACCTCATGGATGAAGATGTAGGGGTTAAAGACCTTACATGTGCACGCATCGGGTGTTTCAGGGCAGCAGTGCTGATTCTGGCTAACATTGATTGCACCTATGAAACAATTTCTGTCGACCTAGTCAATGGCTGCCAGGGTATTGTTGAGAGGATTTAAAACCCATGGACCCGATGCTGCGTACCTTTACCACTCAACTTGAGGAAGGCGCCGACAGCACTTCCAGAATCAGGTCTCTCTACGCGATACGAGGATTGTGCGAAAAGAAAAAAAGTCTTCGCGGTGAAGGCATATTATTTCTCATCAAAGCGCTCAACGATAAAGAGTACGATGTGGTGCGGGCGGCAATACACGCTCTCATCAGGCTTGAAGCCGGTGAGGGTACTGTCCATATCCTAAAACCGAAAATTATCAACTCATCAGATTCCAATGTACGGTGGGCCATTGTTCAATTTCTAGATAAGCTGGGCCCCGCAGACATGCTCGACCCTCTTGTTACGCTGCTCGCAGATGAAAATTGGAATATTCGGAATGCCGCTTTATCCGCGCTCTGCGGTAAAGTAGACAAGCTTGCTCAACGAAAAGATGCCGCAGCCATTAAAGTTCTTACCAGGATTCTTGTACTGCCAAACGAGGAACTGCATCGTAAAATAATTACCACATTGAGCACTATGGATGGTCTGAGTGATGAGCTGATTAATGAATGTCTTGAATCCAGGAGCGATCAGGTACGTCTTGGTATCATAGAGGTGATTGGTATCCGGGGAAATAGAAATTTCCTTCCTCATCTTATAGCCCTTCTCGACGATCCGAATAAAGCCATCAAACACAGGACGCTTGAGACCTTTATCAAACTGCATGATCAACGGACAATCGAAGCTCTCATTACCAGTCTCGATGAACACGATGAAAAAGTTGTGGGCCTGGCAATCAAAGCGTTGGTTGAAATAGGGCAGGAAAGCACCACCCATCTTATCAAAATAATGCGCCAGCATAGAAGCAGAATCTTTCGTTCCAATGCGATCAGGTGTCTTGGAGAGTTAAAAGATAAACGCGCCATTCTCGTGCTCCTGAACAACCTTGGAAGTAATTACTATACCATACGACAGGAAGCCATCAATGCCCTCTCAAAGATCAATGAAGGGGTGAAGGATTATTTTGAGGATATCCTCGCGGTAAATCTTATTGCACCTGACCCATTTTTGCATGCGCTTGCCAGTTGCCGGATTACACGTTTACGGTTGAGGTACATCAGAGTCCTTGGCGAATTGAAGGACCCTCGCGTCATCCCTGCGCTCAAAGAGATAGAGATGAATGGGACCGACCCTGAGAATGTTGTTGCGCAAGAATCGCTTGAAAAAATATTCACCGCTGTATGGGCGCGCAGCAGTACATTGGCTATTTTAGCGGAGATTGGCGACAAATCAGCGCTTGCCCTTGTGTCTGATACATTAAAGAATGAACGCAGTAACTATGTGATACTTGAAGCGCTTCGTACCATAGATCGTCTACGCATGAGATTGAACCTGACTGTTGATAAAACCATAACAAACATGCTGTTAGATCTTGCGAAACAGGGGAATGAACTCATCCGAGCGCAAAGCATTAAAATACTCGGATATGGCGAAGTGTCGGGAAGAACCATTACTGCTCTTATGCAGGCTCTGAAAGATCCTTCGTATCAGGTACGTGCAACTGCATGCACCGCTCTTGGACAGTTACGAAAATCAACGGCGGCAAAAGCCCTCGTCGAGGCATTAGGCGATCCCTGCTGGAGCGTTCGCAGGGATGCGGAACTTGCGTTAGGAAATTTAGGACCAGCCTCCACTGCACTATTGATCCGGGCGCTGGAAAACGAAAACGAATTTATCGTAATACGAGCAGCTCGCTTATTAACAACTTTTAAAGTTCAGAAAATAGTTTCTAAACTTGAAAATATTCTGCGACATGCGCCAACCGGATCAGAGATCCCTCTTTTCTTTCCATCCTTTATCAAAACACTGAAAATCGCGTAAGGGCGTTATCGCACGCATTTGATATCAATGCGCGTGTTCTTAGCTCTGCCATCTTCTGAAACATTGCTTGCACGTGGATCGGCGCCACCGCGTCCGAGCACCGAGTATCGAGACTTGTCTACAACCAAACGGTAGTCGAAATATCGTTGGATAACTTGGGCACGTTCCTGTGTTTCTTCCATCTTTCTGGTTTTATTACCCCTGTTGTCACTGTGAACGGAAATCTCGAATTTAAGGTCAGGAAAGATCTGCAGAATATTATAAGCTGAATCAAGCTCAGCAAAAATGTTATCAGAAAACTCTTGATCGGGAACATATAGGATGCGTTTATAGAATCCGCCTGTCGGTTTGTTGACCCTTTCATCCGGGCAGCCATCATCGTCCTGAAAATTGTTGAAAATTTCCTGCGCTCCCGGACAACGATCAAGGAAATCTTTAATCCCGTCTGCATCGTTGTCGAAATCAGGAGCTCCATCCTTATCCTGAAATCCATCCATATCCTCAGGATCGTTGGGAAGCATGTCTACGGAATCCGGTACGCCATCACTATCATTGTCGGTCTCCGGGCAACCGTCCAAGTCCTCGAAGCCGTCACGGTCCTCAGGAACGTTGATGCATAGGTCCTGGCTGTCAGGTATATAATCGCCATCGTTATCCGGGTCAGGAACACCGTCGGAATCTTTGTAACCGTCAAAATCCTCAGGCATATCTCTATATTTGTTCTCAGGTTCATTAATATCACTTATACCATCCAGGTCATTGTCCGGATCAGGACACCCATCAGAATCCTTGAAGTTGTCCACATCCTCTGGATCTTCAGGACACGTATCTTCATCATTGGGTATGCCATCACCGTCTTTATCACCCCAGTTCCCATTAAGAGCGCCATAGGGTCCTTGGTCCTTGAACGAACGGTCTTTGGTAAGCTTTTCCGTAACAATCGTAACTTTTCCCGGATTAATAAAAATGGTCTTTTCAAAAGGTTTGTAATTATTGCTCTCAATCTTGACAACAGCCCTTCCAGGACTCAGATTCCCCACAGTTATCGGCGCACGGCCCCAGTATATTTTATTGATGTACACAAAGCTTTCCCCGGCGTTGCATGATACTAAAACACTGCCAAACAATTCTCGGAGAAAAACAGATGCGCCGATCTTTTCACCGTTAACAACACCTATGCCGATTTCCTGTTGCTGAAATCCATTTTTTTCTATTCGCACTCGGTATTTACCCTCGTTTAGATCACTCAGCACAAGCCCGCCTTCCGAAGTAATTCCGACACAACTTGACCCGATATATACTGCCGCCCCATAGGGATTTGTCTTAATCGTCACTATTCCTTTTTTAACAGGTAAAAAAACGTTGATGGCGTTGGTCTGGCTGCTGGGAATTATTTCTATTGTTCCAGTTATCGTTTCATGTTTTGGCGCGATAATAACATAGTCTTGCTTACCCGCAGGCAACTTCAAACCCTTGATTGGGAGCTGGTCGACAAACGAGGTTCCTATATAGAAAAGGCCTCCTTCGGTATTGGTTGTCACATCCAGCATGCCATATTTCCGATCAGGCTGAAAATTAAAGGATGCATTGGCCCTCTGAGCACGTGCATACAGGGGATCGCCGAGTAGGGATGGGTCTGGGCTTATTTCCTGCGCCAAACCTGCGTTAAAAAAGAAGCTAAAAAGAATTAATCCTGCGGGAAGACAAAATTGTCTAGAATTCATAGAGAACCTCATTTTGAATTCGGCGTAAGACCTTGTGAAACATAAAGTTAAAAATTATATTATTATGATTAATAAATATATTTTTTAACTGTCTTCATTCAAGGAGAAAAAATGCCTACATATGAATATTCATGCAATACCTGTCGAAAAACATTTGAAGTTTGGCAAAAAATTTCAGAGGAACCTTTGAAAACATGCATTTTTAAGGGATGTACCGGTACGGTAACGCGTTCTGTCGGCGGTGGGGCTGGGCTTATTTTCAAAGGTAGCGGGTTTTATATTAATGATTATAAGAAAAAAGGGGAGCATAAGAACGCCGAGCCGGCAAAGAAAGAAAGCATTCCTGCGTCTCCATCTGAAAAAATAAAATAATGATGCTCCTTACCTTCGCCTGTCCAGCTTGCTCACAGAAAAACAATATTCAACTGCACAAAAAGTTCACTACTATTCTTCTCAACTGTCCGGAATGCCATGCCCTTTTGTTGCATCATAACTCCCGAACAATCCATATTTCTAGCACACATGCTGATCACAAGAAAGGAAAAGGCGGCCTTTTCCTAGATCTTTTCTCTATTCTTGAAAAGCTGCATGGGGAAAAAAAGATAAAAGGAATAGAGATATTTTCGCCTCTAGTCCTTAAAAGAAAAACATTGAAAATTAAATGTGAAACGCCAAATGCGTCCGGAAAAAGTTGCAGAATCCTGCCAGTTTCAGCTGACGATATTTTGAACTTGATCATTGATCTCAATACAACAGGTTCCGTCAACGATTTTCTTGATAGGCAGTGATGACCAATGCAATGGAAAACTTGTCGGCAATTATGGGTAAATTAATGTATTTTATGGTAAGAAGGCTATGGCTCATCGATTAATAATTAAAATAACGTCAATCGCTGCAGTTGCGGCGTTCTTGTTATTGCTGTTATTCTCGATATTTCTTGACCTGTTTAACCTTTTTACACCAATTCATCTCATAATACTCTCTATCGTTGTTGCCGGCGGCGTAGCCGGGGTAACATACCTGGCAATATTCCTGATAACCTCATCAAAAGATGATCTTACGGAAAAATCTATTTTGGATAGTTCCCTTACGGGCATATTCATTGGAACACCCAAATTTAGTATGGGAAGCATGCTGTATGTTAACCAAGCCATGGCCGATCTATTTGGGACAACGGTCGAATTACTGCTCTGCGATGAATTCTTGCCTGAAAGGTATTGGGGACACGAATACCAACGCCCGGAATTCATTCAAATGGTCAAAAAAAAGAAGACGATTAACAGCCTTGAAATAAAATTTCGTAATGAGCAGGGCGAGTTCTGGTGGGGGCGCATGTCGTGTAAATTTATAGACGCAACCACTGGCACAAGAATTCAAGGAACACTTATTGACATAACAGAGAAAAAGAAATTTGAAGAAATTCTTACCAACTATAATGAAACATTACAGCAGGAGATATCGAAAAGAACAAAAGAAAGAGATGAAATTCAGAGGGTTTCCATACTAGGGCTTTCAAAAATAACCGAATATCGGGATCCCGAAACAGGTAACCATGTACTCCGCATGGCGCATTATTCTAAGATTATCGCACGAATACTGACCCATCATCCTAAATACAAAGGTTATATAACCGACTTATATGTAGACGAAATTTTCATTTCTGCTCCATTGCACGATATCGGAAAAGTCGGAATCGAAGACAAAATATTAAAAAAGCCGGGGAAACTCACAAACGAAGAATTTGAGATTATGAAATTTCATACAATCTATGGTGGTGATACTTTAAAAGATATTGAAAGGCAGCTTTCCTTTCAATCATTTCTGACCCTAGGTAAAGAAATTGCGTATAATCATCATCAGAAATGGGATGGAACTGGATATCCAAACTATTCACCAGAACGATTGCCGACACTTGGTATTGATGGGCATAAGGCATTGAGCGGGGAGGAGATACCTCTTTCTGCCCGTATTGTTGCCCTTGCGGACGTTTATGACGCCCTTACATCGAAAAGATGCTACCGGAAAGACGCCATGTCTCACGAAATGGCCAAAGAACTCATTTTAAATGAAGCAGGAAAACATTTTGACCCTGATATTATTGATGCCTTTATTTCCTCAGAAAAACAATTTATCGAAATTCTTAGCAGATTTAAAGATTAAATTAGTGTTTTGACCGTAATAAATTTATTATTTTGAGAAGTCTTGGTCCCATCGTCTAACGGTTAGGACATGGCCCTCTCAAGGCTAAAATAGGGGTTCGATTCCCCTTGGGACTATAAAAAAGGGATACTGCATTAAATGCTGCAGATCCCTTTTTTGTTAAATGAAGATTCAACCATAGTGATGTTTACATAATATATATTATGCGTCATTTATTGTTATATTTTTATCTATGATCGTATTGTTTTTTATGTAATATGGAGTTTCCCCTTGATTGATTATTTCCACCTTGCCTCGAATACAAATATTTCGCCCGAATCTTACATCTCCAGATATTTTCAGTTTTTCACATTGGACCAATGAAGGCACTCCGTTTTCAAATCGTTTTAAAAAATCTTCTATTTGGCCAAAATACTTTTCATCCAATTGAGCCATAATTGTCTCATGACTTCTTTCAGGGTTTTTTATAATATCAAATTCATTGGTTAATTTAAAATAGTCTGATAAAAGAATAAGTAACTCATCACATTTTTTTACTGGAACAAACCGCTTTCTGGACACTTTCACGGTGGCTGAATCTTCAAACACTGCTATTGCCGCACCCATTGCCGTTTCTATTTGAAACACTTTTGCTGTGGTTTTATCTTTCGGGTTCACTGTTTTGGTATTTCTTATCAGGGGTAGTCCTAAAATATTCCCTTTCTTTTTTAATATGTCATTGAGTTTTTTCAGGTTTATCCAGAGATTATTGGCGTTAAAATAGTGATGCGTATTTGTATCAATATACATATCAATTTCGTCAGAAGGACATTGCGCTGTTTCCCATAAAATAAGCTTTCCTGATTTTGTTTTTACCGGAAATCCGCCTTTTTTATCCATTTCAGTCCGGTCTGCCACCTCCATCATAAAAGAAACATTTTTTTTGGCAAAATATCCGAGAATGCAAGTATCTAAAACAGCCCCTAAATTATCAGCGTTTGATAGCATCGCATACTGGAATCCTCTGCGAAGCAGACGTTCTAGTATGCCAGAGGTAACCAAAGCGCTATATATATCTCCATGACCTGGTGGGTTCCACTCTAATCTGGGGTTCTCAGGATATCGGGCGGGTTCTAGGGTTTCCTGTAAGACTTTTGGATATTTGTGCTGAAGGAACCTTACAGGAATGTCATGAATCTGGATCCCAGGATATTTTTTCAGGTGTTCGATAGTATCTGTATCCGTATTAAAGCTGTTCATGAGGATAATAGGAATCTCAACCCCATATTTTTCCCTCAAAAAGAATGTTTTTTTAATAGATATATCTAAAAAAGAAAAGCCATCTTTAACAACAATTAAAGATTTAGCCTTATCCAACCCCATAGAAGTACCCAGGCCCCCATTCAGTTTTATTACGGCAGTTTTTCCCAGTACTGAAGCCCCTTCTTTATCATATGTCTGAAGTTCCTGATCAGCTGAAGGCACGTCAGAAGGTACCAACGGCAGAATGTCTTTGGAATAAATATATCCCGTCTCCCCTTTTGCTAGTTTTAGATAATAATATTTGAATGTATCTAAAACCAGTTGCGGAAGTTTCTCAGACCTCATTTTCTCCTCAAATAGTGTAAATTTACCTATAATCTCTTTTGTCGTACACATTACGTTTCTCTCCTCCTTATTACTTTCCATGTTCCTGAAGTCTTTTATAGAAGCAGATTATTCCACGATAGATCGATTCAGCAGCGGTCGATATTGTTTTCTGGTTTAATGGTTCATTCGAATTAAGCGGGATTAAGGAAACACTCAGCGCTGTGCATTGCGTTTGTTGGAGGACGTAATTGACAATTTTATCAATACGGCATGGGCTTCCCGTATCCATGGACTCAGAAATGCAATCGGCAGCAAGTCCACCGAATCTGCTATTGGGATAATATCCAATATAGGGCTTATTAACAACACTATCCGCTTTCACCTGAATATATAAGTCTGCGGGCGGCTGTTCTGCCTTTCGGATGCGTTCTTGGACGTATATCGAATGGTCACCACTGCGAGTTAGCACAGGCTCCGCTCCTGCCTGTTTAAGCAGGACCTTGAGCCTGTTCGCTATTTCCCGGGTAATATCAGACGCCCGTATTCCAGTGCGTGTCAAACCTCCGGGTTCCACTCCTCCAAATTCAGGATCGATTACGATTCTTTTGCCATGGAGCACACCGTTTTCATACGGATGAAGCGATAAATGATTGATGATATCTTTGCGCAAGATAGAAGTAGTATCCATATATCCATCTGCGTGAACAAGTGCATATAAGACAGAATCATGCGAACTAATAGCAAAAAAACTATTTTCATCACTGGTACAAAGCGACTCTCCGATCGCAATAGTAACATTTTGAGGATTCCTAGTGTTACTATAAACGAACCCCTGAAAAGGACGATCAAGGGAATCATCGACCCCAATTTCAATTGAATTGTACAGCTTCCCACAGCTGATTTTAATCTGGTTTTTTTTACCATAAGGCAGATACAATGTTGCGGTACCATCTGAGGTTGATGCGCTTGTCCCTGAACTTGCCTGAATGAGTGTGCTGTCACGGACTGGCAGACCGAATGAGTCCGTAACTGATACACGTATCACCGCGAGCGCCCCCTCATGACCATTTGGCTGTCGGCAAAAGAGTTGTATCGATGCAGGACTACGGTCAATAATAAATCTTTTTATGGACCTGGTAGAAACATTGCCATTGCTATTTGCGGCCACAAATTCAATGCAGTGCATGCCATTTTTCAGAGGGAAAGGAATAGATGCGGTAAACATGGCTTGATTTAGCCGACCAGCCAGCACGCTGCCATCGAGGGTCAGGAAGGTCAAAACGGTGTCAATTGGAATTCTGCTTTGTATAGTTGCGATTGCCAATGACCGGACAGAATCATAAGTTAAGCTCATTATCCGGGGAATGTCTTTAATGCTCCATTCAACAATTCCCCTGAAATACGCCTCTGCTTCAAGATCGAGAGCCTCTTCTGTATTGAGCAGACGCTCCATTTCCGGATTGGATAAATAGCTTGGTTCACCAAGCACTGCGGCAGTGTGGACGTTCCGAAGAACAAAATAATTGCCTTCCATGAGGCGCCCGGTACCAAGTCCGAGATATTTTGAAAAGCTGTGCGTCAGCGAAAGCGCAGCGTCGAAAGATGGGCCAGTATCATCAAGCTTGTAGAATATCTTCGCGATATTGAGCTGCCTATCACCTTTCTCGTCAGCATTATGGTGGATGGAAATGAACAAATCCGGATCCAGGGAATCGCACATTATGGTTCTACGCAACAGGTCTTCGCGTGGATGCATACCTGGCTGCGGAAGAAAATCGATATCTTTATCACGTGTAAGATAGGTCTTTGCCCCTACCCTATCGAGTTTTACCTTTAACAATTGCGCTACTTTCAGGTTAATATCTTTCTCTTTGAGACCGGATCTTCCAACTGCGCCGGTGAACGCTCCTCCGTGTCCGGGATCAATGACAACAGACAATTCTTTCAAATATGTGGAAATTGTATCCGGAAAAGGAGGAAACGCTATCGGTTGGTACCATGCGTTATCGTGCGTTGCCGTGCAGGATAGGCAATACAAAATTCCCCACACAGCCAATAAAACGCAAAAAGCGCGGCATGCAAAGCGTCTCAATTACCGAAGCTCCAATCAAAGCCCCATCGGATAAGCGGGCCAGGCAAATAATAACCCGGTTGATACGAGATGACCTGGTTGCTTATATTTTCCAATCGGCTGAAGAAGGTGAACATCTTTATACGAAACTCCAATTCCAAATTGAATGACAGGAAACGTCCCCGCTTAGATAAATTATTGTTATTCTCATTATAAAAATCAATACAATAAATATCAGGTCTCCCGATTGTATAAAGGCCCAAACGGCCACGCATCTTGCCTTCAGAAAATACCTTTGACGCCCTGAAAACATTCCTGAAATAGAACGAATTATTTGATTTAAGGCCATATTTAAAATATGACAGGTTTTCCTGTACGAAAACTAAGGAAGCCTGATCAGAAAAGGTATTCCCCGAATATCCGAGAGTTACCGTATGCCCGATCTGTGAAATAAATGATAAGGAATGCGATGAAAAAAACCAAGCTGGTCCAAGACTATCATCGGAGAATGGTTGCAGGATAGCCGGAGACTTTGTAAACACATCAGATATCCTGTATAATACGTCTATTCGACCTGTCCGATACCCAAGACCACACGATAACGTGTATGCCTTTGTCGAAGCGAATGTAACTGGTTGTTGCGGCAAATGGCGAATCTTCGGATTGGTAAAATACATTGAACTAAAATAAAGGTATCTCCTGTCGCATCCATAGTCTGCATCGAAAGTAAAACCTTTTGGGAGATATAGGCGCATGTCCAGAGATGGGGAAAAAAGCACCCTATTATTTATCAGAGTAGCCGAAGCGTATCTACTGTCACGGCGTACCGTATTTTTCATGTTAATAACGCCGGGGATTTTCCCAACACTAGGAGTGAGAGAAGCGGTCATCTCGAGAGCATCATTATGCACACGCGGAGCATTCTCACAATTATAGAACTCGTTCATTCGGGATTCGTACTTCATTGATCCCTTGATAATATCCTGATTGTAGTTAATGAGAAGATACCCCCCATAGGCATTGATCCCCTGCCGCCCAGAGGAAGTATCCATTTCATTCTCGTTATAAGGATCTTTGACAAGAGTAATCCGTGATATCTCGGAGAATCCTTGTCCCGAAAAAGTAAAATCACCGATTGAATGACTCTGGACATCAAGACGTAACTTGTCCGAGGCGTGCCATGATCCAAAGTTCAAATACGCTCCATTCTGGAGAAGATTGTCCCGATAATCATCTTGATAATCACGTGAATACTGATATCCAACGCCCACGCTAACACCGGGTAATGCTATTGTATGCAACTTGATTGTCCAATTTCTGTTAAAACTCTCAAATGCATATCCATCTGACACATATAACGAATCAGGACGACCGAGAAACGCTCTGTAGATATCAACAATCTGACCAGGCTGACTGTACTGGTAGGGAGCGCCCTGGTTATGAACCATCCCAAGGCCTTCCAGCATATAACTTTTTTCCATTGATAGATACATTCCAGTCTGCGCACCTATCCTGCGTTGAAAATTGAAATGAAGTACGTTTAGATCAAATGGCCCTGTTTCATAATAAAAATGAGACTGAGGATCAGATATGAATGAATTTGCTGTAAATATCTTAACACAGATCTTTCCGCCAAACAGTCCACTTCCGCCACTATGTACTTCAATCCGTTCTATATCGTTGATGGATATGTTGTTCAAATATACTCTATCTGCATTGGGCATTGAAACCGAGGCTCCATCGATTTCAAGGATAACCTGGGCTTCTTCGCGGTAGGTTTGAGTCGTGAGTGTTTTAAGATCAGCTAAAGTGCTTGCAAATCCATTCCGTTCAACCATTAAACCCGGAACATTTTCGAGAATATCATATAAATTTATCGCATGCATTTCACGTATGTGTTCACGGGTTATTATATAGGTAGAACCAATTCTCTCAAATAATTCCGAATATCCGGAATGAAACATGAGAAGTATGAAAATAATCTTTAGAGAATGACGTTTCATGCGTACAACCACTAGTGGGAAGAGGCTCTGACTATCGCGTCTGCGAGCTCCACAGCGCGCAATCCATTGCTACCGTCTACTGTGATTGGAGCTTTATTGGAGATCGTCTCTAAAAAAGATTGCAATTCATTCCTTAAGGGATTTTCTAATCCAGATTGACTGTCTAAATCAACCTCCTTATGTTTTCCCTGGAAAATACCGCAATATTTTCTGATCCTGCTATCGGATATCCGACTGGCCTCTATAGTGACCGTTAGACCAGCAGAATAGGTTAAATGCGCAATACAAGAATCTAAAAACAGTGATTTCTCACGAACGCCGGAAGCGGTTATTGCACATGGACTTTCGTTTAGAACAGAATTTAATATATCCAGGTCGTGGATCATGAGATCATGGACAACTGAAACGTCAGTTCCTCTAGGCGAAAAGGGTGATATTCTGGTAATAATCACGATTGCGTCACGCAAAGGTTCATTGAAAAAATTATATAAAACAGAATTGTACCGTTCAATATGCCCAACCTGAATCTTAACGCTTCCAGCTTCCGCCCTCTGAAGAAGATGGCGGGCTTCAGCGGCGTTTGCGGTCATCGGTTTCTCTATAAAAAGATGCTTGCCCGCATCAATGACCTTTTCAGCAACCCCTGCATGTGACGCAGCATTTACCGCAACGATAACAGCATCAACCGCATGGAATAACCGATGACAGTCATCATAGAATGTGAGACCATATTTTCCGGCAACACTCTGCCCCTGTTGTACGTCGATATCGTTAATTCCAATAATATCGCAATAATCATGAAGCGCAAGCAGATTCTGGATATGGTATCTGCCAAAATGCCCTGAACCGACTAAACCGATTTTTACTTTCGTCATTCACATTCCTAATAAGTCCCGGACAACAGGCAGCATATATGTATTGGACAGATCTTCATTCTTCAACACCTCGACAAGCATGTCAATCTTCTGATCAAGAGGAAGGGGTTTGTTAATCACGAGTGTTCGTTTACCCTTAAAAAGATACAAACCACCTTTGCTTCCATCAAGCATATCTTCCGTTACTTCAATATGCAAGGATTGAGCGAGTGTAACGAGGTGATCATAAATTCCCGTGCTGTTCTGGAACATAATTGCTATCCGATTAAAACACTGGAGATAAGTACATGTGGTCCGCCGTCGCTCACCGGAAGCGGAGACTGCCCTTCTTTTCCGCACCCTCCCATACCTCCGAAAAGGGTCACATCGTTTCCCAATGCGGTAATATTCTTCAGCGTTTCAAATAGGTTGCCTGTCAGAATTACGTCGCGCAAGAGTTCACAACGTTTACCATTTTTAACCCGGTAGGCATACTCTGCTGAGAAAGTGAATTGTTCTAGGTCCGTGTTTCCTCCAAGCATACCCACCGCATAGATGCCATCATCCATTCGTAAGACTAGATCATCAAACCGGTGATCTCCAGGTTCGATATAGGTGCATGACATGCGAACAATTGGTTTGAATCGATTGCTGATGGCCCGCGCATTGCCGGAAAGGGGCTCACCCATTTTTGAAGCGGTTTCCATGGAATGCAAATGTCCCGAAAGCGACCCTTCCCGTATGAGATAGTTTTCTCTACTTTTTACTCCTTCATCGTCATACGCATATCCTCCGCATTCAGCCAGCAAGTCTCCCCGGTCGACAATATTGAGAAATGAAGGTCCAAAGGGTACGCCAATCTTCATTTTGTTCGCAATATGAGGATTTTCGTAAATAAAATCAGCCTCACTCATATGTCCAAACGCTTCGTGAGCGAATACCCCTGCAAGTTTGGGATCAAGGAGAACGGCATGACGGCCACCCGGTATTTTTCTGGCACCCAAAAGATCTATGGCACGTTGTTTTATTTCCTCAGCTTTTGATTCGAGTCCAAGAACGTTAGAGAAACCACGATGATCTCCCGTTGAATGATAGGCGCGCTGTACATTCATGCCATCGCGCGCCATTGCAGAAAAAGTGATGCCGGAAAAAAACTGGGACTGTTCTATTCTTATCCCGAATGAGGACGCATAATAAACATGCCGCATTCTATCGAGATAGGAAACACGGGACGTCACAATACGTGGATGCGCCAGAAGTATTGAATTATAGGAGGACGCTATACCGATCTTATCGTCCAAAGAAACGCTATCTGGACAGGGTTCAGGACAGTGTATATAGCGGTCTGCAACTGGTTCTGGAGGTTGTAGACGCGTTGTTCCGGTTCCCGTATAGGCGGCCTGTCTGACAGCCTCATCGACTGCCCTCGGAAGATCCTTTAGGAGGGTAAAAGAGGAAAATCCCCATCCGCCACGGTGACACGCCCTGACACATCCTCCTGATGTTTCTGTATGACCGGCTTCTTCTAGCTCTTGTCCCTGAAAGGTACAATAAGTTTTAGAGACTTCCTCGAGACGTATCTCAAGAAAATCAGAAGGCGAATTCCTTGTGAATCGGTGAATTTCTTCGATCATCGGATACCAATGGCGGAACGCACCTCACCCATGGTTTGTCGGGCCATTTCCCTGCATTGATTGGCCCCTGACTCAAGATGCCCAACCACATCTTCTGTATGTGAGACTATCGCATTATACCGTTCACGTATTGGGTTCAGCTCGGCCGACATGTGTGCGGCCAATTTGGTTTTGCAATCTATACAGCCTATGCCGGCATTCCGGCATTCCTTGTTGATTTCATCTACTGTTTCGCTGCCGGAAAAATATTTGTGCAACGTAAAAAGATTACACACGTCAGGATTGCCAGTGTCGGACCTTCGTTTTCTGTTTACATCAGTTACCGCGGTTTTTAATTTCTGGTGGATTATTTCAGGCGTATCAGTAAGCGCGATAGTGTTGCCGAGACTTTTGCTCATCTTAGCCTGTCCATCAAGACCCATAATTCTAGCCCCGGCAGATACCTTTTCAAGAGGTTCAGGAAAAATTGGACCAAAACGCGTGTTAAATTTACGCGCTATTTCCCGTGAGAGTTCGATATGCTGGATTTGATCCTCTCCAACCGGCACCACTTCAGCTTTATAGATCAAAATATCCGCGGCTTGAAGAACAGGATATGTAAAGAGACCGACATTAATATTTTCAGCATGTTGTTTTGATTTTTCCTTGTACTGGATCATGCGTTCTAGGTGTCCCATCTGAATGACGGTACTGAGCACCCAGCACAATTCCGTATGTTCTGGAACGTGTGATTGAACAAATATTTTACATTCTTCAGGTTTCAGACCAACAGCCATGAGCATTGCCGCTGTATGGAGTATACGCGACCGGAAACCTGCGGTATCGTAAGGAATGGTAATCGCATGATAGTCGACAACGCAAAAGATGGAATCGTATTGCCTAGCCATTGCCACCCAATTCTTCAATGCACCAAGATAATTACCTATATGGATATCTCCACTCGGTTGGATTCCGCTGAAAAGGCGCTTCTTCATGTATTCTGTTCCTAACGCAGTTTTGTAAGGTATTCTTGACAAACAGATGTCCACCAACTCTGGGGGGTTTTCTGTATATACATTGTGAAACATTGCGCAGCCTCTTTGCGCATGTGTTTTTTCATATACACAATACCAAGATTATACAGGGCGTCGAGAAAATCGGGCTGCAGAGTCAGCGCTTGTTTCATATTTTCAATTGCCGCATCATAGGCTTCGTAATAACCGTCAATAATTCCCATGCCATAAAAATGTTCCGCTGACCCCTGACCGCTTTTAACGTGCGTTTGCAATTGTTGTTTGAGATCCACAAAGGCTTCCTGTGACATGGCCACAGGGTCATATTCAAGAGGCATCTTTATTTCGTATCTGACTGGAGATATTTCCCTGTTGAAAAATACCCGGGTATCTTTGGGGAGTACTTTGTAGCCACGGGTTTCCTGGCTCATATAAACGACATAGTCTTTCGAAAACTTTTCCTTTAGACGCAGATGTGATTTGATCCCCTTGTTTTCCTCAATTTTATTATACTCCATCAACAGGACTTTATCCTCGTCGGCATCGAGCTTGTATTCAATAACTCCATAAAAGATAGACTCGTCTAGCTTTCCATATGAAAGTGAAGGAATAATAATTGCGTTGTTTTTCCAGTCGTAGAGTGATTTTCCATAGCCAGGCACAATGACAAAATTTGGCATGCCCATGTATTTGACCCTTTCATTCTTAAAAACTTTTGGGTCAAACTCGCTAATTTTCTCTAACACTGTTTTAACTGACATTTTTGTCGCCGGTACAGATATGAGCGCGGTTACCGAGAGAGACATGGCGTGCACACGTTTACTCGACAATGTCACTAATTCCCTGAGATAATCGATAATTTCATTGATCCGCGCCTCAATCTCCTGAGGAGAAAAGTTTGCTGATTCAGCATTTATTTTCTCCAGATTTACATCCATTTTCCTCTTTGCGATTTCCAGCTCAATTACTTCCCCGGTCAATACTGTGATCGAATCCCCGAACCCCTGCATCTCTTTCACAGATTCAAAATCCATAGTTTCATTTAACAGATTTGAAAACGCGGTCTTTAGCTTCTGCTGTTCGGTGTTCTTCTGGACGAGTTCGCGTTTCGCGCTTATATCAAGGAATTTCCCTCCTGCAATCTCTTTCTGGGCCACGGAAATATCGTAAAAAAGCTGTTCGGCATTCTCGATCTGATAAAATCTATCCATGACCGCAAGGGGATTCGCATACATTCTTCCCTTGCCGGAAAGACCGTCGAGTTTTGAAGAAAAAAACGATCGTCTCTCGTTCTGAAATTCCTTTATTTCGTCCCATTTACGATATATCTGAGAGTCAAGCAACTTAATCTCCTGGCGTAACTCATCCTTTTTATCAAAGCTCAGAGCGCGTTGATATTCCCGCGCAAGCCACTCGCTGAATGTATAAATATTCTTATCTGGTACGGATTTATTTTCAGCAATAAAGGATTCCGCCTGCTTTCTGCCACCGTCTATAAGGTCAAAATCAAGTATCCCGCAATCAAAAAGAAGCGCGTGTGCGGAAAGATCGAGCCGGGACGCCTTTCCCGCACCTGCTGATTCACGAACTAATTTATAAATCGCATCCCAGTACATCCGGTTGACTTCAGTCTGAATACGTTGGTCAGCAGGATTCTGCCGGAATTTCAGAAGAGTTGACTTACTTGATTTATCAATATACATTGTTTGCCTTTAGTAATATAAATATAATTAATTATCTAGTACTGTTTTAAACATTTTTTATGCGAAGGAAAACGTGCTTTTAAAACCTATATTCAAATTATTTCATTGCGATGATTATGTTTGAATATTTGTACGTACTTTCCATGTATATGACTTTACATTCAAACTTGGTGATAACTATTTTTATTCCCATATGCCAAACGATAAAATGTTTAAATCCCCCGAAAGCAGCTACTTCCAGTTTAATTTTAAACCAAATAAAAATCTGTCTCTAAAAAAAACTATCGTTTTTTCAGCCATAATTGCGACTTCATTATTTGCATTAGTATCCATCATTATTGTATTGCTATTCAATGGCATAAAGAACGAGCTTCCGTCGATATCTCAACTTGAAAATATTCAGCCAAACCTCATTACCAAAGTGTATTCCGCAGATAACACTCTTCTGAAAGAGTTCTACACTGAGCGCCGGATATGGCGCTCACTTGAAGATATGCCTCTTCATGTATACAATGCAATTATTGCGATCGAAGATAATCGATTCTGGTATCACTGGGGTCTAGACGTATATACTGTTCCCGATATTTTAAAGGGAGTGTTTCTTAAAGGAAACATCCGTGGAGGAAGCACCCTTTCAATGCAGCTGGCACGCAATCTTTATTCTACTATTGGACGTGAAAGAACCTTAAAAAGAAAAATTAAGGAGCTCATGACCGCAGTTCAAATCGAAAAAACATATACAAAAAAAGATATCCTTGAATTTTATATGAACCAGATGTATATGGGCGCCGGAACCTATGGCTTCCAAGCAGCGGCTCAGAAATACTTTGGGAAAAATTCACTTTGCGACATAACCATTTCCGAAGCTGCGGCTCTCGCGGCCATAGTTCAAAGACCTGAATACTTCAGGCCAGATCTATATCAAGAAAACACTGAAAAACGTAAAAATATTGTGTTACGCGCCATGCTTAATGGAGGTTATATTTCCCAGGCAGAGTACGAAAATGAGGCGTCATCTTCCCTTGTCGTGGTCGAGTTGGCGGAAAAGGCTGGAAAAGCCCCCTATTATGTGGAAATGGTACGCCAATACCTGGAAAAAAAATATGGGGCAAAGACCCTATACAACAGCGGATTCTCCGTTCATACTACCCTTAATAATCTATACCAAGAGAAAGCTGAGAATATCTGTACAGATTGGGTCGACAGTCTTCAGATATCACTGAATAATAAATTTATCCGCGAGCTTGAACTTGAAAAACGCTACAAGATGACTACTATGACCATTCTGGAACATCTTGATTCTATTGTCAAACAATGCGATACACTTTTCAGAAATAAGTACTCCTCCTCGGAAATGGTACAAGATTCTACTGGAGTCATGGTCAGGAAAATAATAAGGCCAGCACTTCACGATTCACTCAAGTATAGAAAAGTCCAGATAGCGTTTTGCGTATTGGATAATAAAACCGGCGCGATCCAATCGCTTATCGGAGGGTACAATTTTGAAAAAAGCAAATTTAACAGAGTCGTTCAGGCTTTCCGGCAGCCGGGATCGGCCTTTAAGCCGTTTATCTATACTGCCGCCATGGATAACGGGTATACTCCCGCATCGGTCATGCTAGACCAAGCTTTCTCTATATATGATCCGATCCAAGGAGAATGGCGGCCAGAAAATTATACCCGAGAATTCAATGGGCCTACGACTTTACGGCGAGCCCTATATTTATCTATTAATACGATTGCCATCAAACTTCAACAGAAAGTCGGGACCGCTACGGTTATCAACTATGCTGTGAATATGGGCCTAAATAAAAGCCACCTTTCCCCTGTTCCATCTCTTGCCATAGGGTCCTGCGAGGTCATCCCGCTCAAACTGTTTTCCGCGTACAGCGCATTTGCGAACAATGGTGTAAGGGCAGAACCCTATTTCATCGAAGATATTTTTGACCGGGAGGGCAATGTCGTAGAAACCCATCGTCCGATTTCCCATACAGTACTCGATCCCAAAACGGCTTATATCATGTCATCAATGCTCCGTTCGGTTATTACAAATGGCACTGCCTATGCTGCGTCGGCTAAGGGCGTAACCTGGCCCGCAGGTGGTAAAACAGGCACGACTAATGAATATACTGACGCATGGTTTATCGGCTTTACTCCTATTATGACCTGCGGGGTTTGGATCGGTATTGATGAGAAACGCTCGCTAGGGCAAGGGAAGACCGGTTCGAGTGCTGCCCTGCCTGCTTGGACTGAATTCATGTTGTATGCATATGATTCTCTGAAAATACCGACCATTGATTTTGAAAAGCCCATGGGCATTATTACTCAGAATATCTGCAAAGAATCTCATATGCTTGCGAAAGACGATTGCGACAGTACCTATAACGAAGTATTTGTTATAGGTACCGAACCCGATATTTGTACCATTGACCATAGAGTGCAACGTACCTTTGATAAGAACAATATTGATCCCTTTGGGATTTATAAGAGAAAAAATGAAGAGAAGCCAACTGACGAACCAGAGGGAGATAAGAAAAAAAAAGGGACTAATATATACATGATGTAACCCAATGACATTTCATTTGTTCCAGAAAAGATCAAATTACTATATTTGCTTTTCTATTTTCTCTATCATGCGGAGGTATAAGTGAAAGAATATCCTACAGACCAGATTAGAAATGTATGCCTTATCGGTCACGGGCTTTCGGGCAAGACTAGTCTTGCCGAAGCAATGCTTTTTCAGGCAAAAGCCATTGCGAAACAGGGATCCGTTGACAACGGAAACTCTGTAATGGATTGGGATCAGTTTGAAATTGAGCGCAAGAATTCGATTAACCTATCCGTTGCCGGCATCGCGCTTAAAAATGGCAAAATTAATCTTGTAGACACCCCTGGGTTTCCTGATTTCATCGGCGATGTCATAAGCGGTTTGGCAGTAACCGAAACGGTAATTTCTGTTGTGTGTGCCGCTTCGGGAATCCAAGTTCAGACGCTTCAAACTTGGCAGCGTTCAGAGCATTCGGGTAATGCGCGACTTGTCTTCATCAATAAACTTGATAGGGAAAACTCAAACTATCAAAAGGTTTTCGAGGAATTGAAGGCCAAGTTTGGCGCTGATAAAATTATCCCAATTACAATCCCGATCGGCGCTGAGATAAATTTTAAAGGTGTTGTTGATCTGATCAGCATGAAGGCATATACTGAAGACAAAACAGTTGAGATACCGGCGGATCTTAAGGATGAGGCTACATCGCTACGGTCTGCTGTTATGGAAAACATTGCCGGGACCGATGAAAGTCTTATGAATAAATACCTGGAATCAGGAGAACTTTCTTCAGAAGAAATACTGAAAGGGATCAGCCTTGGTCTCAAGGAAAATACTATTATCCCCGTACTGTGCGGTTGCGCTACAAAGAATATCGGGATCCAACAATTACTCGATCTTATCATCAGTGCAGCGCCACAGCCTAAGGTGAAAAATTCCGGAACGCCATCAGCTCTTATTTTCAAAACAATTAATGATCCCTTTATAGGAAAGCTTTCCTATTTCAAGGTTTTTGATGGGTCAATTCTCTCCGACACATCACTTCCAAACAGCAGAACCGGGGAAAATGAAAAAGGAAAAATAGCTCACATCTTTGGAAAAAAACTCGAAGACATCACCCAGGCCGTATCCGGAGATATTGCCACTTTTGTTAAAATCAATGCACCCAAGGCAGGGGATTCAATCGGCAGCGCGTGTGACATCACCCTTCCCTATCCAAAACCATGCCACGCAGTGGCCATTGAGGTCGAAGTAAAAGGTACTGAAGATAAGATGGCCAATGGACTTTCAAAAATCGTTGAAGATGACCCGATCATGCATATTCGTAGAGATCCTGAAACTAAACAGACTATCTTCTATGGTGTTGGGGACACCCAAACCTCATTAGTTCTAAAAAAACTGGACCGTGAATTTAAAGTAAAGGTAAAAGAAGTCGAACTGATAGTTCCGTACCGTGAAACAATTCAGCGAAAAGCCCATGGGGATTATAAGCATAAGAAGCAGACAGGAGGCGCTGGCCAATTCGCCCATGTCATTTTAGATATTGAGCCAATGAAACGGGGTGAGAAATACGAATTCCTCAATAAAGTTGTCGGGGGCAACATTCCGAAACAGTTTATACCTGCGGTTGAAAAGGGTGTGATTGCTGCTATGGAACATGGGGCTCTTGCTGGTTTCCCTGTGGTCGATATCCGTACACTGGTCCTGGACGGCAAGTACCATCCAGTAGACTCAAATGAAATGGCCTTTCGGACAGCTGGGAGAGGCGCATTCCAGGAAGCCCAGAAACAGGCCAGCCCGATTCTTCTTGAACCCATATACGAGCTTAAAGTTTTTATCCCTGACGAATATACTGGTGATGTAATGGGTGATTTAAATCAGCGTCGTGGCCGTGTTGAAGGGCTTGAATCGCTTGGAAATGGCCTTACCCTTATTAAGGCCCATGTTCCCTATGCTGAAATACTGAGGTACACAATTGACCTGAAAGCTCTTACCCAGGGACGGGGAACATTTGAGATGACCTTCTCGAACTATGAAATAGTTCCTTCCCAGCAAGCACAGAAGGTAATTGAAAAATACGGGAAAAAGGCGCCAACCGAAGATTGACTGTTTCTAGATTATTTAAATTAAAAACGGCGATGTATATGCATCGCCGTTTTTTTTTATATAAATTATTTTAGCTTATTTCTATTTCAGAATTTCAAAGCTGCTGAAATTCTAACCAGCATAATGCCTTCGTCTCCCCCTGCAAAAATATTACTATAAGGGAACTCTTCGCTTACGGTGATATCAAACCTTAGCGCATCATCCTTGGTGCCCAAAGCAACGCCCCAGGCTACGGCATCAACATCCCTCTCGAACAAACCTTTTTCAAGAATTCTATCTGATTTATCGGTTTTAGTCAAATATTCAAAGACTTTATTGCCGCCGACTCGAATGGTAAACCAATCCCAAAGCATTTTCTTCTCAACGCCAAAGCTGGCAATGATCTTATGAGAACTTTCTTTTGTGTTTTCTACAAGGCTTTGGTTTGTACTCGGAGAGTAAATAGCCTCTCCGCCAATACGTTCGGGAAATTCTGCTGAGTAATACAAGTATTTGCCGCCAACCCAAATGAGGCCTTTATAAAGAGTCCGATTGAATCCAATTCCCCCACCAACATCGGAAGTGCTTATACCAAGAATATTGGTAGTTTTGAAGCTGAACATTGGAACCACAGAATTCATCCTCGACATTGTCCAAAACAAACGAGCGTTTATATCAAAGTTTAAATCGGACGAAGATACTGAAATTTCAGGGGATGTTGACTCGTCCTTGCCCTCAAATACAAAACGGTCAACATTAATCGAAGCTTCAAACTGATGCTGATTGAGAATATTGTAGACAAGGCCTAGATTCCCCCCCTGAATTGATATATACTTGTTTTCATCATTACTCTCCTGTTTATACCCTGCATAGCGTCCTCCAAGGGCGAGACTAATCATGTCCTTGATGGAAACACCAGCAAACATATAAACATTACCATAGGGTGTCCCCATTCCAAGCACATCAAGAAAATTTACCCGAGTGCTTGTTGGACTGTAGTTCCACTTATCAAAAACAGTAAAAAAACCGCTTTCGCTCACCGCTTCATATTGTTGTGTTGTTTCGAATGGCTTATTTAAAGTGGCCCCAACACTCAATTTCATGGTCGGAGAAATAGGATATATCGCCCATCCCCCAAACCACTGTTCCTTGCGAACCCAGCTATCACCAAGTTTGGTTTCTTTTCCAAGTGATCCTAAAAGTGTGTTGCCGAACCCGAAAGTTGTTGCCGGGTTCTTGATAGCGGAAACCTCATCTTTGATGAAATCAGGTGTGTTTCCCATGGATTCAATACGTGCTTCCGTCCCAAAGCTTGTACTGGCGAGGACGACAATTATGCTTATTACCGATATAAATTTCATGATAGCCTCCCCTATTACAGACTAAAGGTTGATGAAATTCGAAGGACCATATGAGCACCATTCGTCGAATTTTGAAGCCCATTGCTGAATGGATTAAAGTATGGCAGAGCCTCGTTCAATGTTATATCGAACCTGAGCCGACTCTGGTAATTCAACCCAATACCAAAACCAAGGACATCATCACTACTGCCATCATCCGCAGTATTTTCGACCCATTCGCGTAGTGAATTTCCAGCGGATTTGGTTGTCCGTATGCCGATATATTTGCTTCCACCCACCCGTACGATAAGCCATTTCCAGATCAGTGATTTTTCAATGCCAAAATTGAAGTGCGCACCATACCCTGAACGTTCAACATTTGCAGCTGAGTCGTATGAAGTACTATCTTTCGTGTTGATAAAATATTCCCCTTCCAACCCTGCCCAAAACAATCCTCCATCGAGCCGGAGATTCATCCCTACACCTCCAGAATACCGTGAATATGTCCTGTTAAACAAAGCATTCTTCGCGATGGTTAAAGCTGGAACAAAAACAATACCTCCCTTTAAGTTAGTCTTGATGAATCCCCGAGCCCCAATTTCCAATGAATTATCTGTAGTCGCCGGCATGTCAATAGCAGAATCTGGCGTAGAATTCGAATAGGAAATCATGCTTAATCGCGCATATGCTTCAATGCTATGCGTTCCGGCCTGCGTTTCCATGCCAAGGCTCAAAGAGGTAAGAGAGACATCCGACCCGTATTCTGTACTATCATAAATAAATTTCAAGTCTTGGGACGCCTTAGAAAATCCAATGCCTACATTCAGTCCCTGCAAGGCAGCTCCTAGCATAAGATCCATTTTCCCTCTGACTTCAGGAAAAGCTGTTTTTTCCGGAAGAGCCAACTTGGTCAGACATTCTGTCTGAATGACGGTACGCAAACTATCGTAAAAAAGGTCAAGTTCGTTATCTCTATTGAAAGCGGCGCCGCCGAATACACCCAATGTCTTTGAAAGTTGATAATTATAAACAACGCCAAACCATTGGTTCGTAGGAACATCGGTCCTTTTTCCGTAAACAGTATCATAAACCGTATAGGGAACAGAGACAGATACGCTATCGTTGTCGCTGTCAACAAAAACCATGGCGCTGTCGAAAGAACGTTCTGGAACAATCGAGGTGTCGATTGCATCGTTGACAAATCCCATGGTCCCCATGACAAAATTTCCGAAGATACCAATAGTCGCAGGATTTTTAAACACTTGCATATCATCCCTAAAAAAGATGTCACGCTTACCCATGCTCTCAATACGGCTTTCCGTAGCGTATAGGATACTGGTTACAACTGCAAGGGTAATGAGAAATGAATACATTCTATTTACCACAAACAACCCCTTTCTGTTATCTTACAACAATTCTTTAAAATTCTGCAATAAAGAATGTCGATGCTTTAAAGGTATAAATAAAACATAACACTATTTAAAGTCAATGGTTTATATGCCTTTCGACTGCTTGGAAAATCCTATCCACACCAGGAAACTTGCTTTTTTTAAGTATTTTTTTTATAATTATACATAGCGTACTATATTGATTTGGCTGAAATAACATTTCTATTAGGAGTCTGGATATGTGTGCTTATCTTAGAATTGTTCTTGGAATAACGATCGTATGTTTGTGGTTTTCAATGTCCTTTGCGAAAGAGCAAATTGTTCTTGCAAAAGAGAACGACGTGAAAATTTTCATGAACAAGGTTCGCCAGCTTTATGAAAAGCCTATTTATGTGGCAAAGAAGGATGAGTATATGGAAGTCATGGAAACAGAGGACAACCTGATGAAGGTCCGGCTTTCCAATGGAAAAGTCGGCTGGGTTGATAAAAATCAGGTCGCTAACATGGACAAGACCGGGAAACGCCAGGCAAACTATGTCTTTGAAGCTGCGGATGTCCAAGGTTGGCTCGATAATCCCCAGGCTGTATATATTCTTGATATGACCGACCCCAATTTCAAGCCGATTCAGATTGATAAAAGTTTTACGGAAGGTCTTGAGGAGAACGTGGATCGGGAGAAATCAGAAGAGCAACATGGAATGTACCGTCCCAGCGACTCGCCTATCGGAAAATAGCCAAATAGGTAAGATAAAAACGTGGGTGGAAGGAGTTGAACCTTTAACCTTTGGCTCCGGAGGCCAACGCTCTATCCAATTGAGCTACACCCACAATTTTATAACGCCATAAAGATAATAATGAACAAAGTCAGATTCAAGCACCCTCTGCAAATATCGCGCTTCTCAATTTCGTGAACGCTTTAAAGCGGTGGCTTTGCCGGTTTTTCTCAAGGGAAGACATTTGAGCTAACGTTTTTTCGCTGTCTATGGGTATAAAAAGGGGATCGTACCCGAACCCTCCTTCCCCTCGTTCTTCAAAACCGATTCTTCCTTCAATTGTACCGTGTGAGATCGTGGGTTTTCTACCCGGTACTATAAAAACTGCGGCACATCTAAAACGGGCGGTCCGCATTTCCCAGAGCACGCTTTTCATTTTTTCAAGAAGCATCAGATTATTATTACGAGAGGAACCTCCGCTGAAACGAGAAGAGAAGACCCCTGGAGCTCCATTTAAAGCGTCGACCTCAAGTCCCGAATCGTCCGCCAGCACGGGGAATTCTCTAATAAAATTTAAGACTGCCAACGCTTTTTTTAGCGCATTACCTTCAAAGGTGTCAGCATCTTCAACGATCTCCGGCATGCCTGGGAAGGCCTCGATTGATGTAAATTCATATGGCAGTTTTGAATAAATTTCCTTGATTTCGGTGACCTTATTATTGTTTCTTGTAGCTATAATAATAGTATTCTTATACATGCACTCACTCTTTTTTTTTGCCGGCCTTCTCTAGAATTTCCTGTTCCCTTCTGTTCAAACTTTCAATTCCCTCCCGGCTAATCTTTTCAAGGATTGGATCTATGGTCTCCGTATAATGCCGCTTTTTATCGAATTGCCCGTGTATAATGCGCCCTCTGCTGTCTTGATGAACGCCTCTTCGAAACAACCGGCTCATTGTGTTGATAAAAAACTGGCGTTTTACAAATGCAGCGCCACACGCATACCCGGCGAGATGCGTTACATGGGCAAGACCCGTTTTTATCGGAATGATGGTTCCAACACAATCAAAGGCGATAATCGAGAACATGAAATACCGTATAGGCATAGGAATGATAAAAAATAATAGAACAGATGCAAGGGGGTTAAGACTCCAATAAATCATCAGAAGGGCGCACAGGGCTCCGGAGCTTCCCAAGACAGTGTGAAGTGGCCATGGAGAAATCGTGAAATACACCAATGTCACTATTCCGCACATTACGATTAAAAACAAATAAAATACAAGAAATTTCCTGGTACCGATTACCGCTTCAATCCCCGATCCCACGAAAAGCAGGACAATCATATTAAAACCAAAATGCAGGAAGCCCGAATGAACAAACCCATAGCTCAGCAACTGGTAGAAACGAGAAGCATAAAATACGGGATGAAGCGCCATAACCTCGACTATGATATTGCTTCCCATGCCTTGGAATACTATTTGGATTAAAAAAATGGCAGCACATACCGCGATAATCCCGATAGTCCCAGGGGCCTGTTTTTTCATGGAAAAGACATTGAAATTATCCATTGGGAAATATATTCAAGCGCCTTCTTGAAATTTATTCCGTAGTGCTTGGTTTACCTTCTCAGGAACAAACGGAGAAATATCGCCCTTGTGACGGGCTACGTCCTTAATAATGGATGAACTAAGAAAAATGTGACGATAATTAGGCATTAAAAAAATAGTCTCAACGAGTGGATTCAGCCGTCTGTTCATCATAGCCATTTGCAGCTCGTATTCAAAATCCGATACTGCACGCAATCCCCGTATGAGGATCGCATGTTCATGCGCTCCGGCATAATCGACAAGCAATCCGCTAAATTGGCGGATTTGAATGTTTTTTCTATCGCCAAGACTGTCAGCAAGAAGCGCAACCCGTTCCGCTTGTGAAAACAATGTTGTTTTTGAAGGGTTTTCTCCGACAGCTATCTCAAGTGATCCGAACATATCCAACGCGCGATCTACGATGTCGAGATGGCCGTTGGTTACGGGATCAAACGTACCCGGGTATATAATCCGTTTAGTCATGATGCGTCCTTTCTAAAAAAAGTGAACATTGATTCCCCCGCATTCCGTTCAAACAGTAAGGAAAGATTAGGGACGCCCTTTGGTTTATGGCGCGAAGCATGTTCAAAGATAAGGATGCCGCCTGGAGACAGAAGTTCGCTTATTTGCAGCATATTGGGAACAGGAAAAAAGTCATAAGGCGGATCGAGGAAAATGAGGGAATACACGTTCGGTAGTCCGGATAGCTTTGATAAAACAGCGGCATCATCACATATAATGCGGCATGATTTTGACTGACCCAATGCGTATATGCATTGTTCGAGACAACGAACCGCACCGAAATCATTGTCGATAAAAGTGACATGTCCGGCTCCTCTGCTTAGCGCCTCGAGCCCAACAGCACCAGATCCGGAATAAAGATCTAAAAAACTGCTGTTAGAAACATCTGTTCCCAAAATATTGAATACCATCTGCCTATTTCTGTCGGTAGTCGGACGGAATGGGCCGCTTGGTCCTCCAGTGATTCGCCGCCCTTTCAGAAAGCCACCGGATATTCGGACATCCATGTCAATTTTTCGAATAAATATACATTTCAATGGCAGCAAGAATTTTCTGGTTCCCAACTGAAGTAAGATTTATCTGGGAATACCCGACTTGGTAGTTAACTCGATACAGATGCTTGATAAACCCCATGAGAGCGGGATAGGCCGACTCTATTTGAAAGCGGACAGTATGCTTTTTATCAGTGCCATATTCTTCGAAATCACCCCATTCAATGTTTCGGAATCGGGAAACGCCCTCACCTTGTCCCACAACGATAACGTTTTCGAGAACTGTTTTCTTGCTAGCACTGATTACTTCCTTCTTTTCCCACGTATCATCCTCGTAATATTTTTCAATGACGTTGTAGCTGAGAAAACCCTTCAGGGCAAACAGGAGCCGGTCTTCCCTAAAAACATCCTTAAACTGGAGTTCCTCAACGTTTAGGATACATTCCTGCTTTTCAAGATCTGCACGGAACGCCTCGGCTTCTTCCCTGGTTTTGGTGATACCATAGACAAATAAATTACCGTAATTGTCTATAGAAATTGTATTAAACCCCATCCCAGGCTTTATCGCAGAATTCAACGCATCAAAAACAGTATTGACGTATAATCGTTCGTATAATTTTTTCTCATTGACTGATAAGTGCGCCGGTGAACTCAGACGATTAAGGTTTTTAACTTTAAATCGTCCGCCATGAATGTCATCCACAGTTTCCTCGACAACATCAAACGGAGTACAATCGCGTTTCAGATTGACAATGCGTTGGCGTTTGACCACCTTCATTCCTTTTTTCTCAGAATAAATATGGTTGGCCTGAAATAACGCATATCCAGCGGCAATAAACAAAGCAAGGGCAAGAAAGACCTTTATAGGAAAACGTCGTTTCCGCCTGTCGTGAACTTTTGTATGGAGCAGGTTTATTTTAATCATCGCCAGCCCCGTCTGGTGTTCGGAGGGTAAGGCCGACAACGACGGCAAATGCAGGACCGAGCTGACTAACATTCTTTTCAATTTTTGCCTGGATGGTGATCCGTCTGAAAGGATCCAAGACCTCCACAGGTTTGGAAAAACCTGAACTCAAGGCCTCACGATAACCGGCATTCAAAACATTCTCCCCAGCGAGCATAATTTTCTTTACCACTCCCCCACCGATTGATTTTGACGCGCGATTCTCAAATTCACGTTGAATAGATTGACCGAGTTTTTTCAGACCGGCAATGTCGCCTTGATTAAGCACGACCCTGATAAAGCTGTCCACATAAGTGCCGTTTCTCACGAGAATTGCTGACACCTTATCGGCTGAAACATGGATAATGCCGATAAACTCCAATTGATCTTCCGGATAGGAGAATTCAAAAACATTGGCCAGCGCTAAAATATCCACATCCATGATCAATGGCCGCACTTTGGCTTTTTTCAAGGCATTGGTAATTGCTTCGATTCTTTCTCGCGAGGCGCCTGCCGCTAAATAGTATTTGTGCGATGCTTTCTCCTGAACGGCTCCAATATTTTCAGCATCAGAATCTCCTGCATTCGGACCTTCCCCTATTGAAACCGGCTGGTAATCAGTAAGTTCCGTATAATCAAAATTAAGGGAATTGCCGGGTTTTCCAACGCTCTGTTGTTCGATTTCCCATTCTACCTGGCTGTCGATATCCGAATCCTCGGGATCGATAGGAACAATGGAAACAAAAGACATGTATGAAGGAATGGAAACAACGGCGTTTTTGGTTTTCAATTGCCGTCTATATTGCTTTAATATCTTCCTGAATACTTCGGCTAGATATGCGGGTTTGGCAGAAAGATCAGGTGATAGCGGCTCGCTATGAACCACATCGATAGTCTGGGTCACCAGGGACCGTTGTATCAGTTTTACCGCATTCTCTGAAATTTCGATACCGAGAATGGACTCCATTATTGGTTCAGCCATAACAACCATTATACCTTAAAATGTGATGAGGTGCTTTAGCTTTTCAAGTTTTTTCTTTCCTACCCCTTTTACGCTTACTACATCATTCATATTCCAGAATCTGCCATGTTTGTTCCGAAAGGCAACAATATTTTCAGCAGTCTTTTGTCCTACTCCAGGTAACAAAACCAATTCCGATACCTGAGCCGTATTTATATTCACACATTGTTGCATGCTCTTTGTTTCCGAAGCGGACTCCGAGTGCTCAATGCTCTCCGCGCAGGGCGCTGAAGCGTTTTCATTCTTTAGGACGGCAAGCACCGGCTGGAGAACCGGTCCTTTTGTCACAAGAATAACACCACCCGCAATAGTGCAAAGAACCACAAAGGCCAAAAAGGCCAGTTCATTTTTTGTAAACATACCTTCTAATATATCGTTCAACAACAGCAACATCGGCCGGTACGTCGACTCCGTGTGGAGAATAACCGGTCTTGACGGCATAAATGGGTATACCCATTTCAAGCGCGCGCAATTGCTCGAGCTGTTCAACTTTCTCGAGCGCGGTCGCGCCGCGGCGTATAAAGCGATCAAGCGCTGTCCGATGGAACAAGTATACGCCAATATGCCGGTATAAAACTGCGCTTCCGCTGCGCTTCGAACGTCTGGTATCTGGAACCGATGCACGCGAAAAATACAGTGCACGGCCATCCTGTGTCAAGACAACTTTTACCACATTCTGATTTTCCAGGTCATCCTGATGCTCAATTTTTCGTACGGCCGTAATAATGGCGGGCGGAGTTATTGCGGCAGTTTTGCGAACCATCGCCGTTAACAGGCCAGAATTGATCAAGGGTTCATCACCCTGGATGTTGAACACCCAATCATAGTGTTTCCCGTGCAATGCTGCGGCCACCCTATCGGTACCTGTTTTTATAGATGATCTTGTCATGACCACCTTGCCACCAAAATTACGTACACATTGTGCAATGCGTGTGTCATCCGTGGCGACTAGAGTGTCCGAAAGTACCCTGAGACATGCGGTTCTTTCATATGTCCACTGAATCATGGGTTTGCCGCAAAGAAGGCACAACGGTTTTCCGGGAAAACGTGTTGAGGCATAACGTGCCGGAATAACCGCATATATTTTCATATTTTATATGACCCTGGGTACAACAAAAAAAGCGCCGTCTATTTCTGGCCCGTTAAGAAGACGGTCGGTTCCCCGCCTTTCATCAACAGGTATATCCGCCTTCCATCTGTCAGGTGAAAAATATACCGACTCCATAGGCTGAACAGCCGCGACATCGAGCGTATTAAGCTGTTCGATATATCTGAGAATGGCGTTCAGATCGCGCATATACGTGTCGATCTCGCCCTCTTCCAGACGCAGTCGGGACAATCCCGCTATTTTTACAACATCGTCCCGTGTAACACCCATGATACGATCCCTTTCATTCATCACCAACGAATTCCAGACGTGCATACTTGACCATGACTTTTTTAATGGAAGCGTTCTGAAATTTTATTTCAGCTTTCATATTCTCATTGAATCCGCTGACACTGAGAATCATGCCCGGCCCCCAGATGGGGTGGTATATTTTCTGGCCTTTCCGGTACGTGGATTCAACCTGGGAAAAATTCTCAAACAAGGGTATAACTTCTCCAGGATGTCTTTTGTGTCCGGCGCCATACGCACTCCCGCCTGACGCCGAAGCCAATTCGCGAAACCGTCCGCCTGTGTTATCGATTTTCCGTAAACATTCTGATGAGATCTCATCCAAAAATGATGACGGTACCGCCTGACTGCTGCTTCCATAGCGAGATCTGAAGGCTGCGTGAATGAGACAGAGTTTTTTTCTGGCACGCGTCATACCGACATACATAAGGCGACGCTCTTCCTCCGTATCGTTTTCGTCATTATCCCTGATCAGAGGGAGCAACCCTTCTTCGACTCCGGTAACAAATACGCGGTCAAACTCAAGCCCTTTCGATGAGTGCAGCGTCATGAGCGTTACATGACTCCCGCCATTATCTGCGAGTGTATCGATATCGGTGATCAACGAGACTTCCTCCAGAAAACCTTCAAGTGTTGCCTCTGGTGTCCGGTCGCAGTATTCCTGGACCGCAGTGATCAATTCCCCTACGTTCTCCAGTCGTTCGGCCACTCCCTCCTCAGACGATTGCTCGAGAAATTGAAGATATCCGCTGTCACGAACAATATCTGAAACAAACCTTTTCAGGTCGTCCCGCGGATATGCCTGGAAATCCTCAAACCTGTTTTTAAAACCCGCTACGGCGTCCCGTTCGCGCTGGGTTAATCCGGTCAGGCGTCCATAATTCTGGACCGCCTGGAAAAGCACCTGATTATTCTCACGAGCATACCGGCGCAGCTCGTCCATGGTCTTTTCGCCAATACCCCTGCGCGGCACATTGATTATGCGTTCAAGACTGATATCGTCAGCGGGATTTACGATAAGTCGCAGATATGCCAGAACATCCTTGATTTCCTTGCGTTCATAGAACCGAAGACCTCCGACAATGACATAGGGAATTCCATTGTTTCTGAAAGCCTCTTCAAGTGACCGGGACTGCGCATTGGTACGATAAAAGACAGCTGTTCCAGGCCCGTCTGATCCTTGCGCCTGCCGGGCTATATAGGCCGCTTCGTCCCGTTCGTCAACGACATAAACGAGGTCTACCTTCTCGCCTCCCTCATTTTCTGTCCATAATGATTTCTCTTTTCGTTCCTTATTCCGCCTAATGAGACTGTTTGAGGCATCGAGTATGGTTTTTGTTGAACGGTAGTTCTGTTCAAGCCTTACAATATGTGCGTCAGGAAAAGTTTTTTCAAATTCCAGTATATTCCGAATATCCGCGCCGCGCCAGCTGTATATTGCCTGGTCGTCATCGCCGACGACCGTGATGTTCCTGTGCCGCGAAGCTAGGATTTTGATCAGTTCGTATTGCGCCAGGTTGGTATCCTGGTATTCATCGACCAGAAGATACAATATGTTTTCCTGGTATTTTTCACATACCTCGTTGTTGCCTTTAAAAAGTTCAATAACTCTGAAGATCAGGTCATCAAAATCCAATGCCTGACTTGCAGAGAGCCGGCGTTCGTACTCTGCATAGATGCGTACGAACAGTTCATCAAAGGTGTTGGTCACCGCATCCCGGAACATGACCGGCGTAATCAGCCGGTTTTTCAGACTGGAAATTCTGTGTTGTACATCGTTTGGGGAAAATCTTTTGCTGTCGCCAAGCCCTAGATCAGCAAGGATGTTCTTAAGCAATTTCTTTTGATCATCTGTATCATAAATTGTGAATACACCTCCATACACTTTCTCTCTGCGGAGAATCCGTGCACACTGGGAATGGAAGGTACCTATCCACATTCCCTTGGCGGAGACATGGACAAGGTTTTCAATCCTCTCAACCATTTCCCTGGCAGCCTTATTCGTAAACGTAAGAGCCATGATCCGGTAGGGTGAGACATTATGTTCGAAAATCATTCGCGCAATTTTATGCGTAATAACACGCGTTTTTCCACTCCCGGCGCCGGCAAAGACAAGCAGGGGTCCTGCATCAGTATATACTGCCTCGCGTTGTTTCTCGTTCAGTACGTTGTGCATTTCCATAGAGTACTTTAAAATGGCAGATCCGAATCTTTTGGTGTAGTGCCAAGCACCTGTTCAATGGTCGTAATGCCTTCCAGGGCCTTCTTCAATCCATCCATACGAAGCGTATTCATGCCGTTGTGTACCGCAATTCTCCTGATCTCTTCCGCTGAAAGACCCGTCGCTATGGAATGTTTCAACGTTTCATCGGGAATAAAGAGTTCAAACAAGCCTATTCTGCCTTTAAATCCGGAGAAATTGCATGCTGGGCATCCACGTCCCCTGAAAAATGCGGTATTATGACGCAGTCCAAGGCCATCGATGAGTTCGGAGGGCGGCGTAAACGACTCTCTGCATTGGCCGCATATCTTCCGGACCAGACGCTGTCCAAGAATCCCTGAAATTCCCGCAGAAAGCAGATAGTTTTCCACCCCTTTTTCCTTGAGCATCGCATAGACCGATGTAGCATCGGAACATGCCATGCCCGCAAGGATCATCCTGCCAGACATCGCAATCTGGAGTGCGAGCCGTGCAATTTCCGCATCATCAACACGTCCGATCATCACGGCATCCGCATCTTCAATCAGGGTTGATTTCAGCATTTCCTTAAATCCAAGGCCCCGAACCTGGTCTATCTGAGTCTGTGTAACCCCTTCAATGAAACAATCGATAGTTTTCTCTATCGTAGCGATATGCTGGCCCGTATCGTTGATATGCCTCAGTGAAGCGTACAGAGTAGTGGTGATGCCGCAATCGGCAGGGCCAACCACGAGAACAACCCCTTGCCGTGTTTTCAGGAGCGTTTGGTACTTTTCGAGCACCGCGATATAAAATCCAACATCATCAAGACGCTGGAGCATACCGGTCTGTTGAAGCACTTTCACAACAAGTTTTTCCCTGAAAGTTTCAAAACCAGTCAACACAGGGATAGAGGTTAGCTTGCACGCGATGCTGCGGCCGCCAATAGGAAAAAGAAAATGTCCGGTCTGCATTGTCCTGCGATTTGCCGTGCTGAGATTGGCGGTCTCTTTTAGGTGGTCGACCAAATCATCGGCAAGCTGACCTTGCACCGGACTCTCTACATGAAGTTTGCCATCGATTCTAAAACGTATGCTGTAACCACTGCCGGAAGGCTCTATATGGACGAAGCTTGCGTTCTCCGTAATAGCCTGTTCTATTATCATATGAACGAGATTGCGAAGATCATCCTTTTTCTCGCCAGAACCGGACTGTCGCGCAATATCCCTGAGAGAGGGTGATGCTTCGCCCCCGATGGTGACAGAAAATCGTTTCTGCAATGACAAGGAAATGCTCTCTGATTTCGCAAAAACAGGTTCTACGGCCATTTTTAATACCCGTTCAACCTGTTTCATTAAATTGAAATTGAAGGGGTCCGCAGTTGCAATCAATACGTGCGTTGGTGTTTTCTGAAGTGGGATCACCTTCAATTCGCACATTAGTTCATATGGCAAAAGGTTGAGCGCCTCTTCTTTAAACAGGAAATTATCCAATTCAACGCTTTTAACATCAAACTGCAGACTGAGGACATCAAACAACTGCTGGCTGGTGAGATATTTCCTTTCAATCAGAATTTCACCAATATGCTTATTTTTCTCCTCTTTTTTCTGAATTGAAAGCGCTTCAGCAAGTTGGAGCGTGGAAATGACTTTATTTTCAAGCAGCATCTCCCCAAGTTTCTTATATTCGAGTTTCTCCAATTCATCGCCAAGGACCTTTTCGAGCGTTTTATAGTCAACGTATCCAAGCCGGATCAGAGATGCTCCCAGAGAGGCGCTAACACGCTTTTGTTCCTCAAGCCCTTTGGCAAGCTGTTCAAGGGTAATGACCCCTCGTTCAATAAGAATTTCTCCGACTTTTTTCAGGGGGCGGCGTTTCATATTTAAAATCGCGGCTAAACCAGGATCAGTCGATTAAAAATCTTATATGGGGCGAGTATAGGTCAAGTCTTTTGCCCAGTCACGGCAAAGTGATCATATCCGCCAGATTTAACAGGGAAGAGTGTTTTATCTTTTCTTATCCATACTCCTGGCTTTCCTTTGCAAGTAGCACCAATTTCTAAAAAACCGGCTTTTTCATTGTTTTTGGAGGAGGTAAAAAGCAACTCATATTCTTCCCCACTGTTCATAATCAGTGTCAAAACAGGGACATGTAAAGCTTGGGCGATTTTTCTGAGTACTGGATCATGATCCAAAGCTGTATAATCAATAATAATAGACACTTGCGATGAATGCGCTAGATGGTTGAGCTCCGATGATAGACCATCGCTTATATCGATCATTGCAGTAGGATCCATTTGTAATATTTTTTTCACCATATCATGCCTGAATTCAGGGCTCTTATGCTTTTTTAAGGCCCTTTTTAAGCCGGATCCCTGAAAAGGAGTACCTTTCTTTAGCAACAGAAGACCCGCATGCGAATAGCCCGTTAAACCGGTTAGGAATACTTTATCGCCAGGTTGTGCCCCGGAACGAAGTACTATTCTTCTTTTTTGGGTTAGGCCTAGTATGGTAATTGAAGCTGAAAAATATTGTTTTGAACGAGTAGTATCACCTCCGATGAGCAAGGCCCCTGTCTTTTTTAATGGACCTTGCATCCCTCGGTAAAAATCCACCAAAAACCCATTCAATAATTTCAACGGAACAGACAATGAGACAAGGGCATAGCGACAAACACCTCCCATTGCGGCAATATCACTCATTGCCCCTGACATTGCTTTAAAACCAGCCTCGTAGGGCGATAAATACCTTTGTTTGAAATGGATTTCCTCATTAAACGTGTCAGTAGTAACTAAAAGATACTCAGCTGAACCAAAATCCAGAACTGCGCAGTCATCCCCAATTCCGGCTATCAGATTTTTATCTTTATTAGACCAAATTTTTTTTTTAAGTGTACTTATAAAATCAAATTCTGAAGAAAAAGCGCGCTTCATTGTTATTGCTTAACTTTAACTATAACTCTCATCTTGCTATTAATCATGTTGTTATGCATTATTTTAACTGGTGATTATTTTATTAAAGTCAGCCCCATTTAAGCCGATACTTAATAATGAGATATTTTCTTATGGAAATAAATTCATTATTAAACGCTTTGAATACCGGGTATGTAAATTCGGGTATTGCAACTAAAGTTGCATCAAAAGCAAATGAAGTATATACATCAGAAGCGCAGGCCCTCATTAACTCCATACCTAAAATACCGCCTTCTTCCCCAAATCAGGGGCAGAACGTGGATTTTTACGCCTAAACAGCTAATCGATTCGCACTTTCCAAGGTAAAATAGCCAGATATTTTCCCGCACTCAATTCAGAAAAAGCGCGCAAAAAATTCTTTTTTACTTTTGCGGTCCCATCTTCAGAAATGGTTGCAAAAAACCCCTTCCGTTTCGGAAATACCTCAAAATCAGGGGTCTCCTCATCAGAAAACCCAGCCATTCGCTTGGTAATATCAATGGCATCGGAAAGGCCTCCGATAACATCAACAAGACCATATTCTTTTGCTTGTGCTCCGGTGAAAACCCTGCCCCTACCCAAAGAATCCACCTTTTCCTTTGACATTCGCCTACCCTGGGCTACCCGGGAAACGAACTCATCATAAAAATCGTGGACAGAAGTCTGCAGTGCAAGCCGCTGCTCATCCGTGAAGTCCGCATAGTCAGAAAAGGCATCAGCATTCTTCCCGAATTTAACTATTTCCTTTTTCAGACCAATTTTGTCGTATAAACCCTTGAGGACGAATTTCCCAGAATAAACCCCGATACTGCCAACTATTGAGCCTGCATTGCACACAATAGTGTCGGCATTGCAAGCCATGTAATAGCCACCCGAAGCAGCCATATCAGCGACTGAAACAACCACGGCCTTTCCTGCCTCTTTTAGTTTTTCTATCTCGTGCCAGATAATATCCGACGCTGTACCGGAACCTCCAGGACTGTTGATTCTAATGCACACTGCTTTTATTTCATCATTCTGCCGGATTTCCTTGAAAATATCAGCCATTGTCTCTGCGCCCATAAAGTTTTCGCCAAAGAAAAAATCAGAAAACGATTCCCCGGAAATAATGGTCCCTGTTGCATGAACAAGCGCGATTTTTCTCCTTTTTCCCCAGCCAGTTTTATAATATGTCCTGCTCGAAAGATCTATATATTTTTCTTCGCCCGATGGAGAATATTCCGCAACCAGGTCGCTGAAATATCCTATGTCGTCTATCAATTTCTGGTTTATTGCCTCGCCGAGACGGACCGTACCCCGGTCAATCATGGCAGTTACGGAATCTTTTTCAAGATCACGGGCAGTGGCAATCCCGTCAACAATCTGATCGTAGATCGATTTCAGCAATTCCGTTTCGTTTTCCCGAAATGCACTGCTCATGCTATCTTGTGTATACGGTTCGATCGCGGACTTGTATTTCCCTACACGTTCAAACTCAGCGCGTATGCCAAGCTTCTCCATTGCACCTTTGAAAAACAGTACTTCGGAACGGATCCCTGCTATAGCCCATTCACCAAGCGGCGCAACAACAATCTGATCCGACGTTGACCCAAGATAATATTCAAGCAATTCCGCATTTTCAAGATAACAGATGACTCGTTTTCCGGAAATGCGCAGTTCGAGTATGGCGTTCCTTAGCTCCTCTACAACACCCAGTCCCGCGGAAATAGACCCAACTTTAAGTATAACCGTACTTACATCGTTGTCGCGTGCTGCATTGCGCAGCTGAGCAAGGAGCTGCGCCAACGGAATGACGGAATAATCGCCCAAGAGGCTGAAATCGGGTTCGATATCCTGGATTGTACCTTCGATGGATATAACTGCAGGCCATTTCTGCGGCTCAAAAAGAGCGGCTTTACGATCTTGGCTCATCGACAGGGATACCAAACCTTTACCGTGTTTGTTCAAGGGATATAAAATGCCAGATTCAACGTGCGCAAGACTCAGAGAAATTCCAGCGGAATAGGTGCCTTGCTGTGGATTAGCACTACCGAATAGCGCCATTCCATCAAGCAATATTTCAACGCCAAGTCGTGGATCGGTTAATACACCGTCTCTATAACTGCCATTCACATGGAGAAAAACAAAATCCAACGGCTGCAATCCAACACTGGTAGAAATTGAAAGGGGGGTTGAACTCCAGCCGGTAAACAAATTCTCGGTTACCAAACCAATGGACAACAAGTGCAATGGTCTGTATAAAAAACCGCAATCCATTTGATACGTTCCACCTTTGTTACGGATGGTTGAATACGCTGTTCGAATTCCCGCATAGAGATTATTCCTGATTCTGAAACCATTAGAAAGGAGGTAACGCGTGGTAACGCTATCCCCGTCAAGACCCAGGCCAAGTCCACCCAGGGAACCCGTAAAAGTGAAACGATCTGCCGAGGTAAACCCAGTATTCAGTACAAAATTAGGACGGCGGTAGCTGCCCAACCCGGCCGGATTGACTACTGTTGCAAGCGCATTGTCCGTAAGGGCGGGACTGGGCATTAAATCCGCGGAAAAAGTCCAGGTGTAAAAAAAAAGAATATAGACAACGTTTCGCATTGCTTTTTAAAGATAGCATTTATCATAATCCAGAAGAAACCATTTTAAAACCAATGTTAAAAATGTATATTTAATAAACAATTATATGTTCAATTATTGCATTAAATTCTGCGCGATGCTACTCTTTCTAGCCATTCTAGGATGGGGAGAAATACCTTCTTCAGGGACTGTTCAGCTTGGTAACCCAGTTTATGATTTTGTTGAACGTATAGTAACCCGATATGCAATCGATTTTCAGGGCGTTAATTCAAAACCCTATACCAGAAGTCAGATAGCCATGTTTATCTCAGATATTGAAGCCTGCACAAAAAAAAACAAATCCTGCCGCCTGAGTATTGTGGAGAAACAGGAACTTGCTTATTATAAAAAGGAATTCTCCTTTGATCTTGCGGAACTGGACCCAACAGTGAGATATGATGAGAAACATATTTTTTTCTACAATAGAACCGCATCGGGGAACAAGGACGATTTTCTCAAAATCGATCTTGGATTCAGGGATTCTGCAGGTTACGTGTCTGCTAGCGGCGAAGAATTCATCTCCGGATGTTTTTATGGCGGCATATACGGTTCAATTCATGGGATATTGGTTCAAAATGAGATTCAGGTCGCAAGCGAATTGAACTCGGAAAACAAGTATTTCAGCCATGACTACAACCCAATCCACGGTTATCCATACAACGTATTCGGAAACCAAGACTCTACAAATAAAAAATCATGGGATACCTTCACTTCCGGGATTTTCTTCCGTAAAAACAGGTTTTTGCTCTCATTGGCAGTGGATCGCATGCGTTGGGGGCCTGGAGAATTTGTCCAGCTTGCCCTTTCAGGCAACACCCCTCCCATGGGAACACTCAAGGCGGAAACCGATTTTTGGCGTTTTCATTATATACATACCATAAATATGCTCAAAGGATACAAATACCAAAAAAAATATCTGTACGCGCATAGGCTTGAATGTGTTTTGCCGAAAAAGGTAACGGTGGGTGTCAATGAAATGGTCGTGTATGGTGATAACACAAACGATGGCGATACGTTACATCCGGGAACCACATTTCAAACCCGAAATTTTGATCTTATTTATTCGATTCCTTTTATTCCCTATTACTTTGCCCAGCATTACAGCGGTGATCGTGACAATATGGCTCTCTCCTTTGATGTCACAAGCACCACCATTCGGAATCTAAAACTGTATATCGAGCTCTTTCTGGACGACCTTATCTCTCCAGTATCCTTCTTTGATGACTGGTGGTCCAATAAATGGGCTTTTACCGGCGGGGGCCGTTTCATTATTCCAGTACTATATCCAGATATGGATATATGCGTTGAATACACACGGATTGAACCATGGGTATATACTCATTTTTTTGGAGAGAGCCATCGATATACCCATTACGGAGAATCACTGGGTGCGAACTTCGGGCCCAATGCTGACGCACTCACTATTTCCCTGGGCATACGCCCCAGTCAAAAGCTTAATTCCCATGTGCTTTTTCAACACAGCCGCAAAGGACAAGGCAACCCAGGCGATGCGATAACTGACATTCATTATTTAATACCTCCCGCTGGTTTAACAGCTGAAAAGTACAACACAAAATATTTTCTTGGAAAAAACTATCAATCGACTTCTATCATTGGCATCGATTTCTCGTTACGAGCCACTCGCCTGCTAAACATCCGTCTCTACGGTACCCAAGAACTCACCAACAATAACGAGCGATCAGCCCTCGCAGTCATAGACATTTACTGGTAAGTATGGTATGAGAAAAATTATATTAAAGGTTTCAAACATGAGCACCAGACATGCAGATAACTGAGGTTTTAATACCCCAATCCATAAAAATTCCTCTTGTATCTCAGGATAGAAATAGCGTAATCCAGGAACTTGTCTCAGCGCTTCCGCTAGAAGACTGCCCGTTGTCATCAGATGATATTTATAAGGCGATCATGGATCGAGAAGCCATCTCAAGCACGGGAATCGGAGAAGGGGTCGCCATCCCGCACGCAAAAGTGGATATCAAGGAAAAACTAGTGATGTCGTTTGGTATTTCAGAGAACGAAATAGAATTTTCATCCATGGACGGAAAACCGGTAAAACTTTTTTTTATGCTCCTTTCTCGAAAGGATGTTGCCGGACTGCATATACGTATGCTGGCAAAAATAGCCCGATTTTTAAGGCATGATAAATTTAAAAAAGAGTTACTCACCGCAAAAACCCCCTCCGATGTACTGGCAATCTTTCAGGAAGAAGAAAAGCTCCATCCGGGAACCTGAGACTCTGCCCAACCTTAAAAGCCAAAAGAACCGACAATAGGATTGAGAAAAACCGAGACTGCGATATACTTCATGTATGTTTCAAGCCTGATGAACCTGACACCATCTTTTTTGAGCAGAAAATAGATCAGGAAAAACACTCCTGCCCCTGCGCCCCCAATCCAGACCATGTTGGCCGAATAATAAATAAGGTGCATTATATAAACAAAACCCCACATATTGAACCCATACAGCATGTACGGGAGAGATAATTTAATCCCAGTGAACAGAAAAATATATATGCCTGTCCAAAGCGGGTTTCTTTTATAGAAAACCTCTGTTAATGGGTGAATAAAAATACCAAGGAACAATAAAAGAACAAAAGCGGATAATGAAGCAAGGGCATCCCAGAGAAGAAGGGTCAGGGTTTTGTACACACGCCTTTTACTCGTGAACTCCCAGGAAATATATTGCTGGTTATCTTCCTTGACATCGAAGAGGCGTTTTTTCGGATCAAGAAGCACCTTTAGCAAACTCTGATTCATCCGTATGGTAAGGGCCGTGTCTCCGGTAAATGACGCTACTTTAAGCAGGGTATCCCCTCCATCAAAGTCGAGAAGGACCTCAAAAGGCACTGCCATGGAGCCGAAATTTCTGAGCGCCACTGTTATTTCATATTTTTTCCACCCTATTGGCTTTTGTGCAACACGGGTAATGCCATAATCGACATATTTTGTCGTGGAAATCCACTCGTCGACCATGGAAGTATCACATCGGTATGCAAGCGCTGATTTCAGCATGCAGCAATATGTTCTGCTGCTATCTTTGAAATCGCGACTGATTATGATCTGCCTGCACGCCGTCATATATGGCTGGTATACGTAATTATACATAAGCAGATCGTTGACCATCCTGTCTTTTTCGAATGTATTCAGGTACTTGAGGGCAAAATCTGAAGCTTTTCCAGCACAGAAAAAAAAGTCCCGTGCGGTTCTTTCACCTTCAACTAATTGGAACAACGTATTGAACGCAATAACAAATACAGTGTAAAAATGCAGGCTGTAATTGTTAGTGGTCTTGAAGCCCCATATATCCTGGGGAATACACAAGGTGTCTTTGACCATACCCTTGCGCCCGCCGGTTTTTACCAGAACCATAGAATCAGGTAACGTTCCCGGCAGGTTGTTTCGCGAAAAAACAAGCGCCTCTTTTACGATGAAGGCAGTCATGGCATCCTGTTCATTCGCAAATACTCTGCTGGAAAATAAAAAAAGTGGTATAAAAAGCAGCTGCAGAAGCACAGGCGTCAGGCCTTGAGACCTTGGATTTTCACGCCTTTCATGATCTGTTCGCGGAAAAACACAAACATCGTGAATACGGGAATACATTCAATAAGTGCAAGGGCCATGAGGGCATTGTATCCGGCGCCAGCCGCTCGCATAGCCTCGGCTGAAGCGCTTGTTGCCTGTGAAGAACTAGCTGCAGTGAGAAATGCCTGCAATTGATAAATAATAACGGCAAGAGGCCATTTTTGCTGTACGTTTTGGAGAATGATCCAGGGCCCAAGAAAATTATTCCAGGACATAATAAAAGCCTGATAGCTGACAAAGGCGATAACAGGCCTTGATAATGGAAGGATAATATGCGTCACAATACCAAACTCGCTGCAGCCATCCATACGGGCAGCTTCAATATATCCTTTGTCAATTGTATCAAAAGAGCTTTTCATGATCAGGAAGTTATATCCATTGAATGTGATTGGTAGAATAATTCCCCAAAAACTCCCAATCAGGGAGAATGAGGGAAACTGGATGCTGGTGAATGGAATATAAGGAATATAGTCAGTTGGCCATGGAAAATGTGAAAGCATGAGAAACACCGGGATCATTTTCACTTGATAAGGAATCATCATTGTTGCAACACAAAGATAGAAAATTATGCTACGGGCAATAGGATAGTGAAGACGGGAGCAAGCATATGCAAGAAGGAGCGTTGCGGGGATCTGGATGGCTATGGTAGTAAAAGAAAGGATGAGAGAATTTTTTATATACAGCGTCATAGGATATTGGAAAATGGAACCAGCAGCAAGGGCCTTTGAACCTGTCAGCGTGCCAAACAGAAGTTTATAAGAAGCAAAAGAAACTTCCTTTGGGAAAAAACCAGCGGGATTTGAATATACTTCAGCCGTGGCCTTGAAGGAAGTCGCCAGCATCCACCAGAAAGGAAAAAGATGCATGATTATTCCAGCCCAAAGAAAAAGCGAAATACCAATAACCAATGTCCGGATGCGGATATGATTACGGCCTATTTGCGGTATTAGCGGCATAGCGCTCTTTCCTCTTTCTAAAAAACTTCTTAATTGAACCTTCTTGCCTTGCGCTGTCGATATCTTCGGGGAAAAGTTTTCTTTGTATGAAAGTGAGTGTGATAAGGAACAGGAAAAACATAACCGCAAGCGCATTTCCCTTCCCGACTTCAACATATTCAAATGCGAGTTTATAGACATAATATGCGAGAGAAATCGTCTTATTCGCCGGTCCGCCTTGGGTCATAATCATAATTGTTCCAAACACCTGAAATGCAGAAATAAGATTTATCACAAGCATAGTGGCGATAACCGGCCGTAACCGGGGAAGCGTTACGTGCCATATTTTTTGGAAAAATCCGCAACCATCAATTTCAGCAGCATCGTACAGGTCTTGCGGAATACCCTGGAGAGAAGTAATATATACAAGGCCCGGCATATACATGATTAATTGCGGCAAAACAATGCAGAGCATGGCAAGGTCAGGTGAATTCAACCACCGTGGGAAGATACGGATGGCCTCTGGCTTACCAATAAAATCGTAGAAATTTTTAATAAGACCATTTAGAAGACCATAATCGACATTATAAAAATATTTTAAAATAATTGTCGAGGCCATATCGGAAATCGGCACAAACCACATAAGCATCATGATCCGAATAAGCCAGGGCGGCATTTCCATGAGAAATATTGCCACAAAGATGGGCATGAGGAAGGTAAGTCCTAGTATCAGAATGGTATAATAAATAGTATTACGCCACGCAATGCCCATGCCAAAATAAAATGACCGTACTTTATACCATCCGCTGAGAAAGGTGTTTGGCGCGGCTATATGGGTTTCCGTATAATAACTTACTGAAGATTTAAAATGCTCTTCAGCATTCGTTAACGAAAAGGGGGTGGCAATTGGGTCGTTTAATACGGCTTTAAAATTATCAAGTCCACACCATTCTGACTTGTGGAAATTAAAGTTTTGGAACGCCATAAGGATAGAGACAATAAGCGGCATCCATCCAAAAACAATCTGGGCAAACAGTCCGGGCGCGCTGATGCCCCAGCGGAACATGAACTTTCTAAAAAAATACGTTTTATCGGTTGTAACCGGTTTTGGTTCCCACATGATTCTTTATCACCAAAATTTCAGATGTTTCTCAAACCGTTCTTTGTATATAGGATAATATTCAGGAACATGTTTCTTATAATATTCCAGCATTGCCTGGTAATATGCATCGAGTTTTTCTACCATGCCATCATCTTTAAAATTCAAGATAACCGTGTTGCAATAGCTGGCGGTTTCCTTGATAATACGGTCGTAGTCGACCACTGAATCCATAAAAACCTTCTGAAACATACGCTTAAACACCTCATCCTGCAGTTCGCGTTTTGGTGGCTCGTATAGGCCGAAATTTTCTATTTTTGGTTCGGCTGGAATATATTGGGATTCCTTTATATAATCAAAAAATTCAATGTAATTCGCGGGAAAAATATCGTAAAAATTGACTCGAATTTTAGAAGTATCAAGTTTGTAGGGGGAGGCAAGCGCATCTCTGTAGATGGTGCTTTCACTGCCCAATGTTCGGTTTTCCCTTACTTTAAAAAAAAGATCGTTGTTAAAGCTTTCGCCGTAATACGCGTCTTTCATGAATTCGACCGCAGCTTGGAGTTGATCGGGTTTTAGGTAGGAATTAAACCCTATAATATTGCAGTCAGCCGGAGTAAGGTTTGGAAAGCGCCCGCAACCGGGATATGAGGTAAGACCAACAACCTCACCGTATGATTTTTCTTTGCCAAAATACGCGTATTTGTTCATGAGCGAATTCCACAGTACAGATCTGCAGGTTGTATTGCATATTCCCGATCTGCCTCCAAGAAAATCGCTCTGAGCAGCGCTATAGCTGATTTCAACACCGGCACGTATGCTTTTCTCTTTCCAAAACATAGTATTAATGGTTTCGAGACCATTCCGAAATACGGGGTTGTCATCAAAAAACACCCATGTTGTTTTTTGCGTGGGATTTGGTTTAAACAACTGTTCGGGTACAAGATGAAAAAGTGAATAGGCAAATAGGTACATAAAATCGCTTGGCGCATCGGCCATTCCTTTTCGTTTGCCGGTCGGATCGTTCTTTGTGATAAGACTAACAATGGTCCGAAAATCGTCGTAGCTCCAGTCAAATGGGATATAGGGTCTTTTGTCCTTTGGATGAATCCATCCCTTTTTTTGGAACCATTCAATAATTCCCGGTTCCTCGAGCCAGTCGCGTCTATATTGAACCGCATCAGTATTAATGACCCTGTCGGGAATACCAAAGTATCTGTCTCCATTCAATGAAATCTCGGACATGACGAACTTTGGAAAATATTTGAACTGGTCCCAATTAGCGATGTGCTCTGTTATGTCGGCATACATGCCGTTCTTGAGGACCTTGGGACAATCCTTGCGCATGAGACCATATTGAGCGGGTGCAATGCCCGATTTCAACGCGATAAAAAGAAGCGATTGGAAATTATCCGTTGACGGATCTTGCTGGAAAGGCGCATTAACAATGCGCACCATTGGATACATAAGTGAAAAAGTTGCCATATCAAAGACTGGCAGAAGGATCTGGGTGATGTCGCCCTCATGCAACTTTCTTGCGAGCAGGCTGGAAAAAAATGGACCAGATGGCTCGTCAAGGGCAGGAACGCCATATAATGACTGGACGCCAATTTGGACATTGCGCACGGTTTTTCTTTGGTCGGGAGTAAGGACGAAAAAAGCGCGCCGCTGTTCCATCTTTTCTTGGTCGTTGAGGCATGCAAATTCGCTAATACCAAGATTTTTATAGGCGCCGGCAGGACCGCTTCCCACATATTTTTCTATAAGGTTTTGGGCAAAGCGTTCCTGGTATAGTTCCTTGAACATACCGGCTATTGAATCGGGCAAGAAAACCGTCCGTTGGATGCTTTCCCCATTTTCAAGGGTTTGCTGAATAATATACTTGTCCGCGATTTTTTTAGTTATATACAAAGGAAAATAACTGTCTATTTCCCGAAAATTCGACAAGTCCATGGACTTTAAGGAATTTTTGTGTATGGTCATGGTAAATACAAAAGGATACTTGAGTTCGACAAGTGAGCGTTTGAGCATAAGCTCAATGGCATACAGTTTGCAATCGTAGATCGCGTGCTCTTCGGGTAGTTTGTATACGCCTTTGTCGTCAGGGAAAAGATACGCTGAATCATTGACAACAATAAATACGGTATCGGTTCGATATTTCAAAACATCGCCAATCAGGAAATTCCGCACATCGACACGGTATTGGGCCCTTGCCTTTTCATCCTTCTGGAGAAATTGCTCAATAGTCAGAAACTCTTTTTTTTCACCCAGAGAACGGCCAAGTCCATTTAGGATAAGGTATGCGGCAAAAACTATTCCTATGATTAAAGCGCCTATTTTAAGGGCGAAAATATACTTGCCATAGACCAGTTCCTGATATGACTGCTCGGTAGTATATGCTTTTTTCTTGGCCATTATTTTGCAACCGTTAAAAAGGAAACAATAATATAATTATTCAAAGGTCGTGAAAACACACTTTTTTTACAGTTATTAATACGTTTTTATCTGAATCATGGCGATGTCGTCGTGCTGCATCTGTTCGCCGCGGAACGCCTCAAGGTCATTTTTTAGGGCCTCGATGACCGCTTCAGAACTTTCTTTTCGGTGCTTTTTCAGAAACTCGAGAAGACGCTCTTCGCCGTACATATTGTGTTCATCGTCAAACTCCTCCACAACGCCGTCCGTATACAAGAAGATGGTGTCCCCCGGCTCGTATGATACCGTGATCTCTTCGGTCAGCCGGTCAAAAGACTCTGAATCTATGATGCCAAGGGCAATGCCCTGTGGTTTGTGGCAGACAATATCTCCACTTCCACCGCTGCATATGATAAACGGATTGTGCCCGGCCCTGCATACCGTCACTTTTCTGTTCAGCGTATCGAAGATGGAGTAAAGGACAGTAATGAACATATGTTTTTCCCTGACGGCAATTTCAACGCCATGATTGAGCTCTCGCAATACATGTTTCGGCGAATAGTTGTTTGATGAAATCATGCGCATAATTGTACGCATGACGCTCATGACAAGCCCCCCGGTAACCCCTTTACCAGAAACATCCGCGACAATGACACCGATGTGAGTATCGTCGATTTTGATGAAATCGTAATAATCGCCGCCAATCTGTTTGGTCGGCGAAAAAAGCGCTGCAATATCGAGTTTAATGTTTTCCGGAATCGTCTTTGGAATAAGAGAACGCTGTATTTCCTGCGCGGCGCGAAGATCGGCGTCGGTTTCCTGCTTTGCCCGCATTTCTCCGATCATGAAAGCATTGTGTATAGCGAGGCTTGCCTGATCGACAATCATGCCGGCGAATTGATAATTTTTCTCAGTGAAATTTTCCCCGTTGTTCTTGTTTACCAGCTGGAGTACGCCATACACGGTTTCGTCGCGCAAAAGGGGCATGGTGATCATGGTCTTTGTGAGTGAAATGGTCGGAATCGTTTGAACAAATGTTTTACTGGTATCAAGAGCGCAGGACAACTCGCCCTTTCCCGCTTTAAAGACTCTGCCGATGATGCCCATGTCCTTATTGATAGAATGCGCTTTTAGAAGCTTGTGCAGAAATTCGAGCTTTGTGACCGCGCGTTCGTTTACGGGCTTTAACGGAGGATAAAATCCGTGCAGTGCCTCGCACACGAGTATCCCATCGCTCTTCTTTTCGAGAAAGAGCGCCCCGGAATAGGCGTCGAGAGTTTCGCATATTTCCTCAACAAAATTATCGAGGAGTTGTTTGAGATCGAAAGTGGCGTTAAGCTTTTTTGTGATATCGGCAAAGATTTTTATTTCTTTTTCCTTTGTGGAAATTTCACGCTCGATGTCCCGCTTGGTCTCCCGGACAACATAGGTAAGGAATCCAATACAAAACCCGGTAATGGCAAACGCGAGCAGGAAACCCTGGTAGCCATCGAGGAGGCGCAAAAAGAGGTCGACGATAAAGAAAAGCAAGGAAAAAGCCACAACAATAAGCTCTTTCTTTTCTATGGTCTCATCTATCTTGTCGCTGATGTTTATAAGGATTTTTGAGAAAAGGACAACTTCTAACCCATAGAGGATAAACTTACTGACATCGCGGCTGAAAATAAAAAAGAGGACAACGGGAACGATGAGTGTGAGGCAATAGTACACTTTTATCGTCTTGAAATGCTTAGGGTTATGTCTATTAACCTCATGGTTGCAGGAAAACGAGATAATGAGAAGAGCGGCTATTTCAAAAAAGTTCCTGACAGGGAACTGCGAGAAATCCGCTTTCTGGATCAGACTAAAAACAAGGAGAATCGCCTCACCAAGCGCCAAAACAGCAAAGGCGCCGGCATTTATACGAACAGTGATTCGTTCGCGCTTGAAACCTTTGAGTTCCCCTCCAACAACACTGAAAAATAAAGTATATATGAGAAGACGGCTTATTGAAAAATATATCACGAAAATATTATTCCAGGGTGTTTAATGTTTATACGCCCAATGAAGATTCTGACAAAATCTATAATATTTTAAAAAGCATGTCAAGCCAATTCATTATGTTAGGCGCATTTGCGTGAATTTGTAGGAATTGTTGCTTTGACAGCCGATATGCAAGTAATGTATTTTAATGTATTTTAATGTATCTTTTGTAGCAAGGGAATTTGATCTATGTTTTATGATTTCAAATGCTCAGAGTGTGGTCATGTTTTTGAAAAGGAAAAAAGCATCCGGGAATCGAGCAATGAACGGTGTGTTGCGTGTGGAAAAGAAGCTGTACGGGTAATAAGCGGTGGCGCCGGTTTTTTGTCAAAAACCTCATCAAGTACCCCGGTATGCGGTTCGGCAGGCTGTGGCGCCGATCCTTCCACATGCGCCATGGCAAACCGTTGCTGCGCGCATCATTGATCTTTCTTGGCCGCAATATCAACGGAAAAAGCGCCGAAATATTTTGCCGCGATGACCTGCAATGTCTCCTGCCCAATAGGTTTTACCCAGGCTTCCGTCCCTTTTCTGTCCAGCGAATTCAACTGGACCCTATCGGGAGAAATACGTTTGGCCGCAGAGGCAAGGAGTAGCAGTTCATGTTTGGTATCATTGACCCCTGGAACAATGAAAATTTCAAGCCATAGAGCGCCACTATATTTCTTCCGCAACATTACCAACCCTTCAATGACAGCATCTGGACATGTTCCCGGCAATGGCCGTACGACCCTATTAAATATGTCCGGGGAAACAGCATCGAGCGATGGAACAATAAGATCGCATTGCATAGCCTCGTCGATCACGTTGTGATTTACAAATACCGCGCCATTGGTTAAAAGCGCGACTTTGTATAAGGGAAAGTTATCTTTCAGAAAAGCCGTTATTTCTCCAATACCATTGTGCAAAAGCGGTTCTCCTGATCCGGCATAGGTTATATAGTCAAGCTTGGGGCCAGTCGTAAGAAAATCCGTGAGTTCGGCAATAACTTCATTGCGTGGTACATATTCGGCCCGTTGCCCTGTCAATCGCTCGGTACGGCCGCACTCGCAATATACGCAATTAAAATTGCAGATTTTTCCGCACAACAGGTTTATGCCCAGCGAGCGTCCGAGCCTGCGTGACTGTATCGGTCCAAATAGATATTTATACATCATTGATGTCCCTCTCTGCATCGGGGGTACTTTACCTTTAGCATCTGCCAAAATGCCGTCCAACAATGAAAAAACCAAAATGAAAGGCGCGATGATCGTTCCTGCACATGGAAATAATATAGTTTTGTTTATAATTGATCTGATATAACGATATAACTATTTTATGGTTCACCATTCACTCCGGAGGTAATATATGTCAGGGAAAAATCCGCAGATTATCGACAAAATTTTCGAAAAGGCCCAAAAGCTGGCTAAAACCGTTGTACTTGCCGAGGGCGATGACTTGCGAACCGTACAAGCAGCGCGTCTCGCGACCGATGCACGGATTGCACAAGTCATTCTTGTTGACGAGAACCGAAAGGTGCGGCAACTGGCAAAAGACAATGCCATCAGTCTTTCTGACATTGAGGTCATTGTTCCGGCTGAATACAAGGAAATCGACGTCCTGGCACAGGGTCTTTTTGAACGGAGAAAAGCCAAAGGAATGACCGCCGCTGAAGCGGCCACGCTTGTACGGACGCATCTCTATTTTGCCGACATGCTGGTGGGTTCGGGAAACGCGGACGGCTGTGTCGCGGGAGCGGTGAATTCAACCGGAAATGTAGTCAAAGCAGCGCTTTATTGCATTGGAACAAAAGAGAAAACAGCATCGAGTTTTTTCCTTATGCTGGTCCCAAACTTCAAGGAGGGGGAAGCATATACTCCTTTTGTGTTCGCTGATTGCGGTCTCCTGCCCTTTCCCACTATTGAACAGCTGGCTGATATCGCTATCGCCTCATCGGACAGTTACAAACGCCTGGTTGGAGAAGATGCCAAGGTTGCCATGCTCACCTATTCCACTAAAGGGAGCGCTAAACACGAAAATATTGACAAGGTGCTCCAGTCCATGAACATCGTGAAACAGAAACGGCCTGACATCACCATTGATGGGGAATTCCAGCTTGATGCTGCCGTAATACCATCGATTGGCAAACGTAAAGCGCCAGACAGCGCCATGGCCGGATTCGCGAATACATTGATTTTCCCTGACCTTAATGCGGGAAACATCTGCTACAAGGCGACCGAACGATTCGCAAAAGCAATTGCGCTGGGGCCCATATTGCAGGGGTTTAACAAACCGGTCAACGACCTCTCGCGGGGATGTTCGGCGGACGATATTTTCAAGATTATCGCGATTACCGCGGTAAATTCCTGAGAGTATTACCCCTTGGCGTAATACCGTTCAATTGCCGCGTGCAAGCGTGCGAGATTCACTGGTTTTGAAAAAACAGCGTCAGCATCAATATCGTGTATTCGTTCGCCATTATAACGCTCGGTAAACATGCCTGAGACGACCACGACCATTTTACCCTTCATGTAGATATTTTCACGGATCCGTTCGACCAGAACACGGCCATCGAGTCCTGGAATCATCAGGTCTGTTATAATGACGTCGGGTTTCAAAAATTTAATCATGGTGAGACCAATTAGACCGTTTTCTGAAGTTGCCACCCGGCAATTTTTCCGTTCAAGAAAATGGGTCAGCATTTCAGAGGCCGATGCGTCATCTTCGATGACAAGCACGACACGCTGGTCTTTCTTTTTTCGTGTGCGCCGTGGATGGCTGTTTGTCAGGTGAACCATTGATACCTATAATCTAATATATGGGGTTCAAATCGTCAACCCTTCTTTTTTAAAAAATGATTCAATGAATGCGGGGAGACTGAAGGGAACCAAGTCATCGGGACCTTCACCGGTGCCGATAAAGTCCACGGGGATGCTGAGGTCCTTGCAGATTGAAAAAACAATACCGCCTTTCGCCGTGCCGTCGAGTTTGGTTACCACAAGTCCAGAGACATCTGAAACGCCGTTGAACTCACGCGCCTGCATGAGAGCATTCTGGCCTGTAGTGCCGTCGAGTACCAGGAGTGTATGAACAAATAGATCGGGCCTCTTTTTCAGCAGTACCTGACGGATTTTGCGTAACTCCTCCATGAGGTTGACCTTGGTGTGCAGCCGGCCGGCAGTGTCGATAATAAGCAAGTCGTGGCCGCGATTTATTGCGGCAACAAGCGCATCGAAGGCCACTGCCGCAGGATCGCCTCCGGGAACTCCCTTAATCAATTCGCACCCGGTCCGTTCGGCCCACACTGTAAGTTGTTCAATTGCCGCTGCTCTGAAGGTATCGCAGGCCGCAAGCAGGACCTTTTTACCTCTTTCTCTGATGAAATATCGGGCCAGTTTTCCAATGGTGGTGGTTTTTCCTGATCCGTTTACTCCGACAACAAGTAGTACCCCGGGGACACGGCCATTTTCGGGGAGGAAGCCCTCTTTTTCCTGCAGAGCGGGGAAAAGAGCGGCCATCTCGTTTTTAAGCGCTTCGAGGATCGCATCGCTTTCAACAAGCCGGTTTTCGGCAACCAGTGCCTTGAGACGCTCAATGAGTTGTACGGCGATTTCAACGCCCACGTCCGACGTGATAAGGGCCTCCTCGATTTTGTCCAGCAAATTGTCGTCAATCCTTTTCCTGAAGGTGATTAAAGCCTTAAATTTTGAAAAAAAGGATGTCCTTGTTTTCTGAAGGCCATCAAGCAACGCCATTGTTCCCCCTCAGGTTTGCGCCGCGGGCAAAATCTTTACCATACCCGGTGATAACGACAGGGATCATGTCTCCCTGTTCGGCCGGTTCGGCGCAGAGTACCCGAATATAATTGGAAGTTAATCCCGTTTGGTCATTTTCATAAACAATGACATGGTTTTTCCCCATATTTGCCGCCAGGAACGCTTGTTTATGTTTCTGGAACGCTGCCTTAATCTCCCTGCAGCGCCTGCTCTTCTCCACGGATGCTATTGCGCCGGGCAGATGTTCGACGGCAGTGCCTTTGCGCAAGGAAAACGGAAAGACATGGCCATATGACAGCACGCTCTCAGCAACCCGGCTGAGGGTCGAGTTGAAATGACGCTCTGACTCCCCATTAAATCCAATGATAAAATCAGCTCCAAGCCCGAACAGCGGATCGCGGACGCGGATCTTTTCGAGAAGAGAAAAGACGGTGCCTGCCGCATATCGCCTGCCCATGAGTTTGAGTATCTCATCATCACCACTCTGAATAGAAACATGCAGATGGTTGCACACCTTCGGATGATTCACTGTCAGTTCAATAAGACGCGGTGAAATTTCCTGGGGTTCTATTGAACTGATACGGATGCGGAACGAACCCGGTATTTCAGCGCCAGTTTCAACAACATCATCGAGTGTCTTTCCATTATCAGCGTACCTTCCTATATGGATTCCCGTTAAAACGATTTCCTTGTATCCAGAATCGGCTAGCGTCCGGATCTGATCAATGACGTCGGAGAACGGACGGGAAACCGGTTTGCCGCGCATAAAGGGAACAATGCAGTATGTACAGAATGAATCACATCCATCCTGGATTTTCAGGTGGACCCTTGTCCTGTTTTCCAGAGTTGATACGGGTCCGAAGGAGACTGAAATTGTCTTCTCCGGCAAACTCAGAAAATTGCAGATCTGTTTGGCCGCATTGACACCGAAAACTGCCGTGACCCCGGGAATTGACTGAAACATGGCTTTATTGTTCTGCGGCCCGCATCCAACGACAATAACTGGTTTCTTTCCGCACGCTCTGATTGCCCCGTGGATTATTTGCCTGCTTTTTGCGTCGGCCCGTGCAGTGACAGTACAGGTGTTGACTATGCATACGTCGGCCATTTCCGGACGGGCGACCGAAGTGATGCCTTCAAGATTTAGCTGATAAGCTATTGACGCCGAGTCGTACTGGTTTGTCCGGCACCCTAGCGTTTGAATGAAGACAGTTCGCATGTAAAATCAGGGTAAATATTCGGTTATTGTCAAATCGATCCGGCGCAGGGAAATATTGACAGTGGCAACAGCAACACGCACTCGGTCGCCAATACGCACGCACCGATTGGTCCGTTCACCCGTCATGGTCATGTTCGCGGGGCTGAAATTAAAATAATCGTCGCCGAGTTTTGAAACATGCACCATGCCGTCTATCTGCAAGCCGCCCAGGGACACAAAGATGCCGGATTCGATGATCCCGGTCACTGTTCCATCGTATATTTGCCCAATCTTATCGGACAGATACATTGCCGCGGCAAGTGACATACCGTCACGTTCTGCTTTGAGAGCGCGTTCCTCGGCCTCTGAACATTGCTGCGCAACCCTGTTCAAATGGTTTCGCCACTCTTTCTGCGTTTTTATGCTGTTGGAATCCATGAAAAGCATTCTATGGACCAGAAGGTCCGGATAGCGGCGAATAGGCGACGTAAAGTGCGTGTAGGTCTTGAACGCAAGGCCGAAATGTCCGATATTCCGTGTCGCATATACCGCTTTTGGCATTGAACGCAGCAGCATGGTATTGATCCTCTTTTCATGAGGCGTTCCCCGGACCGCTTCAATAATATTTTTATACGCTCCCAGGCCCGTAAAACGGTCGATCGCAAAACCATTTGCCTTTAAAAACGCGTGTATCTGTGCAACTTCCTTTTCCTCGGGCTCGCCATGCACCCGATAGAGCGCTCCGTTGCCCATTTCCTCGAGTCTGCGTGCAACGCACTGGTTAGCGCACAGCATGAACTCCTCTATGATGCCATTGGTATTGTATTTCGGATAGGGCTTCACCTCGCAGGGAAACCCATCAGCATCCATGACAACCTTAACCTCGGGCAGATCAAAATCAAGCGACCCCTGCGCCAATCTCCGTTTTTTCAAAAGCGCCCCGACCTCTGCCATGCTTTGCAGCATGGCGGTAAGCGCCGGATCCGCTGCGGTCGCATTGTCTATCATGGCTTGAGCAGCACCATAGTCCAGGCGTTTTGCGCTTTTTATCAGGCTTTTAAATACATCAAAATTCTCAATGCCGCCGTTTGGACCTATGCGCATGAAGCATGTGACCGTATTCCGTTCCTTCCCCTCGACAAGAGAACAGAGATCTTCGGACAGACGCGGCGGAAGCATGGGGATTACCATCCATGGCAGATAGACGCTTAATCCCCTACTCAACGCCTCACGATCCAACGCTGTCCGTTCGCGTACAAAATGAGACACATCGGCGATATGCACGCCAAGTTCCCAGCCATCACCCCGGCGCTCCAGGGAAACAGCGTCATCAAAATCTCGCGCATCAACAGGATCAATAGTGCAGCAAAGGCAGCCGGTAAGATTTTTTCTGTCTGAGTCTCCGGAAACAGCGCCCAAGCGCTTGGTCTCGGCAATGGTATTCGGTTTGAAAGGTACCTCAATACCGTATTTTACGGGAAGCAACGTTTTTTCGGCGATAAAAGCACTTCTTTGGTCGAATATTTTAACGATCCTGCCCTCATAGGCGCCTTTCGCATACCTTCTTCCTGCAATTTGAAATTCGACCCTGTCGCCATCGCGGGCACCCATGGCATTTCTGCGTTGCACAACAATATCAGCAGTGGATTGGCCGTCAGAAATTATTTTTCCATGATTGCGTTCGAGCCGATATACCCCGGTATAGCAGGTGGGTTTTTTGTCTGTTTTGTCAGTTTTTTTCTGATTGTTTCTTTGCTTCATTAATGTCCTTGTATAATGGAACCAGAAGACCGAAACCTAGCCGGTCGAAAAGCTCCTTGATGATGTCGTTGAGGCCGGAAAAAGCGACTGAGCCGCCTAGGCCGGCCATTCTTCTGTGAAGGTTGACCAGTTCTCCGATAAACAGACTGTCGACAAAGATGGTCTTGGAGAAGTCGACAATGACGCTTTTAAGGCCGCTGAAGCGTCCGGCGGAAATATTCCGCAACTCAGTGACGTATTCGGGATTATCAATGATGCCGGTCACTGTTAAAATCCCGAGAGTGTCCACTTTTTCAAAACTGATGCCGCTCTTATACGCCGTTGTCTGTTCAGAACCGGTGTTGCCAGCCGCAGCAATGGGGAAAACCTGGTCTAGGGCATTGCGTTTGAGCACCTGCACAGCATACTCATTCGGGTTTGCCAGATAAAAGCTGCCTCCGTTTTGATGAAGAATCTTATTCGCCCTGACAAACAGGCCGATAAGATAGGAGTCGAGCAAAAGAATTGCGCCCAGATCAACGTCTATCCGCCGCTGTGCGGTCAGGGAAGCTTCCGAAACAGCGTCCATGAATTCCGTTGCCCAATCGGCGGATACGTCCGCAGGTACAAAAATGACCACCCTGTCTGCAAAGTTAATTTTGTTGATCATGGTCGCATGAATCTTCTGTTTATTTCGTCGAGAGGTATCTGTACAACAACCGGACGGCCATGCGGACAGGTATAGGGATTTTCACATTGGAAGAGCTGGTCGACCAGGGCGTTGATCTCTTCAAGCATAAGCGGCGTTCCCGCTTTGATGGCAGCACCACAGGCAAAAGAACGGGCAAAATGCTTGTCGAGACTATGCTTGTCCGGGACCTCCTTGGTAAGTTCGTCCAGAATGTCTAAAACCATTGCTTTGACAGGATTGTCTTTTAATCGCGCAGGCACGCCATCGACAAGCAGGGTGTTTCCCGAAAGGAACCGCATGCTGAACCCCATGGTTGCGAAAAAATCGCCATATTCGTGCGCCAACAACTTCTGTTCTATGCTCAGGTCAAGCGTGACAGGAAAGAGCAGTTGCTGCGCAAGCGCTTCATCAGCGTGCTCTAGATCGCGGAGCGCCTTCTCGTACAAAATACGCTCGTGGGCCACGTGCTGGTCAATGATGAGCAGTCCGTTTTTAATCTGGCAAAGAATGTAGGTGTCATGAAGCTGAAAATATGGTATGAGCAGTTTATGTGGCGCCGGCCCAGCGGATACAGTTTCAACAGGCATGGCTGACGCTTCATTTTGACCCAGCCCTTTTCCAGACGCGCTGAAAAGCGAGGGGGCGTCAGGAAGCGTTGCTGCAACCCGTGCTGCTGGAAAAACAGTTGGCGCTGTTCCAGCATTGTTCCCTGACGGCGTTTTCCAGGTATGATAGACGCTGGTCTTCTGAAAACCAGCCATGATACTCCTGGAAATGGCCCGCACAATCCTGGATTCGTCGGAAAAACGGACCTCTTTCTTTGCCGGATGAGCATTCACGTCTATTTCAACAGGATTCAGTGTGATAAAGACAAATGCTATGGGAAAACGTCCTGCAGGCAGCGTATCGCGATACCCGAGGTGGACGCCCTGGTAAAATGATCTGTTCTCAATAGGCCTGCGATTAATAAAAAAAAGCTGTCCAGACCTGTTGCTTCTTGTGACATCGAGATTACTGAAATATGTTTTCACCGAGCAGGCTTCATCGTTATACTCCGCATAGAGCAGGCTCTTTTCAAGCGAGGCGCCAAAGACGCCGCCGATCCGTTCCCGCGGGTCTTGCACAGCCGGAAGATTGATCCGTTCCTTGCCATCGGTGACCAAGACAAAGGCGACTGAACTGTTTGCCACGGCAAGAGAGGAAAAGAGCGCAATGATCCGGGTCAGTTCGGCGCTGCCTGATTTTTGAAATTTTTTCCGCGCAGGGACATTGAAAAAGACATCGCGTACCGTAATCGTGGTACCACGGGTACGGCTCGCCTCACGTATTTCAAGCGCATCGCCGGGTCTTTTTCTGAGAAAGGTGGCTGTAGCATCCTCCTGGACCCGGGTGAGCACTTCTACCACTGCAATGGCGGCTATGCTCGATAGCGCTTCTCCCCTGAACCCCATTGTTTCAAGATTGTTGAGATCATCAATGGTGTGGATTTTTGAGGTGGCGTACCGTTCAAAAACAAGTTCCGCATCGACCTTGTTGATGCCCAAGCCATTGTCGGACACGGTTATCGATTCGCTGCCCGCTGCCTTGAGCTCGAGTACAACGCGGGTTGCTCCTGCATCGAGGGCGTTTTCCACGAGTTCTTTGACAATTGACGCGGGACGTTCAATAACCTCACCCGCAGCGATCTTGTTGATGGTATCTTCGGTTAATTTCTGGATGTGTTTCAGTGGTACAGTCCTGGCCGATACAATTCGAGTATAAAATATGATATTGTTTGTTTTTTAATCAACAACTTATTTTAACTGCATGACCCAGATACATCTTGTCGTCGGCGATAATGAAACTGAGAAGGAACGTGTACTACGTGAGTTGGCCCGCGCCGCATCCCCAAAAGGAGGGCCAGAACCTGAGATAATCAGGTATCGGGCAGGCGATAGTGCGATTGAAACCGTAATATCCGACGCCTCTACCCCCAATCTCTTTGGAACAACATCCTTCATTATTATCACCGAGTGCCAGAATCTAAGGTCCGAAGCGCTTGAAGCGCTCGCGGTCTATTTCAAAGCCCCATCGCCAACAACCATCCTGATCTGCGAAGGCGCCTCCATTGGGAAAAAACTGGGGAAAGACCACCCATTTACCAGAGCGCTCAAAGAATCAAAAAAGTTTATTACCCTTGTTGAATGCCCCTCTCCTCCTGACTACAAAATGCACGAATGGGCGAGTGAAACATCCAGATCACGTTACAAACGCAGTCTCAACGAAGACGCGGCGCGCCTGCTCATCGAATGTACCGGCACAAACCAATCTCGTATTACGAGCGAACTGGAGAAGCTCGATATTGTGCTCAATCCCGGTATGGAGATCGGCGAAAAAGAAATCCGTGAATATACAGGCGGCGCCGGAGAAAAGCAGCCCTGGGACCTGGCCCCTGCTGTTGCGCGAAAAGAAATAGACTCGGCATTAGGAATTCTCGCCAATTTATTCGAATTCAACACACCCGCGCTTCAAATGTTATACGCGCTGAACACGCATTTCGCGGGTCTTCTACGGCTCAAAATTTATTTTTCGAACCAGAGAGAACTCCTTGCGCAGACAAAAAAACTGGCGCGCATGGGTTTCAGGGGCAAGGATGAATTCAACAGGCTGATGGCCGAAGCAATAAAAGAGAGCAGATTTTCTGAGCGTCCTCTGCCGCCGAACATGATCTATGCGCGTATTGTACTGCCACGCCTTCTCGACCAGCTAGACAATTATTCGCTCGATCAACTAACCTATATTCTGCGATATCTTGCCACGATAGACGTCAATCTTAAAACTGGTCTATTTAAAGGCGGCCTGATTGATATGGAACGGGTAATCCTGAGTATCATGTATTCGGACAAACACCGGATGGAAACAATTCTCTGATCAGTCTGGATTAAAATTATTCGCCAATACCATGACCACAATAATAAAGGTCATGACAGTGACGCCCATTTTCACCTGCGCGGAGGCATTTATGTCCTTTTTAATGACAATGGGCTTGGCGTTCTGAAGCGTATCGGCCAAGGCGGCTTCGGAGAGTGAATCTGTTGCAGCCGGAGATCCTGATTTTTGATTTGGCAATATCTGGGACGCTGTATTGCAGGGAAAGACAAGTACAAAACACAGCAGGGCCGCGACCGTTCCAGCCAACAGTCTCCCATGCTGCACGTAAGAATACCGCAGCCGTTTATCCATCGAGATATTTCCGCAAAAGTTCGTTGACAATTTTTGGATTTGCCTTGCCCTTAGTCGCTTTCATGGCTTCACCGACAAAAAAACCAAGAACGTTTTTTTTGCCTGTTTTGTACTGCTGTACCTGCGCAGGGTTAGCGTCAATAATCTGGTGCGCAACCTTTTCTATTTCAGCTGAATCGCTGATCTGAACAAGCCCCTTGCTTTCAATAATCGCTTTTGGCGATTCTCCCGTTTCCACTGCTTCCAAAAAAACGGTTTTTGCGATTTTGCCGCTGATGAGGCCTTTTTCAACAGCGTTCACGAGTTCGGCCACGCCTTCGGGTCTGATCTTCAGGTCCTTAATGAGTATTTTTTGTTCATTCAATATGCGCATGACATCAGTCATTACCCAGTTTGATACTGCCTTGGGGTTTACCGATCCCATGGTTGCTTTTTCATAATAATCCGCCAACAGCTTGTTTTCGGTTAACACGGCAGCATCGTATTCGGGGATCCCGAATTGCCGGACAAACCGATTGACCCTGATATCGGGCAGTTCGGGCATGGCTGACCGTACAGCTTCGATCCACGCGTCATCAATTCTGAGTTCCATGAGATCGGGCTCTGGAAAATACCGGTAATCGTGGGCGTCTTCTTTGTCGCGCATTGACCGGGATGTTCCTGTCGCAGCGTCCCATAACAGGGTCTCCTGCTCTATTGTTTCACCATTCTCTTTTTTGGCAATCTGGCGCGCTATTTCAAATTCAATGGCACGTTCAACATTCCTGAATGAATTTAAATTTTTCATCTCGGTACGGGTGCCCAGCATTGTCTCGCCAACAGGCCTGATGGAAACATTGGCGTCGCATCTGAGGCTGCCCTCTTCCATATTGCCGTCGCAAATATCGAGATACCGTAAAATTTGGTGGATTTTCCGGAAATATTCACCCGCTTCTTCCGCGGAACGAAGATCGGGCTCGCTGACTATTTCGATAAGGGGTGTGCCGCATCGGTTAAGGTCAACGTGCGACTGCGTGGGGCTTCTATCGTGTATAAGCTTGCCGGCATCTTCCTCGATATGGATACGGGTAAGGCCTATCCTTTTTCTTGCTCCATGTATCTCGATTTCCATAAAACCTTTTTCGCACAGAGGTCTGTCGTACTGTGAAATCTGGTATCCCTTTGGCAAATCGGGATAAAAATAGTTCTTTCGTGCAAAGACGCTTCGGGTGTTGATAGCGCATTGCGTGGCCAATGCCATGCGCATGGCATATTCGACCACGCGTTTGTTCAGCACCGGCAGGGTTCCTGGCATGCCAAGGCAGATGGGACAGGTCTGGGAATTCGGCTCTGTACCGAAATCCATGGTGCACCCGCAGAATATTTTTGAAGCGGTTGAAAGCTGGGCGTGAATTTCAAGTCCAATGACGGTTTCGTATGTCATAGGCAATAATATAATAAGTAACAGGCGCCTCTGGCATTCAGATACCCAACTGCATTTTCAAAACCTGCAGATTATAAATCGCGTTCAACACAGCCTGTATTTTATAATGGTTGTTGTACGCAATGGCCACGACCGAGGTCTTTTTTGCCAATTGCTGCTGTCCCTGGGCCCTCTCCTGTATTTCGGCTTCGCTGTAGTTGTAGTCGTATCGGGCATTACGCTGCGCGATGCGCTCCTTTGAGGTGGTTGCTTTTTCCTGCGCATACCAGTGTTCCAGATTTTTTCCCGAATACCGGACATACCCTTTGTCGGTAGTGGCATATGCCTTTAAGGGAAAGGCATGTGGTACCGGGGGAATCTCTGTGTTACAGATGCCAATACCATTGTCCTTGAGCGTTTGGAGCACGTGTTCGCTATGCCAGCTGACATGCCGAAATTCTATGTGCACATCCATGCGTTTTCTGATTGCAGGTTCGGAAACCGCGCACAGATAATCGAGCGCTTTTTGACTGCGTTGGTTGCGGTCTTCGAGTTGGATCAGGAAGCTATAAAACCTGCCGGTTTCAACAAGAGGGCTTACGGCCTCGATGTGCGCTTTCATCAATTCGGCCCCTTTTTTCGCATCCAGCTCCCTGGAATGCGAGACATTTTTATTAGCCTTGACTGAAAAAAGAGAATCATCTCTGGACCGCTCTTCAATATCTATGTAGGTCTGGATAGACGGCTCGGTATAAAAGCTTGAATTAATTTCAATAAACCTGAAATATCTCTGGTAGAACTTGAGACGATCGAATGCTTCTGCTTGTTCGGGGTCAAGCAGTTGTTTTTGCTTTTGACTAAGCCGGGGAGGATTAAAAAGTCCGACCCAGTCATCAAAATAATACCCCGATGTTCCCACATAAAAACCCTGCTGGGAAAGGTTTGGCGGAATTTCGGGCGGATGCCAGTTTTCCAAAGGACCTATCCTGGGCAAAAATCCCTCCCCCCCTCCCCCCTTTTTAAAGGAGGGGGATGCATATCCATTTTCAGAAAGATCCAGTTTATCAAATGGTTCTTGTTGCATGGGGGATTACACTCGCATTTAACACTGCTTCAAATCCCATCTTCTTGCGTACCCGGTCTATGGCCTTTGCAGCTGCTTCCATCTTGAGCTCTTCCCGGGTGACAAACAACCCTGTCTGGCCATTGTCAGGTTCGAGATTGCCGGCAACAAGCGAAATGCGCGAAAGAGCCACTCTACGAAAATATAACAGATTAAAGAGCTCCTGTGCTGTATCGTGCAGCCGAATAAACGCAGCGGTTGGCTCCGGCAGTCTGGCTGTACGCTGGGCTGTCTTGTTATCGGAAAAACGAACACTGCACGTAAGGGAGCGCGCACAGCTCCTGCGGACCCGCAGGCGCATGGCCAGTTCATCGGCAATATACCGGATACTGACCCGAATTGACGCACTATCGTTGGTATTGCGTTCGAATGTTTTTGATACTTCGCAGACAGCCTTTTTCCGGTCCTGCGCAGCAGGCTCCATGTCCCTGCCCCTGACCATGTGATAGATGCGCCCGCCCTCTTCGCCAAACCTGCTTTCAAGAAAGTAAAAATCGAGCTTCTGCACGTGGCCTATGGTTGTCAGATTATAGTCCAGAAGGCGGTTGCGCGCTGTAACCGACAAGCCGGGAAGATACGAGACTGGTATGCGCAGGAGTTCCGCTTGTTCGCGGCCAGGGACACATACTTTTATTTCCCCAGGCCCTGCTGTCTTTGCGCACAATCTGCTGACAAATAATGATACGGCAAGGCCTGCGCGCACATCAGTGAAATTAAGCGACCTTATTATGACATCAAGAATCACACGTGAAAAGGCTTCCATGCCTTCGGGATGCAGACGGTCCATGCCCGAAAGATCCACAACAATGCCAGCCGCATGCACGCGCACAGCATGTTCGGGAACATAGGCACGCAGAAGCGATTCGAGTTCAAGAAGCGCGCTCTTTTCCTGCTCTTTGTTTTCCTGCACAATTTCGAGGTTTCTGAAGCGCTTTCTGACCATGCGTACAGGCATGCCTGCGTGGACGCCCATATGTGATGCATGTGGAGAAACCGATATGACCATACTTTTGTGGCTGTCAACGCTCTGGCGGACCACAACAAAAGGCTGTTTGCGCATGCCAGGGTTCCACGAAGCCAGAACCTGGGCTGGAAATTCGGGCATACGCACTACAAGCCACCATAGACTAGGCCGCAACAACAGTTGGCCTGACAATTGGTTCACGTGCAAAACTCCTGTAAGAATCCCTCAAACGGCCGGCAGCCCGTTCAAAATCGATTTGAACAGGCGACCAGGTGACTGCGCTCATCTTTTCGACAAAGACCGAATAAGTGTCCCACTCTTCCTTCACCCTGCCAAAAATTTCATAGGGTCCTGGCCCGTGTGTCACATGAGCATATTTCGTATATGCCTCGGGCCAGAGAACAATGTCCGCGCATCCAGAATTGTCCTCAACAGTAATAAATTTCATTTCTCCACGGTCGGGAATATGATGCGGCCGCGCGGTAATGGGCCAGCCGAGAAGCTTGACCCGCCTGCCTGCGTAGCGGCATATGTCAGCCGCAGGTACAGCAGTCTTTGACGCAGGATGGAGATCGAGAATGGAAAGAATATTGCCTGAAAGCATGAAACCAAGTATTTCAAGTTCATTGAGACAGCGTTGGGTAAACGAATAGTCTGCAAGGCCCGGATGAAACTCGTCCCTGAAATTCTGCGCATAGTCGAAAAGCCCGCTGCTATCCCTGCGTATTTTGCCATATTCGGCATGAAGCAGGGAAAGAAGTTCGGGATGATTCATATTGAAACCGTCAAAACACCCGGTTTTTATGAGAATCTCTGTCTCCTTGAGACCCGCACGCGTACGCAGAAGAAAATCGATGAGATTGGCATAGCGGCCCTGCGTTGCGCGTTCTTCCACGCACTGATGTATGGTGGCATGGCCAAGGCCCTTGATATGCATGAGGCCTGGTATCATAAATTGCCCCCTACCCACATAACTCGCATCGCTCTTGTTAATGTCGAGCTGCTGGATGCGTATACCAAAACAACGCGCTTCATTGAGATAAACTGAGGTAGCATAGAAGCCGTGGTTATTGGAAACAACAGCTGCAAGAAACTGGGCTGGAAAATGGGCCTTGAGATAGGCGCACTTGAATGAGAGTTGGGCATAGCTGAGACTGTGCGACTTGCAGAAGGAAAAGCCGGAAAAAGAACAGACCCTCTCCCACAGTTCCATGGCCTGCGTTTGCGTAAGACCGCTGTGCTCAGCACATCCGTTGAGGAATTCGCAGGCAACGGCATCGTAATCATGGGGTTTGCCGTAGTGCATGCTGTTCATTATTTTGCGCACCCTGTCGGCCTGTTTAAAATTGAGGCCAGCCACCTCATGGCACACTTTTATCACATCCTCCTGATAGATGAGGCAGTCGTGGGTTTCGGACAACAGCGGCCTGAGCGACGGGTGAAGGTATTCCCAGTCTACAACACCCTGCTTGAGTTTGCGGTGGCGTTCGACAAAGGTTTTTGTTGAAGCAGCGCCCGCGGGCCGCACAGCACTGGAGGTGATACCGATCTCCTCAAAGGTGCCTGCCATTGCCTTGCGGTTGAGTTTTATCTGGGCAGGAGATTCGATATAAAAGATGCCTCTGGTGAGACCGTTTGCAATAAGCCGGCATACCGCAGGATTGGTGCGCACGTGTTCATTGTCCCATACGCGGGGATCTTCGTGTCCTTGTTCCTTCAGTTGTGTGAGGGTATCGCGCAGAACCGAAAGACTGCCATTGCCCAAAATATCGAATTTAATGAGTCCCAAGTCATCGGTGCCTGAATGCATGTCGATCTGAGTGATAACCCGGTTTTTTGCTCCGCCCGAACGTTCACACGCGACATGGCGCCAGATGGGGTCGTTGGTGACAATAATGCCGCCAGGGTGCTGTCCCAGAAAACGGGGCTTTCCGGTTATTTTCTCAGCATAGTACATGATCTTTCTGATATCAGGATCATCAACAGGCATATCGCGTGAATCGAAAAGGGCGCTTACCTGTTCTTCGCTTAACCCAAAAACCTTGGCTGTCTCTCTGAAGGCAGCCCTGTTTCGCATGCGATTTGTAGTGCACATGACTGCCACGCGGTCCGAACCCCATGTTTGCGTAAAATAATCAAAGGCCGCATCGCGCTCGTCCCAGCCAAAATCAAGGTCAGCATCAGGAGGATCAGCCCGTTCTTCGTTAAGAAAACGCTCGAAATAAAGATTGTATTTTATTGGATCAAGGTCACTTGCGCCTATATTGTAGAAAGTGATGCTGTTTGCAGCTGATCCACGCATAAGCGTACAGTCGTTTGCTCTGCGATAGCCATGCGCAAGCCTGTTGTTTGCCCAGTCGCGTATCTGTTTTACCATGAGAAAATACGAGGCATAGCCCAGCTTGTTTATTACAGCAAGCTCTTTGTCCTGAATTGCCTTTGCCTTGTCGTATTCAGCTGTGTCTGCATAATTTGTTTCCAGTCCCCTGTATGCTGATTCCTTGAGATGTTCTTCGGGCAACTGGCCACCAGACACTTCAATACGCGGCAATATCCACGAACCCAGCACCAGATCCACCTTGCAGTTGTCTGCAATGCGCTGTGTATTCAAAAGCGCTTCCGTATGATTTGGGAAAAGACCGTGCATCTCCTTCCCGCTTCTGAAACAGGCCTTTTCCGGAACATACTCCTCCTCTCCCAGCCGGGAAAGCGCAGACCCAAGGCCTATTGCCTTGAGTATCCGATGCGTTTCCCAATCGCTTTTTTCAATAAAATGCACATTGTTTGCGGCAACAAGCGGTATAGCGAATTCGCGGGCAACTGCTTCGACTTCCCTGCTGCACGCACGGGATTTCTTGTCCCAGTTGATCAGCTCTCCATACACGTTCTGCCTGTTGGGCGTATTGGCGAGCATGCGCAAAAGCGCGGGCGTATGCGTAAGCAGGAAAAGATTTGGGAAAAAAGCGCTGAATATGCGCTCAAATAAAAATGTCTTTTCCTCAAGATGGCGTTTGGTAGTCAATTCGCACAAGTCTCCATAGCCGCTGCTGTTTTTTACCAGTACGACCACATGTTCGGTCGGCGCATTTGGATTGGTGAGTTCAACGCCAAGGATTGGCTTGATGTTGTATTCGAGGCAGGATTTGTAAAAGAGAATGAGGCCACTCATACGGTCGGTATCGGTAAGGGCAAGCGAGGGCATGCCCAATGCAACAGCCTTTTTAACCAGTGCCTCCACAGAGGCAACACCGGAGTGGAATGAAAACTCTGAGTGAAGGTGAAGATGAATGAAGGCACTCATAATTATCCATACCTAGACACAGGCGCTCGTTTCGACTCCGCTCAACGAGCGCGTATGACATTTTTAACGAATAATGAACTACCCAGTAGCAACAACTGAACGTCAAAAGCCACGGCCCCTGAGCAAAGTCGAAGGGCCGTGGCCAATAGCCTTTAAATTTTTTTTCTCACCAGCCCCATTACTTTCCCCAATATCTCGAAATCGCTGTCCGGTGATGCCAAAAATGGTTCCATGGTTGGATTGTCCGGCACTAGAAAAACATTGCCTTTGTCTTTTCTTACATACTTGAGCGTGGCCTCGTTTCCTATGCGCACAACAGCGACATCGTTGGGGTTGACGGTTTTCTGTTTTTTGACCACGACAATATCGCCATCGTGTATGCCGCGGCCGATCATGGAATCGCCCTTTACCCGCAAAGCGAATTTATCGCCTGCGACATTATCAAAACTCAATTGCTGCAGGTCGAGGTCGGCCTCGATGTTTTCAATTGCGTCTATGGGTTTGCCCGCGGCAATGGCGCCTAAAATGGGAATAGGCCTTTGCTGGGCCTCTGTAAGCCTTTTGACGCGCTTTGGTACAATTGCCCGGCTTTTGCCCGGTTCAAAGTCAATGTAGCCCTTTTTCCGCAGTACAGTCACATAGTCTGTAACCGCATTGAGGGAGCGGAATTTGAAATTATCCGCTATTTCGCTGAATGTTGGCGCGCAACCGATTGTGGCATAATAAGATTCGATAAATTCTAGGACGTTTTCCTGGTGTTTTGTGAGCTGTTCCATGAACTTCTCCTTTATGCTGTATAAATATACAGTATATACAAAAAAAAGTCAATACCCGATTATTTGCATCATTTTAAAAAATAATGTATCTTAACGTTATAGATTTAAAACCATAAAACAGGGGGAAAGGGGATACATTATGAAAGCTCTTTATATTATTGGACTGACCGGTCTTTTTTTTATCCCAATTCATTTAAGCGCTTACACTACCGCTGACGGCAAAACAGTCCCCACTCTTCCTGTGCCATCCGGAACTGTTGTGCGTTGCTCTACCGCAGCAACGTTCAACCAGGCAATAAACAGCGCCACCTCTGGTCGCACCATCCTCCTCAAAGACGGTACCTACCTTATGGCAGGTTATGAGCCGATGAGCCTTGACGTGGCAAACATCACCATACGCGGAGAATCGGGCGATCCGACCAAGGTGCTGGTCCAAGGCAGGGGCTTTGAAAGCTGCACAAACGTAGACGAGGAAATGTTTGTTCTCTATAGCGGCAACATTACCCTTGCGGACTTTACCATCATGGAATCGCGCTGCCACGGTTTAAAAATAGAGCATGCAAACGCGGACAACATACTGCTACATAACATGCGGTTCATAAATATCGGTGAGCGTATGATCAAAGGCGGCTCGGCCTATAATCCGCAAAATTGGACCATCCGTTACTGCCATTTTGAGGACAACAAGGTCCCAGCCGCGGACCGTTGCGGTGCCCATGACGCGGGCAATTACATTGCGGGCATGGACATCATGAACGGCAGCGGATGGATCGTGAGCGATTCTTATTTCAAAAACATAAAAGGCGCGTCCGCTGGCGGCCGCGGCGGGATTTTCTGGTGGCAGGGCAACACGAACATGACCGTGGAGCGCAACATGTTTATCGGCTGCGACCGCAGCATCTGCTTTGGCAATCCGTCGGGCAGCAACGATGTAGATAGCGCCATCATACGCAACAACATTATCAACCGCGGCGCATACATCGGGCTTGAACTATGTTATTGTTCAAATGTTAAAGTTTACAACAACACGATATACAGTTCTGACGCGACCTATTCCCGCACTATTCACCTGTACCAGAATGGGAGCGGCAATGAAATAAAAAACACCATTGTGTATGGCGGTGTTTTACTCAACGGCGGCATCATGCCCGACACATCGCACAATCTGCGGTATATAGTAGGGGCTTTTATCTTTCAAAGCAGGGCGCTGAACGACTTTCACCTTTTGCCCACTGCCACAGCAGCCATTAACAAAGGCATGATCCTGGGCGCCTCCCTTGTCGATGACTGGGACAAGCAGACCCGTGATTCAATCGACGCCACGCCGGACATTGGAGCGGATGAATATACTCCCGCGGATGCCATTGAATCCATTGTGCCAAGAAGCGCTGAGACAAGTCTCTCTGTTAGCCCAAACCCCTTTAACCCGGTACTGACCATTCATATGAATTCATATGAACCGGCAACGCTCCGCGTATTTGACACTGCCGGTCGAATGGTAGCGGATTTGACAACAAACCTGAAGAACGGCTGCGCCACCTGGGACGCTTCCGCCCTGCCTTCGGGAATATTTGTGATTGTTTCCACAGGCAATACAGGAGCATCTAAAAGCGTACGGGCAACGCTACTCAAGTAGCGTCAAAGCGACCATAATCCCCACTCCCACTACGATGGCGATGAACTGCCAGAGCGCCGAGGAAGGCTTGGTCTCTGCGTGAAGTTCTGGAATAAGATCCGGACCTGCGATATACAAAAAGCTGCCAGCGGTTATGGGAAGCAGAACGATTGAAAAAGAACCGATAAACGAACCGACCACAAGGGTCATTACAGTGCCGGCAACTGCGGTAAGGGCCGTTAGCAGGTTAAGCATCAGCGCCTTTTTCACGGACAATCCGCCCTTTATCAAAATAGCGAAATCGCCTAGCTCCTGGGGTATTTCGTGCAACACTATCGCTATGGTGGTCGCAATGCCCACGTGAAAGTCGACCATGAAACTTCCAGCTATAAGCATGCCATCAATGAAATTATGAACAGCATCGCCAATAAGGTTGAGCGCTACGACCGGCTTTACATGTTCAGTATGCGGCATGGTAAAGTGCCGCCAGCGGATGAATTTTTCGATCATGAAAAAAAGCAAAAAACCGGCGATGACATACAGCCCGACAAGAAGATGCGAGGGGATTTTTTCAAACGCCTCGGGTAGAAGATGGATGAAGGCGTCGCCGAACAAAGCGCCAACCGCAAAAGCGACGAGGAAATTGAGTATCTTGCCCAATTGCTCCTTGCGTATCACTATTGTGAGAATACCGGCCAGGGAAATAAGACTGACAAGGACAACGCTGACAAGGGAATATATCCAGAGCATGGCCTTAAAATAATAAAAAGAAGGGGGGGGGGCCCTCTTCTTTGTTTTAGAGCTGAATTATTGATGGCTAGTTCAGGATCTTCTTCACTTCCTCAAAAACCTCGTCCGGACTGCCCATGCCATCAATGGGCCGGAGAAGGCCTTTTTTAGCATAGTATTCCTTGAGCGGTTCGGTCTGGCTGGCATAGACATTGAGACGGTCGAGATGGACCTTCTCGTTGTCGTCAGCGCGCGCCGCCAAAATGCCGTCTTCGCAGGCGTCGCATTCGCCTTCTACCTTGGGAGGATTAAAATAAATATTATAATCCTTGCCGCACTTGTTACAGAAGCGCCGGCCCGCAAGCCTCTTCAGAATAATCTCCTGATCCGACTCAAGACTGAGCACATGATCGATCGTAATGTTTCTCTTTGACAGGAGCGCATCGAGGGTCTGAGCCTGAGGTATATTTCGGGGAAAACCATCGAGCATGACGCCATTTTTACCTGAAGCTTTTTCCATGGTATTGATCACAATGCCAACGACTATTTCATCGGAAACAAGCTCACCTTTATTCATGGCTTCCTTGGCTCTTTTGCCCAATTCGGTCTGATTTTTTACCTCTTCGCGTAACGCCTCTCCGGTTGAAAGATGCAATAGATTGTAGGCTTCTTTGAGGCGCGCAGCCTGGGTGCCTTTGCCCACGCCCGGAGGACCAAACAGTATAATATTCATGCTAAATTCCTTTGTGCTGATATTGTTCCAGAACAAGTATGGCCGGCATAAACCGGCCACACACATATTCACAAACGTACGCTACTTAATAGAACAGCTTGTACAGAGGCGTGGCGCTTTTAAGCAATGGGGCTAGGACAAGGCTCACTATTGACATGAGCTTTATCAGAATGTTCATTGCCGGGCCCGAGGTATCTTTAAAAGGATCGCCCACTGTATCGCCAACAACCGCCGCCTTGTGCGGATCGCTCTTTTTGCCAAATCCCGCGAGCTTGCCAGCTTCAATGTACTTTTTCGCGTTGTCCCACGCGCCACCGGCATTTGCCATGAGCAGCGCGACCATGACTCCGCAAAGTGTTGCTCCCGCAAGCGCGCCGCCAAGAGCCTCTTTGCCAAGCAGGAAGCCAACGACAACAGGGAAAGCAACCGCGACAATACCAGGGGCCATCATTTTCTTGATTGCAGCTTTGGTGGCAATATCAACGCAACGGGCGGTATCTGGCTTTCCCGTACCTTCCATAAGACCTTTGATCTCGCGGAATTGGCGACGGACTTCCTCAACCATTGCAAATGCAGCATCGCCTACGGAACGCATGGTGCTAGAAGCGACAAAGAACGGCACCAGTCCGCCTAAAAACATTCCAATAACTACACGTGTGCTGGTGAGATCAATCTGATGGACTCCGGCCGCAAGACTGTAGGCCGCATAGAGTGCTAGGGCTGTGAGGGCCGCGGAACCGATGGCAAAGCCTTTGCCAATGGCGGCTGTTGTATTGCCGAGAGAATCGAGCGTATCGGTTATCGCCCTGGTTTCAGGACCGAGTTCGCTCATTTCGCTGATGCCGCCTGCATTGTCGGCAATGGGACCATAGGCATCGACCGCCATGGTTACACCAATTGTACCAAGCATGCCAACTGCGGCAAGTGCAATTCCGTATAAACCGGCAAAGTAGTAGCTCATACCCATGGCAACGCAGATCCCAATAACAGGCAGAATAAGGGATTCCATGCCAATGGCCAGTCCGGCGATGATCACGGTTGCAGGACCTGTCTTTGCTGATTCAGCAATATCGCGCACGGGTTTGCCTGAAGTATAGTATTCTGAAAGAAGGCCAATGCAGATGCCAATAAGACATCCGGCAGCGACCGGGTGGGCAAAACGCGGTTCAATACCAAGATATGAAGCGATAGCATATGTAAGGAGAATCATAATTGCCGCAGCCACCCAGGTTGCAACCCTGAGCGCCAAAGGCGGATTTGAGCGCTGGAGAATCTTCATTGACGCAACAGCGATGAGGCTGCCGATAAGACCGACCGCTGCGATAAGAATAGGAAACGCGGCAAAGGCCATTGGATTTGCTGAAATGGCCAAGCCAGAAATTGAGGCCGTGGCTGAGGTAGTGGCTGCCAAGGCAATGGATGCAATAATGGAACCGCAATAGCTTTCAAAAAGATCGGCGCCCATGCCTGCCACATCACCCACATTGTCGCCGACATTGTCAGCAATAACCGCGGGATTTCGGGGATCGTCTTCAGGAATGCCAGCTTCGACCTTTCCGACAAGGTCCGCACCCACATCAGCAGACTTAGTATAGATACCACCGCCAACCCTCATGAACAGGGCAATTGAGCTTGCGCCCATGCCAAAACCGTTCATAATTGCTAGTTTTGAATAATCTCCGTCTGCTCCGTATTTGGTCATGAGGAACCAGTAGAGCAGGCCAAAGCCGATAAGACCCAGGCTGGCAACAGCGAGTCCCATGACCGCGCCGCCGTTAAAAGCCATTGCGAGGGCTTTGGCCATGCCGAATTTATTCGCCGCCGCAGCTGTGCGTACATTAGCCTTGGTGGCCGCGCGCATACCGATGAAACCGCATAAAATGGAAATGATGCCGCCAGCTGCATAGGCAATCGCGGTCTCTATCCCATAGGGTTTCAGAAACAAGGCAAGCAGGATGACAACGCAAGCAATGAAGATGCCGACATTGATGAGCTGGCGTGACATATAGGCCATGGCGCCTTCCTTAATAAGGGAAGCGATATGGCGCATTTTATCATTGCCGTCGTCGGCCTTTGAAATGGACATGGAAATAAGGGCAATGACGACCAGCCCCAATACGCCAAGCCATGGTGCATAATACGCGATGGTGTACATCAATACCTCCGGTTAGTTATTATTGTTTCGTCTATACATTACATTATTTCTTTTTGTCCTGTAGCGCCGCATGTGCCGCAGCCAGCCGTGCGATAGGCACCCTGAACGGAGAGCATGAGACATAGTTCATGCCCACTTTGTGGCAGAACACCACGGATTCGGGATCGCCGCCGTGTTCCCCGCATATGCCAACTTTGAGATTGGGACGGGTCTTACGGCCCCGATTGATGCCAAACGTAATGAGCTCGCCAATGCCTTCCTGATCAATGGTCGCGAACGGGTCCGCAGGCAACACCTTCTTTTCGAGATAATCGGGCAAAAAGCTGCCGATATCGTCGCGCGAAAAGCCAAAACCCATTTGCGTCAGGTCGTTTGTACCAAACGAGAAGAACTCGGCTGTCTCGGCCATTTTGTTCGCGGTAAGCGCTGCGCGCGGTATCTCGATCATGGTACCAAACATATACGGTATCTTTTTGAGGCCTACCTTTTCGCAAACCTCTTTGTATACCTTCTCGACAATGGCCTTTTGGTCGTTGAGCTCAGTGACGCTGCAGGTTACGGGAATCATGATTTCGGGAAATGCTTTCTTCCCTGCCTTGATCAGTTCGCCCGCTGCCTCGAGAATGGCCCTAATTTGCATCTCGGATATTTCAGGATACGTGACGCCAAGACGCACGCCGCGGTGCCCAAGCATGGGATTGTTTTCCCGAAGGCCGTCCGCGCGCTTTGTCAGCTCTTCCTTGGAAATCTGCAGTTCAGCACCAAGCTGCGCCAACTTTTCCTCGTTGTGCGGCACAAATTCATGAAGCGGCGGATCGAGCAGGCGAATGGTGATTGGATATCCGTCGAGGGCCTCCATGGTGGCCTTGACATCGTTTTTCACAAACGGGAAAAGCTCGTTGAGGGCCGCACGACGTTCGGCAACGCCCTTTGACATGATCATTTTACGCAGCAGGAAAAGCGGCTTGTCGCTGCCTTCGCCGTAAAACATGTGCTCAGTACGGAAAAGGCCAATGCCTTCGGCGCCAAACTGGATGGCCTTTTTTGTGTCTTTTGGCGTGTCGGCGTTGGTGCGCACTTTGAGGACCCGGATTTTATCGACCAGCTTCATGAGTTCGACATATGCCTGGTTGTGTTCAATGTCCACATCGACCAAGTCGAGGCCGCCCTGATACACAAGGCCTTTTGTGCCATTAAGCGTGATCATGTCGCCTTCGCGGATAACCGTGCCGTTTTTGGTGTGGAAAGACTTGCCATCGCTGCCAACCTCGATTTCAGAGCAGCCCACAATGCAGCATTTTCCCCAGCCGCGGGCGACAAGCGCTGCATGCGAGGTCATGCCGCCTTTGGTTGTCAGAATGGCCTGCGATTTGTGCATGCCATCCACGTCTTCGGGAGAAGTCTCTTCGCGGACCATAATGACTTTTTCTCCGCGGGAAGCCCAGGCAACCGCATCGTCTGATGAGAAAACCGCCCTGCCCTTTGCACCACCGGGACCCGCAGGGAGTCCTTTGGCCACGGGCCTTGTCGCAAGCTCTGCCTTGGGATCAATCATGGGCAAAAGCAGTTCAACGAGTTGGCCGGGTTGGACGCGTGAAACCGCTGTTTTGGCGTCAATGAGCTTTTCTTTGTACATATCCGTTGCCATACGGACAGCGGCAACACCATTGCGCTTGCCCACGCGGCACTGAAGCATGTAGAGCGTGCCTTTCTCGATGGTAAACTCAATGTCCTGCATATCGCGATAATGCTTCTCGAGCCGTTTCTGGATGTCGTTGAGCTGTTTGAAGGCCGCAGGCATAATTTCCTGAAGCGTAGGCAGGTCGCGGCTTTGATCGTTCTTTGAATAATCGTTGATGGGGCTGGGTGTACGGATACCAGCCACAACATCTTCGCCCTGCGCATTGATCAGATATTCTCCGTAGAAATGGCCCTCGCCATTTCCGGGATTGCGGGTAAAAGCAACACCAGTGGCGGAATCGTCGCCCATATTTCCGAAAACCATTGATTGCACGTTTACCGCAGTGCCCCATTCGTCCGGGATATGCTCAATGCGGCGGTATTCAATAGCGCGCTTACCGTTCCAGCTGGCGAAAACAGCGGCAATGCCGCCCCAAAGCTGATCTTCCGGTTTCTCGGGGAAGGGCTTGCCCAGGACATCAAGCACAATCTGCTTGAAGTCGGCAACCATTGCTTTAAGTTCTTCGGCGGTAAGGTCGGTATCGCTCTTATATCCTTTTGAATGCTTGACCTGATCGAGGCGTTCGTCAAGCACCTTGCGGATACCTTTGCCGTTTTTAGGTACAATACCTTCGGCTTTTTCCATGACAACATCAGCGTACATCATTACCAGGCGGCGATAGGCGTCGTACGCAAAACGGGGATTACCGGTAAGGGCGATGACGCCCTGAATGGTTTCGTCATTGAGTCCTACGTTCAACACAGTGTCCATCATGCCGGGCATGGATTTACGTGCGCCGGAACGTACGGAAACAAGAAGAGGATTCTTTGTATCACCAAACTTTTTCCCCATGAGTTTTTCAACATTTGCCAATGCAGTGTTGACCTGGGCCTTGAGTTCATTTGGAAAGGTCTTTTTGTGGTCGTAGTAGTAGGTACAGAGCTCCGTGGTGATAGTGAATCCCGGAGGCACGGGAAGGCGCAGGCTCTTGTGGCCGGCCATTTCGGCAAGGTTTGCACCTTTGCCGCCAAGCAGGTTTTTCATGGATTCGTTGCCGTCAGCGCGTCCACCGCCGAAAAAGTACACGTATTTGGCGCTTTTGGCCTTGGCTGGTTTCTTTACCTTTTTCTTCGCTGCTTTTTTTGTCGCCATTCTAATACCTCCTGCTTGGTTATTTTTTTGTGTCACATAAGTTTATCTTGAATTTGAGATTCATCAATATAAAATATCCGGCAGGGTAATTCAAATAAAAAAATAGAATTTGATAAATTTAAGAGGCAAGCACAAGATTTATAACATTAGCAAATAACGGTATCGCTTTTTACCACAATGTCTTAGAAGTTGTATATCCCTTGTATAATCAGATGACTGAAATCCGTCATATTATGAAATATACTTCCCGCATCCCCGTTGAAATAATTGATGGACAATTTAATAAAAAACGCCTCGGCAAGCGAGAAAGAAATTGCGCCCCCTGCCATATAGCCGCCTTTATCAAAATCGTATAAACCACGGGCTTCGATTGTATGGGGAGCATCGCCGATTTCCTTGCGCGCGACAGCCATGATACCCGAATGTGCAAATCCGCAGAAGAGCGCTCCCATGCCCACCGGAAGCCTGTTTTCGGCCTCTTCCTCTGCCGTTGAATCGACCTTGAGCGAATGCATGCCCAGATATTGGATAATGAGTGACGTCCGTGCAGGAGCGTTCCAGTCAGCTTGGGCGACATATTGAACATACGGGTTTCGGATGACAGGATCAACGCCATCCAGGTCTTTTGTCCGGAAATATGCGCCTTCCAGACGCAGGGCCCAATCCTGATACAGTCCGACCCCTTCAAGGCCATACACCTGGGTGCGGTGAAAAGTGTAGTACTTTTGAGCAGGCAGAATTATCGAAGATGGCAACGGTGGTATGGTAAGCGCCAGCAACCCCAAGACAGGCGAATACATACGGTCAAATCCTTCAAAAAAACTGGCAGACACTTCTCCTGCTGAAAATGAGGCGCGAGCGCGAGCACCCACCTCAGAATTGCGAACACTGTTTTTCGGATCAACCACAAGATTGTTCAAGGCAATGTTAACGATCGTATCGATCCCCGCAAGCGGCACCTTGATGGGATAAGCGACTGAGACCGGTCGTGAAAAAATAGGCATGTCAGGATCGTCAAACGGAACAATTGCAGGCGAAAAATAGGGGCTTACGACCAGAGAAAACGTAATATCCTTATAAAATAAGTCTTCGCGTACCATAAGTTTGCCAACCTTCCGGTTGACACCCTCTTTCATCAGATAATAATAATTAAACGGATTCACATTGTCCGTTGGATTATTCGCGTCAGCACTGCCCCATGCCACAATCTCCTTTCCAACGTGAAGCTCGCCAAGGGAATGGTTCCACGCTGCATACGCCTCCCTAATATCAAAATTAATATCGTTGGTAAGGGGAGCATGTTCACAATCAAAACGAAGGGCGCCTGAAACAGCGTTACGCGATGTCGTGGCCTCGAGCGTGAGCAGCCGGTATGGAAGACGGATAAAATTGCCGTTTTTGCTTATCATGACCTGAGGCGCTATCTCCCCTTTCAGGGCCATGTTATTTTCGGCCCACACCAGACAGGCGGCCATAAATATAACGACCATCATTCTCATTGTATATTTCCTCCTGTGCTACTGTGGCATTTTCTGGAGATTTCGCTCGTGGAAAAGTCCCGGATCGACATTGCCGTCGACTGTAATGTTGGCCAGCGTGAGTATGGTAACATGGTTTTTCTGTACATTATCTATACGTATCAATTTCATAATCTGGTAATTCTTGATTTTCTCGAAGTCTCCCACTGTTCTGATTTTGAGGAGCTGGTCGCGCTTATCATAGAGCTTCTCGTATAAAATAATGAACTCATCTTTCCAAATAAAAGAGACAATGCGCCGGTAGTCTGTTTTAATTCCTGATTTGACCTTGCTCTCAACGGCAAAACAAACCTTGCCGTCGATGGTGCTGTCTGAGAGCTGGGTATAATCGTATTCTTCGATTTTTCTCTTCGTCATATCTTCATAGGTGAAATCCGAACCCATGAAACTTTCCGATTTGGCACTTGAGGATATTCTGCGCACCTTCTTGAACGCGGGCAGATAGAGCCGCATGTCGTCAAAATCGCCTTTTTGCTCAACCTTGAGAAACGAGGTGCCGCGCACGTCAGCGGGCTCAAGGAACCACATGATCTGCTTTTCGCTGCCCTGACGTATCATGCGTATGGTCCGTTTGCGCTCTCCCCCATTTTTGTCGATAAGCGTCATGGTCATATCAGAGCGTACATCCTTGGGCTCTGCCTTGGTATCGACCTTTTCCATGATCTCCAGCGCTGTCAGCGCGAATACGGCCTGAATGTTTGCAGCCAGCAGTAGGGCGGCGACAAGGACTTTAACTATCATGCGACACCTCCTCTTAAATAATAAAATCCTGGGACTTATCGTATCCTATGCCTCATCAGGTGAACCGATGCGGCCATAATGGTGAGTGCGCCAAACGCGCACGAGAGCAGGGATATGCCCACAAGTGCGCCAAGAAAACGCATTGGCACAAAATTGGAAAAAAGCAGTACGGAAAACCCGGCTGATACTGTCAGCGAATTCACCAAAATAGGGCCGCCCACGTTCCTGATGGTCGTGCGCACAAACGTTTCACGCTCTTCCCCATTCCGCAGAAGCAGACGCGCCTGGGAAATAAAGTGCACGGCAAAATCAACGCCAACTCCAATGATCAGTGAGGTCATGAGGGCTGTGACATGGTTCAGCTCAATGCCAAACAATCCCATGAGGCCAAAAAGCAGCACGACCGCGCACAAGAGCGGCAGTATGGAGAAAAACGCCCATAGAAACGACCGATACGCGATAGACGAAATAAAAAACACGAGAACAATAGAACAGATAATGCTTAGCAACGAACTCCTGATGATCAGACCCACGAAATCCCTGATAAACACGGCAAACCCAGTGGTGCTGAGATGTACCAAGGCCGTGTTGGCATGCGTTGCTTTGTATGCGTCAATAGAATCTATAATAGCTGAGATGTGCCGTGTAGAAAGCGACCGCATGGGCGCATTGATAAGGGTTGCGGTATATTCGTTATTCACCATCTTTTCGAAATCAGATGGATCACCTGACATGGAATACAGTTCGAGCAGCTGGGCAACTTGTTCGCGCGTTTCAGGGAGCCGTTCGTACGATGCGGAATCGTCGTTGATAGTGCGGTTCATTTTGGCGATTACCGCGGGAAGCGACATCGTTGTTCCCATACCCGGGATTCTTTCGATATATGCGGCGATGTCGCGTACAACACCCAGCACAGCGGGGTCTTTGACGCCATTGTCCTTGCTGGTTTGGGCCATAACGCAAATGTTGGTGACGCCGTTAAAATGCATATCGATGAATTCGTTGGCAACGCGTATGGGATTTGTGCGCGGAAAAAAATTATTGAAATTCACCTCGATTTCAACCCGGAATATTCCATAAACGGACACAGAGACCAGCGCGATGCTCGCAATCAGGACTATCTTTGGGCGCTGGCACACGGCATTGCCCAGAGTGTCAACAAACCTGCTACTCTGTGAAACTGGTTCGTTGCGGCCGCGCAAAAGCCGAACCGCTGGAGGAACGTACGTACTCAGACGCGCTGGAAGCAGAAACACGGACAGCACCCAGGCCCAGGCAACGCCAAACGAGAGAAACAGGCCATAGGGCACCATGACCGTGACCGGTGAGGTGGTCAGCGTAATAAAACCCGCAATAGTTGTCAACGACGTGAGAAAAACAGGCTGCATGAGGTCGGTCATGGTTGCACGCACCGCCGCCTCGGGTGAAAGCCCGGTACGCGAAAGACGGAAAAAGTGAGTAATAATATGAATCGCATCGGCGCATGCGATGGAAAGCAGTACCACCGGCATCGTGGAATTAATCAGCATAAACCGGTAACCAAACCATCCCATAAGCCCAAGGGTTGAAAAGACAGTAAGTACCACCACTTGAAAGACAAGGGGTATGACATGCGGGGTGCGAAACGAAGCGATAAGCATTACAAAAAGCACAAGAATAACCAGGGGCATGAGCGTAATGATGTCGCTGAAGATGCTGCGGGCAAGTACGGCGCGCATAAAAGGCGTTCCGGCTATGACCGCCTTCTCCCCTTTCAGGACACTATCAGCGCAGGCAACGACCTTCCGAGCCGCTTCTTTCTCATTGATACCCGTGGTTTTATAAAAAACAAGCGCGCACGCGTACATGCCATCGCGCGAGATAAAACTCGATTTCAGATCAGGGTTCTTTGCAAGATAGGCGCGTACATGCCAAAGGCATGATGAATCAATGGGCGTATCCGGGTCAATAGGCAACAAAGGCGACACAGCAAACCCGCCTTCGGATGATTCGATCTTGTTGATGGTCGCGAGACTCCTGACCTTATCAACCTCGGGGATGCCCTCAAGGGCTTGTGACAGTATCCTGGTCTGAGAAAGGTTTTTTTCGTTAAGAACACTGGCCCCACTGTCTCCATAAGCTACGATAGTAAATTCAGACGACCCGAAAAGACGTTCCATGGCCCGCCATGTCTTCTTCGATTCCAGGTGCTCGGGGATCATTGCCTGTATGTCGTCCTCGATGATGAGCCTGAAAAGCCCAGGTGGAGCGCTCAGGGCCTTGTCCAGATAGACTTGAAAGGGAAACCAGAGTATATTTTTTACAATAGCGGGAACAGAGTTGTTTTTTATTCCCTGCGTTACATATCGCGCGGCAGCGCCCCAGTTGATGAGGCCCGAAGCAAATCCCAGGGACATAATCACCATGACGGCAACAACCGCGCGGGTATGCGAAACCGTCAAATGTATTATACGTTCTTTCATCACATCACCTTAAGACCCTGATAAGATTAATCCGCCCCCGTAAAATACAAAACTTCCTCCCTCCTCATCACCACCAAATAAAAATTAAATTAATTTAGGCCACACGTAATAGATAAAAGATCACTCGTAATATCGAACAGCCTCTGCTTCCGGGTTGCTTGCCGCCCCTAAGGTTTCCAGGTAAGGAGCAAGCAGGTCGGCTGGTCGCGCTGCGTAGCTGCGCGATAGCCAGCGGAGCACTCGCCCAGACGACCAAAGGTCAAAGGGGAAAAGGTATTTATTGGGGTCACCTAACGAAAGGAATTATAAGGAATTATATCAGAAATATTCGTAAACTGAATTTAAAAAGAAGGTGGGCATTTTTTGCTTGGTAAATCATTTTATGTAAACAACCTGGTTTGACCTACTTATAACGGTATGTTTTGTAAGTCTTTATCAATAAATTAGCTGCGACACACATAATATGTCTTATGTAAACTTTCAAATCTGGTTTCTGTTTTCATCTTTTGCTTTAAATCGATCTCTCAGGATCAATCTTGCAATAATGGGCCCATCATTCTTCACTAATTCATTATAATGTTCAGGAAATTCTTGAATAAAATCATTTACGAAATATTCTATCTCTTCATCTGTATAGGGTGTTTTACGATCATTTTTTGAATTCAACCATGCAGGGTCTTCGTTTTTATCTGTTTCCATCTTTCCTCTTTTTTGTTATTATTTTATAAGATTGTCTTTTCCTACACCCTCGTTTTAGGAAGTGGTACGGGTGCGCCGGGTTGTTTGACGGTATTTGCCCTCGTGGCCCCCCGCTTTCCATAATTATTTAACGCCCCCTTTAAGTATACCATTTAATTTGCTTACTATCAAGTTTATTGTACGTATTCCATTTTCTTTGTAATACATAAAACCAACCCCGTTTAGCGAAAATATATACCCATGTCCTGGCAAGAATATCTTTTTAAAAAAACCTTACCAAGCGGGCAGCAGCGGTCGCTCGGTTGTCCGGCTTCTGGCAGCGGTCCGGTCAGTCTCTTTCTCCATGCTGGGGCATCCGTCTGGCTCTGCAGCGCCATGAGTTCTGCATGGTTGCCACTCCTGCAGGCTATCCGGTGCCCTCTGCCTCATGGGCGGTCTTTTCGTATTCCCACACCATACGCAAAGAGTCGTTTTTCATCTGCACACTTGCAGCGATCCAGGCGCGAGCAGCGTTACAGCAGTCAATTTTTTAAAAAGGCAGTTACCATGCACAAAACACATGAATTTTGGCTCAATCACCTGGCCCAACCTGAAAAGACACTGAAAAGACTTTTTCAGACTGCTGAAGCCCCCATTTTCGTCTAAACGTACGTTATATTCCGTTTTCTGTGGTGACCCCTATCTGGGCCTTTTTTATTTTCTTATTTTGCGGTTGGGAATGGTTATTTTCTTGACGAGGAGGGCTACTTCCAGTGCGGAATCAGGGAAATAGAGGGGGCCTTTATCGAATACCGGAAAAGAGTGCGCCCTACAGATACCAGTGAAACCTTATGTGTCTTGAAAAACAAACCTATCAATTTTGATACAGGCCAAGAACGAAATTAAACCCAACCTTTTTTCACGGTCCCGTTTTCCAAGCTAAAAGACAAACTCAATCCCGGTGGAAACCAGCAGCATCGGCTCAATCCGGTTCCGATAATTATCAGTGTCGTCCTCCCAGGCCGGGCCCACCAGTTCGCCGGCTTCCAGATACCAGCCGAAACGTACGCCGCTGAACTTGATTTTCAGCTGGCAGCCGCCGAATTCCTGTGTGGAGTAATTTTTTCGAATCCCTGTGGTAAAGAGCAATTCGTCGGCAGTATGCCAGAATCCTGCCCTAAGGCCTGGCGCAACAGTGACCAGGCCGCCGATCACCCATCCTTCCCAGTACCAGACCACGCCGCCTCCCGTGGTATTGGTGGTCATCTCTTTATACAGGGGGGGCTGGGTTGGTCCTGTAAGATAGCGGAGTGCGTCGGAAAGATCGTTCGTTCCGTGAGTGTAAACATATTCCAGTCCAAGGAAGTTCCGTCTGGATTTGTAGCCCACCCGCAGGAATCCGCCGTGCGTGGGAAGCGTGGCATCATCTTCCGACAGGTTAAGGAATCCCATGCTCATCAGATATCCGGCGCCCACGCTGAATCCGGTCTTTTTTCCCGCTTGTGGCGGGGGCGGGTTAACCGGCTTTTCCTCGGGAGGAATCGTTGTTTTTACGTTTGTTTCCGGAACGGTGGCAACCGGAGTTGGCAGAGATGCCGCTGCTGCCGGAGGGGCAACCTTGCCCGCCAGTTCTGCTGATACTTCAGCAATGCCTTTTTTTAGAATGTCCGTGAGCGTACCGGTAATTTCGCGCTGCACGTTCTTGTTGATCCTGCCCGTAGCCACGTCAACCAGCCGGATGGAGATCAGATACGTGTTTTCTATTTTTCCAATGCTACCGGCCACCATTTGATTGACGCCGATCAATTGGCCGATCTCCACCACGCATTCATTGGAAGTGCAGGCACCGCTTTGCTGAAAACCCTGTTCCTCGAGGACTTTGTTCATCATGCCCCGCTCTATCACCTGGAACCTGCCGGTGGAAATCAACTCTCCACGAAGCTTGTCGGTAAGTACCGAGGCATCCTGGACCGCAATGCCCTTGGCCTCCAGTTCCAGCACCGCGATATTGACCGGCGCCTGGCTGAAGATTGCCTCTGCGGCTAAAAGGATAAAGGCGAAAATTCGTATTTTTCCGGTGCGCACCATATAGATCCCCTGATTCTTTTAATAATAACTGATAAGGAAGTGGCCTTTTAAAAAGATACAAGAACACATGCTGGAAGGTAAAGATGTTTATAGGCGTCGCACAGGAAAGGGAAAATATAGCACGTTAGCGGCCAACCCTTATATGCCGGTAGAAAGTCGTTCTTGAAAGCCCAAATGTTCTGCATATATCCGGCCTTATGGGGCTGTATGATACAGGCTCTTTGGTCGTGTTTCGTATCGACTGAAACAACCATTGGCGGTTATTTTAACCTTTCAATATTTTTTTCTCCGCAATATTATTTATATTAATATTTTAACTGGTTAATCTTAACAGACATATGCATTTTTTTTTACGCCATCCTAGATTTGTAATATCAGCGATAACCATTCTGACTATTTTCCTGGGTGCGTTCATTCCCTTCATGGAACTCGACAATGAAGTGACCAGAATGATTCCAGCAGACGATCCTCATAAAACCTTTTTTGATCAGACCCACGAGAAGTTCGGGCTCTCGAATACCGTTATTGTCGGCATTGTCAGCCAGGATTCTGTGTTCCGCAGCGATCTATTGGAAAAAGCGTCGTTCTTTTGCGACACCTTCGAGACCCTGAAGAACGTTTCGGACCTTCTGAGTGTGTCCCGTACCAATTATATCGAAGGCGATTCAATGGGACTGGTGGTGGGCCCTCTTTTTGAAACTATGCCACACACAGGGCCGGAAATGCAGGAGTTTAAACGCCGGGTCTTTGGCTGGGAGGTATTCCGCAACAGCCTGGTCTCAGAAGATGGCAAAGCCCTCATCATAGGCATCCGGTATCCAAAGCAGCGGATCGTCAATGGTATAAATCAACGCCTGAGCGACCTGGAAAAGCTGGAACTCTATACCTCGATCCGGAAAATTATTGATGCCAATCCAATTCCGCACGCCCATCTCTATGTTGCCGGTGAACCCGCGGTCATTTCGCTCATTACAAAACAAATGCAGCACGATATCGCCATGCTGGTTCCCCTTGTGTTCATTGTGGTCGTCATTTTGCTGCTGCTTTCCATAGGAAATATCGGCGGCGTCTGCCTCATCCTCTCCTCCATTACCATAAGTCTTATCTGGACCATGGGTCTCATGTCTTTGCTTGGGATACGGATGTCTCTCATCTCCACTTCTATCCCCGTTCTTCTGGTGGCCATAGGCAGCGCCTACGCTATCCATATTATTCACCGGTATTATCACGAGCGGACAAACGGGCTGGGCCGGGAAGAGGCGTTGAACACTACGCTTTCGAACGTGGGTGTTGCCGTGCTTATGGCGGCTCTGACCACTATGGCGGGCTTCGGATCGCTGATCACCTCATCCATTGTGCCGATAAAGGAATTCGGCAGCTTTACTGCAGTAGGGACGTTTACCGCGCTTGTAGTCTCAGTACTCCTCATTCCCGCGGTACTTTCCGTTTTTCCGGACCGCTGGTTTGCTCCGAAACAGCAGAAGGCAATGTCCTTTTTCGACGAAAAAATCGGTACATTGCTCCCCGTATATATGGCATGGGTGCTGCGTCACCGCGTTTTCGTACTGCTCATTACCATAGCCATACTCGCCGTATCCGGGTTTTTGGCAACGCGCCTGACGTCAGATAACGTGATGGTGAAATACTTCAAAAAAAACTCTGAGATACGTATTGCCGATGAAGTCCTCAATTCTTTTATCGGCGGCACTTCGGAACTGGCCGTGGTTATTACCGGAAAAAACCAGGAGGTGTTCCGGAACCCGGGGTTTCTCGTGCTTCTGGATACCCTGCAGACCCGTATTAACACCATTCCCGGTGTTGGCAAAACCATCTCCTTTGCAAACTATATCAAACGCATACATCGCTCTATGAACAACAACAGCGACGCATTTTCATCGATCCCAGCCTCACCCGATATGATAGCCCAGTATCTTCTTCTGATATCGTACGAAGATTATGAGACGCTTGTTGACGAATCATTCACCGAGGGAAGGATTGTCGTGCAGATAAAAGAGGCAAGCACAGATTATTACCGCGATGTCATTAAAAAGATTCAGACGCTTGTTCCCGCGGGCATGAAGGAATATGCGGACATATCCATGACCGGTACCGCGGATCTTATGCTTACCGTCAATCGTCTGGTTGTTAAAGGTCAGATAAGTTCAATCATCGCCTCGGCAATTATCGTCCTGCTGCTCTCCGCCGCGGTCTTCAGATCCATTACCGGTGGTTTACTGACCATTGTGCCGCTTACTGTCGCCGTGGTCATCAATTTCGGCGTCATGGGCTTCCTGGGCATACCGCTTGAAGTAGGTACCGCGCTCACGGCCTCAATTGCCATAGGGGTGGGAGTTGATTACGCCATCCACTATATCAACTCAGTCAAAAAAAATGCCGGGGACGCTCGAGGCCCGTCTGGGGCTTGCGAGAAAGCCACCCGTCTCTCGGGCAGCGCTATTCTATTCAACGCCCTGTCGGTTGCTGCAGGGTTTCTGGTGCTTAATCTGTCGTCGTTTATACCGCTCATCAGACTCGGCAATCTCATTGCCCTGACCATGGTGACCGCCTCATGCGCAACGCTCACGCTGCTGCCCATACTGATGCAAGTAATTAAACCCCGGTTTCTTGGAAAATAAATTTCAGCAGGTTTTTAACGGTTTCAGGAAGAAAGAAAAAGCATAGCGTCTTCGGCAGTGGCCGTGACGTTAAAAACTTTGGTAAGTCCAAGAGCGGCCATACTGTCGTCGAGAGCGGCCCCGCTCTGGCCGGCAACAACAAATTTGCCGCCCGCGCTGTCGTATTCTTTTTTTACCGTAATGAGAATGCTCCAGAAGGCTGAAACCGGCATTTCCTTCACATTGCCAAGGTCGATCATCAGCTTCCTGTTTCCATTGCCAAGTAGTTTACGCAGATCATTTTTCAGTCTCTGCCAATCGGCGTTGCGTTCAAAACCGTCTATGGACGCAACAACAATATCGCCGGTATGATGAAAACTGTATGCCATACTGTCTCATAAATAACTTCCTGACACAGTGCATGGCAACAAGAAAAAAAGCCCGCATACACTGTATGCGGGCCCTGTGAAAGCAGTTCCTGAAATTTAGCGGACTGACGTTGACCTACACAAGCGCCTCTGCGATCCGTTCAGCGATAGAATCCATCATTTTGGCCGACATCTTGTATGCTCCGCTTTCCACGGCCTCCTTGATAGCCTGTACCTTCGCTTGCCGCTCAATGTCTTTGGCGGCGTTCTGCTCGATCGCATCGATGACTTTTTTTACGTCACTCCCTTCCTGAGAAATGGTCACAGAGTCCCGGTAATTTTTCTGCACTATTTCTTCCTTCCGGATTCCCTGTATCCCAGTCCGCTTCTCCGCAACATATTGCGATATCCGCTGGACTATGGTGAGTTCCATAAAAAATCACCTCCTTCAAGTTTCATGTTAAGTTTTTTAGAGCCTCAAGCTCTACTCTATTTATCGGCATTTGTGTGGCCGGGCTTCAATAAATTTCGTGCCTTGGACAACAATAGAACCTATCTCATTTAACTGCAACAAGTTATCTTCTCTTGTTTTTAAAAGTTAAAAATAATTAACGGGAACTTAAACCATTAATAAAGCAATTGCATACTATAAGGGCAAATTACTATTTATTATTACTACTCATGAAACCATGGTTCTTGCCCCTTGTTATTTTGATAGTTCTTCAGCCGCTCTTTGCGGCAAGGGTTAGAGAAACTTTTGATTATTGCGCCGGGATCAACATACTCGATATTAAAACCGGGACCTATTATCTGCTGCTTGAAAAAAAAATGACCCCGAGCAGTTCGTTTGGCATACTGGCCATGATCCAACCTGACGATGGGGCTGATTCGATCCAAAACTCCACCTATGGCGGTGGGGCCTTTTACCGGAAATATTCAAACAGCTTCTTCCTTGAACTCCATCTTTTAGGCGGATATACCGAGGAAAAGGCAGGCGCCAGCCCACTGAACAGAAGATTTGTCGCTGAACCCGCTTTGGGAATCGGATATAAACTTATGCTACGCCACTTTTATTTTGAACCGCTTTTTGAACTGGCCCCGGTGGTCTATCTGGACACTTTCAAAACCGGTAAAGAATGGACATCATTTCTCTTTATCGCTGGATTGGTATTTTAACGTTGATCAGTTGTCGCTGAATTCGGCGCCACCCAGGACCCCGATATCGTTTGCGGTTCCGTCCATGTCTTTGAACGAGGATTTCGGATTTCCCGCATCGATGAGCCGTGAATAGGGGCTCAACTGCCACTTCACATGAGGTTTGTTCAGCAGATTCGCCTTTTTGATTGAATCGGGAACGGTCTGGACAATGACCCGGGAAAGTTTTTTGTCCGCGACATCGGCTTTTGCGGTGTCTGTGGCCAGTTTGAAATCCCTGTCGATTGAGTCTTTGTGCGCCGCAGAGCCAAAAAAGACGGGATTGAAGAAAATATTGAAGTCCTTGTCGCAGGAATCGCCCCGTTTGTTTTTTTTCGCCTTGATGCCAAGACTGGGCGGGCAGTTTAAAAAATCACCATCCTTGTTGTCCCAGAAATCGTTGTATTCAGCCGTAAACGCGGATGTACGGTCTGACCAAAGCCCGGTCAGGTTGCCAACAATTAGGTTGTTCTGTATAGAAGGCGATGCCTTGCGGATTAAAATACCGGTGCTGAAATTGTTGACGATATCATTGTTATAGATGAGACTCTTACAGAGTGCATCGCAAAAAATTGCTGTCTGGTTCTTCTGCAAAATACAGTTGCGGACAACCAGGGAAGAATTGATAATTCGCACAGCGCAGCGCGCGCCGGAGATGTTTGCATAGAAGAGTTTTGTATAGTCCTTGCTGGTGCCGTCAAAAACAATGCCATTCCAGGCCACTCCCCCTTCGGACACGGGATTGAGCGGCTCAATGACAATACGGTTGGCGCTTCCGCCCACGCATTGAAACGACCCTAAAACATGGATGGTAATCAGGTCGCGCTTAAAAAGCGTGTCCGCAAAACCTGAATCGTGATGGCATACTGGCGGGTTAGCGATTTTTATCACAACACCCGGATTGATGTTCCAAAGGGTCCATTTTCTAAGAATAACATCACCGGTAATGATGTAGGGATTGTTTTCCTGTTTAAAATTAAGATCGTCTTTCTGGATTCCGCAAATTTTCACTTCAGCGGCCGCCGGGAGCCATAAAAAAACCGCTGCCAAGGCAACACATAATTTATTTGGCATTGAACAGGGCCTCGGCAAGAAGATTGGCGATCTTTTTCTGGTTGACCGATATTTTTGGCAGGTCTTTCAGGTTCGCCTTTTGCAGCTGGTCCTCCTCCATCTGGACAACGTCGTTTTCGGTAAGCTCCTTCAGGAAATCGCCATCGGCAAAAAGCTTGTTGCCGTCCACGCCAAGATCGTTTACATTCAGTTCACATACGCCATCGGTATTGGCCTTTGCCCCTTTTGAGGCAATATAGAGCAATTTAAGCACCTTGGTCGCCTCAGGAGAGATTTTTCCGGAAAGCTTGACCGACGAATCCGCGTTTGCGCTTCTGCGGAATTCGGAGAAAAAAACAAGGTTTTCTTTGTCCTGCACCTGAAGCCTATTACTCTTTATCTGGATGAGGTTGTGCCCTTCAAGCTCCTTAAGCGCACGGGTCGCCATTTCCGAGGAAAGACTGAGGATATCGACAATCTCTTTTTTCGCGAATTTGAGGTCAAGGGAGTTTTCCTCAAAATTCCCAGTTTGCTCCTTATCGTTTGCCTGCCGCTTATTCAATAGCATGGACACGAGTGAAGAAACGTTTGCTGTGTCATCGTGATCAACAGTGACTTTGAGCCGCCGGTCAGCCTCACGCAGACGGGTACACATAATTTTAATAATACCAAGGAACCAATCGGGAATGGCCTCCATGTTCTTTTCAAAGTCATCGGGGCTAATTATTTTAACGTCCGCATCTTCAACTACCTGCACTGTGGCGGAACGGGGCCGGCCGTCGAGCAGCGACATTTCCCCGACTATACTGCCCGGGCCAAGTTCGCAAATATCGACCAGATTGCCTTTGTCGTTCTTGTACACCTTCATTTTCCCGGTCTGAATGATGTACATTTCCCGGCTACGGTCGTTTTCCTTGAAAATGATGTCGCCGTTAAAAAATTTCTTAGTCTGGATTCCCATACGCCTATAATATATATTATTATAATATAAACTCAACAATGAAAACACGCACCCTTATTCTCAAGACCCTGTTGGTCGCCGCCCTGCTGGGGATGGCAGTCCTTGTCCCTGCATGCGCGAAAAAAGGCGTGGCGCTCCGTTTTAACTATATCAAAGGCAAAGAGTTCAAATACCACCTGGTCTCTAAAGTTACCACACGAATGGCCACGGACAACACGGTAAATAAATACCTAATCGAAATCGATATGGTGGTCAGGGCAGTTATACAGAGTATAAAGAAAAACGGCGACGCGGAAATGGCCTTCACCTATGAAAAGATCAGCTATATTAATTCACAGGAACCGGAGAAATCAGTTGAAACTATAAAAAAACTGAAAAACGCCCAGCTCTTCATCACTCTTACCCCCTATGGTGAAATCGTGGATTTCAAGGGACTTGAGGACCTGCCCCATATGGAGATTGAGGATTTCAATTTGTTTAAAATACTCATGAAAGCCCATCCGATATTTCCCTATTCAGCCATTCCAATAGGAAAAAAATGGGACCGCCAGCAAGAGTTCCCCATCGAAAACGCACTGATAAAAGGCAATATGCTGGCATACAAACGGTTCGTCATAATGGACACGATTGGTCCGGTGGCAAAGATCAACTCTGAGATCACCATGAAATTCGATCTCCCGGAACAAAAGAATTTTTCTCTCCAGGCCGATGAAGGCGAACGTCTCGGTTTTTTCGGCAATGGTAACATCAATTTTGACATTAATCGCGGGGAAATGATAGACGCCAAGGCGTATGTATTCGGGAAAATGATCCTTACGCTTAAGCACCCGGTGACCGGCGATCCGCTTGTTACCCGGATCGAGACAACCCAAAACATCGACCTGGCGATTGAACAATGAAACACTTTTTTATTTTATCCATGCTTTTCACGATCACTCTTTCCCAGGCAGGCTCAGTATCTGGCGCAATTGAGCAAAACACGGTCTGGACGGCTGATAAAAACCCCATAATCGTCAGTGGCAACATTGAGGTCCCTGAATCGCTGTCGCTCAAAATTGAAGCCGGGGTTGTAGTAAAATTCGACGGCTATTTTCATATTTTGGTCCGGGGCGCACTCACTGTTACGGGTACGCAGGACAATCAGGTTCTTTTCACTTCCAACAAAGAAAAACCCGCAACCGACGACTGGAACGGGCTTATTTTCTACGGTGAAAAATGCAACAGTACCCTCTCCTATTGCACTATAAAATACGCTTTCAAGAATCTGGCGTGGAAATCGTCCCCCGTAATACAGAACTGCACCTTCACGTCCAATAATTATGCCCTTTATTGCTCTTTTTCGAATTCAGCAAAAATTCTTTCCAATATCATGGAGAAGAACCAGTTCGGCGTGTATTGCGATTTTTCCTCTCCCCTTATCCAGAAAAACAAGATCACAAACAATAATTATGGCATCTACTGCATCCTCTCTTCGGCGCCAATTGTCGGTGAAAACACTATAAATTCAAACACTGAGAAAGACATTTATCTGGACGAAAGCATGGGAAAAAACAAGAGTGAAAACATCAACAACCACGTGTGGGACCTCATGAAAGGGCTTTTTTAGACCATGGCCACAATCAATGGCAACTACAACAACCTCGCTGCCGGCTATCTGTTCCCTGAAATAGCAAAACGCGCAAAAGCCTTCCTCGAAAAAAACCCCGGCATTCAGATTATGCGCCTGGGCATTGGCGACACAACCCATCCCCTGCCAAAAGAGCTGATAGCCCGGATGAAAGAGGGCGTTGAAAAACTGGCGCACAAGGAAACCTACACAGGGTATGCGGACAACAGCTTTGGCATGGCCAGACTGCGCAAGGCCATTGCCGACAGGTATCGCGGTTGGGGCTGCCCCATACACGACACAGATATCTTTGTCAGCGACGGCGCAAAACCAGATTCTGCCAATATTCAGTCTATCTTTGGCCTCAATAATGTAGTCGCAGTCCAGGACCCGGCTTATCCGGTATATGTGGACAGCAATGTGATTGCCGGCAGAGGCGGCACATGGGATGGCATACGGTATGCGGGCCTCGTGTATATGCCCTGCACTGAGGAAAACGGCTTTTTCCCTGCCCTGCCTGATAAAAAAGTTGATCTTATTTACATCTGCAGTCCAAACAACCCCACAGGCGCGGTGGCCACCAAAGAGCAATTGAAGGCATTCGTGGATTACGCAATAGCCAACAAGGCTGTCATTATTTTTGACGCTGCCTATGCCGCGTATATTTCCGATCCTTCGCTTCCCAAATCCATTTTCCAGATTAAAGGCGCTACCTCATGCGCATTGGAGATAAACAGCTTTTCCAAAGAAGCCGGATTTACCGGTGTTCGTCTTGGATGGACTGTTGTGCCGCAGGAGTTAGCGGCTGAAGACGCTGTTCCGGGAAAAATTCAGACGCTCTGGATGAGACGGCAAAACACCATGTTCAATGGCGCTTCCAATATTGCACAGGAAGGCGGAATTGCAGCGCTTTCGCCCGAAGGCAGCAAAGGGTGCAAAGCTGTGATTGACTACTATATGAACAATGCCCGTATTATTAAACAAGGGCTTGAGAAAATAGGGATAAAAGTCTTTGGCGGCATTAACGCACCGTATATCTGGCTTCAAACGCCTGGTAAAATGGATTCATGGCAGTTTTTTGATAAGCTTCTAACTGAAACGCACGTTGTGGGTACGCCTGGTGTGGGCTTTGGTCCCAATGGGCAGGGGTATTTCAGACTCAGCGCATTTGGGCATACTGAGAATGTGCAGAAGGCAGTTGAAAGCGTGCAGAAGAATTTGAAGATTTGATCCCTCACCAAAGCATCCTGATGATGGCTTTTAACGTCCAGGTGCTATGAGCGCGGTCCCTGATTCTATGTCTGGCTAAACCTGGCCAACCCGGATATCGTCATGTTGTCCGTCACAATCGAGTGAGGGACAAGCAGGTAGGTCCACGGTTTTCCGCCATGTTTCTTCTCATGTTCCGAGGCATAAACACACCAGTTTCTGGCAGCCTCGGCCTTCATTGCAACTTCTTTTGAATCATCAATGTCCTGGGCCTTCTTGGTCTCACAAAGATATTTACCAGTTGCCGTCTCCACGACAAAATCAGGCTCATAAGCGGAATCACCCAAATAATATATTTGGAAATCGCCCCTGGCCGGCTTGAACCATTTTGAAACCGCTGGATCATTTTCAAGGATGACGGAAAAGCGGCGTTCTGTATCAGAATCAAATTTCTGGATGCGGTAGAGGCATTTTTTAAAACCCGCAAAGAGCATTTTTCTGATATTATACAGATCCGTAACAGGCGTATGATAATCCCTCTCGGATTCGTCCGCAGGGGCTGTATAGTTGTTGGGCCGGAGAGTTACAAATCCCTTGCTGACATGGGCCTCATATGAAGTGGCTGTTTCTACATAATGCTCCTGCATCTGTGAGTGGATAAGATTTACAAGAGCTTGCTGATGATATTGGAGCACATTTAGAACATCAGCTTCATTTTTAAGGTACGTGTATAAGTGTGCGACCATCTGCCCGGAAAGTTTGTAAAGCAGCGCTGCATGCTGATCATAGGAAATGTCGTCATAATCAATAAGCCCTCGGACCAGATAATCCTCGGGACGGTTCTCTTTAGCTACGCCGTCCCCGCTTAATAGACGGTACTGTTTCTGTTTTTGAAGCTCTTGGATAAGTATTTCATTGTCCACTGGCTGAAGATGAACTCCAGACAGGTTCAAACTAAAATCCCTGAAACCGCGGGACACATCACCTACTGGCTGGATCGTGATGCGTGGTATATCGATGGAAAGTTCATTGCGGAGGGTAATAGTTTTCGCCACAACTTCAGCGATGTTAACTTCTTGGGTGACCGGGGTCAATTCCAACTGTACCGGTGCGACCATTTCCCGGACACGTGCCACAATCTGTTCCTGAATGTCCGGCCTGGCAAGGTCAGCGGATTTTGGAAGGCGTTCGAATTCACGACGGATTACTTCAAGCGTGGCCTTGGCTGCTTCGCGTTCCTTGGGAGAGTCGAATAAAAGGTTTTGCTGCCCACCGGGTGTGTTATCGGATTGGGTTTGGGATATCCGGTTAATGATTTCCGGATCTACTATAACCGGCTTGGTTCGTTCATCATTGATATAAACAACCTTGAGACCGCCGCGGATAATAGAGTTCGGACTATTGGCGTAATCCACTATTTCCTGAAAGCGATCGTGCGAAACAATGGTAAGCCGGTCGACAGCTCCTACCCCAGTTCTTTTCCCATAAGGAAGACGCAGGCCGCGGCCGATAGACTGTTCCACCAGCGTTTGGGAATTCGCCGTACGGAGCGGGACGATGGTATAAAGATTGGTAACATCCCACCCTTCCTTCAGCATGTTTACATGAATGACGATTTCCGTGGGATTGTCCGGGTTTTCAACGGATATTAACTGTTGAACCGTCTCGTCCCTCTCTTCACCCCTTTGATTGGAGTGTACGGTAATGACTTTTCCTTTATAGCGGCCTTCAAAAAAATCTTCATCTTCAATGACTTTAAGCAGTGTATTAGCATGGTCCGTGTCTTTTGCCACCACAAGGACAAAGGGTTTTACAATAGGCCGGTCGTTCTGACGGGCATAAACTTCGAGTTCGACCTTTGTGTTTTCGTGAATACGGATGCCATCTTCGAGCTTCAGCCGTTCGAGGCCCGGTTCATCATAGTTTTTTGCGTTAAAGTTTTCGCGTGTTGCTACTGCTGGTTCTTTAACAAATCCATCTGTCATTGCAGCAGAAAGCGGGTAGCTGAAGATTACATTTTTAAACGGAACTGGTCCAGTGGCGCGTTCGGTCTGGGGAGTTGCCGTCAGTTCGAGACCAATGATCGGTTTCAACTCGGAAATGGCTTTCATACCTGCAGATGCGCGGTAACGATGGGACTCATCCATCAACAGCACAAGATCCTCAAGCTTGGAAAGGTATTCGAAATAGCTTTCGCCGATATATTCCTGGAGACGCCGAAAACGCGGGACATTTGTCCTAATAGCTCCTTGCGGAGTTTCGAGGCTGGTTATCTTTGAGATATTAAAAATATTGATATGAACTCTTTCATCCACACCGAATAGGTCTGTTTTACGAATACCCCGCCCGCTTTCGTAATTGTCGCCAGTAATTATGTCCGGTGGTTCAACGGCGAATTCGGATATGCCCTGGAATACATATTTTGGCGTGTTGGGCGTGAAGTCCGCAATAAGCTTATTGTAGATGGTGAGGTTTGGAGCCAGAACGAAGAAATGTTTAATGTTTTTGGCTCGATAGAGATACGAGATAAAGGCGCCCATGAGGCGGGTTTTGCCCACGCCCGTTGCCAGGGCAAAGCAGAGTGAAGGAAAATCCCGTTCAAAATCTGTGACAGTGCTGAACTCTGCTTTTATGGTTTCGAGTGCCTGCACAGCATCTGCGCCCTTTGTAAGGGGTAGAAGCTCGCATATTCTGGATAGGATATCAAGGGATTCCCGCTGGGGCGCGCGCAGGCTTAGCCGGTTGGCGATGGCGTTGCAATGTGGGTTCATTCTTCGCCTACCTCATCCATTGCTGCCACAAGCTGTTTTTGCAGCTCCTCTTTAGATGGGAGATAGAGCTGGTACTTTGATGCAAATATATTTGAATTCTTTGGAAGGGTCAACTCAACCAATGCGTCACTTTTTGTGTGGCAAAGCAGAATTCCGATGGTTGGCAGTTCGTCTTCTGTTTTTATATAGCGGTCAAAATAATTGACATACATCTGCATTTGGCCCAAATCCTGATGGGCCAGTCTCTCGCGCTTGAGGTCAATGATGACATAGCATCGGAGGAGGCGGTTGTAGAATACCAGATCCACGTAGAAGTTATCATTGTCGAATGTGAATCGTTTCTGACGAGCTTCAAAAAGAAACCCTTTCCCCAGTTCCAGAAGGAAATGTTCGAGACGGTTAATAATGGCTGTTTCAAGCTCATGTTCACTATATGACGGCTTCTCTTCCAGGCCGGTAAATTCAAGGATATAGGGGTTTTTGATTACATCAGCTGGCTTTTCAATAATCTGCCCTTTTTCTGAAAGCTCTTTGATACCCTTTTTATCCCGGCTAAGGGCAAGCCGTTCATAGAGTGAGGAATTAATCTGCCGTTCAAGTTCGCGGTAACCCCAGCTATTTCCCTGGGCTTCGACTTCGTAAAATCGGCGTTCATCTGTATTATTAATGGTCAACAGTGTAACATAGTGAGACCATCCAAGCACAAACCGATTTGCCAATTCTGCAGCCAATGCCTGCAAAGTTTCGGGTAGTTTCATGACCGTTTTATGAGATTTGACAGGCAGTGCCTGCCCTATCTTCAGCAATTCACGAGTAAGCCTAATTGATTGTTTTACAACAAGTTGTACGGCACCCTTCTTTGTGCCGATCTCGGAGTCAGTAGATTTTGCAGGCACTGCCTGCAAAATCTTGGAATAGTTGTTGTAGAACTTACAGAAAGACGCCAGATTGCGTTCCGAACATCCTTTAATTTTGATTTGCGCGGCAATTTGTTTGAGCAGTTTTGTTCCATATACAGCCCTGTCAGCTCCACCCTGCTCAAATTCAACAATATACCAGCCAAAAAGCCAATTGCGGATTACGAGAGAGATGTCCACGGATCGGGCAGCCCGTTTTTGCAACTCTTGATGGGTTTCTCTGAAAAGGGTCAACAGTTGTTCAAAATTCATTTTTCGCCCTCTTTCTTCGCTGTAATATCAAAAAATGAGGTCTGGCCCGGCAAGTGTTTTCTGGGGCTGTTTTTTGCACCATTGCTGTCCGGGGTGTCATCTTCTTCCGGCCGCACGGGCAGCTCTTTTATCTGCAGACTGTAGTCATCCTTGCCCCATTCGCACTTTGAGAGAATAGTTTTCGGGATCTTTTTAAGGGTCAGATTCGGGAACTCGGTAGGGTCTTTTATCCGGAAGGCGCTGCACATAACGAGTAATGATCGCCCTTCGCCTACTTCATCCGTGAGTTTTTGGAGTTGTTCGCGTGTGAGTGTCTGAGTGGTTACGTAGATAAAGTCGTTTTCCGTGGATTTTCCGTGCTGCCAGTAAATGGTCTCGCTTGGGGCAAAGGCAAAACCTTCGATTTTGCAAACCGCTTCTGCGAGCATGGTGGGATTGAACTCTTTGTTGATGATTTCGTTGTTCCACTCGTCTTTTTTTATGAGGGTGGGTGCAAGGCGATAGTAACGGAACCCGCCGCCACCCTTCCAGTTTACAGATTTAGTAATACCACTTATATCCTCGTCATTAATAACCCTTTTCATACGGGGAATTATGTGGGTGTGGCAATGCGCGCCAAGTTCAACCATAAGCCAACGGCGACCCATCTTATGCGCGACCGCGCCGGTTGTCCCGGAACCGGCAAAAGAATCTAGAATCCAATCACCCGGGGACGTAGTTAAATCTAAAACACGTTTAATTAGCGCTTCAGGTTTTTTACCCTTTGGAAAATCAACACCGCCCTCATTATGCAGATTATTTGATAAAATATCATCCCAGAGTGTCGTGAGAGGTTCACCAGCAACATACCGACCGTCTACGAACTTGAGTTTTTCTGAATAAAACAGAATACGTTCTCCATTTTTAAAATACATATCGGAATGATCGTTTCTCTCTAATCTAAATATCTTGGTTGGTTCACGATCAGACTTATCTATCATTTCACGGGCGGCTTCACTGACATTGTCATAGTCTGGGCGAGCAGTACGGATAACTTTTTTTGCGTTTTCAAGCACAAACGTCTCAATCTGTTTACTATCCTCTTTGATAATCTTTCTCGCTTCCTTCTCGGAAACATCAAGAGCTGTAGCAAATGCCTTTGTTAGTGTGATCATACTCCAGCTCTCGTAGCCGTCTTCTATGTTGACAATAAACTGCCCATAACGCATATCGCGTTCACGACCAGTAAATACCTTATTTGGCGTCCATGAAGTCTTGTCTTTTGCGTAAAGTACAATAAAATTGGTAGTATTTACACAACCAGGGTTGATGGCTTTATGACCCGTAGCGGAGCCTTGTTTGAAGGATACTACATATAGTCGATTCTTGCGTCCAAATATTTCATCCAGCAGTACAATGAGGTAACCTAATTCATTGTCATCAATATGGACAGCGAGCGTTCCTTCTTTCGACAGAAGGCGATTTAATATGTCAAAACGATCTCTCATCAACGAAAGCCAGATTGAGTGCTCTAGGCCATCATCGTAATGTTCCATTGCCTGACCCGTATTGAATGGAGGGTCAATGTAGATACATTTTACTTTTCCCGCAAACTCCTGTTCAATCGACTTGAGGGCAAGAAGATTATCGCCATAAATAAGCCTATTATCAAAGATATCTTTCTTGGTAGTGCGGAAGGGTGCGTGGTAGGATTTGTCCGATTCTTCTATAAGGATACGCGGTTCGAGTTTGGAACGTTTGTCCTTGTCCACCCAGGTGAGTTCGAGTTTGGTTTTAGACATGGTCGGCATCCCCTTGCCCCTTTTTCCGCGAACGGGCAAAGGGGTTGCGTTTCGTTTCCAAGCGAATCACGATTCATCTCCAGCCATCTTTTCTATTCTAAATAACTTATCGTTCTGAGATAGTTTTAATATGAAATGTTCTTCTTTGTTTAGCTCATCCGGGAGCTTATCCTTCAATATTGACGCGATAAATTGAATATTCTTGCTGTTCACCAACTGCGCAATTTTGACCAATTGATTGTCGTGCATCAATTCTTTCTTGTCGTTGAGTATAAAATGAAAGCACGGGATGCCTTCCGTATCAGCGAAAATGGTGTAGGCAATATCAAAACACGATATTTCGCCTTGTTTTTTACCGGAGCTGAAATTTGTATTAAAAGCACTGAATTTATATAGCTTCTTCCCTCGTGTATTTATTGTTGGGTCCACCTTAAGAGCATATTGCTCGCCGTAAAGCAAATCCGATATTTGCGAGAAAATATTGTTGAATTTATCCCGTTGGTCTTTTAGGGTCTGTTCAAATTCCTTCGAGAACAGCATATTGTCAATATCGCTCAAGCTACCGTTTAGTTTTTGAAGATTAGTTTCAACCTCATTCAGTTTTTGGATAGTACTTTCGTATTCTCCCTTCTTACGATACTTACTATTGAGATGCTTGATTATTTCTTCTAGTTCTTCAAATGATTCGCCTTTTGAGATTGCTTTAATAAAAGTTGCCTCGTTTTCCAGAAGGCGCTGCAAATGATGTCTCTTCTTCTGAATATCGCTCTGCAGTCTGGGCAAATCCTTGGTAATGTACTTGACTTTCTCCGAAATCATCTGGTTGTGGAACGACAACAAATCTTCAAAGGTTTTTTGCAAGAGCCCTATTTTATCAGTGGCTTGTCTATAAATCAGTTCTAATTGATGCGTATCAATACGAGATGCAGTTGATTGTAAATCTTTCTCGGCATCAATGATTAGATCTCTCTGAATAGTCAACTGACTCACTTCTGAACTTGTAAGGTTAATTTGGTATTTTATTCCGTTTAGTTTGTCCAAATCTGATTCAAAACTGGGATTAAGATTGAATTCTGCTTTTTGTTTGGTGATTTGTTCAATTTCTCTTTCGAGTAGGGCAAGCGCAGTTTCATAAGCAGATTTGGTTTGTTCTCTCTCAAGTCTTTTCTTTAAGGTTTGTTCAATGGTTATTTTTGCTAACAAATTCTGTTTTGTATCGCCCTCTTGGAAGTCGCAGCCGAGAAGAAATAAATAAAGTGTTTCATATTCCTCGTCCTTTGTATAAGGGTCAAGCGTCTTTAATGTATGCCCAAGACTGTGATCGGTGTAGCGGATATTGTGGGAAATAATCTGTCTAAAAGATGGTTTCTTGTTATAATGCCCAGGAAATAGAATATCGGTCAGTGATTCTTCAAACTTATCTTCGGGCATGTCAACACCATTAATTCTTCGTATCTGGTGTTTTTTTGCCAGAAAGTTGCGTTCTATCATTATTTCATCGGAATTTACCTTTGCTAAATCTTCTTTTAATGTAAGACTGACAAGTATTTTATAGTTTTGCAGATAATCCTTAACGAGTTTATATTCTTCCTTTCGACTCTCTGGGTCAGTATAGAGGTCTTTTGCACTTGAGCCAAGGCAATAATCAATTAACATCAAAACAGTCGTTTTGCCTACATTATTACCGGTTTCCGAACCCAACGCTGTATGTGTCTCGTCTACAATCAGATTGATGCCATTATGAAATTTGATATCCCGAATGATTTTACCATTACTTGAGAGAATCAGGGATTTTAGGAACATAATTCAATTTTCCCCAAAGGATTCAGTTTAACTAGATTTAGCAAATAGAGCCAATCCAGACATAAGAGAAAGACCGGGAAGGTCATTTCTTTAAAGTTTCTTGTTTCCTTATACAATTCAAGAATATCTTGAATTGGCTTTGCGTGGATTACCTTTAACACAAAGGATCCGTTATAATAAACGCTATCTTCCGGGTGGATATTGTCAGGGAGCAACATAGGAATAACCTTTTGGATTTTTAAATATTTTGCACCGGAGGAAAGCATTTACGACAATGACATTAACACAAACTTCCAGTTCCTCGTATGGAATTGGAACATAGTTCTTACTCTGTCGCACTTTTTCTGTTACAAGGTCGAGTATTTTAAAGAATAATGAATCATTATCGGAATCTTCCATGTTCTGCACATAGGTTTTTCTAATAGAAGCAAGCACGGAGGTGCTTTTATTAACCCCCTGCTTGTCAAATTCAGCATACACCTTGTCAAGTTTATGACAATGCTTCGCATGTTCCTCGATGACATACCTCGCCTTAACCAGAGAGTTAAATTCAATTTTACGATCAATTTCAAATGATATAGTTTGAAGGCCTCCTGAATCTGGATCTAATTCGTTTTCGGAGAGCAGCTTAATTACTTTGGCAAGATTAGTTTCAATCTTAGTTTCGTCTATAGAGCCCAATTCTTGTCTTACTAATTGATCTATCTTTTCCAATGCCTCGATTTCTAATCCCCGTACGCTACCTAGAATGGAGGTAATATCATAGATGTCGTTTTTTGGGTCAAATGTAACTTTTGACGGATTCTGATAAGTTTGTCTTCTCAAACTTGCAGCATCTTTAGATATAGAAACAAATTTAAAGGAATAACCAGAATATGCATGAATATCTTTTGCAAGCGCTGACTCAATCTTATCCGTGGTAGCTGTTGCCGAGACCTGAATCATAATCCTGTTCGTTCTATCGATTAGATCGATTGCCGCAACATTGGACTTAAAAACATTTACATTCTCAAGCTTCCAGCCAAATAGTTCGTTTAAAAACCGCAAATAGAAATTTTCGCTATGATTATGCAACTCAAGATGATTTAATTTTCCACGTTGCTCGATTCTGTACGCAAGAATATTAAGTTTCTCTTCTATAAAATTGAAAAATCGTTGTCTATTCACTGACTGCCCTTTCAAAATTATTCAAGTTTCCATTTGATAGTAAAAATACTCTCTGTCTTCAAGGTCTGGTTAAGCTTTTTCTCAATATTATCTATCATTTCCTGCCTTCTTTGATCCACCGCGTCTTGTGCTTCGAAAAGGGTCTTTCTTTTCTGACTTCTTATTGATTCGAGCACCTTTATTTTTTTATGCCCTGCTACCTTTTCTTCAAGTGTTTGAACCATATTTGTGGTCCGGCGGATTTCGCGTATTTGGCGGTCAATTTCCTTGATTTCCCGTTCAAGACCAAGCTTCAGGTCCTCGGCCCAGCCATCGAGCTTCATGGCCTCTGCCTCGAAAAGAGCGCCATTCCTCTTTGAGATATCACCCTGTATTGTTTCACGCCTTTTTTGTGACAAAGTATCTAGCAACTGCGGATCAGGCGGAACAATCGGATTGTTACCGGCATGCCCGGGCAGAGAAAGAAGTTTACGCGCAATTTCTTCATCAAGGACCGCTCCATTATCCGCAACTGTTGAAAAAATTAAATGGTCTTCCTGTTGGTCGAGAGATCCGACAGAAAAAAGGGATAGCGATAACCATCCTGATGAGCCACGAATGGGGTCAAGGATAGAAATCTTTCCGACATGTTCATCAATCTTAAGGGTGATTTCAACAGTGGGCAACACCCTTTCCCTGGCCTGTTGAAAAATTGCCATAGCAAGCGGGTGGGTCATCCGGTAGAGATGGGCATCACCGGATCGGCGAGGGAGCTCGTAAAGGCCAAGGGGTATGGTCTGTTCCATATCTGGAAACGGACACTCCTGAAGCCGGAAGGAAAATTTGCCCTGGAATTCCGCTTTTTCAGCGAGCTCAAATCGGGTCAGGTCCATCAGAAGCTGCTCGTACTTCTTGATATAGGCCTTTGTTTCTTCATCTCTGATTTTTAGTTTATCCCGCACTTCATCATCAAAATGCTCAAGTAGCTTCTGGCGGGTATTGGTCATGGCATCACTGATTTCAGCTTCCAAATCGCGTTGAAGGACTTCGAAAGCCTGTTGGATGTCCTCGGAGCGCCTGCATTCCTGGTATATAGCGGCGATGCGACGTTCAAAATCAACACCAGACTCAATTGCCCCAAGTATTTCATCGCTGGCTCCAAAAACACCTTCAAAAATACGGAATTTTTCCGCAAGCAGACGAAAAACATGCTGATCAGCTTCATTTTTGCTGTTTAGAAAGTTTACTACTACAACATCATGCATTTGCCCATAACGGTGGCAACGGCCAATTCTTTGTTCAATACGCTGCGGGTTCCAGGGAAGGTCGTAGTTTACGACCAGCGCACAGAACTGAAGGTTGATTCCTTCGGCTCCGGCTTCAGTGGCAATCATGATTCGCCCCTGGTCGCGGAAATAATCAACCAATGCCGAACGCATATCCGCTGTCTTAGACCCCGTAATTCGATCCGTGTCTTTATTTCGTTCAAACCATTCAGCATAAATGGCCTTGGACCGGACATCGGTATTTGAGCCGTTGAAGAGAACTATACCATCTTTCCATGGACTATCGGCCAGGACCCGGAGCAGGTAGTCCTGGGTACGCCGGGATTCGGTGAAAATGATGGCCTTTTTAGGAGCGCCGAGTTCTTCGGCTTTGGCAAAAGCAATGCCCAGGGCTTTAAGAAGCGCGTCCCCTTTTGCATTGCGCTCGATGGATACGGCAAGATTGCGGAAACGTTCAAGGTCTTCGATTTCACACTTTATGGCTTCTATATCAGCATCAGAGAGTGGTTCGGGTGCTTCCTCTTCACCAGCTTCATCCGCCATTGAATCGAGCGCTTCATATTCCTTTTCAAGTTCATCGGCAAGTGGTGCTGGAGGAAGTTGGGCCTCAATTTTGTCCTGAAGACGGGTTATCATGGCCTGCAACGCACCGGCAATCGCAAAGGAAGAGGATGCGAGTAATTTGCGGAGAACGAGCGTAATAAGACCCCTCTGACTGGATGGGAGTGCATAGAGATTCGGGCGACCGAGGTATTCAGAAACAAGGTTATAGAGTTGATCTTCTGAATCGCTGGGTGTGAAATGCTCCAGGATAGGGTATCTCTTGGTGTATTTGATATAGGGCAGAACCTGTCGGCGCAGGGTACGATGGCAGATGGGGCGCAATCGAGCTTGGAGCATGCGGAATATAGCACCTGGTTCGAGGTTTAAAAATTGTTCCTTGAAACTGGTAAGATCTCCGAAGGTATGTTCATCCACAAAGCTAACAAGGCCAAAAAGCTCTAGTAGTGAATTCTGAAGCGGGGTAGCCGTAAGAAGCAGTTTCGGCGCATGTTCAAGGGCGCCCTTCAGGGTATTGGCGATGATATTGGACGGCTTGTAGACATTCCGTAGCCGATGCGCTTCATCAATTACAACCAGGTCCCATTGAATTGCGTGCACGTCTGCTGCCTTGGCACGGGCAAATTGGTAGGAACAGATAACGACCTGTTGGCTAAGAAAGGGACGGAATTTCTTTTGTTTGATATCTTCATTATATGCCTTGGTTTCGAGAATGCGGCAGGGAAGAAAGAATTTTTCCGTCAGTTCCTGGTGCCATTGCTTGCGTAGATTGGAAGGGGTGATGACGAGAAGTTTCCGTCTATTTTCAGCCCAGCGTTGTGAAATAACCAGTCCGGCTTCGATTGTTTTACCCAAGCCAACTTCATCGGCAAGGATAGCGCCCCGTGAGAGGGGCGTTGAGAAGGCGAAAAGTGCAGCATCAATCTGGTGGGGGTTTGGGTCTACCTGGGCATCTACTACTGCGCCCGCAAGCCGTTCCGCGCTGTCCAACGGTAGTCGCCGGGTAAGGTCATATGCGATAAATTTTGAGTGGTACGAAGTCACAAGCGGGTTTCCCAAAAAGGTAATACGTTGATAGATAAAATGCATTTTTACGCAGGGCGAATCAAGGTCAAGCTCCTCTTCCGCCATTCCCTGACGGTTGTCCACAGTTAAAATGGAACTCGGCGGCGTGAAGTATGGGAAAGGGTGAAGAAAGAATACTGGTTTTAGATTTAGAAACCAATCATCTGGTATCTCCCATAAGGGAGGTTTGTGTGAGTCTGAGACCGTCATGTGCAGACACTTTGCCCCTCTCTCCGCCATTATATGACGGTTCATACCCATATATTTGCAAGTAGAACCATAAAAATGGAGGGTCGCATGAAAACCATTTCTTTTGCCTCATTTCTAAAACAAAACAATGTTCAGCCGCAAAAAAAGGTGCGCGCGCTGGGCATAGACCTGGGCACAACCAATTCCACTGCCGCAGAAGCTGTCTTTGACCCGGAATCCCTTATATCTGTCCAGGTGAGCTGCATACCTGTTGAGCAGACCGGTCCTGACGGAAAGTCGATAAGCCCGTTTGTGCCTTCAATGGTCGCCATCCACAAAGGATCCGCGGTCATAGGCCATGGCGCAAAACGCATGCGATCGCATTTGGCTGAAAACAACCTGATGTGGCGCAAAAACCTCTTTTTCGAAAGCAAAAACGACATGGGCATACGCACAACCTACCACCTTGCGCCCCAGGGGTTCCGGTATGCGTGGGAAATAGGCGGCAGAGTGCTCAATTTTTTGAACGACGCTGCCTGTGCAGCAGACCCTGCTGGTTTTGAAAAGACCGTGCTTACTGTGCCTGCCTCGTTCCAGTCTGCGCAGCGCAATGATACGCGCAAGGCAGCCTCGTTTGCGGACATTTTACTGGGCGGGTTCATAGACGAACCAGTGGCCGCGTTTCTAGACTATCTCTTTACCCACGGACTGAAAGGCATAGACCTGACTTCTGGCCCCAAAAACCTTCTGGTCTTTGATTTTGGCGGAGGCACCTGCGACGTGGCAGTGCTGCGCGTGGCAGTTTCGGCAGCGGACAATGCCCTGTGCGTTTCGCCGGTGGCAATTTCGCGGTATCACAGGCTGGGCGGCGGGGACATTGACCGGGCAATAGTCCACGAACTGCTCATCCCCCTTGTGTGCAGGCAGAACGGACTGCGGTACGCGGACATGGGATACGAGGAAAAGAAACGCTTTTTTGAACCATCGCTCATGGGTATAGCAGAGTCGCTGAAAATTGACCTGTGCGATAAGATACAGAAGCGCAGGGAGAAAAACCCTGTGGCAAAGATGCTGGATAGAAACCTGGTTTCCGAATTGTCCGGAACATTCGAATGCAGGGTGTTCGACAATGTCATACGCCTGAAAGACCCGGTTCTTACTGAACAGCAGTTTGAAACAATCCTGCAGCCGTTTGTGGATACTGCCCTGCTGTATTCCAAGGACACTGAATACCGGCATACCTGTTCTATTTTCTCGCCCATAACCGATGCGCTGGAACGGTGCGGATTTTCGCAGCAGAAGATAGATCTGTGCCTGCTTGCTGGCGGCAGTTCGCTTATTCTCCGGGTGCAGGAGGCTGTGGCGCACTATTTTTCCAATGCCGTGACCCTCGTGTATCCTGACGCAGAGAGCATTCAGACCACGGTTGCCCGCGGCGCAGCATACCATGCGCTCGCGCTTGCTCTTACCGGCAAGGGTGTTATTGAAACCGTGGCACAGGATTCAATCTCAATTATCACGGACAATGGGCCAGTGGAGATTGTGCCCGAAGGCGCACACCTCCCCTATCCTGCTGACGGAGAATGGGGGGTGATAACCGGCTTTGCCATGCCTGCCCAGGCCGGACCTGATGCGGTCAAGGTACGGGTGGAGCTTGTGGCCGGGAATGACGGAAGACCCGTGTCTACCGGTGTCTGGACAATAGAGAATACTGCGGCAAACAAGGGTGATCCCATACGCCTCTCGTATAAATATGATGAGAATCAGATGTTCCATCTGAAGATGATCATCGATGACGGCATCGAGCGGCCTTCGTACGAAGCAGAGATAGAAAACCCGCTTACCTGCATAGTTAATCCGAACCGGACTGAAATTGCCATTCTTGAGCTTGAGGAAAACCTGAAGACCGGGGTGGTGTCCAATAACATGCGCGACAAAGAGTATCAGCGGCTTGCTGACATGTACGCCGAGGTGGGTAAACGCGAGAAGGCCGCGTATCTGTACAAATACGTTCTCAGGACCTGGAACCAGCCTGATTCGAACATTTTGAACAAGCTGGGAATTCTGTACGGTGAGATGGGCAACCGCGAATTGCAGGAAAAAATGTACAGGGAGGCCATCAATACCCAGGCATCGGACATTTCATCCCCGCTTTACAACCTGGCGCTTGTACACAAGGACCGGGGCGAACTCGGCAAAGCGCTTGCGGCAGTGGACGAGGCAATTGCCCGGGCACCCTATTCGGCGCCCTATAAAGTGCTGAAAGGCATTGTGCTGGAAAAGGACTCCCGGCAGAAGGAAAGCAAACGAGTGCTTGAAGAGGCGGCAACGTCTTTTGATCCCATGAGTGCGCAGACCGATTGGGAACTCTCCCTGTACCGGACATGCATGCAGATGCTCGCAAAAAAAGACAAGGCCGAAGAGGCTGAAAAGGAGCAAATCCGCCGTCAGGAGGCAAAGAGAAAAAATCAGGTTGAGATGGAAAAAACAGGACTGCTGCCCGCGTATATAGCGTGATTCTTCAGCGGTAGTTTGCGGAAATGACCTGCGCTTCGGTGCGCACAAGGGCTTTGAGCGAGGCCGGAGCTAGCACGCGCGCGTTCCCGCCCATCTGCAGAACCCAGCGCACCAGGCTGTCGGTCATGGGGCAGTCGAGACACAGGATAATACTGCCGTCGCGCTTCTCCTCTATTTTCTGCGATGGGTGCCAGATAAGACGGCGGATCCAGGCAACGGCCGTGCCCCAAAGCTTTATGCGTATTGCCTCGGTCTTGCCGCCCTGCATGCGTCCAAAGCCTTTTTCAAGATAATCGTCTATCTTGAAATCTTTGGGTATCGCAAACCCATGTTCAAGTGTGCGGGGATTGTATATGCGGTCGAGTGCAAAGGTGCGGATTTCGTTCTTGAGCCTGCAGAAGCCTATCACATACCAGTCGCCGCCGTTGTTCACCAGATAATAGGGGTCCACATTGCGTTCGGTCAGTGTGCCGTGAGCTGCTTTGTACGCCATGCACACCCTGCGGCGGTCCAGAATGGCTGAAAGCAGCTTTGAATACTCGTGCATCACAGGCCTCTCGGGCGCAAAGGGCCTGTAGAAAACAATGCTGCGTGCCAGTTCGCGCACCTCATCCATGAGCTTTTTGTCGTGCCGGACAGGGTCGAGAAGCTTGTTGAATACCGGGTGTATCTCGTCTCTGTAGCGTTTATTGAGTTTGGCGGCATGATGCAGGCGCAGGCTGCGTTCGGCAATGAGCAGAAGGGCTATTTCCCGGGCCGACAAGGTCAGGGCAGGCAGCCGCACCTTGTCCCCTGTCAGTTCGTAGCAGCCGCGGCCACGGTTAAAGTCGATTTCCGCCCCCAACGAGTCCCGCAGTGATTCAAGGTCACGTTCAATGGTGCGTACCGAGACCTCAAGTTCGCCTGCTGCCTGTTCAGCCGAGGTCATGCGGCCCGAACTGATCATGCGTTCGAGATCCTGTATGCGGGAAAAGCAGGCGCGTTTCATACGGGTTGGGATAAAATTTCGGAGAGGGAGGGATTTGAACCCTCGGTACCCTTGCGGGTACACCGGTTTTCGAGACCGGCCCAATCAACCACTCTGGCACCTCTCCATTATATTCAATTATTCTTCGCGTTCTTCTTTTCGCGAAGATTTTTAAAAAACATCTTAATAAGCGCTTCGGACTCCTCGGCCATAATACCCGGCACCACACTCACGTTCCTGATGTAGGGATTGTCCTTCACCAGATCGTACCTGCTGCCGCACGAGCCGAACCGCTCGTCTTTTGCGCCGTAGAAGATATTCGCTACGCGCGCATTTAAAATAGCGCCAATACACATGACACACGGTTCGAGCGTGACATAGATGGTCGTTTCTTCCATGCGCCAGCTGCCTAAATATTCGGCTGCTGCGCCCAAAGCAATGATTTCAGCATGGGCGGTAGGGTCGTTTAACCCTTCAGTCCTGTTGTAGCCCCTGCCGATAATCCTGTTCTCAAAGACCACGACCGCGCCAACCGGTACTTCGTCCTGTTCGTACGCCTTTTCAGCAAGCCGGAAAGCGTCCTGCATAAACCGCAGATGCAAATCTGTCATAAAGGTTTATAAATATATTAAATATATGGCCAGATATGAAAATGATTCAGAATGGAAATCATGATTTACCAGGATCGGTCAGGGATTGTCGGGGAATCCATTTATGTAATGTTCCTACATTGTCCCTGGTTAAATATTTATTTTTATTTTCTATGCTACAAGCCATTCTTTTCGACAGTGACGGTGTCTTGGTTGACACTGAATGTCTTTTTTTCAATGCCACGCAATCGGCTTTTGCGCGCAATGGTTATGCGTTGACACGCGATCAATGGGCACGCTGGTATCTGGGTGTGGGAAAACATACATCAGAAATCGCTCAATTGCTCAAGATTCCCTCTCCTGTTACCCAAAAAATTATTGACGATCGCAACCCTGATTTCAATGCCATGATTCCCCGCGATGTTCGGATATTGCCTGGAGTGCGTGATCTACTCGAGCAACTGGCGCGCACCTACCAGCTTGCCGTGGTTACCGGCGCGTCCAGGGCGCATTTCGACAACGTCCATACTCACACCGGCCTGGCCCCTTTTTTCGAAACAATTGTTTCGCACGACGACTATGAGCAGTCCAAACCAAGTCCCGACGCTTATCTGACTGCGCTGAAAAGGCTCGCGCTACAGCCCAATGAATGCGTGGCAATTGAAGATTCGCCGCGCGGGGCCATGTCGGCCGTTGCCGCAGGAATACGTTGTATTGTGGTAAAAACTAATCTAACTGATATTACGCTCTGCCCTGGATCGTGTTTGCTTGCGGATAAAGCAGGCGACATACCTGGAATACTGCACACATTTCCCCTGTAGGGGCGATTGCAATCCACCCCTATATGAGGAAAATGTGTCCACTAGTGCTGTGACCACTTAATTTTTACACTTTTTTAATTTT